>NZ_JBNWEO010000013.1:0-687533 GCF_050496765.1 Neobacillus sp. SM06
ACCCCAGAATGTAATTTTTCATCTGTTTCTGGCACATATACGCCATTATTTGTCTCTTTCTCCATCTTTTGAATGGTCGAACGAAGATCCTCAATATCCTCATCAGTAGCTCTTTGTGCTGCAAATTTCACAATAAGCGGCTCGATATACATCCTTGCTTCAACGATATCCTCCGGGGATATTGAATCAAAAAAAATAGCGGATTCTGACCTCTCAGGCGCTATCTGATTGCTTTTTACATAAACACCTTCTCCCTGGCGGGAATAGATTAGACCATTCAACTCCAAAGCGCTAAGAGCCTGGCGAATAGGTGCACGACTTACACCAAACTGTTCGCAAAGCTCTCTTTCTGCCGGTAGCTTATCACCAATTTTAAAAGAGCCTGATTGGATTTCTGAAAGAATTTGATTATAAATCTGCATATACAATTTTTTACTGGAAACTGGATTGAAATTGATAAAAAACACCCCTTTCTATGTTTGACTTATTGTATTCTTAGTTAGTAATTAGACATGTATAATTATAAAGATATTTTTTTAATAGGGCAATAATCTTTAGATAAATTTGAAAAATTTTGAACTTAATCAAAATTGACCCAATATTTGTTAAGAAATTTTTTCCGTTTTCATATAGAAAAACAGGCATTCTGTATAAAATGCCTGTTACTATAAGAATCTATCTATTAATCCATGTGTGAACCGCCATTAATATCGATTTCTTCTCCAGTGATATAGGATGCTTCTTCTGAAACTAAGAAAGCAATCGTTGCAGCAACTTCTTCTGTTTCACCTGGCCTTCCCATCGGTATTCCGTCTATTACCTTTTGTGCCTGGTCTCCGGGTAGGGATTTCCAAATATCCGTATTTACAAGTCCCGGAGCAACACAGTTAACTGTAATCCCATCGAGGGCAACTTCTCGAGCAAGGTTTTTTGAGAATCCTAAAACGGCAGCTTTAGAAGCCGAATAGTGTGGCCCCCCAAATACTCCACCCCCTCGTTTAGCTGATACAGAGGAAAGGTTAACGATCCGGCCGTATTTTTGTTGCTTCATCGTTTTTAATACGGCTTGGGTGCACAAAAATAATCCAAACATATTAACATTAAAAATTCTCGTTATGTCTTCAAGTGTCATCTCTTCGACCGTTACTTTTTGTGAAATTCCTGCATTATTCACCAAAATATCAATCCTGCCGAATGTTTGTAAAACCTTTTCTACCATTAAATCATTCGATTCTTTGCTGGTTACATTTAGTTCCACACCTAAAGCTTTTCCACCGGATTCCTTAATCTCATTAACGGTTTCCTGAACTCCATCCATGTTAATATCAGCAACAACCACTGCTGCACCTTGTTTTGCTAGGGTGAGAGCAATCGTTCGTCCAATTCCTTTCTTAGAACCACTGCCAGTAACGATCGCTACTCTATCATTTAATTCAAACATATTTTTTCTCCCCTTCTGATATATTCACCTACTGAAGCATTTCTTTCGCTGTTTTTACAATATTTTCTATTGTAATTCCATTTATCTCTAACAATTTTTCATAAGGTGCGGACTGTCCGAATTGATCTTGAACACCCATTCTTTTCACGATCCCCTTGCCTTCTTCAGCCACTACTTCACAGACCGCACTTCCAAGGCCATTTAAAATATTATGATCCTCAACTGTAATAATTTTGCCAATTTTTAAGCACTCAACGATTGCTTCGCGGTCAAGCGGTTTAATAGTATGCATGTCTAGTAGCTTTACAGATATTCCTTCTTTTTCTAATTGCTTTGTTGCTTCCAATGCAAGATATACGGTATCACCGTTAGCAACAATGGCGATATCGGTACCATCCTTAATTTGCTTAGCTTTACCAATCGTAAATTCTTCATTTTCCCCATATATGACTGGAACTGCATCTCTAGTAAAGCGAAGGTACACCTGCTGATATGTTACTGCTGCCTGTTCAACTAATTTACGAGTAGAATAATAATCTGCACCCATTACCACTGTCATGTTGGGAATTGTTCTTAGTACTCCCATATCCTCGATACTTTGATGGCTTGCTCCATCGTTAGCAGGAGTAAGTCCACCATGTGAACAGGCAATTTTTACATTTAAATTAGGATAGCAAATTTCTTGTCGAATCTGTTCCGCCATCCTTAATGAACCAAATACGGCGTAAGTGCTTACAAAAGGAATCTTGCCTGTTGTCGCAAGTCCAGCTGCTAAACCGGCGCCATTTTGCTCTGCTATACCAACATTTACATGCTGATTTGGTAATTGTTTTGCAAATTGTGTTGTCTTACATGACTTGCCAATATCAATATCCACCACATAAATATTTTTATTCTTTTTCCCCAACTCCACAATCTCATCTCCAAAAGCTTCTCTGGTGGCTTTTTTAATTAAAGTATTTTTTTCCATTATGCTCATTATTTTAACCCCCCTGCTATCTCCTCGATTGCCTGAAGATACTCTTCATCATTTGGTGCAACACCATGCCAGCCAACAGAATGCTCCATAAACGAAACCCCCTTACCTTTTACCGTATTAAGTACAATACATTTTGGTTTTCCATTGGTTACTCCCCTAATAGAATTTAAAGTTTCAACGATCTCTTCCATTGAATGTCCATTGATTCTTCTAGTTTCAAATCCAAAAGCTTGAAATTTCTTTTCCAAATCTTGATTTGGCATAACCTCTTCGGTTGTTCCATCAATTTGCAATCCATTATCATCAACAAAAACTACTAAATTGTCTAACTGATACTTTACTGCACTTTGGGCAGCTTCCCAAATCTGACCTTCTTGACACTCCCCATCTCCTAACATAGCGAATACGCGATAATCTTTTAGATCCCTTTTTCCCCCTAGTGCCATTCCAACTGCACAAGAAAGTCCTTGACCCAATGATCCGGTTGAGATATCGATACCAGGACACTTTTTCATGTCCGGATGACCTTGAAATGGAGAACCATACTTTCTTAATGTATAGATCGTTTCATACGGTACATAACCCAATAATGCTAATGCTGAGTATTGGATCGGGCAAACATGCCCTTTTGATAACACAAACCGATCCCGATCTTCCCATTGAGGATTTGTCGGATCAATATTCATTTCCTTAAAGTAAAGGGCAGCTACTACATCGGCAGCAGAAAGAGAACCGCCGGGATGCCCAGACTGTGCTTCGTGAATCATTATCAGAGCTGTTTTTCGAAGTTCAATCGCTTTTTGTTTAAGTTCTTCAACACCAATGTCTTTCATACAATCACCTCATTGAGTAATAAAAACCACTACCAGAAAAACGAATTAATCTTTAATGTTGTCTACTTGTATACTAAGTTACCTTATAAATTAAGTATACCTATAATTCTGCAATTGTCAACTTATATTTATACTAATATTTAGAAATCTCTTGTAAAATAAATGGTGGCTGCAGGACTTCAACACTGTTATTTTTTAAATAATTTCTGCAGCAATTGTTTTCCTTTTAGTAACTTACATAATTTTACTAATAAAACGTAATCAAACAACAAAAAAAGACACCGACCAAATAGAATAATTGGTTCGGTGCCTTTTTTCATCATTATCTTGTTGGCCGTGTTCGTTTTTTCCGTCTTCGAAAAAAATCATCCGAAGCAGATGCAACGATATCAGCTGCCTCTTGAACTTCAAACAGACTTAGACTCCTGCCTCCAGTAATATTCATGATAATCCCTTTTGCAATGCCAATTCCCATCAAGGCGGTTCCTTTATGGGACATGACCGTTTTCACGTCCATTAAATTGAACCCTTTGGACTCCATCCTCGATCATGCGGTTTACAGCATTATTGCCGCCCCCGCCAACGCCAATTACCTTGATTGAGGCGAACTGATCGATCAATTTTTCGACTTCTATCATCATCATCCCCCTGATTTTCGCAACACACGATTTAAATGAAAATGGCAAACTTCGACTATTTCTACATTGCCTGTTGTATTTCCTATGAAAAAATAGCTGAATTGACGTTTTTAAATAGATTGTAAGCTTCGACATTGTTGCGAAACAATTGTAATGGGAATGATTTGCAACACTAAATGATCTAAATAACTGGATAATATTGTTCATATCTAGGATAGCAGTAATACGGCGGTCTCGGTCCAATTTTTGAAATTTTCACCGAAAAGGGATTGGTATTATAGAAAATCTCTTCTTTTTCTTCAGAATGGTTCACTACTAACCATGTTACTTCCGGGTTATAATAATAGGTATGCATAAACTCCCCTCCTTCTTTACCTCAATTTATTCGATCAGCAAGGAAAACGAAACCGTATGGATGACTTTCTTGAAAATTGCAAAAATCCATTTCTTCAGGCACTCAAATTACATTTATTACATATTTTAATTTCGAATTGAACCTTTTGAGGAGGATTTTCATGTCAAAAGAAAATAGAGTCCATCCGGCAAATCAAACCTACCCGATGTATCCAAACTACGGGAAAATTACCCGTTACGAAGATGTTGCCCTCACTGTGCCTGAACAGCGCCAGGTTCACCAGCCCGGCCTTGAAAGTTTAATGGTTCCAAGGCCCATTATCGAGAATCCTTACTACAAAGGCAGTGAGAAATTAGTGGGAAAGGTTGCCTTAATTACAGGTGGGGACAGCGGAATTGGCGCAGCAGCTGCCATTGCTTTTGCAAAAGAAGGGGCAAATGTGGCGATATCATACTTGGATGAACACGAAGATGCCAATCGGACGAAAACGAGAATCGAAGAGCTTGGTCAGCGATGTTTGCTTTTGCCAGGGGATGTAAGGGAAAAACAGCAGTGTATTGAGATTATCGAAAAAACAATTGAAACGTTTGGACAACTGGATATCCTGTGCAACCATGTCGGCATCCAATTTCAACAATTAAGCCTGCTTGATATTTCTGATGAACAATTTGATGAAACCTTTAAAGTAAATATTTATTCCCATTTTTACACAACGAGGGCGGCATTGCCTCACTTAAAAGCTGGGAGTTCGATTATTAACACAGCATCGGTTGTTGCTTATATCGGGCATGAACAATTGATTGATTACACAATGACAAAAGCAGCAATTGTTGGTTTTACACGGGCATTGGCCAACAATTTAGTCAAAAAAGGGATTCGGGTAAATGCGGTAGCACCCGGCCGCGTCTGGACTCCGCTGATTCCATCCAGCTTTTCTGCCGATCAAATTCCTTTAGCCGGCAACCCAATGGATCGACAGGGCCAACCGTTTGAACTCGCCCCTACGTATGTATACCTCGCCTCTGACGACTCGCGATTTGTAACAGGCCAAACGCTCCATGTTAATGGCGGCCAGCAAATGTCATCCTAATAAAAGAGAAAAAATTCGATTATTCATGCGGCTCCTGTTCCCATTCAGAAACACTTTCCACTTAAAAACAATAATCTGTTTTGTATTTACACTCGATACTGTATTTTCCATGTTTCGTTTCAAACAAATGTGTAAATATTAATATGAATTTAAAAGTTTTTTAATAAACATGGTGTAAAATGAGGCGTACTGAATTCTTGTTTTCCTCTAATGATAGCAAAAAAATTTTTTCTCACAATGATTGAACCGAATTCATCATTTTGGATCCTCGAAGGTAGGAGAAGAAAACAATGAAAATACTTGCAATTGTCCCTGCTTTTAATGAAGAAGAGGGCTTAAAAAAAGTTGCAGCTCAATTTCAAAAGATAGATTTTGTTGACATTCTCGTTGTCAATGATTGTTCGAATGATCACACATCTGAGATTGGTAGAAAGCTAGGTTTTCAGGTTATTGACCTTCCATGCAATCTTGGAATCGGCGGTGCTGTGCAAACGGGCTATAAATATGCATGGGAACACGGTTATGATATCGCGATCCAAGTAGATGGCGACGGCCAGCATAATCCAGGTTATATAAACGATCTGATCGCACCGATTAAAGAAGGAAAAGCGGATATGGTCATTGGCTCGCGTTATTTGAAAAAGGAAGGGTTTCAATCTTCTTTTATCAGAAGAATGGGAATTACTTATTTTAGCTTTTTAATTCAGCTTTTAGAGAAAAAAAGAATAACAGACCCGACTTCTGGTTTTCGCGCATGTAACCGCAAGGTCATTGAACAATTCAGCCACCGCTATCCGCACGATTATCCTGAACCAGAGTCGATCGCTTTCTTATTGAGAAAACATTTTCAAATTTCGGAAGTGCCGGTGATGATGAATGAAAGGTTTGGAGGGCGTTCCAGCATTACCTCCTTCAAATCGATCTATTATATGATTAAAGTGTCACTGGCTATATTCATCGATAACTTGCGGAAAATTGGATGGACGTAAGCTACGCTCATTTGCTCGAAAGGAGATTCCAATGATTACGGCTCAATTGCAAATCATCTTGTTCATTGCTTCGATCGTTACCTTCCTCATGATTATCAATATGATTCGAAAGTACAGTCTTGAGCTTAAGTATTCTTTGCTTTGGCTGTTTTTTAGTGTAGGGAATATTTTTTTGGCAGCTTTTTCGGACATTGCCAAAACAATTGCCCAGTTATTAAGTATCCAGCAACCTGTTAATGCTATATTTCTATTATCATTTATTTTTCAATTTTTTCTTATATTTAGCCTTACCCTAACGGTTTCACGAATTTCAAATAAATTTACCCAGCTTGTTCAGGAAGTTGGTTTATTAAAAAAAGAAGTGGAGAATCTCCACAACATGAAGAGTTCAGAGAGGTAGCAGCTTTATGGTGAAATATGTTTTGCTTTTAACAAATATTCTTTTTCTTGTTTTGGGACAAACAAGCTGGAAAATTGGGTTGGAAAAATTGCAGCTTCATGGCAGCCTGATCCAAAAATTCTTCCAGTTTGTCTTCTCCCCTTTTATTTTTTTAGGGTTTGTCCTTTACATACTGGCTACGGTCATTTGGATGTATTTGCTTTCAAAACTCCCGCTGAGCTTTTTATATCCATTGCAAAGTATTGCATATGTTCTGGCGCTTTTTGTCGGTCTTTTTCTGTTTAAAGAACAAATTCCGATAACAAGATGGGTCGGTACCGGGATCATTTTACTCGGTGTTTACTTAGTTGTCAGATAATAGCTGCATCAGCGGAGTGAAGGAGGAAATATCTTGCTTACACAAGTAAAACGGCCTGTTCAAACCGAATTCAAGAATGACTGGTTTGTTTGGACAATTGCCATTGTTGTTCTTCTGCTTTTCGGGCTTGTCATTTTCGAGAACAGCGGATCATTCACAGCACCAAAAGAATTGGAATCTACAGCCGCCGGACAGAATTATAGTGACGCTACCCTTGGCGAACTTACGGGGGATCTAACCATTTCACAAACCTTTGTTTCAAAAAGGGACTCTTTTTCACGCGTTCAACTGCTATTTCGGACAAGTTCAAAAACAAAGGGAACCTTGAATCTTGCCTTGATAGAAAGCGAAAGCGGAAAAATTCTGGCTAACCAAACCATTAACTTGAAAACAATAAAGGACAAAAAACTTACAAATTTTGACTTCCTAAAAATCTACGGAGCACAAGGAAAAAAATACGAATTACTGATTACAGGGAAGAATCTTCGAAAGGGACAATCGATCAGCTTATTGAAAAGTGCGAGTGATCATTACCAGCAAGGTCTGCTGACCATGAACGGCAGAACGTTAAAAGGGGATCTTCGCTTCTCCATTTTTGAGCTGAAGAAGAAAACGTTGATCAGTCAATCCGGCTATCTTTTTGCTGGAGCCTTGTTCCTGTTCCTGTTTTTCCTATCAGTCTTTGGTTTAAGGAAATATAAAACGGAGTTGCACAAAGCATTTTTAGTAACCGCCCTACCGGTTGGACTTGTATTGACGATGGTCGTTCCTCCGTTTGATCAATTGGATGAATTTGATCATTTTTTACGATCATTTGAAGTATCCGAAGGAATGTTTGTTAACCAAGTCACCAAGCAAGGGCTCGGAAACGAAATCCCCATCAGCATTGTGGATACGATTCACCAAACACAATTTATTAGCGGAAAAGGCTATCAATACGAAATTGTAAAAGAAGCCTTTCGTACGCCGTTAAATCCTGAAAAAAGAATATTTATTCGCAATTATGCTTCATCCTATCCGCCGACCATTTATATTCCGCAGGCAATCGGGCTAACGATCGGCAGAATTTTCTTTCAATCACCGCTGATGATGATGTATCTTGGCAGAATCTTTAACCTGTTTGCCTACTTGGCGATTGTATATACTGCCTTAAAAATCGTTCCGGTGAAAAAGAATCTCTTTTACATTGTTGCTCTTTTGCCAATGTCGATAAATCAGGCAGCAACACTATCCGGCGATTCGATGATCATCTCATCCGCGTTCCTTTTTGTTTCTTATATTTTTTATTTAGCATATGGCAATGTCGGGCAAATTAAGCGAAAACATGTGTTGACAACCATCGGAATCGGAATTTTTATCGTTGTTTCGAAAATCGTTTACTTCCCGTTATTCCTTCTTTTTTTCATTATTCCACGATGGAAATTTGTCGATAAGAAGGATTTTGTCAAAAAAGCTGGGTTCGTTTTGGCAGGTTTTGTGCTCCCATATCTTCTATGGAACTGGTTAAACCTTGCCAATTTATCGATTCCTGATGTCAGAACCCATTCAGGAGTATCGCCGAAAGAACAAATTTTATATATCCTTTCGCACCCTATTCAGTACGGGAAGGTCCTGCTTGATTCATTTATCAGATTGGGAGAATCCAAGTTTTTAGGAATGCTTGGAATTGTCGTAACCATTTATCACTATTCAACGCCAAACATCGTGATTTACACATATTTGTTTTTAATGTTGTTATTTGGCCTTGTGAATGACGAGACGGATCTTGAGCATAGTTCGAGAAAAACAGACAAATTTATCATGCTGTTTAGTATGGCGGCAGTTGTTTTGCTTATTTATACTGCCTTGTATGTCGGATATACTCCTGTAGGATATTCAATTGTTTACGGTATACAAGGAAGATATTTTATTCCTGTCGCCATTCTCTTTTTCGTAAGCCTTGCAAACCGGCAATTCATCTATAAAACTAACAATGGACGTTTTTTGCTAACGACGATCATCCACTGCTGCATCTATGTTGCACTTTTAGCCTATCTTTTTGAAATCAATACTTACTGATTAAAAACTGGGAAACAAATTTCTGTTTCCCAGTTTTTTATTTACCTGCTCCTTTTCAAGTATAGTGGACCGGAGAAGGAAGGATGATAATAGAGAATCATATGGGAATTAAAGAGTTGGGGCGGTGCAGAATTTGAAATCATTATTAAAAACGAACACTCGAAGAAAAAATTATAGTTGGAAGCGTTTCATAATTTTTGTTCTCGTTTCAGCAATTCTTTCTCAAGAAACGAGTATCCAAGCTTCCGTTGAACAATCGACTGCAGCCGCACTTTCTGGTCCGGTCACAAGCAATTTTGTTCACAAAATTCTTTTAACCATGACGGATAAAGAAAAAATCGGACAGCTGGTAATGCCTTCAGTACGAGATGGACAAGCTTCGGATCAGCACATTCAACACTTAATCAAGACGTATGGCAGTGGATCAGTCATTTATTATGGGAAGGCAAATGCGGAAAAAATCGCTAAATTTACAAACCAACTGCAAAAATGGGCCTCTGAAACCCGCCTGCAAATTCCGCTGTTTATCTCCGGCGATCTGGAGTATGGGCCCTATCAGCATGTGACGGACGGAACAGATTTCCCGCGGCAAATGGCAATCGGGGCAACAAGAGATCGGAAAACTGCCGAACAGATTGCCAAAATAACGGCAATTGAACTTAAAGCAATGGGCTTCAACTGGAACTATTCACCGCTCACGGATGTAAACACAAATCCTGCCAATCCAGTGATCGGTGTCCGGTCATTCGGTGAAAAAACAGACCTTGTTTCACAAATGGCCGTTGCCCAAATCAAAGGTTACCAGGAAAATGGTGTTGTAGCGACCGCGAAACATTTTCCAGGACACGGAGATACAAATGCCGATTCCCATTTGCATCTAGCAGCAGTAAATTATGATCGAAAAACCTTGGAGGAAATACATCTTCCGCCGTTTAAGGAAGCGATTGCGGCAGGCGTCGATGCCATTATGACTGCTCATGTCATTATTGATTCGATTGACGCGGAACTTCCAGCCACATTATCAAAAAAAGTAGTAACAGGCCTTCTTAGAAACCAAATGAGGTTTAATGGAATTATCGTAACGGATTCGATGAGTATGGATGCAATCGATCACCAT
The DNA here is from genome assembly GCF_050496765.1 of Neobacillus sp. SM06. Lineage (NCBI taxonomy): Bacteria > Bacillati > Bacillota > Bacilli > Caryophanales > Bacillaceae > Neobacillus > Neobacillus sp. SM06. The sequence continues at coordinate 10,259 of NZ_JBNWEO010000013.1, forward strand.
TGGGGAACCGGGCAGGCAGCGGTTATGGCCATCAATGCCGGCGCCGATATCGTCATGGCAACCGGGTCTTACAAACACCAGCTTGAAACGTATCATGCTTTATACCATGCCTTTAAATCAGGTGAACTGACGGAAAAAAGGGTTAACGACTCCGTAAAACGAATTCTGTCAGCAAAAGTTAAATATGATCTATTTAATCATCGTTATGTAGACCCTGTTCATGCGAAAAAAGTGGTTAACAACCCGGAACATAAAAAAATAGCTGCAAAAGCAGCCAAAAAATCAATTACAGTATTGAAAAATGAAAATGTATTGCCCTTTAAGGCAAACGACAAGCATGCAACGATCTTTGTGGTCGGCCCTGAAATTTTCGAATCAAGGAAGCAAATGGAAGCAATCATTCAATCCGTTAGGCACAAAACATTCGGAAAGGTAACCCATACCATTACTTCAGCAGATCCAACTGCCGCTGAGATTCAAAATGCAACCAATTTGGCAAACCAGGCAGATAGGCTAATTGTTGCTACTTATTCGGCAAGCACCCTCTCACAAGGACAGATCCGCTTAGTAAAAGCCTTGGAGTCAAGCGGAAAACCGCTCGTTGTTCTATCCTTGGGACTTCCATATGATATAAAACATTTTCCTGCAATTGGAGCCTATATAGCATCTTACGCGATTGACCGATGGGGCTCGCCCGTTCCCTCCTCTTGGAATGCTGCAGTGGATGTCCTATTTGGCAGCAAGCCGGAAGGAAAACTTCCCGTGAGCATTAAAGGACTTTATCAATTTGGAGATGGTTTGGCCTTTTAATTAAATTGTCTTCAATATCCAGAAATGGACAAATGACGTTTTGCTTATGAAGGGTGGAGCTTCTCACTATTCATCCAAAACAATAGATGAGCATCCCTTACATTGGAATGTAATTAGCTGCACCTTCGCGGAAGTTTGATCGTCACAGTTGTGCCATTTTTTTCACAACTGTCAATTTTCAGTGAACCATTATGATTTTTTATAATTCGATTGCAGATCATTAAGCCGAGACCAGTCCCTTTTTCTTTTGTGCTATAAAAAGGTTCGCCCAGCCTTGTGATCCGTTCTGGCGGGATCCCAATGCCTTCATCGATGATTTGAGTGACTAAATAATTCTCGTTTCTCTCATACGCTTTTATCGAAATATGCCCGCCGTCTGGCATGGCTTCAATTGCATTTTTTAGCAAATTAATATAGACCTGTTTCAGTTTATCGCCTTCTCCTTCAATAAAAGGGTCGGATAATTGAAAATCACTGAAAAATTCAATGTTATGTAAATGGGCTTCTGATAGAAACAGAAAAATCGTATCGTTCAAAAGCTTTTCCATATTGACTTTTTCAAAAACGGAAGCCTGCGGTTTGGCAAGGATCAGCAGATCACTTACGATATTTTCAACCCTTTCCAATTCCGTTAAAACCACGTCCAAATACGAATTTGGCACTTCTTGTTTCATCAGCTGGGTAAACCCTTTGATGGCTGTTAGCGGATTGCGGATTTCATGGGCAATACCGGCCGCTAAATGGCCGACAACCGACAGTTTTTCCGTCTGTTGCATCATATCTTCCGTTTTCTTTCTTTCTGTCAAATCGCGGATGACAATTTGACAGGTATTTCGCTCTCTATAGATGGTTGGGATCACTTTTGCTTCCGCATGCCGAATTTGCCGATCCGTTCGCAAAATCGTTAGCTCAAAAGGCTCTTTTTCTTGTTGCGAACCAATATGTTCGCGAATTTTTCGATGTTCCTCTTGGGGTACATGTTCGAAAACCGACCTTCCGATCATTTCACTTGTACTGGTAATCCCAAAAAGTTTTTTACCCGCCGCGTTCATGTAAACCCAATATCCGTCAACGGTTATAATGCCTACCGTATCTTGAAAACTCTCAACGAGAGCCTGGTATTTTGTCCGATTCGCTTCCAATTCTTCTTCAGTCGTTTTGTACTCGGTAAAATCCCGTGAAGTACAAAAAAGTAAATTTGCTTGTTTATCGAGCATAAAAAGCGATTCGAGCCAAATATATTCACCGGTTTTTCTGCGAATCCGATAAATGACCCGATATTTTTCAAAATCTTCATAGTGCCGCAAGAAATACTGAATCGTGTGACGGTCATTTGGGTGGCATAAATCAGCAAGGGGGATTGAAACCAGCTCATCCGACATATAGCCGAGCAGTTCCTTCGCTGATTGGGAAGCGTAAACAAAACGACTGTCAAGGGAATGGACGGAGAATAAATCGCTGGACAGTCTTAAAAAGGGGCAAGACTCCTCCATCTTTCGCAGAAATTCCTTATCCGTTACTTCAATGTCATTCACCACTTTTTCTCCTTTTCTGCAATAAATTGCCATACGATCATGAACATGTATATACCTTATAGGTCTATATATATATTATACAAAACTTCGAATGGGAAAAAATAGGATAATAGACTGATTTTAAAAATTTTTAACAATCCAACGATATCTCTCTGCAAAAAAAACGTTTTTATTGACGGAATATTCAGGGTCTTTTTTCAAGATTGACGATCTGGACATTACTTTTTTTCGTGGAGCAATGCCAAGATATCCCGAAGCACTGTTGCAGAAATTTGCCCAGGTGCTGAAGCTTTCTTTGCAGCTCCAAAAGTTAAAACAGATCCAAATACTTCTCCGGCAAGGCGGCTGATCATTCCTTTTTGCGCCATTGACATCGTGATAATCGGCCGATCCGCAAATTTTTCAATCATTGTGTTGCTAGCATCGAGCAAGGTTAAAACATCAGCAGCATCTTTTGGCATAACAGCAATTTTCGGCAAATCCCCTCCCAACTCCTGCGCTTTGCAAAGTCTTGAAATGATCTCTTCTTTTGATGGCGTTTTCGTAAAATCATGATTTGAAACAATAACAAAAACGTTTTTCGCATGCGCAATCGCTACAAGCTGTTTGACAATTTCGTCACCGCAAAAAAGCTCCACATCGATTAGCTCGACTTGTCCTGATTCAATAATGGCTTTATTTAGTTCAACGTAATTTTCAAGACTGATTCCTTTTTGGCCGCCTTCATTTTCTGAACGGAAGGTAAAAAGAAGTGGTATATCATCTCGCAAGCTCGACCGGAGAACTTTCAATGCCGCCAAAACTTTTTCTAGTTCTTCGGCATGTTCAAAAAAATCCGCTCTCCATTCTGCAACATCAAAATCAAGCGACCGTAAACATTCAGTTTCTTCCAGTAACTCTGACAACGTACTGCCTGTCAAAGGAACACAAATTTTGGGCATGCCTTCTCCAATTGTGATCCCTCTTACCGTAATTGTTTTTTTCATTTTCATTACTCCATTCTGTTCTGAAAAAACACGTCTATTTTTTCTTATTTTATATTATTAAGATAAAAATGAACATTCAAAAAAATATTTCCGAGAAAAAAGTGCTCTGGAAATTGATATATACAATTACGTACCAAAAACTTGTCAACCGATAAGTTAGTTAAAAATCAGGGGATTGTTACGCGGCCGATATCCCTTTAACGTTTCCATTTTCGCTTCGCTCTTTTATAAAAACGGTAACCTCTGCGAATCCCATCAACTACCACAAACGGAATTGGCGGATGCCATTTGCGGATGAAAGGCTTATAGATCCGGTAGTAAGCTTTCTTCAAATCATTCCATTTGCTGTCATAACCACTCTTATAAAAATCAGAGACATCAACAATATAGCCTCTTCCATTGTTCATCACGACATTTTTACCATGGATGTCATATGGATTTAAGCCAACAGAACGGGCATAAGCTAATCCATGGTCGACATCACGAATCACGCTCTCGGGAATTTTCACTCCTCGTATCAGTGCATTGAATAACGTAATCCCTTCCAGCCTTTTTAAGATAAGATAACGTTCGCCGTATGCATAAAGCCTCGAAAATGATTTATGGTTTCCTAATTTTTCATAAACCGAGACTTCCTTCTGTAGTTCTTCCGGGTTTCGCCCATAAACCTTTACAACCCACTCTGGTTTGGCTTCGTGAACAAATACAGCAGCATAATTACCATTTCCTATTGTCTTCCACTTTGTGGAGTGATTCCGTACAACAATGGGGTCAAACGGGTTTTCGGAATAAAGATCAATTTGCATTAATAACTCCGTTTCAACTTCGTGTAGATATTCGTTCAGCTCCATTTGACATCCCTCGCCCCTATTTGTTTCAGTAAATCTGTACTTATATTCTAGCGTTTTCGTTATTTTTTGCCTACTTTTCTGTTTAAAATGCTATCATATGCAAAAAAAGAAAACTAGGAAGCAAAATCTTCCTAGTTTTGTTTACTCCTCTTCGGATCCGACTAAGAAATCAGGATTTAATTCCTCGAATTCTTCGTCATCAACTTCCAATCCCCATTCATCGTCGTCATCATGCGAGCAGCCTTCTGGATTGATCGCGACACAAACTTTTGTTTCGCCAATCACCTCAACAAGGAACTCCCTTTCGACATGAACAATGATTTTGTTGCCGTTCGGAGAAATAACGGCTTCAACACAATTAGGCTGCTGAAGCACTTTTGCGATGATTTCATCATCATCGAGGCAATCATGATCGCGATACTTCAGCTTAATGACATCCGTGTAGGGCACACGTTCAGTTACTACCTCTGTTTTTGTATTGTCATTAAAGGAGTACCAAGCGTTGATGTCATATGTGCCATGTATCTCAACCGTTTTCCCTACTTTTTTCGCTTCGTATTTATGGTTGATAATCCAACAGCCAAGAATACTTGTTGGATTATGCGCCGGGCAAATCGTATGATTGGACTGGGTGAATTTTCGTCCTTTCGCAACGACGGCTTTTGTAATTATCTCTCTGTATTCTCCCATTTCGAGCGAACCCTCCTCATTCAGTTTCATTTCATCCTATGCTCATTTTTAGACTAGTGTGCGATATATTTTTCGCAATAGGGGATAAAAGTTTAGTCATGGTTCATTTTATGTGGGTCTTGCTCAAGTGGTTCCGAGGATCTTCTAGTTAAAATCTGGTCAACATTATTTAGCATTTTCTAGAACAAAAAAAACAGGCCAAATTTTAGCCTGTTTTTATTTATTCATGATCGGGATCGCAGTCGCAAGCTTCTGCATGTTTCAAACTTGCGCCTGTTTCACCACGCAGCACATCGCCGCTTGTTGATTGGATAATTTCATCGGTTACAGTGTTCGATATGGTCGAGGCTATAATCTGGAGCAATTCATTGACATCCAACTGTGATTGTTTAAATTCCCGCACGACTGGGATTTCATCCAATTCTTGTTCAATATGTGCAATTTTTTCTTCCACTTTTTTCAAAGCTTCCGGCTTACCGTAGTGTTGCAAATTAACTGCCTGCTTTTGCAGTCCCTTTATTTCATCAATCATTGTTCGAACTTTTTTATTTTCATGAATTTGAGCTTCCGCCCGTTTGAAAAAATCTACTTCTTCCGTTTCCGCTACCATCCGCGCCAGTTCCTCCGCACGGACGACGATTTCATCTTTTGTGTATTTCGCCACCTTATTTCACCTCTAATGGTTTAAGTTCTTCTACCATTTCCCCATTTAAAGACCATGTTTTCGCTTCGGTAATTTTCACTTTCACAATTTTTCCAATTGCTGTTTTCGGACCAGTAAAATTAACAAGCTTGTTTTTGCTTGTGTAGCCGGCCAATACATCCGGATTGTTTTTGCTTTCGCCCTCGACCAACACTTCAACCACTTGGCCTTGATATTTTTTCATCGCTTCGGCCGACAGCTCATTAACAAGATTGTTTAAGCGCTGCAGCCTTTCTTTCTTTACTTCCATTGGAACATTATCCTTCATTTGGGCAGCAGGTGTTCCTTCTCTTGGCGAATATATGAAGGTATACGCAGATTCATAGCCTACTTCACGATAAAGGGATAGCGTTTCTTCAAATTGCTCTTCTGTTTCATTCGGATAGCCGACAATAATATCTGTCGTTAAGGCCACATCCGGGATAGCAGCCTTGATTTTACGAACCAATTCTAAATATTGTTCGCGTGAATACTTCCGGGCCATGATTTTTAATACGTCTGTCGAACCTGATTGAACTGGGAGGTGAATGTGATTCATTAAATTTCCGCCTTTTGCAAGGACTTCAATCAAATGATCATCAAAATCACGCGGATGGCTTGTTGTAAAGCGAATGCGCGGAATGTCAATTTTGCGAAGTTCGTCCATTAGATCGCCTAGTCCATATTGAATATCCGTAAAATCTTTTCCATAGGCATTGACATTTTGGCCAAGTAACGTAATTTCCTGATAGCCATGGGCAGCCAATTGGCGCACTTCTTGAATAATTTCTTCAGGCCGGCGGCTTCGCTCTTTCCCGCGTGTGAACGGTACGATACAGTATGTGCAGAATTTATCGCAGCCGTACATAATATTGACCCACGCTTTAATGTTGCCGCGTCGGACTTTCGGAAGGTTTTCAATGACATCCCCTTCTTTTGACCAAACTTCGACAACCATTTCTTTTGACAAATACGCTTCATGCAAAATATTTGGCAAACGATGGATATTATGAGTGCCAAATATCATATCGACGTATTGATATGTTCTTAAAATTTTGTTGACAACTGATTCTTCCTGTGACATACATCCGCACACACCAAGCAACAGGTCCGGCTTCTCCATTTTGAGCGATTTTAAATGACCGATTTCCCCAAATACTTTGTTTTCGGCATTTTCACGAATGGCACATGTATTTAAAAGAATCACATTGGCATCCTCAACCGTTTCGGTTGGCTCATATCCAAGTGCCATGAAGATTCCGGCCATTACTTCCGTGTCATGTTCATTCATTTGGCAGCCATACGTCCGGATATAGAATTTACGCCCATTTCCCATACCCTGGAATTCCTCAGGAATTTTAAAATCATTTTGATAGTTTACTTCTTCTTTTCCGCGCTTTTTTGCATCTTTTAATGAAGGTGCGGTAATAACTCTTTCAAAATATTTGCTGTAATCCTTGGCGGATTTTTTGTCCGAAGAATTAGCAGCGTTCACTTGCTGATTTTCAATTCTTTGCTGTTCATTCATTTTTCAATTGTTCCCCTTTCATAAAATCAACTTCCTCATAATTTATTTCAATTCGTGTAGGGTCTTTCTTACAGATTGTATAACGAGTGGGTATATCTGCACATTATTATAGTATAAAGGTTAAAAGAAATGAAAACAATAGAAATTCCAGGGGACAGTTACTATCGAGATGTTGAATACTTTTTCAGCAAAAGCCAAAAAAATCCTGCAGGAGCGTCTCCTGCAGGATTTTTTTACATAAACTCGGTAACTAATTTATCAAAATACCCTTTATCAAGGTTTAAATCAGCTTGGGTTAGAGGCTGCTTCGAATATCCTGGAACCAGTTCCTGATAAGATGGGCGTTCCGTGTTTTGGTAGATAAGACCGGTTACTAAGCCATTATGTTCCATTAACGTTTGCATTGCCATTTCTCGGCTGGAAGGATCATAGCCTTCGATGCTTGACAGCTTTGTCAGATTCTCTTTAAACCAGTCATATGTGTTTACTTTGTTGTACGTCACACAGGGGCTGAATACATTAATGAAAGAGAATCCGTCATGCTTGATACCAGCTTCAATGATCGAAGTTAATTCCTTCAAATCCGTTGAGAAACTTTGGGCAACAAAAGTTGCACCGACAGTTAATGCCGTTTCCATTGGTGAAATCGCCTGTTCAATTGATCCTTCTGGTGTTGATTTTGTTTTAAAACCAGCAGCTGAACGAGGTGAAGTCTGCCCTTTTGTTAAACCGTAAATTTGGTTATCCATTACGATGTAAGTAATATTGATATTGCGGCGGATTGCATGAATCGTATGCCCCATCCCAATTGCAAAGCCATCACCATCACCACCAGCTGCAATGACAGTCAGGTCGCGGTTTGCCATTTTCACACCTTGAGCAATCGGCAATGCACGGCCGTGAATTCCATGGACGCCATATGAGTTAATGTATCCAGAGATACGGCCTGAACAGCCAATCCCGGAAATAACCGCTAATTGTTCTGGTTGCAATCCAACATTTGCAGCTGCCCGTTGAATGGCCGCCTGTACAGAGAAGTCGCCACAGCCAGGACACCAGTTAGGTTTCACATCGTTTCGAAAGTCTTTAAAAGTGGCCATTTAGAACAACTCCTTACATTTTGTGTGTACTTCATGCGGAAGGAACGGGTTTCCATCATATTTAACAAGTTTGTGAATTTTCTCGGCATGACCAACATTCATTTTAAGGATATTTGCCAGTTGGCCAGTGGCATTATTTTCCACTACAATGACTTTTTTCGCTGATTGCACAAGTGGTAAAATCTCGTCAGTCGGGAACGGATGAATCAATCGAATATGAGCATGGTTTACTTTCAAACCATCTTGTTCAAGACGCCCCATTGCTTCTTCAATCGCCCCGCGTGTAGAAATAAATCCAACAATCAATAAATCTGCATCCTCATGCGGTGCATTTTTGTAAACCGGAGTGTTAAAACGAATGTTATCCATTTTACGGAAACGCTTATCCATTTGAGCCATCCGGTTTGCTGCTGACTCAGAAGGTTTTCCGGTTTCAGCATGCTCTACCCCTGTGACATGGTGAATTCCGTTTTTCACACCAGGAATAACCCTTGGCGATACTCCATCTTCCGTTACTTCATAACGCTTAAAGTAGCCGTTATTTTCATTTGGTGGAAGATCTTCGGTCAAAAGCTTTCCGCGTCTGATTTCGATTTGACTGAAGTCAAGCGGTTCAACCGTCTGCTTGCCTAAAGAAAGCTGCAAGTCTGATAACACGATTACCGGGCATTGATATTCTTCTGCCAAGTTAAATGCTTCTGCCGTATCATAGAATGCTTCTTGTACTGTACTTGGCGCCAATACGATTTTTGGAATCTCGCCATGTGTTCCATAGATCATTGCCATCAAATCTGATTGTTCTTGCTTCGTTGGTAATCCAGTTGATGGGCCTCCACGTTGTGTATCAACAATAACAAGCGGGGTTTCCGTCATGCCGGCCAGGCCAATCGCTTCCATTTTCAAAGATAACCCAGGACCCGCAGATGCAGTCAAGGCACGTACGCCACCATAATTAGCACCGATCGCCATTGTACATGCAGCAATCTCGTCTTCCGTTTGGATAACAGTTCCGCCTAGTGCAGGGAGTTTTTTAATTAAGTACTCCATAATTTCTGATGCTGGTGTAATTGGGTAAGCTGCCATGAATCGGCATCCGCCGGCGATTGCACCAAGAGCGATGGCGTCGTTCCCAATCATAAACATGCGCTTGACACCGTCAGCTTTTTCCAGATGCATAGTTGGTATTCTGTCGGCAAGCTTTGCTTTCATATGATTATAGCCTGCATTAATGGCTTCCATATTTTTCGCAACAACCTGTGCGCCTTTTTTGCCGAAAATTTCCTGAACTACTTCTTTAAATACTTGAATGTCCAGATCCAAAACAGCTGATGTAGCTCCAATTGCCACCATGTTTTTCATCAAGGATGTTCCCAACTCTGTAGCAATTTCCGTGAATGGAACCGCATACAAAGCAGCTTCCGTATCTTCTGGCTTCTTTGGATCGAACTTGGAATCGGCAAGAATAACGCCATCGCTCGTCAATTCATGGTAATTAACATCAATCGTTTCCTGATCGAACGCAACGAGAATATCAAGATCATCAGAAATTGAACGTACTTGCGTTGTGCTGACCCGAATTTTATTGTTTGTGTGGCCGCCTTTAATACGAGATGAAAAGTGGCGATAACCGTACAGGTAATAGCCAAGGCGATTCAATGCAATTGCAAAAATTTCTCCTGTACTTTCAATACCTTCCCCTTGCTGCCCGCCAACTTTCCATGAAAGTTGATTGATCATGACTTACACCCCTTTGGATATGTAAAAAGTTTGGAAAACAATTCATTTAAAGTATAGCACTTTTCCAACAAAATTCTACCATTTTGATCCATAACCATTTAATAGATTTCCAGAAGTAGATTATTGGATATGTACTAAACGCTTACAATTCTAGACCTCTAAACTGAAAATTGCAACCCTTTAAAGCAAAATATTGTCTAAAATATGAATATTTTTTTATTATTAATAAAACACTCTCTTTGAAGATTTTCCCAGCTGTTTATTTCTTCTAAAAAAACAGTAAATATGCGGATATTTTCCTTTTAGAAAGGGAAATTCAATTTTTAAAAATTTATATAAGTATTTCATTTATTATATTGCAGAATAGTATTTTAAGGGTATGAAGCAGTTTTTTTGCGGGTGAAACAGAGTGGAATTAGCCTGTCTCCATTCTGTATTAGACTTTTAATAGAAATCCTTGACCAGGTCAAAAAAAAGAACCCGCCCTAAGTGAAGGTGGCGAGTTCCTATTTGTTTTCTTATCGCGGCTCCACGATGAGTTTTATCGCTGTCCGTTCTTCTCCGTCAATCTGAATATCGGTAAATGCCGGGATGCAAATCAAATCGACTCCGCTAGGTGCGACAAATCCTCTTGCAATGGCTACTGCCTTAACGGCTTGGTTTAATGCACCCGCACCGATTGCCTGTATTTCGGCAGCCCCTCTTTCCCGCAGAACTCCGGCAAGCGCACCAGCTACAGAATTAGGATTAGATTTTGCTGAAACTTTTAATATTTCCATTCCTAGCTCCTCCTTGTAAAATCCCGATCCCGCATGAGCAGTATCATGAACCAATCAGGTGTATATGATTCCACTGCTACTATATTCAGCTGCTAAAAGACTTATTCCGGCTTGGACAAAAAAGTACCATAATTAAATGATCAATCACCCATTTTCTTAAGAATAAAACGGGTGGTCATCGTTAATGAAGATCCGCTCGATTTTTTTCGTCAGTCCCGTTTTGCGATCGAGTTCGAGAAACACAGCACTCAACTGCCCTCTCCCGCTCTTTGGAATATCAAAGCGAACCGGCATACTGGTTAAAAACCTTTTTAATACCGCCTCTTTTTCAACCCCCAAAATCCCATCATACGGCCCTGTCATTCCGACGTCTGTTAAATACCCTGTCCCCTCAGGCAAAATGCGGTTATCTGCTGTTTGAACATGGGTGTGTGTGCCGATCACTGCTGATACTCTGCCATCTACATACCAGCCCATAGCCTGTTTTTCACTCGTTACTTCTGCATGAAAATCGATAAAAATGAAGGGGGTTCTTTTTCTGGCAAGCTCAATTAACTCATCAGCCTTTTTAAAAGGACAATCAATTGGACTCATAAATGTCCGTCCTTGCAAGTTAATGATTGCTACCTCCAAGTCATTGATTTTTACAAAAGCAATGCCCTTTCCAGGTGTTCCTTCCGGGAAATTTGCCGGCCGAATCAAGTACTTTGCGTCATTTATAAATTCAAAGATCTCGCGATTATCCCAAGCATGATTTCCAAGCGTAACCACTTGAGCACCTGCATCCAAAAATTGCCGATAGATTTTTTCAGTTATCCCTTTTCCGCTCGCCGCATTTTCTCCGTTTATGACCGTTAAATGGGGCCGGTATTTTTCTTTTAATTTTGGTAAATACTGTGTCACCATCTCACGTCCAAGCGAGCCAACAACATCTCCAATAAACAATAAATTCATATAGAAATCCTTTCCAAATCGATACTTATTTGTCTGTATTGTACCATATTTTTTATACAACCTCTCAGGTTGAGAAAAAAATAAAGCGATGCAGATTGCACCGCTTTATTTTGCATATTCTACAGCTCGCGTTTCACGGATGACTGTTACTTTTATATGCCCCGGATAATCAAGTTCTTCTTCAATACGTTTGCGTATATCCCTGGCCAATCGATGTGCAGCAAGATCATCAATCGTCTCCGGTCGGACAATGATCCTTATTTCCCGGCCAGCTTGGATCGCAAATGACTTGTCGACACCCTCATAGGATTCTGAAATTTCCTCCAATTTTTCAAGGCGGCGAATATAGTTTTCCAATGTTTCACTGCGTGCTCCAGGTCTAGCGGCAGACAATGCGTCTGCAGCGGCTACGAGCACTGCAATAACCGACGTTGCTTCCGTGTCACCATGGTGAGAAGCAATGCTGTTAATGACAACAGGATGTTCTTTATATTTGGTGGCAAGTTCAACGCCTATCTCAACATGGCTTCCTTCGACTTCGTGGTCGATCGCTTTGCCAATATCATGAAGCAAACCGGCACGTCGTGCGAGCGTTTCATCTTCCCCAAGCTCGGCTGCAAGCAGACCCGATAGCTGTGCTACTTCAATCGAATGTTTTAATACATTTTGTCCGTAACTTGTGCGGAATTTTAAACGTCCTAGAATTTTGATGAGATCGGGATGAAGGCCATGAACACCTACTTCAAAAGTTGTCTGCTCTCCCACTTCGCGAATATACTCATCTACTTCACGGCGCGATTTCTCAACCATCTCTTCAATGCGCGCCGGATGAATGCGGCCATCCTGGACAAGTTTTTCCAAAGCCAAGCGGGCAGTTTCACGCCGGATTGGGTCGAAACCGGAAAGAATGACGGCTTCCGGTGTGTCATCAATAATCAAATCGATGCCAGTCAAGGTTTCAAGTGTCCGGATGTTCCGACCTTCACGGCCGATAATCCGACCCTTCATTTCATCGTTCGGAAGATTTACGACAGAAACGGTTGTTTCTGCGACGTGGTCAGCGGCGCATCGCTGGATTGCAAGCGATAAAATTTCTTTTGCTTTCTTGTCTGCTTCTTCTTTGATCCGAATTTCATTTTCCTTAATCATAACAGCAAGGTCGTAGGCAAGCTCTTTTTCGGTACGATCGAGTATAATTGCCTTTGCTTCCTCACGCGTTAGACTTGAAATTCGTTCAAGTTCAGCTTGTTGTGTCTGTACCAACTCGTCCACTTTGCTTTCCATCTCTTCAATATGCTGTTGTCTTTTGGTTAGAGAATCATCCTTCTTTTCTAAAAGAGCTTCACGCTTATTTAACGTTTCATCTTTTCGATCTAAATTCTCTTCTCTTTGCAGTAAACGGTTTTCTTGTTTTTGCAGTTCATTTCTTCGTTCACGAACCTCACGTTCCGCTTCGGTTCGAAGCTTGTGAATTTCATCCTTTGCCTCTAACAGAGCTTCTTTTTTCAGAGAATCGGCTTCACGCTTTGCATCCTCTAAAATTTGCTCTGCAGCACTCTTTGCTCCTGCTATTTTTGCTTCAGCAATGGACTTACGAATAAAATAGCCAACAACGGCACCGACGAATAGACCAAGCAAAATGGAGATGATCGTAATTGGTTCCATCCTTACACCTCCTCTTGCTATGAACTTTTGTTACGTTTTTTAAGTGTCGGCATGTACATTGCTTTACTCAACATACTGCATGCACCAAGGCTTTTTCAGCTAATCAGATCTTATGGGAATAAAATCTGAACGCATGAAGGCAGCGCCCTCTTTCTTTGCCAAGGCCCGCCAACGGCGAGTTTACTCTTGAATGTAATATTACCAAAAATGTAAAATATACATATTTATTTTATCGGTGTGTATATTTATTGTCAAGGGTTAGTCCTTGCTCCAATTTGAAATATCTAGGAAATGTCCAGCAAAGCCTATTTTCCAAGGTGTATTTTTGTATAAATATACAATTTGTTTTAATTTTATAAATTCAAAAAGGGCAAAGCCCCTTTCCCAAGTAGGCTTTGCCCCTTTTTTTATTCAAATAGTTCAGGCTGTTCCTCTTCTGCCTCAACAACCGTTTTTTCGCCGTCAAGTCCATAATGGTCGCGGATTTTTTGATGGATCTCTTGACGGATTTCCGGATTTTCCTTTAGGTAGATCTTTGCGTTCTCACGTCCTTGGCCAAGGCGCTCATCATTGTAAGAATACCATGAACCGCTCTTTTGAATAATATCAAGCTCGGCGCCAAGGTCAATAATCTCGCCTTCTTTGGAAATACCTTCACCGTACATAATGTCCACTTCAGCTGTGCGGAAAGGCGGAGCAACTTTGTTTTTGACAACTTTAATTTTCGTTTTGTTCCCCACCATGTCGTTGCCTTGCTTTAACGTTTCAGCGCGGCGGACTTCAAGTCTGATAGTCGAATAGAACTTAAGCGCACGCCCGCCTGGAGTGGTTTCTGGCTTAAACTATAGATTTACCATTTCTATAGCACGGACTATCTCTTCATCTCTAAATAGAGAGCCTTGCACTTCCGGCAGCAGCCTATCTCCTGCCGTACCCTACTTTGTTAGCTAAAAAGCTCATTTCGGTAGTCTCTACACCTTCCTTATCCTTCTAAAGGCTTGGCACGGTATTACCCATTTAAGGAGGGCTTCACCGTTAGCAGTGTTTCCACCACACCCCTAGGCAATCGGGTTCACAAGGTTATTTTACTTGCTATCACTAGCAAGGGAAACCCAGTGTAAACTCCTTAATCTTTTTCCTAACACCTTTTATATTATCAAGCTCTTTTTCATGGATAACCAAATACCTATAACCGTTTTCTGTCATATATATTTGCTTTCTCTCGTCTCGTGACTTTACTTTTTGTATCTTGTGAGGCCATTCTCCATGAACATCTATGCAGTGTTTCTTTTCTGAATAGAAATCCTCTTAAAAAGATAAAAGGTGAAGATTCAGATTAAGCAACTACGAGTTGATTTCCAAACATAACTCCCACTTTTTCCCTAATCTGGTTAATGAATACTGCGATTGTTTTTGATTTGTTAATTGCGCCTGAAAGCTTTCGAAGGGCTTGGGACATTAGGCGGGCTTGTAAGCCAACATGGGAATCTCCCATTTCCCCTTCAATTTCCGCTTTCGGTACAAGGGCAGCAACTGAGTCGATAACAATGATATCAACGGCACCGCTGCGCACAAGAGCCTCAGCAATTTCAAGCGCCTGCTCTCCAGTATCCGGCTGGGAAAGCAGCAACTCATCAATATTAACTCCCAATTTTTGGGCATAAGCTGGATCCAGGGTTAGCGATAGGTAACAGTCATCCTCAACATTACTTGTAGGAGCTGTTTTCCCCCGCTTCACACCGTACGTGCGAGTTTCCCCGCATACGGCGTTCCATCAAGATATATTCATTACAGTGATTGCTTTACTCCCTTAATGCCAACTCACGGTATTTTTGAAGTTTAAGAATTGAATTCTTCTTCAAGTGGAATGTTTCCTTGTCGGTTACTTCCTTTGCGTGTATTAGCTGATGGCATTTATTGCAGGTCGTGGTAAGGTTAGGGACTTTATTTACTTGGTCGAAGGGTAGTTTGCTGTCAATGTGGTGGGTTTGTGTGTCCCCAGACCCCGTTAGGGTGTCTCTACATATTGAGCATTTTCCCTTATCCCTATTAAATGCATAACATCTATTCATAAAGTATTCATAAGTGTAGAGTTTACGCTTATTACCTGCAAGGATTAATGCAAGGTGTTTGGAGTTCAAGAGTGCTTCTGTTCTCACTAAGAGCGGTCTGTTTTTAGACCTTTTGAAGTATAACTCTCTACCTTCCACCGTATATGGAGTTTCGTCTTGGTTTTTGTTTGGATATTTAACCCAAGTTGCAAAACCTAATGATATGATTCCTATCCATTGATTTTTGTATTTGACGGCAGGGACTTGTTCAGTCCTTTCGGGGTAGAATGTTTTAAGGTTTTGACATTGGTTTGCTGGAATCCATTCGCCACCAGATTTCTTTAAACTTTTGTATGCAGTGTATTTTAGGTTTTCTCTAAAATCTCTCATAGTCAAGTTTATGCCTGGGGAAGAATTGTAATAGTTGATAATGCCTCGAAACTTACTGTTTATTAGGTCTATATCGTTTATTAGCCATTCTTCGTCAGAACAGAACTTTAGTCTCCTTAAATCTTTACTGATTTCCTTGAATTTCTTTTCGAGTTTGTCTTTATCTGGATATGAATAACCAACAAATCCATTTCCTTTTCGAATCATTTTAATTCTAAAGCCAATGAATTTGATAGGTTTCTTTTTCATATCTGTGACAAAGGTTTTCTCGTCAGAGAGTTCAAGTTGCAGTTTATCATTTAAGAATTCTTTAATTCTGTATTTCCACTTTTCGGCGTTTTCTTTACTATTCGTGAAGAGAACCCAATCATCTGCATATCGAAGGAAGAATTCAGGTCTTGTAATGGAAGAGTAGTTCCGTAAGGAACTTAGTTTCGCAATCCTTGATTTGGTTCCATTTCTTAGTTCTTTGTCTTCCCATTCTCTTGAAACCCATTCGTCAAGTTTATGGAGGTAGACATTCGCTAAGAGTGGGGAAATTATTCCTCCTTGCGGAGTTCCTAATTCGTTCCTCTTTGTTTCATTCATAACACCTGCTTTGAGCATTTCTTTGATTATCATAAGGACTCGTCTATCATGGATGCCCATATGCCAGAGTTGCTTAATTAGGATGTTATGGTTTACGTTGTCAAAGAAACCTTTAATGTCTCCTTCAACTGCCCAGTTATATTTAATCTTAGTCCCAATGAAGATTGCCCGTTCTACTGCTTGTTTAGCGTCTCTCATAGGTCTAAAACCGTATGAGTGTTTGAAAAACTGTGCTTCAAGGATAGGTTCTATTGTCATTCTAATACATTCCTGTATTATCCTATCAATCAGAGTTGGTATCCCTAAAGGTCGTTTTTCTTTCTTTCCTGGCTTTGGAATATGAACCCTTCTTACTGCTTTGGGTTTATAATCTTTCATTGTTTTTTGGACTAATTCTATAACTTCGTCAAATTGTTTGGATAGTATATCTTGCATTATGACGTTATCCGTACCAGCCGTTTTACTACCCTTATTGGCTCTAATTTTATGAATTGCCGATATTATGACTGTCCTACTAACTGCCACTTCCAAAAGTCCTTTAAAACTCGGTAACTCGTCATTCTCAATAGATTTCAGAGTATTTTGGTAGAGTTTGTCAAGGATAAACCTTAATTCGGTTTCGTCTGCGGGAGTGTTTAGTTTTTGAGACAAATGTTTCACCCTATTCCTAAAAGATGTTTCTTATTAGCATTAAGGGCAATATGTCTTTAGTCAGTTAGGCTCACCAAAGGCTTTTACGCCTTTCTCACGGCTTCCATAAACTCGTTAATTTGTAATGAATTAGTTTATTTCCGATAAACTTATCTTGACTATGCCCCTTCGCTCCACAGGAATTACCCTGCTTCAACACTACTACGGGCTGAAGCCCCCCATTTTCAACAGGCATTTCCTACTGTTTAGTGACATCAGCTTGCACTCGCTTTAACATTCACTAATGGGGTTCTCTTGTTCCTCATTACCTATCCTTATCATAGTTTCCTTAGACCCCTACTCTGACCCGTCAGCCATTCTTTCGCCAAATGGTTGGTCGGCTAAGAACTCTTATCCTTAAAGCGGATAAGTTCAGAAAACAGCAAACACGAATACTGTATCCGAGACTGAACCTCACTTGGAGGTGGCAATCTTCTTGATTCGATTACCCACGCATTACGAGCCGTACTTCCGCAGGTTCATTCCAATGCTAAGGCATTCTTTAGTCATAGAAACTTTATGGACTCCCGACTACTTCTCTAACCACTTCACAAGTCTGATTTTCGCCGACCTCTCCGAGCTTCGCACCGTGATATAGTGCTATACCACCGCACGTCGGGGTATTAGAGCAAGAACCCAACCAAAGTTCTTGAAACGGAACCTCACCGTTCAATTCAGTAATGAAGTTAGGACATACACTACCAGTCTTTATGAAGGATTTGTCATCCTTCGTAGTCTCTGTCCCTCTAATCTTTCATACAGTATTTCTACCATACTTGGATTAGAAACAAGACACGCCATGCTCTGCGTCGATAAAGGCCGCTTGTCCGCCGGTTGCCTGTACTTCAGCAATTGCGTGAAGGGCTACGGTTGTTTTACCTGAACTTTCAGGACCATAGATTTCGATAATCCGACCGCGCGGGTATCCTCCTACTCCGAGAGCAGCATCAAGTGCTAATGATCCACTGGGAACGGTCGAAACCCTTGTTTCTGTCTGCTCACCCATCTTCATGATTGAGCCTTTTCCAAATTGCTTTTCTATCTGCTTTAGCGCCATTTCTAATGCTGCCTGGCGATCATTCATTCATTTGTTCCTCCTTAAAAAGTAGTAAAAAATCTTTTGCCAGGAATTCTAGCAATCCTAAAATCCTACTAATACTATAACTGCTTTTCCGCTTTTTGTCGAGCAAAAAGACGAACACTCATTCGAGTGTTTTGCGGGGAATTTTTAGCCGAAAACGAGTCAATCCGGTTGGAAAAGAGATTTTTTTAAGAGCTATTTCCAGCAAATAACTTGATTTCTCTCATTTTCTAACAATTTAAAAATTCCTTAGGCTTTAGCTAGAATTGGACGATGAAGAGTATATGATGGACGGACGCGAGGCTAGAAATGAAAACTCGCCGACTGGCGAGTCCTTTGGACAAAGACAGAGGCGTGGTTAAATTTATGCGTACAGAATTTATTCATATAAATTCTGATTAGCCAAAAAAATCACAGACCTTAAATACCGGCCTGTGATTTTTTTAAAAGAGTTAGTAAAGAATAACATCCATATTTGACGGAACGAATACGGTTGGCGTCACGTGTGCCGGCCAATGCTAATTTTTCTACCACCGCCGGTTTACCTCTGAACGAGATTCCAATATAAACTGTGCCGACAGGCTTTCCCTCGGCTTCAGTAGGGCCGGCTACACCGGTAAAGCTAATCCCGATATCAGCATTTAAGAGCGTTGCAACATTCTCCGCCAGTTCGCTCGCACACTGCTCGCTCACCGCACCAAAAGCCTCTAATGTTTCTTCTTTTACATTTAACAGCTTTCGCTTTGATTCGTTTGTGTAGCAGACGACCCCGCCTTTTAAAAACACGCTTGTTCCAGGAATTGATGTCATTTCCGCTTGAAACAATCCGCCTGTTAAACTTTCCGCCGCGGCAATGGTATAGTTCTGCTCTTTTAACATCCGAACCAATTCGCGGATCAGCGAGGTGTGATCATAGCCGTAAAGATATTGGCCCACACGGGAGCGAATCTCCTGTTCCGTTTCATCAAGCATCTGCTTGGCAAGATTTTCATCTTGATGCTTTGCCGTCAGTCTTAAGGTTACTTCACCGTCGGCCGCAAGCGGAGCAATAGTTGGATTGGTTTGCTTGTCAATCAAATCTTCAATCTCCGTTTCAAGTGCCGATTCGCCAATGCCAAAAAAGCGCAGCACCCTTGAAACGATTTTTTCATGCAAATTTAGCTCTTGAGAAAGTGCAGCCATTCCGTAGTGTAAAAACATCGGCTGCATTTCTTTTGGCGGGCCGGGAAGAAGCATGTACGTATGCTCCTTGACGGAAAGCATCATTCCAGGCGCCATCCCATGATCATTCGGCAAAACTTGGGAGTCTGCAAGGACAAGTGCCTGTTTGCGGTTATTTTCGGTCATCGGACGGTTGGTTTTTTTAAAATATGCTTCAATCGAACGCATTGCCTCTTCATCCATCACAAGCTCTTTGTGAAGATGGCGGGCAATTGTTTCTTTTGTCAAATCGTCTTTTGTCGGTCCAAGCCCGCCGGTAAAAAGAATGAGATCCGAGCGTTTTTCTGCCATTTCAATGGCGGATTGAAGGCGGCTGGAGTTATCTCCAACAACCGTATGATAAAATACATCCACTCCAAGGCTTGCCAAGTGCTGCGATAAAAACCGGGCATTTGTATTCACAATTTGCCCTAAAAGCAATTCTGAGCCAACAGCAATAATTTCAGCAGCCACAAACCCAACTCCCTTTATTTTGAATTTTTAAACACATGAGCATTTTTGGCGAAATAATCCCAGCCGGACCAAATAGTAAATAGTAATGCTACCCATAGCGCCACTGTAGCAAATGGAAATGCAACGGCCTGGAAAACAATATTATGCAAAAGCAGTGCGGAGATGGCGACTATTTGGGTCCATGTTTTGATTTTTCCAAGCATATTGGCGGCGACCACCTCCCCTTCACCTGCCAAAAGCAATCGTAAACCGGTGACAGCAAACTCGCGGCTAATGATGATAATGACAATCCATGAAGGTGCATAGCCCAGCTCAACTAAAACAATTAATGCAGCGGAAACAAGAAGTTTGTCCGCCAGCGGGTCTAAAAACTTTCCCATATTCGTAACTAAATTGTATTTTCGGGCGTAATGGCCGTCAATCCAATCCGTTGCCGAAGCGAAAATAAAAATAAGCGCTCCAACTAAGTGGGTTACCGGGAGATCGGTTCCGAGGAGATACACCTCTCCCCAATCGAATGGAACAAGCATAATGATTAAAAACAAGGGGATTAATAAAATTCTTGATACGGTTATTTTATTTGGTAAATTCATCGATCTTTCCTCCAACTAAAGAACTGCACAAATTAAGTTTTTCTATGTATGCGGGTTTAATTAAAATTCTTGCTCAAGTTCCTCAGAACACGCATGAGAAAAATAGCCATCCTTCGATGACTATTTCCCCTTTGGAACAAATCGAATCGTAATGTCTTGCCGTACTTCCTGATTGGGCGGTATAGCATAATCAATTTTTTGATCATTTACATAAACTTCAGCGTCAAGGGTTCTGCCGACCACAATGACAGCCTCGGGTTCACCCGTTAAATCCTGAACATTCGAAGCTCCGGAGTTTAACATTCCCCGAAAGACTGAATTCCCTTTGCCATTCTTAATTTCTACCCAAGATTGGCCTTTGGAGAGCACTTTTACAACAAATTTATCCGCATTTTTTAGTTCGTACGTTGTTTTAAAGCCGGCGCTTTGGACAACATTGATTTCTTGCTTTGGAGCTTCCGGTGTTACGGGAGTACTGGTTGTGCTGTTGTCCTTTTGTTTGGTTGCGTCTGTGCCGTTCTTTTTTGCCGTATTGCCAGCACTTGCGGATTTATTGAGATTTTCCGATTTAACAATTTTCGGTTCAGCTTGGTTGTTACTGGACTCTTTTGAGCTGCTCCCTGCACGCTGTTGCAGAATATAATAAAGCAACATTGCCACGCCAATTACCACAACTGCGATCACTACTTTAGGAAGTGCATTCAATAGTTTCGATTGGTTTTCTGAAATGGTTCTTCGTGTCTTTACCCTTGAGAGCTGTTCGGGCAAATCCTCGTGATTTGTTGCCGGAATTTCTCCTTTATACGTTTCAAAAATTTCGTCCGCATCAAGCTCTACGGCCTCGGCATATTGTTTAATAAACGCCCGGACGTAAAAGTTCCCCGGCATCGCAGAATAATCCCCTTCTTCAATCCCAACCAAGTACCGTTTCTGTATTTTTGTCATTAATTGCAAATCGTCTAAACTGATCCCTTTGGCTAATCGGGCTTCTTTTAGGCGGTTTCCCAATTCAGTCAACTTCTAACACCTTCCAACATTTCAAAAATCAAAATCGCCAAAATCCGATCCGGAGAACAAATGGTTATTTTCAACAAGGTCATAGGTAATTTCCTCTTCGGCATCATTGCGCAACTCAATAATATAGTCAAAATCATCAAGGGTATATTCCGTGTTTTTTACAAAAATATCCGGATGTTCGATCACTTTAATTGCCGGCAAACACATAATCTCCCTCATTAGCTGCTGATGACGTTCATTGCCTCTTTTCGTCGAAACAATGCCGTCAAAAATAAATAAATTGTTGGCATCGTACTCGTCTTCAATCAATTGATTGCGAATTGTTTGTTTTAAAAGAGTCGAAGAAACGAACAGCCAGCGTTTATTTGCACAAACGCTCGCAGCCACAATAGATTCGGTCTTGCCAACCCGCGGCATGCCGCGAATACCAATCAGTTTATGGCCATCTTTTTTAAACAATTCTGCCATAAAATCAACCAGAACGCCTAGGTCATCGCGGACAAAGCGAAACGTCTTTTTGTCGTCAGCATCCCGTTGGATGTAGCGTCCATGTCTGACGGCAAGCCGGTCGCGAAGTTTTGGCTCACGAAGCTTGATTAGTTTTATTGTATCCATTGTACGCAATATTGACTCGAGCCGGATGATTTGATCGTCGTCTTTTACAAGAATTAACAAACCACGCCTTCCTTCATCAACGCCATTAATCGTCACAATATTAATCGACAGCATTCCGAGCAGTGAAGAGATATCACCTAACAACCCAGGGCGGTTTTTCTGAATCTCATATTCTAAATACCATTCTTTTTTTTTCATAAAAAAGCCTCCGCCAGCACCGGTTTTAAAAACAAGAAACGACAAATTTCTTCCGTTTCATTATCTAACCCTTATAATAAATGATTTTGAGCAAAGATGAAAGGAAAAACAAGGAGAACTGGAACGTAACATAGAAAACTTTTACCCAAGAAGACAAAAAAAGGAAAGAACACTTCGAGTGAAGTTCTTTCCTCTTTTGGTTTATGTTAGTGATTTCCGTTATTTTGAATCAATTTAACCATCATATTCGCAATCGCATGCCGCTCATTTTCGTCTGCAACAGACCAAAGATCGGACAAAACTCTTTGTTGCTCATTTTTAGGGTCTACATTGTTTTGAAAGTAGCCGCCGATTTGAAATGCAAGATCACCAATTGCTTCTTTGTTCATTCCGGCGTTTTGAGCATGGTGCAAGCGATCAGCAAGGAAATCTTCCCATTGTTTCCAGTTTTCTATAACAGTCCTTTTAAAAAGTAGTACAAGGATATTTTGCGAAGAGCGGCTGAAAATATGCACTTCTTTTTTTGAAAATTTCACTTGCACTTCTTGCGACCCACGTTTTTAAATATACCAACCGCCGTTTACCGCAAGTACTTGGCCTGTGATGTAGGAGGATTCTTCTGAGACTAAAAAAAAGACACTGTCAGCGATTTCTTCCGGGAAGCCCAGCCTGCCGAGCGGAATTTCCTGGTGAAGCTGATTTATTTCTCCACTTGTGAATTGATCAAGCATCGCTGTGTTAACTGCTCCAGGCGCGATAGCATTCACGCGGATTCCGGACGATGCTACTTCTTTGCTTAATGCCTTTACAAAAGAGAGTTGTGCTCCCTTCGCTGCGGAATATGCTACCTCACATGCCGCTCCCGTTTGCCCCCATATGGAGGAAATAAGCACAATGCTTCCCGAGCGGCGGGACAGCAGTTTGGGGAGCAATTCCTTTATTAATAGCATAGGTCCGGATACATGAATGCGCATCAAACGTTCCAGCGTTTTCTGATCCAAATCCACGAACAAGCCGTAGTGACTGTTGCCGCTGCAATGGACAATTGCATGCAGCGAAAAAATTTGCGTAGCGATTGTTTTGTAGCCGTCTTCTTCAGCCAGATCGCCTTTTAGCGGAATAAACTCACCGCCAAACTCGCGAAGCTTCTCCATTACTGTTTTTATGGCTTCTTCATTTTGATTGTAATGCAAATATAGGTTGTAACCTTTTGCTGCCAGCTTTAATGCCGTCGCCTGTCCGATTCCGCCGCTGGCGCCAGTAATCAATACAAATTTTTTCACAATCGTTCCACTCTTTCCGGTTTCTCTTCACTCAGAACAAAAGCGCCAAACTAGGCGCTTTCTTCTGTTAAGCTTTTTTTGGTATAACTTGGCATACTGAAAAGCGCTCTTCTGCAATCACTTCGGCTGCCAATTTTTCAACATCTGTTAACGTCATTTTTTCAAGGGTTGGCACTACATCGAACAAGTTCATATCATTGAAAGCATAGCGAGTAAACTGGTTGGCAATGTATTCAGGTGAATTAATCGCCCGAAGGAATGCACCAATTTTCTTCTTTTTCGCCCGATCGAGCTGTTCATTACTAAACAGGCTGCCATTTTTGACGGATTTCAGCATTTTTTCCAGTGCTTCAGCCAAGCGATCCGGGTCGCTTGTATCGCCGCCTACCATCGCAAAGCCAAAGCCTTGCTCTAGTGTATAATCGAATGCGAAAGACTCGTCAATCAAGCCTTCATTATATAGCTGATTATAGTTTTCCGAACTTTTGCCAAACAATAAATCGAGCAGCACGTTCATCGTTAACTCATTTGACAGCATTTCCGCACCGCTTTGGTCAACGTGAAGCGCTTTAATACCAACAAGGCATTTGGCAGTCTGTACATTCATTTCAAGAACTTGCTTCTTTTCGGCAGCCTCTGATGGTTCTTCTTCAAATTGCCGTTTAATCTCCGGCATGTCCTTGTAATCCTTTTTCGACTGGTTTTCTCTAACTTGATTCATAATCGCTTCCGGGTCAACCGGCCCGACAACAAACAGCAGCATATTGCTGGGATGATAAAATGTGTTGTAGCACTCATAAAGCAAGTCTTTTGTAATATGCGAAATCGATTCGACCGTCCCGGCAATATCAATTTTCACAGGGTGGTTTTTGTATAAATTTTGGATAAGCCCGAAATAAAGGCGCCAATCGGGATTATCATCATACATCGTTATTTCTTGGCCAATAATTCCTTTTTCTTTTTCAACAGTTTTTTCAGAAAAATAAGGATCTTGGACAAAGTCAATCAACGTCTCCAAATTTTTCTCCACATTTGAAGTACTCGAGAATAAATAGGCTGTGCGCGTAAAGGACGTAAATGCATTGGCAGAAGCACCTTGACGGCTAAATTGTTGGAACACATCACCGTCTTCTTTTTCAAACAGCTTATGCTCGAGAAAATGCGCGATCCCATCCGGAACTTTTGTAAACTCCTCTTTTCCAAGTGGAACAAAGTGATTATCAACTGAACCATACTTTGTTGTAAACGTGGCATACGTTTTATTGAAGCCTTTTTTCGGCAATATATACACATTTAAACCATTTGCAAGTTTCTCATAAAATAATTCTTCTTGAAGCTGGTCAAACACAATTTTCTCCATTAGTTGCCCGCCTCCATTCCCGTTAAAAAGTAAATCGTATCCAATTCAATTTTAGTTGCGGCCGCCACAATTTCTTCTTTTGACACCTTTTGCATTTCGCTTAGCCATTGTTCAAGGTCAATGGTTGTTTTGGCGACAACGTTATGGTAGAGCACTTCAATCAATCCTCGAGTTGTATCGATCGTTTCAAGCATTTGATTTTGGATAACTGCTTTTGTTTGTTCAAGTTCTGTATCCGTAAAATCGCCTTTTTTCATTGCCTCCATTTGTTCATGGATAATCCCTACAGCCTTGTCATAGTTTTTTAAATCAATCCCTGACATGACCATTAAAAGCCCTTTGTGGCTTTCAAGCCGGCTTGCTGCATAATAGGCAAGACTTGCTTTTTCGCGAACATTGATAAACAATTTCGAATGAGAAAAGCCGCCGAATATGCCGTTAAAAACCTGCAATGCAAAATAATCAGGGTCGCCATAGCGGATATTTGTCCGGTAGCCCATATTTAGTTTCCCTTGTTTAACATCTTGTTGTTCTTTGATCTCCTGAACCGTTTCTTTTTTCGCTGCCCTGACATTTTCAATTTTTTTCGGGGTGCGTTTCTCAAACTGCAAAAGTCCTGATACAATTTGGTTTACATCCGCTTCCTTTACATCCCCAATTACAAACAGATCCAATTCATCTTCTTGGAATGCTTTTTGATAGTATTCGTATAAGCTTTCCGCCGTTATCACGTCGACATCGTCTTTTTCGCCGTTGACTTGTAGAGCATACGGTTCTCCTTTGCACATTTCCTCAATCAACCGCACGTTTGAATACCGCATTTTATCATCATACACAGACTGAATCCGCTGCTTTAATGTCCGCTTTTCTTTTTCAACCGTATCATTTTCAAACGCATTGCCGTTAGTATGTGGGCGCGTTAAAATTTCGGCTAAAAATTCAAACCCTTTTTTCAAAAGCGGACTAGGATCGCTTAAAAATTTTTCATTGGCGATTTCTAGTGAAAAACTCATCACATGGTACTCGCCTTTTTTGGCCAGATCTACATAAAAAGTGGCTCCGTAAAGTTCGTCCAAATACGATCGCAATTGGGTGGTCGATGGATATTTGGCCGAACTTGACTGCAGCACTTGCGGAAGGAGAGCGCGTTTCGTCACATCTTCTTTCATCAGCGGGGCTTTCATTTTCCAAACAATTGTTGTCGTTTTATACTGTTCAGTTTCTACTAAATGAAGCTTGAATCCTTGCATATCCGTTATTTTTTCCGTCAATGCAGTCGTCATTAAACCAGTCCTCCTTTACCTTTTAAAAGGCTTATCATAACTATATGTATGCACATGAACAGATTTATTTTTTCCAATTAAAATAAACTGTATTCTCACTATAAGCTGTTTGGTTCTCTTCCTACAAGTTAAAACCCTCAGCAAATGATTGCTGAGGGCAAAAAGAATTACCGGCTGCCTTTAATATAATGAACACCATCTGCTTTCGGTGCTTCTGCCCGGCCGATAAACCCGGTTAAAGCGAGAATCGTCAAAACATATGGAGCAATTAATAAGTACACACTTGGAATTGATTTTAAGAACGGCAAACTTGAGCCAATGATGCTTAGACTTTGAGCAAAACCAAAGAAGATAGCAGCCCCCATCGCTCCCAGCGGGTGCCACTTGCCAAAAATCATCGCTGCCAGCGCCATGAATCCCTGTCCGCTAATGGTTGCATGGCTAAAATTGGATGAAATCGACTCGGCATACACACCTCCTCCAATTCCACCAAGCGCCCCCGAAATCATGACGCCGAAGTAGCGCATTTTCGATACGTTGATACCCATTGTATCGGCAGCCATTGGATGTTCGCCAACCGAGCGAAGCCGCAAACCGAACGGCGTCTTGTAAATAATGTACCAAGCGATCACGGCAACAATAATGGCTACAAAGGATGTCCAATACGTATCTTGGAAAAATAATTTCCCGATAATTGGTATGTCTTTCAATACAGGAACATCAATTTTGCTAAAGCCATTTTGAATAATGTCCGTTTCTCCCTTGCCATAAATCAGTTTTACCAAAAATAGGGTTAGGCCGGATGCTAACAGGTTGATCGCCACACCGGATACCGTATGATCCGCACGAAAGGTGATCGATGCAACAGCATGTAGAATGGAGAACAAGCCTCCAGCAATCATCGCTGCAATTAACGAAATCCACGGGGTCCAGTTACCAAATGTACCGGCAAAAGTTAGGTTAAAGACAATCGCTGTAAAGGCACCGATCCACATCAATCCTTCCAGTCCAATGTTGACAACTCCGGAACGCTCGGAAAACACTCCGCCTAATGCAGTGAAGACAAGTGGTGCCGCCCATAATAAGGTTGATGGAATAATGATTGCTAAAATTTCCATGAAGCTCACTTACTTCACCCCCTTTTTATTCAATCGGTCAAGTGCCCAACGAATGATGTAGCTTGAAGCAACGAAAAACACAATAAGCGCAATGATAATATCAACGAGTTCATTCGGGACACCTGCTTCAAGCGGCATATTGAGCGCCCCCACTTTTAATACCCCAAAAAGAAGGGCAGCAAAGAAAACACCAAGCGCTGTATTGCCGCCAAGCAGCGCAACAGCAATGCCATCAAAGCCAACGCCGGTAAACCCGCCTTTAACAGCTACATAGCCAAACGTTCCAAGACCTTCCATTGCCCCGGCCAATCCGGCAAAAATACCGGAGATCACCATGGAAAGGATAATGTTCTTGTTGACGCTCATTCCCGCATAATGAGCGGCATGCTGGTTAAAACCAACCGCACGCAGTTCAAAACCACGGGTCGTTTTTTCAAGGAAAAACCACATAATCACTAAACAAATAAGAGCAAGCACAATGCCCCAGTGCAAACGAGAATAATCGGTAATACTTTCGAGCCATGGCGATCTGAGCGAAGCCGCATCCGGAATATTCGGGGTACGATCTTTATTGTTTGTGACGACTGAACGAATAAAATAGTTCGTTACATGCAATGCGATATAGTTCATCATAATGGTGACAATGACTTCATGAACCCGGAAGCGCGCTTTTAACAATCCCGGGATAAATGCCCATAGTGCGCCTGCGGCCATTGATGCTAAAATGGCTAGCGGCAGTAAAACTGCTTTTGGAAGATCAAAAGAAATACCGACCCATACTGAGGCAAACCAGCCGACAATAAACTGGCCTTCGACGCCAATGTTAAACAAACCGACACGAAACGCAAAGGCAACTGCCAGTCCCGATAAAATATAGGGGGTTACTTGCCTGATCACTTCCCCTACATAGTATGTACCGCCAAATGCGCCATTCCATAGCGCTGTAAAGGCAGCTACTGGATCATAGCCGCTTGCCACCATAATAATCGTCCCTACAAGTATCCCCAGTAATAAAGCGATAAGTGGCGTTAAAAGATTCCGCAAGCGTTTAGACATGTGTTCCTTCCCCCGCTTCTTTTCGATTCGATCCTGCCATTAACAGCCCCAATTCTTGTTCTGTTGTATCTTTCGGATCCACAATGGCGACAATTTTCCCTTCAAAAATAACGGCAATCCGATCGCTGACATTAAGGATTTCATCCAATTCAAATGAAACAAGCAATACCGCTTTTCCATGATCCCGCTGTTCGATCAATCGTTTATGGATAAATTCAATTGCTCCGACATCCAATCCCCGTGTCGGTTGGGCTGCGATCAGCAAGTCAGGGTCGCGGTCGATTTCGCGGCCGATAATCGCTTTTTGCTGGTTTCCTCCTGACAAAGCGCGAGCAAGGGTGTATTCGCTCGGTGTTCGCACATCAAATTCTTTAATTAACGTCCGGGCTTTATTATAGATTTCTTTGAAATTTAAAATGCCATTTTTTGAAAAAGGTTTCTGATAATACGTTTGCAGCACCATATTTTCTCCAATTGGATAATTTAGTACTAGTCCGTGTTTATGTCTGTCTTGCGGGATATGTCCAACACCTGTCTCCGTGATTTTCCTTGGAGTCGAATGGATTAATTCTTTGCCATTTAGTAAAATATTGCCGCTTTCAGACTTTCTCAGTCCGGTGATCGCCTCAATCAATTCGGTTTGTCCGTTTCCATCAATCCCGGCAATCCCAACGATTTCACCAGCACGAACGGATAAATTTAAACCATTTACGGCGGATACACCCCGCGCATCCTTTACAACAAGATGATTGATTTGAAGGACTTCTTGTTTTGGCTGCGCCGGTGCTTTTTCAGTTTTGAAAACTACTTCACGGCCAACCATCAAATGCGCCAATTCGTTGGCATTTGTCTCATTGACATGAACCGTACCGATTCCTTTCCCTTTCCGAATAACCGTGACCCGGTCGCAGACTTCCATAATTTCTTTTAATTTATGGGTAATCAACAGAATTGATTTTCCTTCTTTTATAAGCGTTTTCATTATCTGAATCAATTCCTTGATTTCCTGCGGGGTTAACACTGCTGTTGGCTCGTCAAAAATCAAGATTTCTGCACCGCGGTATAAGGTTTTTAAAATTTCCACACGCTGCTGCATTCCGACTGAAATGTCAGCGATTTTTGCCCTTGGATCAACAGCCAGGCCGTACCGTTCAGAAATTTCCCGCACTTCTTTTTCAGCTCTTTTCAAATCAAGCCGCCCGGCTTTTGTTGTCTCTTTTCCGAGAATAATATTTTCTGTAACCGTGAAGACGTCAACTAGCATAAAATGCTGGTGCACCATTCCAATTCCGAGATCGTTTGCCACATTCGGATTGGTAATGTTAACAGGTTTTCCCTTTACGCGAACTTCACCTGCTTCCGGCTGATACAAACCAAACAGCACGTTCATTAACGTAGATTTGCCTGCTCCATTTTCACCAAGTAATGCATGAATTTCTCCTTTTTTCAACTGAAGGGTAATATTATCGTTCGCAACAAAGCCATTAAATTCTTTCCGAATGTTAAGCATCTCGATTACATAATCCAATTGTCTCACTCCTTGCTTTAGGTAAGGAATTACTATAAACGATAAGTAGTAAGATGTCAGACCTTATTACTCAGCAAAAAACAGGGACTACTCCCCTATTAAAGTCTTAAGTGAAAGGTAGAATTGCTTTCTACGCTTCAATTAAGATTTTATGTATGTTAGCAGAAGCAGGCATAAAAGCCTGCTCCTGCTTATGTTCCATTTATTTTGCCGTAAAATCTTTTACTTCTTCCGGTTTCGTCGGAATCTTTAAAGATCCGGATTTTATTTTGTCCGTCCAGTTCGCCACTGCTTTTTCAATATCCGCTTTATTTGGAACAGCATCGTTAATTGGCGCAAGTCCTACCCCATCTTCAGACAGTCCGTACGTAATCGTTTTTCCGCCTGGGAAATTGCCGTTTTTCGCCTTTGTGGTCAAGTCTTTTACCGCAATGTCTACACGCTTCAATGCTGAAGTAAGGACAACATTTTGCTGTTTTCCGTTAACGGATACAACCCCTTCTTTCGATTGATCAGAGTCAACACCGATAGCCCAAATGACTTTTGAAGGATCTTTGCTTAAACGGTCGCGTGCTTCTTTAAACAAACCGTTTCCTGTTGCACCGGCAGCATGGAAAATCACATCTTCGTCTGAAGAATACATTTTCGAAGCAATTGCTTGTCCTTTTGCTGCATCCTGGAAGCTTGCTGCATATTGCACGTCAACTGTTGCATTTGGATTTGCTGTTTTAACTCCTGCTAAGAAGCCAGCTTCAAAACGGTCGATTACTTCACTCTTCATCCCGCCGATAAAGCCGATTTTATTTGTTTTTGTTGTCATACCGGCAACAACTCCCGCCAGAAAAGACGATTCATTTTCTTTAAACAGGATGCTGGCAACATTCGGTTTGTTGACGACACTATCGACAATCGCGAAATTGGATTTAGGCCGCTGTGAAGCAATTTTTTCAACATCTTTCTGCATCAAAAACCCAATCCCGTAAACAAGATCAAAACCTTGGCGGGACAGTGTATTCAAATTTGTTGCATAATCAGCATCGGACTTGGATTGAAGATAGTCATACCCATTTTTGCCTTTTTGCAGATTGTTTTCTTTTCCGTAATCTTGAAGACCTTTCCAGGCAGATTGGTTAAAAGATTTATCGTCAATCCCGCCAATATCCGTGACCATACCGACTGTAAATGCTTTTCCCTTACCGCTGTTCGCTGCATTGTTATTACTTTTTCCACAAGCTCCCAAAAGCGTCCCGGCAGCAAGCACAAGCGACAAGGCAATTCCAAGTTTGCGCTTTTTCAAAATAAAAGACCCCCTAAACTGTTCATGATTTAGTAGAAATGCTAAGGTAAGACAGGATTTATTTTTTGTAATCCCACTTAAAATGATTCATTAAACTCTTTTTCGCAATACCCGAAAACTAAACTTGTCTGCTTTAAAATAATTCAGTGAGTAAAGAATGGGCTCATCGTTTTCGTCATAATGCATTTGTTTTAATACAAGCAGGGCCGTTTCCGGTTCACATTCTAGAATAGGCGAAATTTTTTCGTGATAGCCAATAGGCTCAATATGTGCAATTGCGTATGTAATTCTCCGGCTTGCCTTTTCTTCTAAAGTATGAAAAATCGATCCTTCGACATAGGAGAATTCTTCTGGAAAAATTCTTTCAGGAATTTTGTCGATGCAATAGACAACAGGATCTCCATTGGCTGTCCTGACTCTTTCAATGACAAATAGATTCTCATCAGGTGCACAATAAAATTTTCGTATATCTTCTTCACATGGCTGTTGGGATGAAGAACGAAGAAAAATAGTTCCGGGTTTTAAACCTGCTTCTTTAATCATGTCAGTGACACTGCTTAGCTGTTCGATCCCTGATGTGAATAGCGGTTTAGCATTTACAAATGTTCCAACACCATGACGACGAACGATTACGTTTTCTTCTTCAAGAACACGCAGTGCCTCCCTCAGCGTCGCTCTGCTCACTCCTAAATGTTTGGCAAGATCAAATTCTGACGGCAGTTTCTCTTTTTCTTTATAAATTCCCTTTTCAATGTCTTGTTTGAGACGGTCGATCACTTGCAAGTACAAATGCCGGTTATCTGACTTAATGGACATGCAACTTCCTCCAGCCTTTTCCTAGGACATCAGACCTCTGATGTATTATCATTCCTACTAATCGGAAATACTATATCACTTTTTGTCGAATAAATAAATAGTCAATTGGCTGATTGTTTGAAAAAAAGCAAAGTAAGAAAATTGTCAAATATAAACATAGCATTCATTTGAAGAACTGCAAAAAACAAGCAGTAGAAGCGTTTTTTCATTATTATGATAAAGAATGCAGGAAAGTAAATTTAATAGAAAAAATCCGTTTCCCAAAGAACAGAAAACGGTTTCAATCGTATAGCACTTTTATTATTTCCTTTTTTATGATTTTCCAAACCAGCGAAATCAGCCGGTTTGGAAATTATTGAGAACTGGCTTCTTCTTTCGGTTTTGTCATGAGCACAGCACGGGGTTTACTGCCTTCATACGGTCCTACAATACCGCGTGCCTCCATTTCATCAATTAACCTCGCTGCTCTCGTATAGCCAATACGAAAGCGGCGCTGAAGCATCGAAACAGAGGCCGTTTGCATCTCGACGATTAGACTAACCGCTTCCTCATATAGATTGTCATCAACTGCTCCTTTTGCCTCAGGGATATCATCGGGAATCATTTCTTCCTGGTATTGAGCCTTTTGCTGAGAAATTACATAATTGACGACTTCTTCAACTTCATCATCGGATAAAAATGCTCCTTGCACGCGTACAGGTTTAGAGGCTCCTACTGGCAAAAACAGCATATCGCCTCGCCCCAGCAACTTTTCCGCCCCGCCCATATCGAGAATCGTCCGGGAATCCGTTTGGCTTGATACGGCAAAAGCAATCCGGGATGGGATATTGGCTTTGATTACACCTGTTATGACATCAACAGACGGACGCTGCGTTGCGATGATCAGGTGAATACCGGCTGCCCGCGCCATTTGCGCAAGTCTTGTGATGGAATCTTCCACGTCAGATGAAGCAACCATCATTAAGTCTGCAAGCTCATCGACGATCACAACGATAAACGGCAGTAGCGGCTGCTTGTCATCCTCTTCAGCATTATGCCGGCGAATGTATTCGTTATACCCTTCAATATTTCGCGTCCCTGTATAAGAAAACAACTCATAGCGCCGTTCCATTTCATTGACTACTTTTTTTAGCGCCTGGGAAGCTTTTTTCGCATCGGTTACCACCGGTGCCAGCAAATGGGGAATGCCATTGTAAACATTGAGCTCAACCATTTTCGGATCAATCATCATCAGCTTGACTTCATGCGGCTTTGCCCGCATTAACAAGCTTGTAATAATACCATTAATGCAGACGCTTTTGCCGCTTCCTGTCGCACCGGCTACAAGTAAGTGCGGCATTTTGTTCAACTCTGCAAGAACGGCTTCGCCTGTAATGTCGCGACCAAGACCGATTAATAGTTTAGCTTCCGGTTTGTCATTCTGAGTTACTTCCAATACTTCCCTTAACGAAACCATGGCAACTTCCGAATTTGGCACTTCAATCCCGATTGCTGATTTTCCCGGAATTGGTGCTTCCATGCGGATATCTTTGGCCGCTAGCGCCAACGCTAAATCGTCACTTAAACTGACAATCTTGCTTACCTTTACACCTACATCCGGGTGCACTTCATATTTCGTTACAGCTGGCCCGAGATGTACTTGTGTTACCCTTGCCTTGACACCAAAACTTTGAAACGTTCGCTCCAGTTTTGCTGCGTTGGCATGGATCATTTCATATTCTCCGCTTTGATCGGCTTTTTTAGGCATCTTTAAAAGCTTTAAAGATGGGAGCTCATAGGCGGCATTCTCTATTTCTGTAAATGAAAGCGGGGTCGATAAATCCTCCTCAGCAGCTGAATCTTGAATTTCCTGCTCAGGCTGTTGTTCGGATTGATGTTCTTGTCCATTTTCATCAATTAATGCTCTGTCAGTGAAACTCGAAATAATCGGTTCAATCACTGAAGGTTCTTCAATCGGCGAAGGAGGGTAAACAGACAAGTTTTGCTGCTGTCCGTTTTCTGGCTGCCCCCGTCGATTCGCCCGTCTTTCCTCACGTCGTTCCTGCTGTTTTTGTTTCCAATCCGCCATATCGTTTTTAAAAGCATTCCATTGATCTTGTGAAAAGCTAAATATCGTCAAAATGATATTGCCGATAAAATCACCAATCGATTTGCCCGTAATTAACATAAAGCCGATGATGATAAAGAGAAAGGCGATGATTTTTGCACCGGAATCGGAGAATAAAAAATAGGAGGCAGCGTATAGGACAGCACCAATCATGCCCCCGCCAAGATCTATTGTACTTGTTCTATGAAACAATTCATCTTGAAACAAGCCAAACGTTTTTTTTATCACACTGGCTGATTCAAATTGACCATTTTTGGATAATGCCTGGAATAAAAAAATATGATTATAAAGCAAGATCGATCCAATCAAAAAATAACTGCCCATTAATTTAGTATCGAAAAGAAACGGCACCGTTCGTTTCCACATTATATAAATACTAAGGGCAAAAAGACCGATCAACCCGATCATATACCATTCGCCAAACCAAAAGCGAAAAAACAATACAACCGCTTGGCCAACTGCTCCCAATTTCGCCATGGAAATAACCGATAACGATAACAGTACGAGGGCTGCCAGTTCAAATTGAATCGTTCTCTTCAGTTTCATCTCTCTTTTTCTTTTTTGTCTTCGCTTTTTTTTTACCAATGCTATCACCTAACTCTATCATTATTCCTTCTCTAAAAACCAAAAGGAGTCTCCCATAGCAGCATTCTACCGAAAGGAATAAAGCAGCCATGATGGCTGCTCTTGTCTATTTGTCCTTATTATACCATACTCTATATCAAAAAGAGGACAAACCTCCCTGTTCTAGCAAAGAAATTTTTGTACCGGGGGTGAAACGTGCATCAAGATAATGCTGCGGATCTGTACTGAGAATGCGAACAATTCGGCCAGTATCGCCAGAAGTTGTTTCCACTAACAGCTCAACACCATCCTGAATAATGGTACATTGATGTTGGGCATCCGATTCGCTTGGAAAAATTAATTCTTGTGGCATCATTGTATATAAGATCATTGAACAATCGCCTCGCTTTTCTTGCGGTGTAGCTCAATGAGTTCATTCAGTTTTTCCATCGCCTGACCAATCCCGCCAACTTCATCAATTAAACCGGATTGAACAGCATCGGCACCGATCACATTTGTTCCAATATCTCTCGTTAAGTTTCCTTTGGCAAACATTAGGTCCTTAAACGTTTCTTCACTTATATGGGAATGCTTTGTGACGAAACTTACAACCCGCTCCTGCATTTTATCCAAATATTCGAAAGTTTGCGGAACACCAATAACGAGCCCAGTCAAGCGAATTGGATGAATGGTCATTGTCGCTGTTTCAGCTATAAACGAATAATCACATGAGACAGCAATCGGAACACCAATCGAGTGGCCTCCACCGAGCACAATCGAAACGGTTGGTTTCGACAAGGTCGCAAGCATTTCAGAAATCGCAAGACCGGCTTCGACATCCCCGCCGACCGTGTTCAAAATGACGAGCACGCCTTCAATTTTCGGATTTTGCTCGATTGCAACCAATTGCGGAATCAAGTGTTCGTATTTCGTTGTTTTGTTTTGCGGCGGCAGCGCGAGATGGCCCTCAATTTGTCCAACAATGGTTAAACAATGGATTCGTGAATCTGCTGAAAGCTGCGGTACGTTTGTCTGACCGAGCTGCTGAATTTTATCAATTAACGAAGATGGCTGCTTTTCCTCATTTTGCGGCTCTTGTTCTTCCTGATTTTGTTTTGGTTCATTTTCCATCACATTTACTCCCTTCAAGCATGATATGGTTAGTATTTGTCAGCAGAACAATTTCATCCCAAAAGAATAAAAAAGCAAAGTCCCTTTGTCATGTGCTGCAGCTGTATAGTTTAACTGAAGGTATTTCCCGAAACGCAAAAAAGCATCGATTATCGATGCTTTTGCTTTTTTCGTTCGTTTAACTTGCTGACCTTATGAACTAAATCTATACTTCCATGATGATTGGCAAAATCATCGGTCTGCGTTTTGTTTTTTCATATAAATAACGGTTTAATTCATCGCGAACATCTTGTTTTAACGTTGTCCAATCGAAGGAATTTTTCGCCGTGTTTCTTTCTACTATATCGCGTACAAGCTTTGTTGATTCCTCTAACAGCTTTTCCGATTCGCGGACATACACGAAACCGCGCGAGATGATTTCCGGACCGGAAATGATTTTCTTTTCCTGCTTTGTTAATGTTACGACAACAATTAAGATTCCATCTTGTGACAGCAGTTTTCGATCGCGCAAAACAATGTTGCCAACGTCACCAACACCAATTCCATCGATCAGGGTGTTGCCGGAAGGAACTTTCCCGCCATCAATTGCTTTGCCATCTTTAAATTCCACTACGTCGCCTCGATCGATAATCACAATTTGATCATTGCCAAGGCCGCACTCCTCGGCTAATTTCTTATGAGCCTTCAGCATGCGGTATTCCCCATGGACAGGAATAAAAAACTTTGGTTTCATTAAATTGATCATAAATTTTAATTCTTCCTGGCTTCCATGACTGGAAACATGAAGGGTACGTCTGTCTGAGATCACGTTCGCTCCGGCACGGAACAGGATATCAATCGTTTTAAACAAGAAAATTTCACTTCCCCTTAATGGAGAAGCTGCGATCATCACCGTATCCCCTCGCTGGATATTGACTTGTTTATGCGATTGTTTCGCCATTTTTTGCAATGCTTCAATTGGTTCTCCTTGATTCCCTGTCATCAGAACAACAATTTCATCATCCGGGAATTGGCTGATTTCCGAAATCGGAATGATTACGTCATCAGCAACATTTAAATAACCAAGATCAAGCGCAATATGATAAATCGTTTCAAGGCTTTTGCCGACAACAGCTACTTTCCGCTGTGTTTCTTGTGCGGAATCGAAAATATGCTGAATTCGGCTGATATCAGAAGCAAAGCAGGCGGCAATGATTCTCCCTGGAGCATTATAGAAGGCATTGGACATTTCTCTTGCGACGATTGCTTCAGAAGTCGTATAACCCGGTTTTTCCGCTTCCGTGCTGTCCGAAAGAAGACATAATACCCCCTGCTCACCAATTCTCGCCATTTTTCCGATTTCCGCTTGGTATAAAGCTGTAGCTCCCTGATCAAATTTAAAATCACCCGTATAAACGATTGCACCTTCGGAAGTTTGAACACATATACCGACAGAATCCGGAATGCTATGGTTTGTCCGGAAAAAATTGACTTCTACCGATCCCAAATCAACAACCGTATCCGAATCAATTTCAATAAAATCAACCGGGCTGGTGAATTCCTGCTCTTTTAATTTTGCACCGGCAAGCGCCAAGGTTAATCGGGTTCCATATACCGGTACATTGACTTGGCGAAGTACATAGGACAGCGCGCCTATATGGTCTTCATGCCCATGCGTTAAAAAAATGGCCTTTACTCTTTCCTTATTTTCAATTAAATACGTCAAATCCGGGATCACTATATCAATGCCCAGCATTTCATCCTCGGGGAACATTAAACCGGCATCAATAATAAAAAGGTCTTTGTCCACTTCGACCAAATACATGTTTTTCCCGATTTCTCCGACTCCGCCCAATGCCGTAAGCTTGATGGAATTATTTTTTCTCTTTGTCAATTTTACGTAACCCTCCTAAGTTGATGTTAAGCCGACCATAGATCAGTTACGCTTATTATACTTGAAATCAGAAAATCATTACAACACTTTCAATCAAACCTTACCATAATAAAAAAACCAATCAGATGATTGGTTTTTTACATTTCATTTAGCAATTTGCTCAGGGTCACTCTTTCTTGTTCGGAAAGGGGTACGAGCGGCAGTCGGACGGATCCGACATCAAGCCCTTTTAACTGAAGGGCGGTTTTGACTGGGGCTGGGCTAGGCGCTGCAAACAATCCTTGCATCAATGGCAATAAACGCTGATGAAGTTTTGCCGCTTTTGCCGTTTCGCCTCCCAAAAACGCCTGAACCATTTCTTGTAACTCATTGCCAATCACATGGGACGCTACGGAAATAATTCCGGCACCGCCAATCGAGAGAACTGGAAGTGTTAAGGAATCATCACCACTGTACAACAGGAAGTCCTCATCTGTGTTTGCAATAATTTTCGTCATCGCATTTAAATCACCGCTTGCTTCTTTTACGGCAGCGATATTTGGAATTTTCGAAAGGCGAATGATTGTTTCAGGAAGAATATTGACTACCGATCTTCCCGGAATATTGTAAACCATAACCGGCAGCGATGTTGCTTCTGCAACTGCTTTGAAATGCTGGTAAAGCCCTTCCTGGTTCGGTTTATTATAATAGGGTGCAACAACCATAATTGCGTCGACACCAAGTTGTTCTGCTTTTTTCGTTAATTCAATTGATGCATACGTGTTATTGCTGCCGGTTCCGGCAATAACAGGGATCCTCTTATCCACAACTTTCACAATATGCTCAAATAGTGCCAGTTTTTCTTCTTTTGAAAGCGTTGGTGATTCCCCTGTTGTTCCTGCAACTACGAGAGAGTCGGTTCCATTTTCAATTAAATGATTGACAAGTTTTGTTGTTCTGGCAAAATCGATATGCCCTTTATGATCAAACGGGGTCACCATTGCCGTTGATACACGTCCAAAAAGAACCATGATTCTGTTTACTCCTTCCTTATCCTAGCCATGGCTTTATAAGTTGTAGAAAAATTAGTAAAAATCGGGCTGATTGTACTGGGCGGTCTCTTCTTCGAGCTGAAAGGCATCGTGCAGCGCGTTCACTGATTTTATTAGCTCTTCTTGTTTGACAAGCACCCAAATCGTTGTGTGGCTGTCAGCAGATTGAAGGATTCGAATTCCTTGTTCGGATAAGGCAGTAACAATATTTGCTGTTACTCCTGGAACACCTGCAATCCCTGCTCCCACAACAGATACTTTTGCGCAATTTCGTTCAACACCCGGCTCATGGCCAAGTTGCTTAAGCACGTTTAGTGCCCTATCTGTCATTTCTTCCGTTACCGTGTAAATGACAGCATTTGGCGAGATATTGATAAAATCCACACTTATATTCTCATTTGCCATCGCTTTAAATACTTCTGCCTGCAAATTGTATTGATCTTTTTTAGCGTAAACCTTAATTTGCGTGACATTGGAAACATGCGCGATTCCAGTCACCAATCGCTCTTTGATGTCACTGCCCCGGTTTTCCTTATTCAAGGCTGTCACAAGTGTGCCGGGATTATCGGAATACGTCGAACGGATCCGGATTGGAACTTTCGCCTGCATCGCAATCTCCACTGCTCTCGGATGGATGACCTTTGCACCTTGATACGCCATATTGCACACTTC
The DNA here is from genome assembly GCF_050496765.1 of Neobacillus sp. SM06. Taxonomy (NCBI): domain Bacteria; kingdom Bacillati; phylum Bacillota; class Bacilli; order Caryophanales; family Bacillaceae; genus Neobacillus; species Neobacillus sp. SM06. The sequence continues at coordinate 49,592 of NZ_JBNWEO010000013.1, forward strand.
CGTATAGGTCACAACCGAAAGCGGTCTGGCGTTTTCGGCAATGCGCGGATCGGCTGTCATTACCCCTTCCACATCTGTAAAAATATCAATCCATTCAGCATTTAGCGCTGCACCGAGCGCAGCCGCGGACGTATCACTGCCGCCGCGGCCGATTGTTGTAACATCGCCGTTTTTCGCGGCTCCTTGGAAACCGGCGACAACAACTGCATCCGCATTTTCGAATTCACGAAGAAGACGATCGCATTTCATTTCGATGATTTTGGCATTTGTGTGGTCATGATTGGTTCGAAACCCTGCCTGTGCACCAGTTAAGGCGACAGCACGGATATTATTTTCCAAGAGCATATCGGTAAAAACCACACTTGAAATCGTTTCGCCGCACGATAGCAGTAAATCCTGCTCCCGATTGGAAATTTTACTGCTATTTCCGCCAACTAAAGATAGAAGGGTATCCGTCGCATATGGATCGCCTTTTCTCCCCATTGCTGATACAACGATCACCACTTTGTAACCATCCGAAAGCGCTCTTTGAATATGGCGAAGAGCAAATTTCCGGCTCTCCGCATCCTTCACTGATGTACCGCCAAATTTTTGCACAATGATTTTCATCGGCTTTAAAACCTGCCTTTTTTAGCTAATCAGAATTTATATCCATAATTTCTAAGCGCATAAATTCAACTATCCCTCTGTCTTCGTCCATAGGGACTCGCCAGTCGGCGAGTTTTCATTTGCAATTATTTACCTTTTACAAGACCTAATGAAAGCAAACTTTCAGCAATTTGCACCGAGTTCCATGCCGCGCCTTTCAGAAGGTTATCGGAGACAACCCACATATGGAATCCGCGTTCTTCGTCCAAATCTTTTCGAATCCGTCCGACAAATACATCATTTTTACCGACGCAATTTGCAGGCATTGGATAAATCTGCTGGTCCGGTTCGTCTTGAAGAACAATTCCTGGTGAGCTGTTTAATAAGGCTTTAATCTCAGCAGCTGTAACGCCTTCTGCTTCAAGCTCAAAGTAAACCGATTCGGAGTGGCCGACTTCAACCGGTAACCGCACGCAGGTTGCAGCAACAGGAAGCTCCGGCATATGCATGATTTTTTTCGTTTCATTGATCATTTTCATTTCCTCAAACGTAAAACCGTTCTCTTGGAATTTATCAATTTGCGGAATCGCATTAAAGGCAATTTGATAATGCTTCTCATCTGAACGAACAGGCAATATTTTCGGTTCGAAGCTTTCATTGTTCATAATGGCATTTGTCTGCTCTCTTAATTCTTCGATTGCAACTGCTCCAGCGCCGGAAACTGCCTGGTACGTTGAAACAAGCACTTTCTTTAAACCATATTTTTGGCGAATCGGCTCTAATGCAACAACCATTTGAATGGTAGAGCAGTTAGGATTCGCAATAATTCCATTATGATGATGAAGATCGCTCTCGTTTACTTCGGGAACAACCAACGGAATTTCCGGATCCATCCGAAAGGCACTCGTGTTATCGATAACTATCGCTCCGCGTTTTACTGCTTCGGGAGCAAGTTGTTTCGACACGCCCCCCCCCGCACTAAACAGGGCAATATCCACGCCTTCAAAACCTTCAGGCGTTGCTTCTTGGACGGTGTATTCTTCCCCATTTACGTTAACTTTTTTTCCTGCAGACCGGGCAGAAGATAATAAAGTTAATTTTTTAAAAGGAAAATTCCTATTTACTAATGTTTGGATCATTTGCTGCCCTACAGCTCCTGTTGCCCCAACTACAGCAACATGCAACCCATCTGTCTGGTTCATTCTCTAGTACCCCTTCCATGCATTCTGCGTATTTTTCCATATTGAGCCGTTCATCACCGGGAAATGGCCGCTAGCTTTTCCTTTTTTGAAAAGGCTACTCTGTATTTCCCAGCAACTCGCAGGCTTATCCTAATTGATTTGTGTATCGCTTTTCTCATATTAATTAAGTGATGAATCATGCGATAATTCATTTTACCATATTACCGTGAAGAAATAACGTTTTTCCTTTTTCGATCGGAAATTTTATACACCGTCCCGGTATTTTTCAATAATTACAGGTTGAATTTGTTTGCCGCCGATGGCGCTCTCGATCGTTTCTGTTAGCATTTCCATCCGCGCCACCATTGAATTCGGTTTTTTTATCGGATCATCTTGGCCAAAGGGGATAAAATATATATTTTTTGTTGCCATCAATCTCATTAAATTCACACCATTTAAACCGAGGGCATCATTTGTTGAAATGCCAAGTACAACTGGTTTACCGTTTCGCAATGTCGCTTTGGCCGCCATTAAAACCGGACTGTCTGTCATCGCATTGGCGAATTTGCTCATTGAATTTCCGGTCAATGGGGCAATGACCATGCAATCAAGAGGAATTTTCGGTCCAAGCGGCTCTGCCTTAACGATCGAATCAATTGCTTTATTTCCGGTTAATTCTTCGATTCGTGCTACCCAATCCTCACCTTTTCCAAATCTTGTTTCTGTGTTTTTCACTGTAAAGGTGACAACTGGAAGAACTTCCGCGCCTTCTTGAACAAGTTTTTCAATTTGCGGAAAGACGGCATCGTAGGTGCAATGGGAACCTGTTAATCCAAAGCCGATTCTTTTGCCTTTTAAACTCATTTTTTGTTCTCCTTTCGCCTTTTCAAATCTTCTTCGAGCAATTGGGCAAGCACATCTGCCAAAATCTGTCCGGCCGTTTTCGGAGCGACAATACCCGGCAGACTTGGAGCGAGCAGTGCCTTAATGCCGCGTTTTTCGGCATAGCGAAAATCGGTACCGCCTGGTTTTGAAGCAATATCAATAATGAGTGTGTGCACAGGTATTTTGGATAAAACTGCTGCGCTGAGTACTAAATGCGGAATTGTGTTGATAATGATATCCGTGTTTCTCACTTCTGTTTCAAGGTCATTTAAATGAAACGGAGTTACGCCCATTTCAGTGATTCTTGCAAGATGTTCACTTTTTCGCGCGCCAACCTTCACTTTGGCTCCCAAGGCATGAAACGCTCTAGCTACACTCATGCCACATCTGCCAAGCCCAAGAACAGCCACGTTTGAACCATGGATCGTAAAGTCCGTATGTTGGATCGCCATCATGATCGTTCCTTCAACCGTTGGAATGGAGTTGTAGATCGCGACATCATCCCGGGCAAACAGCTGGACAAGTCTTCTGTTTGCTTTTGTTGTTAAACCGGTCAAGAATGGATTTGTTATTCCGGAATAAATCGTGCAGTGACTTGGTGTACTGGCAAGTATGTCTTCAGTTAACACCACTTTTTCGTTTGAAAAAATTGTCTCCACCTGGCCCTGTAAATTCGTTCCGGCAACTGGTAAAATAAACGCATCTATTGTTGAAAAATCGATCTCATTGATTTTTTCCTTTACCGCCCCTGTAAAAGCGTGATCCAGCTGTTCGAAACCAATTAACGAAAGCCTGGCATCCAACTCTGTCAGCTTGCGGATAATTTCCAGCTGTCTAGCATCTCCGCCAATTACGGCAATCTGCATTCCTGTCAGCATGAAAACATTCACCTTCTTTTTTTAAAAATCCTTACCAACATCACTTCAACATCTTATGTCACAATGACCAAATCGGTGAGTTTTCCACTCCATTGCATGAAAAAAAGCCCAAGCAACCGAAAGCTGCTTGGGCTTTTTTTCATATTTTGGAATTTATTCAATTTCATCGGCAACATCAATGATGATCATATCTGTACCGATTTTCTTAATATGCTGCCATGGCACTCGGATTTCCTGGCCTTGTTTCCTTAGGCCAAACCATTTTACGCTCGGAATTAACAGCGCTTGAATTTGTCCAGTTGTTTCATTTATTTCGAGATCGGTCTGACCGAGAACGCCTAGCCGTTCGGCTCTTTTGACATCAACAATTTCTTTTCCGCTTAACTCACTTAGTCTCACAAATATAGCCCCCTTCAATTTCCTTTGTACTAGTTTATCGACAATGGGGCGAAATTAGACTACGGAAAAAAAGACATTGGAACGAACGGAAGCAGTATCACCTAACGAATCGAGTTCGGCATTCCGCCTTCGGGACTGATTAGAGAAACCGAGTAATGATCCGTAAAAATGCGATTGGCCATTTGATCGACTCCGACTTTTGTCACATGATCAATTTGCTCAATGATTTCATCGAGCGAGCGGTGCCGCTTAAGGAGAAGTTCATTTTTTCCATTTCTGCTCATTCGGCTGTTTGTGCTTTCCAAACTAAGCATGAGATTGCCTTTCAACTGTTCTTTGCTATTGGTCAGCTCTTTTTCAGTGATTCCTTCCTGCTTTAATCTTTGAAGCGTCTCATCGATCGTTTCAAACAAAACATCCAGCTGTTTCGCACCCGTACCGCCATAAATCGTGACAATTCCACTGTCCTGATACGCTGAATGGTAAGAGAAAACAGAGTATGCAAGCCCTCTTTGCTCGCGTACTTCCTGAAACAGCCTGCTGCTCATGCTTCCACCAAGAATATTGTTCAACACGATCAAACTGTAGATCTCTTCATGACCGACATTTAAACCGTTAAAGCCTATGCATAAATGGGCTTGTTCTGTCTCTTTTTTCCTCGCAATCCGGTTTGCATGAAACGATGGGGGAAATTCCGATTTTGTACTGCTTCCGCCCTGATAGGATCCAAAATAATTTTCCACTTCGTGAATAAAGGTGTCTGGGACATTTCCTGCGATTGAAATGACGACATTTTCCGGCGTGTACCGTTCGTAAATATATTCTTTGAGCTTCTCTCCAGTAAACGTGTTTAATGTTTCTTCTGTCCCTAAAATTGGATAGCCGAGCGGATGATTTTCATAAACAGCCTTGCTCAGTAAATCATGGACAATATCATCCGGGGTGTCTTCATACATTTTAATTTCCTCAAGAACCACATTTCTTTCTTTGTTCAGTTCTTCTTCAACAAAAGTTGAATTAAAAAACATATCCGCTAATACATCCAGAGCATATTTCGCATGTGTATCAAGCACCTTTGCATAATAGCATGTGTATTCTTTTGATGTAAAAGCATTTACCTGGCCGCCGATACTGTCAAAGGATTCAGCAATTTCCTTTGCAGTACGGGTAGTTGTTCCTTTGAAGAACATGTGTTCTAAAAAATGGGATATTCCATTGTTCTCTTGATTTTCATCTCTTGACCCTGTCCCAATCCACACCCCGATTGCCACGGAACGAACCGTTGGAATTCTTTCAAGGACAATTCGAACCCCATTCTGGCAAGTATACTTCTTGATCATTGAAATCCTCCTGTTCATCTACAACTGCTGCGTCAATTATTCATTTTATACTAGATTCACCTGATACCGTTAGTATTTCCTCTTATTGTGCGAAATTGTCCTCCAATTTATTATCCTCCCGACTAAATTGAAGAATTTCACCGGTTGCTATTTCACTTTATCCGCTCTTCATCCATTAGACTGGAAACTGTCCCAATCTCAAGCCCTTTTTGCTGAATTAGTTTGATCAGCCGATCCATCGATTTTGCGGTTGCTTCAGTCGGATGCATGAGGATAATGGATCCATTGCCGATTTTGCTCATTACTCGTTGAATAAGTACATCAGGGGAAGGTTTTTGCCAATCGATTGTATCAACTGTCCACATAACCGTTTTCATGTTAAATTCAGCTGCGATTTTTACCGTCTCATCCCGATAACTGCCGCTTGGAGGTGCAAACCATTTACTCTTTACCCCAGTGGTTGCTTTGATTACCTCATTTGTCTTATTTAATTCATCACGGATTCTCGTTGCCGAAAGCAGCTTCATATCAGGATGTGAATAGGAATGGTTGCCGACTTCATGTCCTGCATCGACAATCATTTTGGCTAAATCAGGATTTTTTTTCACCCAATTGCCTTCTAAAAAAAAGCTAGCTGAAACATTGTCCTTTTTTAATGTGGCTAACATAGATGGAAGATACTCATTTCCCCATGCGACATTGATTAAAAAACTGACCATGGGTTTATTAGGATGTCCACGGTAAATCGGTGAAGGAGGTAAATCATTTAAATGCGTTTTCGGCGCTACTTGTTCAAATACAAGTTTCTCCTCATTGAACTTACCGTCTTTTTTCATTTTGTTATAGGATGCCTCTATATTGACTTTTAAGCCGTTATAGCCTGGCGTTGCTTTCCATACGGTATCGATTTTTGCATCGGAGGGCTGAATTTCGTATTTAGGAGCTTTTTTTACAATCTCCTGATAAAGAGGATTTGCCTGTTTAGCTGCTGGCAATGATCCATTTTTTAAAGCGACTACATAGGAACTGATAGGCGTGTACGTAGCGGAAAACCAGGCCATTCCAAAGAAAATTGCCAACACCATGATCTTTCTCATTTTGTCTTTCCCCCTTCGTATACAAAATATGTTCAAAGGGGACAAGGTAGAACAACAAAGCGATTAAGGACTAAGCAGAATCCGAAAGCTTTTTTAGGTAATCGCAACAAAAAACCAGGGTTTCCCCTGGCTAGTTGAATCGTTATTTTTGGCTACCCTCTTCTTTTTCACGCTGTTCTTTTAAAACAGCTTTTCGTGAAAGGTTGACGCGTCCCTGCTTATCAATTTCGGTAACTTTGACAAGAAGTTCGTCACCGATCTTAACAACATCTTCCACTTTTCCTACGCGTTCCTCGGCAAGCTCGGAAATGTGCACTAATCCGTCTTTTCCTGGGAAAATTTCAACGAATGCGCCAAACTTTTCAATTCTTTTTACTTTTCCAAGGTAAAGTTGGCCGACAACGACTTCACGGACAAGATCTTCGATGATTTTCTTGGCTTTTTCATTCATTTCCTGGTTGGTGGAGGCAATAAAGATCGTGCCATCCTGCTCAATATCAATTTTAACACCAGTTTCTTCAATAATTTTGTTGATTTGTTTGCCGCTTGGTCCAATTACATCACGAATTTTATCCGGATTGATTGCCATCGTCAGTATTTTTGGAGCATAGACAGAAAGCTGCTTCCTTGGCTCCGCTATGGTTGCAAGCATGGAATCAAGGATTTGCATCCGGCCTTTTTTCGCTTGCTGCAACGCTTCTTCCAAAATTTCTTGAGATAAGCCGGCAATTTTAATATCCATTTGCAGTGCTGTTACCCCTTTTGCAGTGCCGGCTACTTTAAAGTCCATGTCTCCGAGGTGATCCTCCATACCTTGAATATCTGTCAAAACAGTATAATATTCTCCGGATTTAACCAATCCCATTGCAATGCCCGCTACAGGGGCTTTGATCGGTACACCGGCATCCATCATTGCAAGCGTGCTTCCGCAAATACTTGCCTGGGAAGTCGATCCGTTCGATTCAAGGACTTCTGAAACTAAGCGAATCGTATAAGGGAAATCCTTTTCGGATGGAATGACAGGTTCAAGTGCTCGTTCGCCCAAAGCTCCATGTCCGATTTCACGGCGTCCTGGTCCGCGCATTGGCCCTGTTTCACCTACGCTAAAAGGCGGGAAGTTGTAATGGTGCATAAACCGTTTCTCTTCTTCGATCCCGAGACCGTCAAGGATTTGCACGTCCCCCATTGCCCCAAGGGTACAAATGCTCAATGCTTGTGTTTGGCCGCGGGTAAACAAGCCAGATCCGTGTGTTCTTGGCAGGATGCCAACCTGTGAGGACAACGGACGGATTTCATCGACTTTTCGGCCATCCGGGCGGATTTTCTCTTCCGTAATTAACCGACGGACCTCACCTTTGACAAGCTTGTCCAGTATTTGTTTTACTTGTTTTAAATCATCTTCAGATGCTTCTGGTTCCCTGTATTGCTCTAAAATGCGATTTTTCACTTCATTAATTGCGTTTTCGCGGGCATGTTTTTCCTGAACTTGTATAGCCTTGATCATATCCGCTTCACAACTTGCCCGAACTTCCGCTTCCAGTTCCGGATCGATCTCGTATAAAGTTACTTGCATTTTCTCTTTGCCAATTTCCGCCACGATTTTTTCCTGGAATTCAATTAACCGCTTAATTTCCTCATGGCCAAACATAATGGCTTCGAGCATGATTTCTTCAGGAACTTCCTTTGCGCCTGCTTCAACCATGTTGATGGCGTCTTTTGTCCCCGCAACCGTTAAATGAATATCACTTTGGTCAGCTTGCTCAACCGTCGGATTGATCACAAATTCATTGTTCACCCGGCCAACGATTACTCCGGCAATTGGCCCCTCAAACGGTATATCTGATACGCTTAGTGCCAGCGATGAACCAAACATTGCCGCCATTTCTGTGGAACAGTCCTGATCCACACTCATTACGATGCTGACGACTTGAACGTCGTTGCGGAAACCATCAGCAAAAAGCGGACGAATTGGGCGGTCGATTAGGCGGCTTGCAAGGATTGCTTTCTCACTTGGTCGGCCTTCCCGCTTGATAAAACCTCCAGGGATTTTCCCGACTGCGTATAACCGTTCTTCATAGTTAACAGTTAGCGGAAAGAAATCTACGTTTTTCGGTTCCTTTGATGCCGTTGCAGTACTTAACACAGCTGTATCACCATATCGAACCATGACAGCGCCGTTTGCTTGCTTTGCCAATTGTCCAATTTCGACGGTCAGCTTTCTGCCTGCCCAATCAATTGAATAGTGGTGTTTCGTTTGATCCATATATTTTTTACCCCTCTCTATCCCAAATCACTTAGAGGATGATGCGAAAACAGATAAGTTCACTCGTATCATCGAACTTTTATGAAAAAGCCGGATTGCGGCTGTTGTAATGAAATTTTTATTTAAAGTATACCCCAATTTATATTAACTATAGTATGTATAAAAGATTTCTGATTCTGAAAGCTAATAAAAAAGCGGGAAAATTCCCGCTTCAGTTGATTATCGACGTAGACCAAGCTTATTGATTAATTCGCGGTAGCGCTGAACATCTTTGTTACGTAAATACGTTAACAAATTACGGCGTTTACCAACCATCTTCAATAGACCGCGGCGCGAATGGTGATCCTTTTTATGAATGCGCAAGTGCTCATTCAAATTGTTGATTGATTCTGTAAGGACAGCGATTTGTACCTCAGCAGATCCAGTGTCGTTTTCATGAGTTTTGAACTCATTAATCAATTCATTCTTACGTTCTTGTGTGATTGCCATCCTGTTTCACCTCCTATTGGGGCATAATCAGCAATGCTGTTTAGCCTAATTTAAATCGCCTGTTACTGAGCAAGCGTCGGTGACTCGACTTGCCAAGCAAAGGTTCATTTCGAATACGTTAATAAGAATACAATGTTTTCCGCCAAAAAGCAAGCTAAAACCGGATATTTCACAATTAAAGAGCAATTTTAGACAAAGATGCAGATAAAATAGCTTACGGGTTGCCGCATAATCAACTAGAACGAGCAAATCAGCATTGAATTTTATTAGATCTTAGCCAAACGATCAGAAACCGCTAGTAAAGTAGTCAATTGCTGCTTGTTTGTCTCTTTCAATTTGGGCGACAAGCTCTTCAATTCCGGAAAATTTTTGTTCTTTGCGCAAATAATTATGCCATTCAATTTCCACTTGTTTACCGTAAATATCAGCCTGAAAATCGAAAAGATGTACTTCAATTGATGGTTTTGGGCTTAGCTCGCGGTAAAAAGTCGGCTTAAAGCCGATGTTGCAAACCCCTCTGTACCATTCACCGTCTATCTTTAACCGAACAGCGTAAACTCCAACCGGCGGAAGAATGTAATCATCCAGCAATTCGATATTTGCTGTTGGGAATCCGATCGTTCGACCGCGTTTATCTCCATGGACAACAGTTCCCTTCGTCGTATAATAACGGCCAAGAAGCAATGGCAGTTGGTCGGTTTTTCCTTCCTTTAAATATGTACGGATCCATGTCGAACTGATTTTTTTCCCGCCACTTTCGAACTTTGGAACAACGGAAAAGGTAAATTCGTTTCGTGAATGAAACGGCAAGGTTTCCATTGTACCCTGCCCCATTCTTCCATACGTAAAGTCAAACCCCGCTACTGCATGCTTTGCATTCAAGCCGATGATGTACTGATCGACAAATTCCTGCGGCAAAAGATTCGCAAAAGCTTCTGTGAAATCAACGATAAATAAAAAGTCGATTTCCAACTGCTCAATCAAGCGAATTTTGTCACGAATGGGCGTGATAAACTGAACATGCTGTTCCGCTTTACCTAAAACGACCGAAGGGTGCGGATCAAATGTCATCACGGCAGATTTAAATCCCTTTTGAACAGCAATATCTTTTGCTTTTCGAATGACTTCTTGGTGGCCGAGATGAACACCGTCAAAATAACCAAGAGCCAACACCAATGGCGGTAAGTCGTTTTTTTTTATTTCAGGCGGGTATTCAAGTCTTTTTATTTCCACGATGGTACTCACCACTCTCTATCTTCCCTCTATCAATCTTGTTCGTTGCGCAATACTTTTACCGGTTTTAAGATCCCCTGTTTTTGCGGGTGGCGGGCGTATATCGCAAGAACACCGCCATCTGCCGTTTCGACTGCAATCGGACCTTCTGTCTTTTCAAGTTCATCAGGAACCCGTAAAAGTGCGCCATTTTTCACTTTCTCTGCTACTTTATCATTAATTGCATATTTCGGCAAATGAGAAAGTGCTCTTTCAAGTGGAAGTAACCATTGTTCCATTTCCCCTTTTTCCATTTTTTCCGCTACTTCTTCTAATGTCAGGCAATCATCCAGTGTAAAAGATGCAGACCGAATTCTTTGTAATTTTGACATATGTGCAGGAAATCCAAGCTTTTCACCAATCATCACAGCCAATGTTCGAATATACGTTCCTTTGCTGCAATCCACGCTAAAGCTAAATTTAAGTGTATCCCCTTCAGCTATCCATTCATCACTAAGCAACTCCAGCTTATAAATCTTCACTTTTCTGGTCGGCCGCTCCACCTCTATTCCTTGGCGGGCATATTCATATAGACGTTTGCCATTGACTTTCACAGCGGAATACATCGGTGGTGTTTGTTCAATTTCCCCGGTTAACGACGCGAATACCGCTGCTATTTCTTCATTTGGAATCATACGGTCAACGGCTTTTTGTTCGACGATCTCACCTGAGGCATCTTCGGTTGTTGTCGAAAAACCAATGGTCACTTCTCCGATGTAGGCTTTTCCGGCATCGGTAATGTACTCTGCCACCTTTGTTGCTCTGCCGATGCAGATGGGAAGAACTCCCGTCACGTCCGGATCAAGGGTTCCCGTGTGGCCGACTTTCTTTGTTTTTAAAATTTTGCGCAGTTTAAAAACACAATCATGCGAGGTCAATCCCGCTGGTTTGTATAAAGGCAAAATGCCTTCCATTGCCTTCACCCCCATTTTTTTTAAAATTCAAATGAACACTCGCTGACTGGTAAGTCGGCAAGTCCCTTGGGACGATGTACAAATATATAATTTCCTAGACCACCAAAAAATGGATAGACATTTGCTGTCTATCCATTTTCTCTTCTCAATCATTCGGATTCTCATCCTGGGCATGCAATTGATGGAGAAGAGATTCAATCCGATTCCCGTAATCGATTGATTCATCGAATTCAAAGATGATTTCCGGTGTTTTGCGAAGGCGGATGCGCTGTCCCATTTCTGTACGGATAAAGCCTTTTGCTTTTGCAAGGCCTTTTAGCGTATTTTCCCTTTGTTCCTCATCACCTAAAACCGATATAAAAACCTTTGCCTGTTGAAGGTCTCCGGTCACTTGAACATCTGTAACCGTTACAAAGCCAATTCTTGGGTCTTTTATCTTCCGGCCGATGATATCGCTCAATTCTTTCTTCATTTGCTCTCCAACGCGGTTTGCTCTATGGCTCATGATCTTTCACCTCTTTGTTTACAACCATTCGATGTCGGTGATCGTTCTTTCGATTTCGGGAAATGAATCAATCAAGTTTAATGCATGGTGGAGCTCTTTTTCGATCGGAACGCGACTTAAGCCAATCACTGCTATTCCAATTTTTGTTCGTTGCCAAACATCCTGGTGATCCATTTCCGAAACGGAAACATTATATCTTTGTTTAAGGCGCGTAATGATTCTTTGCAAGACAGCCCGTTTTTCTTTTAACGAATGGGCGTCGTAAATAATGCATTCACATATGGCAGCGCCAATCATCATTTCCGCTCTACTTCTTCCATAATATATGCTTCAATAATATCGCCTTCTTTGACATCATTGAAGTTTTTAATCGTGATTCCGCATTCATAGCCTTGTGCGACTTCTTTTGCATCATCTTTAAAGCGTTTTAGGTCGTCAATTTCACCTTCAAAAATAACGACACCGTCGCGGATTAAGCGAACACCGCTATCGCGGGTTATTTTTCCATCCGTCACATAACAGCCAGCGATGGTACCAATTTTAGAAACTTTAAACGTTTGGCGAACCTCTGCCTGACCAATGATTTTCTCTTCGTATTCCGGATCAAGCATTCCCTTCATTGCTGCTTCAATTTCTTCAATTACTTTGTAAATGATACGGTGCAAGCGGACATCTACTTTTTCCGCTTCGGCTGCACGCTTGGCATTTGCATCCGGACGAACATTAAATCCTATAACAATTGCATTTGAAGCGGCTGCAAGTGTAATATCTGATTCATTAATTGCGCCTACAGCTGTATGAATGATTTTGATGTTGACGCCTTCCACTTCAATTTTTTGCAAGGAGGCTGCAACAGCTTCAGCGGAACCTTGAACGTCTGCTTTAATGATGACATTTAAATCCTTCATTTCACCTTGCTTCAATTGTTCAAACAAGTTTTCCAAGCTTACGCGGGATTTTTCACCGCGATGGGCAGCGAGCGCTTGTTGGGCGCGAGCTTCACCGATTTGCCGGGCTGTTTTTTCATCATCAAAGACGACAAAGCGATCGCCCGCTTGTGGTACATCATTCAAACCGGTAATCTCGACAGGCGTTGACGGACCTGCTTCTTTCACGCGGCGTCCGACATCGTTAACCATCGCCCGCACGCGTCCATACGTATTACCGACAACAATTGGATCGCCAATTCGCAATGTTCCGTTTTGCACCAGCAATGTCGCAACCGACCCGCGCCCTTTATCCAACTGGGCTTCAATTACCGTACCGACGGCGTTTCGCTTCGGATTGGCCTTGTATTCTTCCACTTCGCTGACAAGTAAAATCATTTCAAGCAAATTGTCGATCCCTTCACCCGTTTTAGCTGATAGCGGAACGAAAATCGTATCTCCACCCCATGCTTCCGCAACAAGCCCGTGTTCTGTCAATTCCTGCATAACACGGTCTGCGTTGGCTGCTTCTTTGTCCATTTTATTGACAGCGACAATTATTGGAACTTCCGCAGCCTTTGCATGGTTGATGGCTTCAACCGTTTGCGGCATGACTCCATCGTCAGCAGCGACAACCAGAATGGTAATATCAGTGATTTTGGCACCGCGAGCACGCATCGTCGTAAAAGCGGCATGTCCTGGTGTGTCAAGGAACGTAATCTTTTTCCCATTTTCAACAACCTGATAGGCTCCGATATGTTGGGTGATTCCACCAGCTTCCCCTTCGGTCACTTTTGTGTTGCGAATTGAATCCAGTAAAGTCGTTTTTCCATGGTCAACGTGGCCCATGATCGTAACGACTGACGGTCTTTCAACAAGATCTTCAGGTGCATCCTCGGTGAAATAAACTTCCAAATCGGTTTCATCGATTTTGATTTCTTCTTCTACTGCAACCCCGTACTCTCCGGCAATCAATTCAATAGCATCCTTATCCAAAGCTTGGTTGATCGTTGCCATTACACCTAGCAAGAACAACTTTTTAATAATTTCAGACGGTTCACGGTGTAGCTTCTTTGCCAGTTCTGCCACTGTTAGAGATTCACTAAACGTAATTTTTGCCGGAAGCTCTTTTTCCTTCTTTTTCGGTGGCGGCGTTTGCTGTACTGTCTGATTAGGTTTTTTATTATTGTGCTGGTGGCGATTTTGTTGTCCAGGTTTAGCTTTAGATTTCCCTTTACTGAAAGCTTTATTTTCTTTCGACTGATATTCTTGGTCGTGTTTTTTTCCTTCTTTGTTTTTTGGTGGGACAACTTTTGGTTTTACTTTAGCCGGAATAGTCTTGTCATCGTCATCTTCGAATGCCTTTGGTGCCGTTTTCGGCTGAATTTGAGGCTTTTGCTGCGGTCTTGGCGATTTATTGCCTCCAGGGCGATGCGCACCAGACCTCTGCTGCTTTTGCTGTTGTTTTTGATCTTTTTTTACAAAAATAGCATCAAGCTTTTCGATTACACCATCTTCAATGGTTGTCATATGATTGGAAACCTCTATATTCATATCTTTCAGCTTTGCTATTACATCTTTACTTGAAATATTGTGTTTTTTCGCATATTCATATACACGCGTTTTGCTCATACTTTCACCCCCGCTAGAATTAATCGAGCAACGTGATCATTTTTTTTGCAAATCCATTATCCATTATAGCTACAACAACGCGGGCTTCTTTTCCAATTGCTTGACCAAGAAGATGGCGATTTTCAACAAGTTTCAATGGAACTTTGTATGAATTACATTTATCAGTGATTTTTTTCGCTGTATTGATCGATGCATCTTTAGAAAGTAAAACAAGTTTCGCTTTACCACTTCGAATTTCTTTCAAGGCCAGCTCCTCACCCGAAATGATTTTCCGTGCTCGATTGGCTAAACCAAGTAGTGACATCCATTTTTGTTCCTTCATTAGGATAGTCGGTTCTCCTTCTCGATTAGCTCTACCAGCTCATCATATAACTTGTCATCGATCGGAACTTGTAAATGATTCGCTAAAATATTTTTTTTCTTGGCTAATTCAACTGCTTCCTTCTCTTTCGAAAGGTATGCCCCCCTGCCGGATTTTTTTCCAGTCAGATCGATTGAGACTTCCCCTTCCTTGGAACGAACGATGCGAACGAGTTCTTTTTTCGGTTTCATTTCACCGGTTGCCACACATTTGCGCATTGGAACTTTTCTTCGAGTGTTCACGATCATTCCCCCTTACGGTTATTCCACTTCATCTTCTGTATCATCAAAGCCGAAATCGGTATCGTCTTCAAAGAGTTTGATGGTCTCTTCTCTTGGATAGATTCCTAATTCGCGTGCTTCTGTTTCCGATTTAATGTCGATTTTCCAACCGGTTAATTTCGCCGCTAGCCGGGCATTTTGGCCACGTTTTCCAATTGCCAGGGATAGCTGGTAGTCAGGCACGATCACCGTTGTAGCTTTTTCAGCTTCATTGACGATCACATCCAATACTTTCGATGGGCTAAGCGAGTTAGCTACAAATACGACTGGATCATCGGACCATTTTACGATATCGATCTTTTCCCCTTTTAGTTCATTAACAATCGCCTGTACCCTTGAGCCTTTTGGGCCTACACATGAACCGACTGGATCCACTTCCGGATTATCGGAATGAACGGAAATCTTTGAACGGTCGCCAGCTTCACGTGCCACTGATTTAATTTCTACTGTACCATCATATATTTCAGGAACTTCGATCTCAAATAAGCGTTTTAATAGCCCAGGATGTGTTCTTGAAACAAAAATTTGCGGACCTTTTGTTGTTTTTTCAACCTTTGTTATAAACACCTTAATGCGATCGTGCGGCTGATAGCGTTCGTTCGGCATTTGCTCATTGACCGGGAGAATTGCCTCAATTTTTCCTAGACTGACATATATAAATTTGGAATCAATTCGCTGAACGATTCCTGTCATAATATCTTCTTCACGGTCAATAAATTCGGAATAAATAATCCCTCTTTCTGCTTCTCTTACACGTTGGGTGACAACTTGTTTAGCAGTTTGAGCCGCAATTCGGCCAAAATTCTTTGGCGTGACTTCAAGTTCAACAACATCTTCTACTTGATAATTCGGATTAATAGTTCTTGCTTCCTCTAGTGAAATTTCCAATCGTGGATCAAAAACTTGATCGACAACTTCTTTTCTGGCAAAAACACGCATCGAGCCTGTTTGCAGATTAAGATCAATTCGCACATTTTGTGCTTGGTTAAAATTACGGCGATATGCCGACACAAGTGCTGCTTCAATTGCTTCAATTAAAACATCTCTGGAAATACCTTTTTCTTTTTCCAGCAATGTAAGAGCATCTAATAATTCGCTGCTCATGGATTGTATCCCCCTTCATTTCTTATTCAATTTTCCAGGTATGACTTAAGTTGCTGTTTATTTCAACTTTACTTAACAGACATTAAAAAGGATTAGTACATTCCTTTAGGAAAAGCTGATTGCCAACCGGGCGCTGGCAACTTTCTCATACGGAATTTCAACTGTTTTCTTTCTTGTTTTGATCTTTACTTCAAGCGATACCGTAGCTCCGTCAAACGTTAGCAATTTGCCTTCAAAAACTTTTTCACCATCGATCGGTTCGTATGTTTTCACAAGGATTTGCTTGCCTATGGCCTTTTCATAGTCGTTCGCCTTTTTCAATGGCCGTTCAGCCCCTGGGGAGGACACTTCAAGAAAATAGTTGTGCGGAATCGGGTCGAGTTCATCCAATTTTTCACTGAGTTTTTCGCTAACTAAACCGCACTCTTCAATGTCAACACCGGTATCTTTATCGATATAAACGCGAAGAAACCAGTTCTTGCCTTCTTTTACGTATTCGACTTCCACCAATTCAAGATCAAGTTCCGTGACAATCGGTTTCGTCAGTTCTTCGACGATTTCCGTTACTTTGCTCATGCTCCATAACCTCCTTTTCACGAATTTATCCGTGTTAACATAGGACGTTTTTTAGAAATAAGTGCACACAATACGAAAGAGTGGGTTTCCCCACTCTTGAATACGAGAGTATTTCTTAGTATTTCCAATAAAACTATACCATAACCATACTATAGATGCAAATGAAATGCGGTCTGGCACTGATGAACTAGAAGAGCGAAAGCTGGTTTTGTTCTGGTAAGTCTGCCAAACAGCCTTGTTTATCTAAGTATTCGAGTATCGTTTTGGACACTTTCCCTCGCTGCTGCAAATCTTCTTTTGATAAAAACTCGCCATCTTTGCGGGCATTCACAATATTAATTGCTGCGTTGGTTCCAAGCCCTGGAATGGCATTAAAAGGCGGTATTAAAGTGTTCCCATCAATAATAAATTCGGATGAAGCCGATTTATATAAATTTATTTTCTGGAACGAATAGCCCCGCTCCGTCATTTCAAGCGCAAGTTCCAGAACCGTTAATAAACTCTTTTCCTTGTTAGAGGCGTCCAAGCCCTTTGCATTGATTTCTTCAATTTTCGCTCGAATTGCTGCAGAACCGTTCGCCATTGCTTCAACATCAAAATCTTCAGCACGAACAGTGAAATAGGCTGCATAATAAAGCAATGGGTGATGCACCTTAAAATAAGCAATGCGAACAGCCATCAGCACATACGCAGCAGCGTGCGCCTTAGGAAACATATATTTTATTTTTTTGCAGGAATCGATGTACCATTCTGGTACTTCATTTTTGCGCATTTCTGCTTCCATTTCTTCTGTTAAGCCTTTTCCTTTACGGACTGATTCCATGATTTTAAAAGCAAATGAGGGTTCAAGTCCCTGATAAATCAAATAAACCATAATATCGTCACGGCAGCCGATCACTTCACTTAGCGTACAGATTTGGTTTTGGATGAGTTCCTGAGCGTTGCCAAGCCATACGTCAGTACCGTGCGAAAGACCTGAAATCTGCACCAATTCCGAGAAAGTTGTCGGCCTTGTGTCCTCAAGCATTTGCCGGACAAACCGTGTTCCAAATTCTGGGATACCCAGTGTACCCGTTTTGCACATAATTTGCTCTTCGGTGACCCCAAGCGATTCTGTTGCACTAAAAATTTTCATTACTTCCGGGTCATCGGTCGGAATGGTTTTTGGGTCCATTCCGCTTAAATCCTGCAGCATTCGAATCACGGTTGGATCATCGTGCCCGAGAATATCAAGCTTTAAAACGTTGTCATGGATCGAATGGAAGTCAAAATGCGTTGTCCGCCATTCAGAATTTCGATCATCAGCTGGATATTGGATTGGTGAAAAATCATAAATATCCATATAATCCGGGACAACAATAATTCCTCCTGGATGCTGCCCTGTCGTTCTTTTTACCCCCGTACAGCCGGAGGCAAGGCGGTCAATTTCTGCTCCGCGCAAATGCAAATTGTGATCCTGCTGGTAAGCTTTTACATACCCATAGGCAGTCTTGTCGGCAACAGTGCCAATCGTCCCGGCACGGTAAACATACTCCTCACCAAACAATACCTTTGTATAGTTATGCGCCCTCGGCTGATATTCCCCGGAAAAATTCAAATCAATGTCAGGTACCTTGTCTCCCTTGAAGCCAAGGAAGGTTTCAAATGGAATATCGTGGCCGTCTTTGCGGTATTTTTCACCGCAGACCGGGCAATTTTTGTCTGGAAGGTCAAAGCCGGAACCCACAGACCCATCATTAAAAAATTCGGAATGCTTGCAAGCCGGGCAAACATAATGCGGCGGAAGCGGATTTACCTCCGTTATTTCGGTCATTGTCGCAACAAGCGAAGAACCAACCGATCCCCTTGAGCCGACGAGATAGCCGTCATCAAGAGATTTCTTCACCAATTTATGAGCAATTAAGTAGATTACCGCAAATCCGTGGCCGATAATACTCTTTAATTCTTTTTCAAGCCGGGCTTCAACAATTTCCGGAAGCGGGTCACCATAGATTTTATGGGCCATTGCATAGCTCATTTGCCGCATTTCATCCTCAGCGCCCTCGATTCTTGGCGTATACAAATCATCTTTAATCGGCTTGATAAAATCAACCATATCTGCAACTTTATTCGTATTTGTCACAACGATTTCCTTTGCTTTTTCAGCACCTAAAAACTGAAATTCTGCAAGCATTTCATTCGTTGTCCGAAAATGAACGTCCGGGAGTTGGTGGCGGTTTAGCGGATTCGCTCCTCCTTGCGAATGAACAAGAATTTTTCGGTAGATTTTATCCGTTTCATTTAAATAGTGAACATTGCCGGTAGCGACAACTGGGATACCCAGTTTGTCACCGAGCTTCACAATATTGCCGATGATTTCTTCCAACGCCTTTTCATCGCGAATCAATTCCATTTCAATCAGTGGCGCGTACACAGGCTTCGGCATCACTTCAAGATAATCGTAAAAACCGGCAAAGGCCTCCACTTCTTCAGGAGATTTCTGCATCATTCCTTCAAAAACTTCCCCTTTATCACAACCTGAGCCAACAATGATGCCTTCCCGATATTTTTGCAAAACGGATCTCGGAATTCTTGGTACGCGGTAAAAATATTCAATATGGGCAATGGAAACTAGCTTAAACAAATTTTTTAAACCGACTTCATTTTGGGCGAGCAATGTACAATGGTATGGTCTTGCCCGCTGATATGCTGTTCCTTCGCCTGTATGGCTGTTCAATTCGTCATGATAACGAATCCCTTTTTCCTCAGCGTCTTTCAACATTTTTATCAGCAAAAAGCCTGTTGCTTCTGCATCGTAAATCGCCCGGTGATGCTGGGTTAATTCAATATCAAATTTTTTCGCAAGCGTATTTAAGCGGTGGTTCTTCATTTCCGGATAAAGAAAGCGGCCGAGCTCAAGTGTATCGATTACAGGATTTTTCGCCTTTCCTAAACCGATTTTTTGGTAGCCGACATTTAAGAAGCCCATATCAAAAGATGCGTTATGGGCAACGAGAACGGCATCTTCTGTCCACTTGTAAAATCGCTCTAGTACCTCGGCAACTTCCGGAGCCGTTTGTACCATCTCATCGGTGATTCCGGTTAAATTAATGGTTGTTGCGGAAAGGCGATGGTGTGGGTTTGCAAATGATTCAAACCGGTCAATTATTTCCCCGCCGCGGATCTTTACCGCCGCAAGTTCAATAATTGTATTATAAACAGCGGAAAGTCCTGTTGTTTCCACGTCAAAAACGACATACGTATCATCGGCGAGCAGACGATGCGCTTCATTGTAGGCGATTGGAACGCCGTCATCAACAAGGTTTGCCTCCACGCCATACAAAATTTTGATGTCGTTCTTTTTCCCTTCACTGTATGCTTCCGGGAATGATTGGGCAACGGCGTGGTCCGTAATCGCGATTGCCTTGTGTCCCCATTTTTTCGCTTGTGCCACCAACTGTTTCACCGGTGTCACTGCATCCATTTGGCTCATTGGGGTATGAAGATGAAGCTCAACCCGCTTTTCATTCTCCGGCGCTGTATCCTTTCGTTCAACCGGTCTTACCTCATTGATATCGTTCGCGATCATTATTAAATCGCGGACAAAGGTGTCATTTTGGATGCTTCCTCTTGCTTTCACCCACATGCCTTTTTTCACACGCTGGAAACTTGCGGCGTCTTCTTTGTCGCGGGAAAACATTTTTACAATGATTGAGCTTGTGTAATCGGTCATTTTAAAGGTCAGCAAGCTTCGTCCGCTGCGAAGCTCTTTCATTTCAGCGTCAAAAATGTAACCCTGTATCGCAATCCTTCTTTCTTCATCAACAATATCGATCAGACTGCGAATCTCCGTATCTTCTTTAATCGTAAGTCCGATTGAGAGCGGACCTTCAGCTGCTGCTCCGACATCTTCTTTCTCTGCTTCTTTCTTTTGCATTTCAATCATTGCCATAAATCCGCGTTCTTGGTCTTCCTTCCGTTTTGCTTGCAGGAATTTTTCATACTCTTCATTTTTTTCATCTTGTTTGATTTCAGTCTCAATGGCCAGTGCCGGAAAACCAACATCCTGATAAATTGCAGCAATTACGTTTCCGTATTTTCGCTTAAGTGCCAATCCTTCGGCATCATTGCGAACCCGAATCAACAGCTTGTTGCCATTGACGGTTGGAAGCTGTTCATTTAACAGTTTTAAAAGCGGGGGTGCAATGCCATCAATTTGCTGAATACAGCTATTCCAGTATTCCAGCACGATTTCCGGAGTAATCGTCTGGTCTGCAACACGAATCTCATAAGATATCACAGCAATGTGCGAGAACGTTTTTTCAAGCTGCGAAACAAAATGTGCATATACTTGATAGGGCAAGATTCTCTCAAATGTAAAGCGAAAATGCCATTTTGCTTCATTCTTGGCGACTTGGACATGATCCATTTCAGCATTTTGAAAAAAGCCAACAACAGCATTTTCTGTTACCTTGATATGTTGAAGCAAAATTCGGAACAGCTCTCTTTTCTGTGAGGCATCATCAACCATAATTCTCCTCCCATCTTTCGAATTTGCTTTTGTTCGCTAATCAGAATTTATATCTATAAACTTTTAACGCATAAGGACTACTACGCCTCTTGAACCGCAAAAGGCTCCCCAATCAGCGAGTTTTCTTTACAAAAATCAATTATACCACAGGAATTTGTCAGTTTCGTGTTGGTTCGACAAGTTCTGCATAGAAAAATAAGGTACCGGAAAACCGGTACCTTCTTTTTAAAGCGTATAGAGTAAGCTGGTCACTTTTGCAAACAAGTCTTCATAATGAACTTCAAAGGTTTCACCTGTTTTGCGAACCTTTACTTCAACCATTCCTTCTGAAGCTTTTTTCCCAACTGTAATCCGAAGCGGCAGTCCGATTAAGTCGGAATCGGCAAATTTAACACCTGCTCGTTCATTGCGGTCATCGAACAATACTTCATAATGTTTTTCAAGTAAATCAGTATAGATCGATTCCGCAAGCTTGACTTGTTCCTCATCTTTCATATTGACCGCAATCACATGCACTTGGTATGGAGCCAGGTTTGCCGGCCAGACAAGACCGTTTTCATCATTGTATTGTTCTGCAACAGCAGTAAGCGTCCTCGATACGCCAATTCCGTAGCAGCCCATTATCATTGGTCGCGATTTGCCAGTTTCATCAAGATACGTAGCATTCATCGCCTCGCTATAACGTGTTCCCAGTTTAAATACATGGCCGACTTCAATTCCTTTGGCAAATAAAATCGTCCCTTGGCCATCCGGTGAAGGGTCACCCTCTTGAATAAACCGTAAATCAGCATATTGGCTGACAGAAAAATCGCGTTCCGGAACGACATTGATGTAATGGTAGTTTTCCTCATTCGCTCCACATACACCGTTCACAATTGCTTTAACGGCATGATCGGCAACAATTTCGACATGGCTGACACCTATCGGACCTAGTGAGCCAACCGGGCAGGATAGGATTTCTTTCGTTTCTTCTTGGCTTGCAAGCTCTACAATCCCTGCATTGAATAAATTTTTTAGTTTAATGTCGTTAACTTCATGATCGCCGCGCACAAGCACAAGGACATATTGCTCATCGATTTTAAACAGCAGCGATTTGACGCATTGGTTCGGTGATACCGTTAAAAACTCTGATACTTCATCAATTGATTTTTTATTCTCAGTTAAAACTTTTTCAAGTTCTTTGTCGGCTTCATCGCGTTTTGTGTATTCCATGATGACTGGAGCCATTTCAATGTTCGCTGCATAATCAGAAGTGTCGGAATAAGCGATTGTATCTTCCCCAATATCCGAGAGAACCATGAATTCATGTGTATCTTTTCCGCCCATTGCGCCCGAATCCGCAATAACAGCACGAAAGTTCAATTGGCAGCGGCGAAACACATTGGAATACGCTTCGAAAAGTGCCTGATAGACTTCATCAAGGCTTTCCGTATTGGAGTGAAACGAGTACGCATCTTTCATAACGAACTCTCGTCCTCGTAAGAGACCAAATCGCGGACGTTTTTCATCACGAAACTTTGTCTGAATTTGATACAACGTAAGTGGCAGCCGTTTGTACGATTTTACTTCATCACGCACAAGGCTTGTAATCACTTCTTCGTGCGTGGCACCAAGAGCAAATTCCCGCTGATTCCGGTCTTTTAGACGCATTAACTCTGGACCGTATGTATACCAGCGCCCCGATTCCTGCCACAGTTCCGCTTGTTGCAAGGCTGGCATAAGCATTTCAACTGCTCCGGCCTTGTCCATTTCTTCTCTCACAATTGCTTCAATTTTTTGTAACACTTTTCTGCCAAGCGGCATATAACTGTATACACCGCTGGAATTTTGCCGAATAAATCCCGCTTTAAGGAGAAGCTGATGGCTTTTAATTTCCGCATCTGCTGGAATTTCCCTTAAAGTCGGTATCAGTGTCCTGCTTTGTCTCATTTAACTACACCTCGTCTGCATCAACATTGCTTTTTTAAAGAAGCTTTAATATACCTTTTTAAAAAGCCCCCGTTTGAATAACAGGGGCATCACTGTTTCAAAACAATTTACAAGAAAAACCTTTGAATATCATTCCATGTAACAACGAGCATTAATAACATTAATAGCGCAAACCCAATAAAATGAACCATTCCTTCTTTTTGCTTATCAATTGGCTTGCCTCTTAATGCTTCGACGGCAAAAAACATCAGCCTGCCGCCATCTAGCGCCGGAATCGGCAATAAATTCATAATCCCGAGGTTGATGCTCAAGATCGAACCCCATCTTAACAGATTAAAAATACCCGATTTGGCGACCGTATCCGTTGACACATAAATACCAACAGGGCCTGAAAGCATATTGATTGAAAATTGGCCGGTTACCAATTTCCCCAGCATGACAAAAATTTGTTTTGTCCAAAAATACGTTTGCTGAAAACCGGAGGAAATCGCTTGGACTGGCGACTTTTCAACCGGACTGTAAACGCCGATAATCCCTGTTTTCTTGCCCTCAATTGTTTTCTCAATTGGAGTTACACTGATTTCCATGTCTTTTCCGCTCCGGTCAACTAGAAACTTAAGCGGTTTATCGGGATTGCGGCGAATAATCTCGACCACATCAGACCAACTGGTAACTTCTGAACCATTTATGCTCTGAACGACGTCCCCCTGTTTTAAGCCGGCAGCTTTTGCCGCTCCATCAGGTGTGATTTCACCAAGTTTCGGATCATTTGTTGGGACGCCTTGAAATAGTGCGATTACGATGAAAACGACAAACGCCAGTATAAAGTTCATCATCGGACCAGCAAAAATAGCCATTGTCCGCTGACCGAGCGTTTTTGAAGAAAATTGCCGATCAAGTGGAGCAATTTGCGTTTCCACCCCATTTTCAACAATCACGGCAGCCGGATGTACCGGGAAGGTATGCAAATTTTCTGACTCATCATCGGGATACCCTTTGATGAAAAGTTTTTTTTCAATATCTGCCTGTTCGACTTCGATAACCCGGCAATTCGGGAATTTCTCTTTATGATTCAAAATAATTTTTGTTACTTGCTCGTTTTCATTCAAGAGCAGTCCAATCCGATATCCCGGTTTAATTTCCACCATTTCAGGATCCTCGCCTGCCATTCGGACAAATCCGCCGAGCGGCAGCAGCCTAAGCGTATAGGTCGTTTCCCCTTTTTTGGTTGAAAATACCTTTGGACCAAAACCGATAGCAAATTCACGGCATAAAATCCCTGCCCTTTTTGCAAAAATTAAATGTCCTAATTCATGAAAGAAGACAAGTGCGCCAAAGATAACAATAAAGGCAATAACTGTACTCAAAGATCCAACCACCTTTTTTTATAGAAGTGTACGTACATACTGTCTTGTTTCTTTGTCAACTTCTTGTATCGCCGCAAGACCGGGATTCTCAATAGATTGATGGGCGCCTAACGCCTTCTCAATGATCGCTTCAATCTCCAGAAAAGCAATTTTACCTTCCAAAAAAGCAGCGACGGCAACTTCATTTGCCGCATTCAACACAGTTGGCATTGTTCCGCCGATTTTTCCTGCTTCGTATGCAAAACGCAAGCAGCGGAAACGATCAAAATCCATCTCCTGAAAATGAAGCTGTCCGATACTGGACAAATTCAATCGCTTCGCAGATGGAAGCGGCATGCGGTCCGGATACGAAAGAGCAAACTGAATGGGTACTCTCATATCCGGTGAACCCAATTGGGCAATGATACTGCTGTCGTGAAATTCAACCATTGAATGAACAATACTTTCTTTATGGAGAAGCACATTGATTTTTTCATACGGAATATCAAAAAGCCAGTGCGCTTCGATCACTTCTAATCCCTTGTTCATCATTGTTGCGGAATCAATCGTGATTTTTGCCCCCATTGACCAGTTCGGATGATTAAGCGCTTCTTGAACTGTTACATTCTCTAATTCCTCACGGCGGCGATCGCGAAAACTGCCACCGGATGCAGTAATGAGAAGCCGTTCAATGTTCTTCTGATTTTCCCCTTGTAATGCTTGGAAAATGGCAGAGTGTTCGCTATCAACCGGAAGGATGGCAACATTGCTTTTTTTTGCTGCTTCCATGACCAAATGTCCTGCTGTCACGAGCGTTTCTTTATTCGCCAATGCAATTGTTTTCCCCGATTCAATGGCTTGGAGTGTCGGGTTAAGACCAACGCTTCCAAGAACAGCGTTAACCAAAATTTCGGCATTGTCGTATACGGCAATTTCAACTTGGCCATCATCCCCGTACACGACCTTTGTATCAAGAAATTCTGCCTTTAGTTTATCATATTCCTGTTTTCCTTGGACAGAAACAATTTCAGGTTGAAACTCGTGAATGATTTTTCGCGCCAAAGATATATTTTTCCCAATTGACATCGCTACAAGTCGGTATTCTTGCGGATGTTCACGAATAATATCCAATGTCTGGGTGCCAATGGAACCCGTTGCCCCCAGTAAACTTATTTTTTTCAACAAATGTCAACTCCCTGCGTAGAAGCCCTATAATGATCTTTTTATTGTTTATGCGACCCACTACTAAAATAAATGAAAGAAATGCAGCAGCGGCCAAACAAATAACAGGCTGTCAAACCGGTCAAGAATACCGCCGTGCCCCGGCAGGATCGTTCCGGAATCTTTAACGGCAAAATGGCGTTTTAGTGCCGATTCAACCAAATCGCCAATTTGACCAAAAACAGAGAGAACGATTGTAATGCCCATTAATGATAATACGGAAACGTTCATGTCGGTAAATAAGCTAAACAATAGCGCAACAACCAAAGCGCTAAAAATCCCCCCAATAAATCCTCCAACTGTTTTATTCGGACTGATATCAGGCCATAGCTTTTTTTTGCCATACGCTTTGCCGATAAAATAAGCGCCAGAGTCCGTTGCCCAAATAACGAACACAGAATAAAACAGATAGACCAGCCCCCCGGCTTGGCGTGTCTCAATGAAAAAATAAAAACCAATTCCAACATACAGCACGGACAGAATGAGAAACGAGACATCTTCAAACGTAAAAAGATTTTTCGTAATAACCGTATACGTTAACAGCAACAAAACAATTGCAATGCCAAGCTCTGTTTTCGAGTAGGGAAATGTGGCGATAATCTTACCGTACTGCGGCGGAAACAAAAGCAACCAAAGCATGAGGATCGATAATATGCCCGGGATTGAATAAATACTTAGTTTCCTCATTTTGAATAATTCATATAAACCGACGGTTGCCAGTACATATGTTAGTAAAATAAAAGGAAAGCCGCCCGCGTACACGATTGGCAAAAAGAGTGCCGCGGCAACAACTCCTGTTATGACTCTTTGCTTCATCTACAAGTTCAACACCTTTATGTTCAAATGCGTGATTGATCCCCCGTTTGGAAAACCAATCCCCCTACCGAATGGAAATGTTTCATATCCCGCCAAAACGGCGCTGCCTGCTTTGGAATCCCTCAATGGCTTCAAGAAAGTGTTCTTCGCTAAAATCCGGCCACAATACATCGGTAAACCAAAATTCACTGTAAGCAAGCTGCCAGAGCATAAAATTGCTTAAACGAATTTCACCGCTTGTACGAATAAGGAGGTCAGGATCTGCCATGTCTGACGTCATTAAATAGGACGAAAAAGCGGATTCATTCAATTGATCTATCTCCATTATACCACTTTGGCAATCGTTTAAGACTCGTTTAACGGCATCAAGTATTTCTGCCCTGCTGCCATAATTGAGCGCAAAGTTCAACACCAGCCCATTGTTATCTTTCGTATCGTCCATTGCCTTTTGAATTGCTCTTAACGTATGTACCGGCAATCTTTCCTTATATCCCATCATTTTCACTTGCACATTTTCCTCAATGAGTTCAGGAAGAAAGGTACCTAAAAACTCTTCAGGCAGCTTCATTAAGTATTCAACTTCGTTTTTTGGACGTTTCCAATTCTCAGTTGAAAAAGCATACAAAGTCAAGGTTTTTACACCCAATTCGTTCGCCAGCTTCGTCGTTTTTCGGACAACCTTCATTCCTTCATGATGGCCGGCAATCCGTGGTAAAGCACGTTTTTTTGCCCATCTGCCATTTCCGTCCATAATGATCGCCACATGTTCAGGAATTGGCAATTTCTTTATTTGTTCTACTCTGTCTCGGAGTGTGGAAGCAGGTTTTTGATTCTTCCATCGCTTTATTCTATTTAACATAACATGGCTCCTCAAAAAAGTTGATCAAGTATCCCCCGAAAATCGATCATTCTCTACAACTTATTCTATCTTCGTCCAAAGGACTCGCCAATCAGCAAGTTTTCATTATTTCTCCTGTTGGAAATTCCCGCATGAAACTATCATACCAAAAAAGCAATAAGATATCTCTACTAAAGAACATATGTATTAAAAAGTAGGGCACATAAGCATTGATCCATTCAAAAAACAGTGTGTATAGAAAGTGAAAAAACCCCCTAAAAAGAGGGTCCCCTTCAGAAAACACTTTGAACATTTTAGACTTCCATTATTTCTTTTTCTTTCTCTTTCGTGATTTGTTCAACTTTATGAATATGCTCGTCGGTCAGTTTCTGGATATCGTCACTGTATCCGCGGAGCTCATCCTCCGTAATTTCACCATTTTTTTCAAGCTTTTTAAAATCATCATTGGCCTCCCGGCGGATGTTGCGGATGGCAATTTTCGCTTCCTCTGATTCCTTTTTTACAACCTTTACCAACTCTTTGCGGCGTTCTTCTGTTAACTGTGGAATGGCAATCCGGATGATAGAACCATCATTTGACGGATTCAACCCTAAATCGGATTTAAGAATCGCCTTCTCGATCTCGCCTAGAATCGATTTATCGTATGGCTGGATTACAAGCAGCCTTGCTTCAGGTGTTGAGATCCCTGCCAGCTGGTTTACGGGGGTAGGCGCACCATAATAATCAACCGTGACACGATCAAGCAACGAAGCACTTGCGCGTCCGGCACGAATGGTTGCCAATTCCCTGGTATAGGCTTGAATCGCTTTTGTCATTTTTTCTTTCGCAGTGGAGATTACTTGTTTTGGCATGTTTATTTCCCCCTTACAATTGTTCCGATTTTTTCACCTGTAATGACACGTTTGATATTCCCTTGTTCCATGATCGAGAACACAATTAATGGTATATCGTTATCCATACATAAAGATGATGCGGTTGAATCCATTACCGCTAACCCTTCCTTAATTACATCAAGATAGGACAATTCATCGTACTTCGTTGCATTTTGATCAACGCGGGGATCAGCAGAATAGACTCCGTCAACATTATTTTTTGCCATCAAGATCACTTCTGCTTCAATTTCCGCAGCCCTTAATGCTGCAGTTGTATCTGTGGAGAAGTACGGGTTCCCTGTCCCGGCTGCAAAGATAACCACCCGTTTTTTCTCAAGATGCCGAATGGCCCGGCGTCTGATATATGGTTCCGCAACTTGGCGCATTTCAATCGATGTCTGTACACGAGTTTCAATTCCGAGCTGTTCCAAACTGTCCTGCAGGGCTAATGAGTTCATGACAGTAGCAAGCATTCCCATATAATCAGCAGTTGCCCGATCCATGCCCATCTCGCCGCCGATTTTGCCCCGCCATATGTTTCCGCCGCCGACAACGACTGCAACCTCAACACCTAATTCCGCAATTTCTTTTACTTGGCCTGCGATTGATTTTATGACTGCCGGGTTAATCCCAAAACCTGTCTCTCCTGCAAGCGCCTCTCCGCTTAATTTCAACACAACGCGTTTGTATTTAGGGCTGTTCATTTGAACCTCCAAGTTGTTTTCAGTTAATTTTCACTTCGAAAAATAGGGAACACACCGTGTCCCCTATTGAAACCTATTTTCTAGCAAAACATTATTGTGCCATCTGATTGGATGGCAAAAATCGATTTACCATTATTTTTTAATTTGGTTCATAACTTCTTCCGCAAAGTTTTCTTCGCGTTTTTCAATGCCTTCCCCTACTTCATAACGGACAAATTCACGAAGTTTTCCACCTGTTGATTCAACAAATTGGCGAATTTTTTGGTCAGGGTTTTTAACAAATGCCTGATCAAGCACACACACTTCTTCAAAATATTTGCTTAAACGGCCTTCAACCATTTTTCCAACGATTTTTTCTGGTTTTCCTTCATTTAGAGCCTGCTGAGTTAACACTTGGCGTTCGTGTTCAACTTCCTCTTGGGAAACCTCATCACGAGATACATATTTTGGGTTTAATGCAGCAATATGCATTGCAACATCTTTTGCGGCATCTGCATTTGTTGATCCTTCAAGAACCGTTAAAACGCCAATGCGTCCGCCTAGGTGCAGGTATGCACCAAATGCATCCTGATCGGTTTTTGTTTTTACTGCGAAGCGGCGAAGCGAAATCTTTTCACCTATTTTGGAAATTGCCGCAGTAATATGATCGCTTACCGTAGCACCGTTTTCCATAGTTTGTGCCAGTGCCTCGTCAAGATTAGCAGGCTTGTTTTTCAAAAGATGGTTAGCCAGTTCTTTAACTAATGTTTGGAACCCTTCGTTTTTTGCAACAAAGTCTGTTTCAGCGTTTACCTCAAGAATAACAGCATCGTTTCCTTCTGTTAAAACATATGCTGTACCTTCTGCAGCAACCCGATCCGCTTTTTTCGCAGCTTTTGCAATCCCTTTTTCACGAAGAAAATCAATTGCTTTTTCCATATCTCCATTCGTTTCTTGCAGCGCTTTTTTGCAGTCAAGCATCCCTGCGCCTGTCTTTTCACGTAGTTCTTTTACCATTTGTGCAGTAATTGCCATATTGTAAACATCCTCCTTTTATTCTATGTATTCATATCTTTGCCTAGTAAGACTAATCTAAACATTTCTATTAAAGCAATGTTGAAATAGCATAGCTTTAAAAAAAGGTGATAAAGGGTGCTCCCTCTTATCACCTTTTTATGTTGTTCATTATTCAGCTGCAGCTACTGTTTCTTCGCCTTGCTTCGCTTCTAAGATAGCATCTGCCATTTTGCCTGTTAAAAGTTTTACTGCGCGGATTGCATCATCGTTTGCAGGAATAACAACATCGATTTCATCTGGATCACAGTTTGTATCAACGATGCCGACGATCGGAATATTTAACTTGCGAGCTTCAGCTACAGCGATGCGCTCTTTGCGAGGGTCGATAATGAAAAGGGCATCCGGAAGCTGCTTCATGTCTTTGATTCCGCCAAGGAATTTTTCAAGACGCTCTTGCTCTTTCTTCAATTGAACAACTTCTTTTTTCGGAAGAACATCAAATGTTCCATCTTCAGCCATTCTTTCAATATCTTTCAGACGGCCAATGCGCTTTTGAATGGTTTCAAAGTTTGTTAATGTTCCACCCAACCAACGTTGGTTCACATAAAACATACCCGAACGGATTGCTTCTTCTTTTACGGAATCCTGCGCTTGTTTCTTTGTACCAACGAAAAGGAATGTTCCGCCGTTAGCAGCAAGCTCTTTTACCCAGTTATAAGCTTCTTCCACTTTTTTAACTGTTTTTTGAAGATCGATAATATAAATGCCGTTGCGCTCAGTGAAGATATATTTCTTCATTTTAGGGTTCCAGCGGCGCGTTTGGTGCCCGAAGTGTACACCAGCTTCAAGCAATTGCTTCATTGAAATAACTGACATGTTTTTTCCTCCTAGGTTTTATTATCCTCCGCTCAGTTCATTTTTAGACAGAAACTGTCACGAACAGCACCAACTGTCTAAATCCGTGAGCGTGTGTTTTAACACCATTTCATAATATAGCATATGTTTTTTCGACAATCAAGTTAATGTTGGCGACTTTGAGAAAATTTTAGCAGCAGCTCGATTTCTGTTTTGCCCTTATTAAGCTTTTTGGCAATTTCAGCGATTGAAAGACCTTGGTTTTGTAAGATCATGACTTGGTTCACAAATAAATCACGATAAATATCATCAGGAGATGAAGGGGACGTCTTTTCAGCTCCTATATGAACAGCTTTAGTGTCCATTCCCTTGACAGAAACTTGTTCAGAAAGCGTTTCCTTGCTTGAAGCCTCTTTCCTTGAGGATTTTTGATAGGCTTTTACCGCTTGATTTTTCAATGCCCCCGCTGCTTTTTCCTTCCAGTCGCTGTCCGGCTCATTGTCCATTTTTACCTCTTGGTTCGTTTTCTCTGCTAGAGTTGTTTTGTTCACATTTGCAGCTGGATTGGTTGCACGAAGAATTGGAGTGCCAGTTGCTTGAAACTTGCTTAGGAAGGCCTCATTCTCTTCCTTCATTTCAAATAAATAAGAAGAAATCAATTCTTCCATTTCTTTAATCATGTTTTCTTGCTTTTTCTCAACCTCAAGGAATCGATTTTGACGGGTAAATAATAAAATGATTGAAAAAATCGCAACACCGTTTAACAAAAGGCTGATCAGTAACAGAAATGTAGTCATATTATCCCTCTATCCGCATAAAACTAGGAATTTTGCCTAAAAAATCAAAAGGATATCAATTTTACAAAATAAGTTTCTCAAGTAAGTGCCGTAATTTAAACAGTGCCTTGGAATGAATTTGCGAAATTCTAGACGTGGACAGGTTCAATACTTGACCAATCTCGGTAAGTGTGAGTTCTTCAAGATAAAACAAGCTGATTACCAGTTGCTCTTTTTCGCTCAGTTTGCTTATGTTCACCACCAATTCCTGCAACAGTTCGTCTTTTACTAGCTTTTGTTCGGGAGTTTGCACATTGTCGTCCCGTAAAACAAAGGTGAAGCCTTCTTTTTCTTCTTGTTCAGTCCAATTTTCATCAATTGAAAGAACATTGGCGAAAAATTGTTCCGAAGTCGCAGCATATACTTCTTCCTCGGTCATGTTCAGTTCCTTGGCGATATCAGCTGCACTCACATTACCCATCTTTTGCTGTTCAAGTTTTTCGTATGCAGCTTCAATTTTTTTCGCCTTATCCCTTGTGCCTCTTGGCAGCCAGTCCTCTTTCCTCAACCCGTCAATCATTGCGCCACGAATGCGAAATGAAGCGTATGTATCAAATTTCAACTCGCGTGTGTGGTCGAATTTTTCCAACGCATCAAACAAGCCCATCAGCCCGAAGCTGCGCAGCTCATCCTTTGACACATTTTTCGGGAGCCCTACAGAAATTCGCTGAACATGGTAGCTGACGAGCGGCAAATATTTTTTCACAAGGAAATTCCCAGCAGCCGGGTTTCGCTCTTGTATCCATTTCTCCCAATTCAATTGTTCTTCTGTTATGGATGTCTGTACCATGATTCCACACCTCCACCAGTTGGATCACCCAATCATGACCTCACTACCGTACAAAATCGATCTTTTCGTTTGTCAAATTTCCTTCGTTCCCTTATTAACTGTTTTGATATGTAGTTTGCCATTATCTGGATTGAATTCGATGGTTCTGCCACTATTTCCTCCGACATCCTCACTAACCAACAGGATATTGAGATTGTTAAGTTCCTTCTTGACTGCTTCTACATTTCTGGGGCCGATTCTCATGATTTCATTTGTTGACGCGAATTGAAACATTTGTGCTCCCCCGGCAATTTTTGCTCTTAAGGTTTCACGCCTTGCTCCCTGTGAGAGCAAATGTCGTACAAGCTCTTTTATGGCAGTATCGGCATATTTCGCCGGATTAAACTCCGGGGTCTTTGCCAGAGATGATTCAGGAAGCATGACATGGGCAAGACCAGCCATTTTCCGATCAAGGTCGTAAATCACAACACCGACACAAGAGCCCAAGCCAGAGGTACGGATGTGATACGGATGCCTAACGAGCTTCATATCGGCGATGCCAACCTTTGCAATCTGGATTTCATCATTCATTTGCCGCAACCCCTAAGGAATGAAAAAGAATGGAAAATGAATCCGGATCCGGGAGTAAAAAGAAATGGCCGCGCAGCCATTCAGGAAATGAAGCATCCTCTTCGTTTAGGGCAGTATCAATAACGATCGCAAAGTCGCATACTTGGGAATGTTCGATCAGGCCGAAGCTGATAATAGCGCCCACCATATCGATTCCAATTCCTGGAACAGACGGATAAAGCGATAAGTTTGTAAAGTCTGACAACGCCGTTAAGTAGGATCCACTTAAAATATTGCCAAGCTCCTGCAAAGCGGAAAGCCCCATCTCATTATAAGGCGGTGTTTCAAAGGAGAAATCGGTGTCCCCTGTCATCTTCTGGACATAATGCTCTGCCTGTGGCAGCGGCAGCACAAAAAACATGCTGCCAGATGCATCCCCTTCGATGCGCAAAAATACACTTGCAACAATATTTTCTGCTCCCCCTGCCATTTCAACCATCTCATCGAAACTGACAATCTCTACTTTTGGTACTTTCATGTCTATTTTTTTATTTAGGAGCTTTGATAAAGCGGTTGCCGCGTTGCCTGCCCCGATATTTCCGATTTCCCGCAAAATATCAAGATGCAAAGAGGTAAAATGCTGTAGAAATGTCATCGCCAAGTACCTCGCGCTTTCTATTTAATTTGGTCTATGTTCATCACTTTTTCAAGATCCAGCAAGATGAGCAGCCTTTTTTCAATTTTGACAACTCCATTAATATACTCCGCTTCTTTTCCTCCAACGATTTCTGGAGGCGGTTCGATTGCATCTCTTGAAATATCTAACACATCATTGGCCGCGTCAACAACCAGCCCGACTTCAACATCCCCAATAACTGCGATAATGATTCGAGTATGATCCGAATAATCGCTTTCTTCGAGTCCAAATCGGTTGCGGAGATCAACAATTGGCGTCACGAGCCCGCGGAGATTAATGACGCCTTTAATATAGGATGAAACTCCGGGCACCCGGGTAATATGCTGAACTTTTTCAATTGAACGAACTTGTTCAACAGGGATGGCGTATTCTTTCTCTTTTAATTGAAAGACAATAATCTTTAATTCCTGTGTAAGCGTCACTGTCATTTCTCTTCACTCCAGTCATGTTCCGTTTTTTCGTTCGAAAACTTATTTAATTAGGGCATTGCAGTCGACGATTAAGGCGACTTGTCCATCGCCGAGAATAGTGGCTCCGGAAATGGCAAAGACATTGGCTAAATAGTTGCCGAGCGACTTTAGGACAATTTCTTGCTGTCCAATAAAAGAATCGACAACAAGGCCAGCCATTTTATCCCCTTTACGGACAATGACAACCGAATGAAGGCCGCTTGTTTCTTTGGAAACAGGAACTTCAAAGAGATCCTTTAAGAAAAGGAGCGGAACAACTTTACCGCGGAAATCAATGACCTTTTGGTTATGGGCGTTCAAAATGTCTTCTTCCTTAATAATGGCTGTCTCAATAATAGAAGAAAGCGGAATCGCATACTTTTCCTTTTGAATGCCAACAAGCATGACGGAAATAATCGATAATGTCAGCGGCAGCTGAATAGAGAATATAGAACCTTTTCCGATAACAGAATCAATCGTCACTGAACCGCCAAGAGATTCGATTGTGTTTTTTACGACATCCAATCCGACGCCCCGGCCGGAAATGTCTGATATTTTCTCAGCGGTTGAAAAACCGGATGCAAAAATCAATTCAAACACCTGCTGATCGGTTAATCCTGCTGCTGCCTGTGGAGGTATTATTTTTTTGGCAATTGCTTTTTCAAGTACTTTTTCCCGGCTAATTCCCGCACCATCATCTTCAATTTCAATAAAGACATGGTTGCCACTATGGTAAGCTTTTAGAATGACCTTTCCTTCTTCCGGTTTTCCCTGTGCTTTACGCACATCTGGCGTTTCGATCCCATGATCGAGCGCGTTTCGCAATAAATGGACAAGCGGATCGCCAATTTCATCAATGACCGTTCGATCAAGTTCCGTTTCTGCTCCGACGATTTCCAAATGGATCTTTTTGTTTAAATCTCTCGCCAATTGCCGAACCATTCGTGGGAACCGGTTAAAAACGGTTTCCACTGGGACCATGCGCATATTCAAAATAATATTTTGCAAGTCTCCGGAAATTCGGGACATTCTTTCAACTGTCTCGTGAAGTTCCTGATTATTCAAATCACGGGATATTTGTTCAAGACGGCCGCGGTCAATAACGAGCTCTTCAAACAGATTCATTAGAATGTCTAGCCGTTCGATATTTACCCGAATCGTCTTATTGCTCGCAGCCGTTTTCGCTGATTGCTTTTTCCCATCATAATGTTCCGTTTCCGCTGCTGTTTCCGGCTGGTCAACTTTTTCAAGTGTACGTTCTGGCTCAGGTTCTCGTTCTGGTTCGCTTTC
Organism: Neobacillus sp. SM06; assembly: GCF_050496765.1. NCBI lineage: Bacteria > Bacillati > Bacillota > Bacilli > Caryophanales > Bacillaceae > Neobacillus > Neobacillus sp. SM06. The sequence goes on from NZ_JBNWEO010000013.1 coordinate 85,002, forward strand.
ATGATAAATAAGCGGCCGGATTTCTGCTGCAGATAGCTGGGAAATTTCCACTTTCTCAATCTCAGAAATACGCTCGATTTGGTTTTGAATTGTTTCCTTTTTTTCAGTTGACACGAGCGTAATCGTAAATTCGTTGTCAAACTGTTCTTCTTCAAGTTGTTCAACTGGGGGAGTGCTCTTAATAATTTCACCTGTGCTTTCAAGTGCTTCAAATACCATAAACACTCTAGCTGCTTTTAAAAGGCAATCCTCTCTTAAGGAAACGGTAATTTCGTATGTATCAAATCCTTGTTCAGCCGATTGCTGCAGAACTGTATATTCAAACTCATCGTATACGGTTTTGGAAGGTCGATTGGCCACTTCTGCAACAGCGGCGGCTGCAACCTCCTTTTCTGCACTAGAAATAATGGACAGATTTCCTTTTTCGATCCGCTTCAATTGGCTAATTACTTCGATAACATCACTTTTTCCATCTCCGCCTTCGGAAATGGACTGAACCATTTCTTCAAGATGATCAATTGCAAGAAATACAATATCTATTAATTCAGCTGAAACAGATAACTTTGATTGCCGGATCGCATCAAGGATGTTTTCCATTTGGTGTGTCAAATTGGCAAGATCTTCATAGCCCATTGTGGCAGACATTCCTTTTAAAGTATGGGCAGATCGAAAAATTTCATTGACAATCGACAAATCTTTTGGATTTTTTTCCAATTCCAATAAATGTTCATTGCACGCCTGTATATGTTCTTTACTCTCTTCAATAAAAACTTCTAAATATTGCCCCATATCCATGTGACATTCACCCCTCGGCATTAAACATATTTCAAAATTGTTCTTGCAATAGTTTCGACACTCTGTATTTCATCAACCAACATTGTTGAAATTGCCGCTTTCGGCATCCCAAATACAATCGAGCTTTCTTCCGATTCCGCAATCGCTTTTACCTTGCCTCCCTTGGCTAGTGCAATCAAGCCTTGGGTGCCATCTGATCCCATTCCTGTCATAATCACCGCCACTTTTGCATAGTCATCCAAAAGGCTGATTGATTCAAACAGAATATCAACAGAGGGGCGATGCCCATTGCGCAGTTCGGTTTGCTCGAGCTTTACTATAAGCCCGGCACTCATCCTTTTGACAAGCAAATGGTAGCCGCCAGGAGCAATATAGGCTGTACCGTTCTGCAATACTTCACCATCTTCCGCCTCTTTTACGTTAATCTCTGCCAGAGAATCAAGCCGGTTGGCAAGAGATTTTGTAAAACCGGGCGGCATATGCTGGACAATCACAATCGGCGCATTAAGCGATGCCGGCAATTTTGTCAAGACTGCTTGGAGAGCTTCTCGGTCCGCCCGTAGACGTACCAATGCAGATAATTTTTTTCGCTGCCGCTTCCCATGTCAATCCATCCTGCCGTATAGAACTGGTCTTTGCTAGTTCTATTTTACTACTTTTTAGCAATTGAGAGGATAGAAGATTTTCCTCTGGCTTCTGACATACCAAACATTTAAGGTTTGCCTTGCTCGCTTCGAGCACTTTTTCAACGATTTTCTTTTCGATTGTTTGCAGATCTAGCGAGATCGGGCCTGATGGCTTTGCAATAAAATCAACTGCGCCATATTGCATCGCTAGCATTGTATTTTCTGCTCCTGTTTGCGTTGCACTTGAAAGCATGACAACTGGAACCGGGTCCTCCTCCATAATAATTCTTAAAGCCTCAATCCCATTTAATACAGGCATTTCAATATCCATCGTGACAACATCCGGCTTTAATTTTTTTACCTTTTCGATAACGTCCTTCCCATTTCGGGCCGTACCCGCTATCTCAATCTGATCTGAAGCTAAAAGAATTTCTTGAATAAGTTTTCGCATGAATGCCGAATCATCCGCAACGAGAACTTTAACTTTTTCCATGATGATGTTCTACCTCGCAAAAAGAATTTTCTTTAACTTCGAAACAAATGTATCGGATTTCATTTGAGCGGTTTCTTGAAATTGTTTAGATAGGTAACGGTTTACAACTCCCTCTAGCGCTGCAGAAGCAGCTGACCTTGGATTATCCAACACAAATGGGACTTGCCTTAATACAGCTTTTTGAACCGAACGATCATCGGGCAGAATTCCAAGTGCCCTTGATTCCCGCTGCAGAAATTTTCGCAGTACATCCGCAAGCCGGTCAATCGTCTCCTTTCCTTCTTTCACCGATTGAGCACGGTTTGCCACGAGATAAAACGGGATCTTGGAATCCAATAAATGCAAATACTTCATCATGGCATATGCATCCATTATTGATGTCGGCTCCGGAGTGGTTATGACAAAAATTTCGTGCACAGACAAGAGAAAGTTCAATGTGTCTTCATTCGCTCCGGCTCCCATGTCAAAGATCAGGTAGTCATACTCTTCCAGGAAGGTGTCCAATTCTTCGGAAAGCATTCCTAACCGATCCAGTTGAACAAGCTGGCTTAACCCTGTACCGCCGCCAACATATTTAAGCCCTTGTGGACCTTCTGTAACAATCTCGCTTAACCTTGCCGTTCCTCTTAAATAATCAACAATCGTTCTTTCAGAAGATTTCCCCATCAAAATGTCGAGATTGCCCATTCCCACATCCATGTCAAATAACAGTACTTTATATCGACGTTTCGTTAATGAGATGGCAAAGTTTAATGAAAAATTCGACTTGCCTACACCGCCTTTGCCGCTTACAACGGCAATCGCCTTTGTACTGCCACCGCTTACCTGTCTCCGCAGCTTTACGCGCAAGCCTTCTGCCTGGTCTTTCATTTTATTTGACCCCTAGGAATAAATTTGTAATCGTTTCCGGACTCGCTATCACCATGTCATCTGGAACATTTTGCCCGGTTGTAACATAGGCGGCACCAATTTTGTATTTTTCAATCATATTGAGGATGGAGCCATATATACTTGTCTCATCGGCTTTTGTAAAAATAAACCGGTCAATCGTAATTCCCGAAAATTGTTCGTAAATTTCTTCCATATCTTTTTGTTTTGCGGTTAAAGCCAGCACAAGAAAGGTTTCCATCTCATGATTAAAATCAATGACTTGTACTAAATCTTCCACATATTTTTTATTTCGGAAGTTTCTGCCCGCCGTATCAATTAATATAACATCATAGTCGGCAAATTTAGCGGCCGCTTGCTGGAAATCAGCCAAATTGTAGCATACCTCAATGGGGACATTTAAAATTTGCGCGTACGTTTTTAACTGTTCAATGGCGGCAATTCGATACGTATCTGTTGTGATAAAAGCCACTTTTTTTTGATGATTTAAAACGCAGTCAGCAGCGATCTTTGCCAAAGTTGTCGTCTTTCCAACCCCCGTTGGTCCAATCACATTGACAAATTTTTTTGTAAATGTAATCCCACCAAACGGGACTAAGAAAAGAAATTCCTGTATTCCCCTTTTTAGATAGGCACGCATTTCTTGTTCCGGACTTTGTTCCGTCCGTTTAAACCATTGATCCAATAGCTCGGCTGTGAATTTTTCTATCAAAGATGCTGAAAATTCCTGCTCGTTCATAAGCCGTACCAGCTTTTGAATTGGCTGAGGATATGCGCTTACCGCCCCGGATCCATCCAATGTGGATTGCTTGAGCAGATTTTTTACGGATAAAATTTCTTTCAGTAATTCATCTGATGGGATCCCGCTTGGTGGGGAATCTTTTTGTTTTCCGCCTTTCCTGCCATCGAGTTGCCCATTTTGTGAGACAGACGTCAGTGCCTTTTTCGGTTTTTCCTTATACACCGGCATTACATTCGGTCCTACTTGCGGATCGACCGCTGCAATAACCTCAACGTTTTTCTTTCGGAAAAAACCAAAGAATCCTCCCTGAAAAACCATCCTGGAATTTAAAATAACCGCCTCATTCCCAAGATCATTCCGAACCATTTTCATTGCCTCCGCCATTGATTCAGCAGTAAACTTTTTTACCTTCAATCGAAATTCACCACCCCGACGCTTTGTACTTCAACATTTGCTTCCAATTCATTATACGAGAGGATCGGCACTTTTGGAAAATAGCGCTCCGTCAATTGCCTTACATACATTCTTACTGCAGGCGAACAAAGAATAATCGGCGTTTGCTCCACCATCGAAAATTGTTCAACCTGGGCAGCAATCGATTCCAATATTCTCTGGGAAATATCCGGGTTCAGCGATAAATAATTGCCGTGTTCGGTTTGTTGAATCGCATCGGCAATTGTTTTTTCAATTTTTCCTGATAAAGTAGCTACCTTTAACGTTTCATTCCCGGAGACATATTGAAGCGTGATTTGTCTTGCTAAAGCCTGACGCACATATTCTCCGAGAACATCGGTATCGCTTGTGATTTTTCCAAAATCAGCAAGCGTTTCAAAGATTACAGGCAAATTGCGTATGGAAACATTTTCTTTTAAAAGCTTTGCCAGAACTTTTTGCACATCACCGACAGACAGTGGAGCCGGAGTTACTTCCTCCACGAGAATCGGATAGGTTTCCTTAACATGATCGATCAATTGTTTTGTTTCCTGACGTCCTACTAATTCATGTGCATTTGTCTTGATGACTTCCGTTATATGTGTCGAGACAACGGAAGGAGGATCAACGACGGTATAGCCAAAAATTTCTGCCCGTTCCTTCATTTCCTCCGTAATCCATTTCGCTGGCAGTCCGAATGAAGGCTCGATTGTATCAATTCCTTCAACTGAATCGTCTTCGATTCCCGGGCTCATTGCTAAATAATGATCCAAAAGCAGCTCACCCTTGGCCATTTCATTCCCTTTAATCTTTAAACGGTACTCATTTGGCTGAAGCTGAATATTATCACGGATTCTGACAACCGGGATCACGATTCCCAGTTCAATTGCAAGCTGACGGCGAATCATGACAATTCTATCGAGCAAGTCGCCTCCTTGATTGGCGTCTGCCAGAGGGATCAGACCATAGCCAAATTCGAACTCAATTGGATCGACATTGATCAGACTAATTACACTTTCAGGACTTTTCAGCTCATCTGCTTCCAATACTTCTTCCATTTGTTCGAGCTGACTTTTCTCTTCCGGCATTTTAGAAAACATATAACCGCCAAATGCAAGCGCTCCGGCAACTGGAATCGTCAGCACATCATTAATCGGGGTAAACAATCCAAGCAGGAAAATCGTACCTCCCGCGATATAGAGCATTTTTGGATAAGCCAGCAGCTGCGAAGTAATATCTTTGCCAAGATTACCGTCCGAAGCAGCTCTTGTAACCACAATCCCTGTTGCGGTTGAAATCAGCAACGCGGGAATTTGACTGACAATTCCGTCACCGACTGTCAACAAGGAGAAATGCTGGGCTGCTTGGGCAATCCCCATTCCTTGCTGTACCATTCCCATCACGATCCCGACGGTAAGGTTAATTAAAACGATAATGATGCTTGCAATGGCATCGCCTTTGACAAATTTACTTGCACCATCCATTGCACCATAAAAATCGGCTTCTTTGCCAACCTTTTCGCGTCGCTGCCGCGCCTCTTGCTCCGTAATCATTCCTGCATTTAAATCCGCATCGATGCTCATTTGTTTTCCGGGCATGGCATCAAGCGTAAAGCGGGCGGCAACCTCAGAAACACGTTCCGACCCTTTTGTGATTACGATGAATTGAATAATAATTAGTATCGTGAAAAGTACAAGTCCAACGATGATGTTGCCACCGACAACGAAAGTTCCAAACGTTTCAACGACACCGCCTGCATCTCCCTTCGATAAAATAGCCCTTGTTGTTGATACGTTTAATCCGAGCCGGTATAACGTCAACAGCAGCAACAAGGACGGAAATACAGAAAATTGGAGCGGTTCGGTCATATTCATGGAAATGAGCAAAACCAATAATGCTAATGTAATATTTAAAATGATTAGGATACTAAGAAGCCAGGTAGGGAACGGGATAATTAACATGGCTACGATCAAAATAACACTTAACAACACTGACATGTCTCTTACCGACATTGGCTTCCCTCCTTTTCCCTGCTGATTACAGTTTTTTTAACATCCTCTATAAAAAAATTATAGTTTGTTTTTTGTTCGATAGACGAAGGCAAGGATTTCGGCTACCGCTTTGAAAAATTCTTCCGGAATCGTATCGCCAATTTCGGTTTGACTATAGAGTGCCCTTGCTAATGGACGGTTTTCAACCGTGATGACTTCATTTTCCTTTGCAATAAGTTTTATTTTCTGCGCGGTAAAGTCAACTCCCTTTGCAACAACGAACGGTGCTTCCCTTTTTGTTTCATCATATTTGATTGCAACCGCAAAATGAGTTGGATTTGTGATCACAACATCCGCTTTCGGCACTTCTTGCATCATGCGCCGCATTGCCATTTCCCGCTGTCTTTGTTTGATGCGCGATTTTATTTGCGGATCACCTTCAGAATTTTTGTATTCATCTTTAATATCCTGTTTTGACATTCGAATGCTTTTTTCAAAATCATATTTTTGATAAAGAAAATCCAATATGGCTAAAAACAACAATGCTCCGGAGGCAAACAAACCCATTTGCAGTGTTAAACTCCCTAATGTTGCAAGAGCCGTTCCAATTGGCTTTTGTGACAAAATCAAAATTTCATCCATTCTTTTCCATAACACCGTGAAGGTTACAATCCCTACAAAACCTATTTTTAAAATGGACTTTAACAGCTCCACAATCGCCCTAATTGAAAAAATCCGTTTAAACCCGCTGATCGGATTTATTTTTTCAAGCTTCGGCTGTATTGCTTCGCTCGTAAAAAGAAAGCCGACTTGAAGAAAATTGGCAGCCACACCGGCAATCATCACAACTAACAGGATCGGTCCGACATAAAGGGCGAGTTCCTTTAAAATTCGCAGGAAAATAACTTTTACATTGCCTTCTGTGGCATCCATCAGCAAAAAATCTTGAAAGGAACTTTTAAACAAAGAAAAAATCCCGTTTCGTAAATAGCTGCCGGCAAACAGGAAATAGAAAAAAACTGCCAACAGAACAACCGCCGTATTGATATCCTGGCTTTTTGCAGTCTGCCCTTTTTTTCGCGCTTCTTGACGTTTTTTAGGCGTAGCTTTTTCTGTTTTTTCTCCCGAGAAAAATTGCAAATCAAGCGACAAAAGCTTCATTTATGAACCCCCAAAAAGCTGCATCAAGTCCCGCATTGTGTAAAGTACTGTCTCCACTAAATGGGAGACAAGGGCAAGCAGTGCACCCAAAACCGTGATGATAACAATGAAACCAACAACCATTTTCACCGGCAAGCCGACAACAAAGATATTTAGCTGTGGAACTGTTCTTGCGACAATTCCAAGTGCTACGTCAACTAAGAACAAGCTCCCAACAACCGGCAAAGACATTTGAAAGGCAACAAGAAACATTGTGCTGAACGATTTGACAATATAGTTCACCACATTTGCATTGCCTAGCGGCAGCCACGGCTGGTCGATAGGGATGAAGCGGTAGCTGTTGTATATTCCATCGATCAATAGATGATGACCGTTAAAAGATAGCAACAGCAATAAGGCGAATGTATACAAATACTGTCCCAACAGTGGGCTTTGCGTACCGTTTTGCGGATCAATCACGTTTGCAATCGAAAAACCCATTTGAAAATCAATCAGCCCGCCAGCAATTTGGATCGCTGATAAAATCACATATGCAGTAAAACCAACCAGGACACCAACGAGCGCCTCTTTCATGATCAGCAGAAAATAGGTTCCGTTGATTTCGAAAACGGGCGGCTCAATTGAATAAAACATTAGCCATGATAAGAAAAACCCCATGCCCAATTTATGGACAGTCGGAATTGTCCGGTACGAAAACAGCGGCATCATTACAAAAAAGGATGTAACCCTGACGAAAATTAAGAGAAATGCCGGAAACTTTGGAAGTAAATCATTCATTTTTTCATCCTACAAATCTCGTTAAATTCGAAAAAATTTCGCTCGCATACGAAAGCATATGACTGAGCATCCATGGACCAAAGAAGATAAGTCCTAAAAGCACCGCGACAATTTTCGGGACAAATGCGAGCGTTTGTTCCTGAATTTGCGTTGTTGCCTGAAAAATGCTGATGATCAAACCGATGACTAAAGATAACACGAGCAGCGGTCCGCTAACCATTAATATAGTATAGATCCCTCTTTCAGCAATTGAAATTATTGTTTCTGCACTCATCACTTCACCTGCTTAAAAACTATCTAATAAAGATTTAACGACTAAATACCATCCATCCACCATCACAAACAAAAGGATTTTAAACGGCAAAGAAATCATTACCGGCGGCAACATGACCATTCCCATTGACATGAGCACGCTAGCAACGATCATATCAATGACCAAAAAAGGAATAAAAATCATAAAACCCATTTGAAAAGCTGTTTTCAATTCGCTGATGGCAAATGCCGGCACCAATGTGGTCAGCGGAATATCTTGAATTGATTTCGGTTTAGGCGCTTTGGAATAATCAAGAAATAAAGCAAGATCTTTCTGTCTCGTATGAGCGCTCATAAAGTCTTTGAACGGAACGGCAGCACGATCATATGCCTGTTCGAGTGTTATTTTTTCATTAAATAAAGGGGTAAGTGCCGTTTTATTTACCTCTTGAAACGTCGGTGCCATAATAAAAAATGTTAAAAACAATGATAGGCCGACGATCACTTGGTTAGGCGGCATTTGCTGGGTAGCAAGCGCCGTTCTGACAAAGGAAAGAACGATGACAATCCTCGTAAATGCTGTCATTAAGATTAAAATGCTCGGGGCAAGCGACAACACCGTTAAGAGCAGCAGCAGCTTTACCGATGTTGAAACATTTGCGGGGGAACTGCTGCTAAAAAAGTCCACAAATTGGCTCATTGTTCGTCTGACCCCTTCTTTTCCATTTCTTCAAAAAGCTTTTTTCTTCCGTTTGCCATTTCTTCCAGCTGGGTCTTTAATAAGGAAGAAAACGGAAGACTCTTTGCCTTTTGCGGCTGCCAGTTTTTTGTTCTTTCAAATAGCTTTGTCACAATATCGCTTGGTTGGACAAGCTGTTCCATCTTGTTGTTGTATTCTGCAAGAATTTCCTTACGCTCTTGGACATTATCAATCTCTTTCAGCATCTGGACATTTTCTCCAACTCCAACAATAAAAAGTCCGCTGCCAATTTTGACGATTTGTACGGATCGATTTGCCCCGAGCGAGGTTCCGCCGAGGTTTTCGACAAGCTGTGTTGATTTGAACGACTTGCTCCGCTTATTGATAAATTTCAATAAAAAATACAGCAGCGCGACAACGAAAATCGTCGCAAAGATCATTCTCACAAAATCCCATATTGTAATTCCCACTGTTGCGGCTGTGGTGGCTGATCCCTTTTGAACCGGTTGTTTCGTTGGAGAAAAGTTCTGATCCTGGCATTTATTCGGATTTTGAAAGCAGTCTTTTACACTGTTGTTCAATTGCTCTGCTTGAGCCGCTGGTTGCGGACCAAGCAGAGTAATGATCACAATAAGCGCTACTTTTAACCATTTTTGAATGTTTAACAAGGCGCTGCACCTCTAATTTTTAATAAAGTGAAACTTCAACCAATGGGGGACTTACTGCCCGCTAATGCGGGATAAATTTATCCTAAAGTTTTAGAAATTGCTTCAAGCACACGGTCAGCCTGGAATGGTTTAACAATGAAATCCTTCGCCCCTGCTTGAATTGCATCAATCACCATCGCCTGCTGTCCCATTGCCGAACACATAATGATTTTGGCGGTTGGATTGATTTTTTTTATTTCTTTCAATGCCGTAATCCCGTCCATTTCCGGCATGGTAATATCCATTGTAATTAAATCCGGGGAGGTTTCTTTGTATTTTTCAATTGCTTGAACGCCGTCGGCAGCTTCGCCGACAACTTCGTAGCCATTTTTCGTTAAAATATCCTTAATCATCATTCGCATAAATGCGGCATCATCCACAATCAATATTTTATGTGCCATTGGTTCATCCTCCTGAATTATCGTAATTTCTTGATTCGGTCGCTCTGGCTGATAATATCTGTAACCCGTACACCGAAGTTTTCATCAATGACCACGACCTCACCTTTGGCTACCAGCCGGTTGTTGACCAAAACATCAACTGGTTCACCCGCCAGCTTGTCCAATTCAATTATGGAGCCAGTTGAAAGTTCTAATATTTCTTTAACGGAGCGTTTCGTTCTCCCAAGCTCAACTGTTACTTGTAACGGAATATCCAATAACATATCGAGGTTTTTCGTTTCCACATTTGCAGCATGCTGCGATTCGAAATCAGAGAAAACCGCAGGCTGAATCGTTGGCTGTGCAGCACCTTGAAATCCGGATCCCAAATGCTGCGGTGCTGAATTTGGATTTGCATATGCGGCTGCCTGATTGTAAGTTTGATTCACTTGCGCTTGATTCGACTGCTGATTTTGAAAGCTATTCTCTGTTCCATAATCAAATCCAGCATTCGCTTCCATTGCTGCTTCCTTAGACTTTTTCGGCTCAGATCCATTCGAAGAAAACGATTCATCTTTACCAAAAGCCTGGTAGGCGCTGGCCATTGTTTCCGCAACTTGCCCTGGATTCATCAACTCAAACACAAGTTGTTTCGCAAAATGAAGCGGCAATAGCTGCATGATTGTTGAATCAATCAAGGAACCAACCTTTAACCTGAATGAAATTTTGACAAGCTGTTCCTCATCTGGAAGCTGATCGGTTCCTTCTCCTTGCGATACATCCAAAATATTTATTGTCGGCGGAGATATATCCACCCGTTTATTAAAAACCGTTGACATCGATGTTGCGGCAGAACCCATCATTTGATTCATTGCCTCTTGCACCGCACTTAGCTGGATTTCCCCCATAAGATCGTTTGGTGCTGTTCCATCGCCGCCTAACATGAGATCGGCAATGATGGCTGCGTCACTTTGTTGGATAATCAGCAAGTTGCTGCCTGAAAATCCTTCGGTATAACCCACTTGAATGCCAACATATGGATGCGGAAATTCCTCACTTAAATTTTTCCGGAGAACAATTAAGACGTTTGGTGTGGTAATTTCCACTTTTTGATTTAATAAGGTTGACAATGCTGTAGCGGAACTGCCAAAAGAAATATTCCCGATCTCACCCAATGCATCTTTTTCCATTGGTGTGAGAAAATCGTCTTGGATTTCATTCCCATCTAGCCCGAAGTCTTCCTGAAAGTCATCGTCCCCTGTTCCCCTTAACAGGGCATCTATTTCATCCTGAGAGAGCATGTCATCGCTCATCATCTCCGTCTCCCCCTTTCAAAATATCCAAGACTTGAATGGCCAATTTTTTGCTTGATTTCCCAGGCTGGCCAATGAATTTAGGAATTCCGCCAATTTTGATCATCAGCGGCTGATCAATCCCTTGATTCAATTCAATGACATCGCCAGTATCCAGCATCAAGAAATCGTGAATCGAGATATCCGAACGGCCGAGTTCTACACTAATCGGAACTTCCGCACTTTGGATACTTTTTTCAATTGCAGCCATTTGCTTTGGTTCTCTTTCTTTTTTCTCTGCCTGCATCCAATAATGGACGGAAAGTCTTGGAATGATTGGTTCAAGAACAACGTGCGGAATGCAAATATTAATCATCCCGCTCGTTTCTCCGATAACCGTGTTTAAAGAAATTACCACAACTGTTTCATTTGGCGAGACCATTTGCAAAAATTGCGGATTTACTTCGAAATCGGTTAAGAGCGGATCAATTTCACATAATGCAGACCATGCTTCCCGTAAATTTTCGATCGCTCTTTCAAACGTATTGGACATGATTTTTGTTTCAATTTCTGTCAACGTGTCTACCTTATTAAGACTTGATCCACGGCCGCCCAACATCCGGTCAAGCATGGCATACGCTATATTCGGGTTGACTTCCATTATAATTCTGCCCTCTAATGGAGGTACTTCGAAAACATTCAAGATGGTCATTTTCGGAATCGATCGTATAAATTCCTCATACGGAATTTGATCGGCCGAAGCTACGGTAATTTGTACATATGTCCGAAGCTGGGCAGAAAAAAATGTCGTTAACAATCTAGCAAAATTTTCGTGAATTCTCGTTAGGCTTCGAATTTGATCTTTCGAAAACCTTAGTGCCCGTTTAAAATCATAAACCCGCACCTTTTTTTCCGCCTGCTCTTTCTTTAACTCATCGGCATCCATTTCACCCGTTGATAAGGCGGACAACAGTGCATCGATTTCGCTTTGGGACAGTACTTCTCCAGCCAAGCCTCCTCACCTCCCCATCTTAGTAAACTAAACTATTTTTTATTGAAGGAGGGATTCAGTTATATATACCTGAACAACTTTTCCATCCTGCATCACTTTGTTGATTTTTGTCTTTAAGGCATCTTGCAGCTGCAATTTACCTGCTTTTCCTTGAAGATCTTTCGCTTTTTTTTCAGAAAGTTCTTCAATTATAATATTCCGGACTTGAAAATCGCGTTTCGTCAGCTCATCTTTAGCTTTCTTGCTATCCGTCTGAATTTTAAACGCCATCTTTGCATAATTATCGCTAGCCAAATTTGTCGTAATTTCAGAAACGTCTACCGAATATTTTAAAACATCATCAATCGTTGGACCTTTGCTGTTTTGGCCACTGTATTTCGTGATATAAACGACTGCCCCTGTGCCGATTAAGGCAATAACCAGCAAGATCAGCGTCATCGTTTGGACAAGTTTTTTATTCAAAATGTTCTTCCTCCTCCGATTGAAGATGTCCGAGAAGGTTAATCGATTGGTAGAACTGCGTAACCAATCGAATTGCCTCCTCTTCTGTCTCCTTTACAACATACTTTCTGCCATTGGCAAGCGTAATCGTTGTATCCGGGAAGGCCTCAATCGTTTCAATATAAATAGCATTTAAACAAAATGATTTCCCATTTAAGCGCGTTACTTTAATCACAGCTATTCGCAAGGTTATAAAAAATTATAACCCTTCCTCCCTTAACTTATCGTTTTAAGTTTACTAACTCTTGTAAAATTTCATCAGAAGTTGTGATGATTTTCGTGTTTGCCTGGAAGCCGCGCTGAGCAACGATCATTTCGGTGAATTCTTCTGATAAATCGACATTCGACATTTCAAGCGAGCCGGCTGCGATCGTTCCGCGCCCGTTGCCCGGCGTATTGATATTGGCCACTCCCGAGTTTACCGATTGGCGGAATAAATTTCCGCCGGCATTATCAAGCCCTGACGGATTGCTGAATTTTGCAAGCGCAAGTTGTCCCAATGAAAGAACAGAGCCGTTCGAAAACACGCCGTTAATCACTCCATCCGAACCGATATTGAAACTTTCAAGCGAACCTTGTAAATTGCCGTCCGTTGTTGCCTGGGCATCAATGCTCCCGGATGTCATCGTAAGATTTTTTTGCGAAAAATTCACAGTTAGTGCCTTTGGTTTTCCTGTACCGTCATTGACTTGCAATGTAACCGCAGTGTCAGCAGCCGGGTTGTTTGGATTGATCGTGATTGGCTGATTGACACTACTACCGGCTGGATCGTCAAGAGTATTATCTGTAAACGATACATCCCAATTACCGGTTGCCGGATTAACCGATTTAATCGTCATATCAAGGGTATGAGCTGTTCCTGAATCATCAACAACTTGAATTTGCTGTACAAGTTTCGTATCTCCTTTAGCATCAAGAGGCAAATTCCCAGCCATTGTAATGGCCGTCGTCTGCTTTGCAGGTAAAACCGCATTTACATTTACGGTGATATCTTTGAGAATCCCGTTCTCAATGGATTGAACTTTCATCCCATCCGCATTTACGAGCGTACCATTATTATCAAGGTAGAAATTTCCCGCACGGGTAAAATATTGGGCATTTCCTTGCTTCACAATAAAATAACCATCCCCGGAAACTGCTAAATCAAGAGCTCTTCCGGTCGTTTGAAAACTCGACTGGGTTTGCACAGAGTCAATACTTGCAATCGTCGAGCCAAGGCCAACCTGCATTGGGTTTTTTCCGCCACGGTTATTTTGGGCAGCACTCGCTCCGGCAATCGTTTGATTCATTGCATCTTTAAATGTAACACGTCCCTTTTTAAACCCATATGTATTGACATTTGCAATATTGTTGCCGATGACATCCAGCTTTGTCTGGAAGTTTTTCATTCCGCTAATACCAGAATACATTGAACGAAGCATTTTATTTTCTCCCTTCTGTTTACGCTGCTTCTGTCAATCCACAGCTTAAGGCTTCCGATTAACGGTCCAGCCATTTGATTAATCAAGCACAATCGTGCCATTTATATTCGTAAAAATTTGTGCATTCGCTTCTTTTCGATCCAAAGCTGTAATAACAGTTTGATTTTTGGCACTCACGATCAAAGCTGCATCCCGGACTAAAACGAGAGAATCGTTTACGCCCATCTTTTTTGCTTCGGAAACCTTTTCTTCAATTCTCGCCCAGCAATCTCCGCTAATTTGGATGTTTCGCTGCTGAAGCCGTTCCATCGCATGTTTGCTGACAACCAGATTTGTATCCAATGGCCGTATAGCCGAATTCAAGTGTTGTGAAAAAGATGGTTTCATTGGCTGCTTTTTTTGAACCGGCTGACAACGTGCCGGTATTAATGAAGAGGCAACCGCATGAGCACGAGCACTTTCCATTTCATCACATCCAATGGGTCATTCAATTTTTGTAATTTGAGCCGCTGCCACTGTTGTTTTATCCGCATCATCCAATTGATAAAGAACGTTTCCATCCTTGACAGAAACAGATTTAATACGGGCTGATTGTTCTTGCTGCTGGTCGTTCTGATAGGTAACCGTTTTTCCAATCAGAGCCGAAGCTTCGAGAAGCTGATTTTGCTTTACAAACTTATCCATTGTTGCACCCAAATTCGTCATTTGTTCCAGGGTAGAAAAAGTGGCCATTTGTGCAATAAAATCCTTATCTTGCAATGGATTAAGCGGATCTTGGTTTTGTAATTGAGTCATGAGGATTTTTAAAAAATCGTCCTTGCCAAGCGAGCTTGATCCCGTTTTTTTTGGTTGGTTTTGTGTGCTAGTTAACAAATAGCTAGAATCAATTGTAGTTGCCATCACGATCCCTACACTTTCATATTTAATAAGGCTGTCTCAAGCGAGAGGGTAAACCCATCTTCTTCTTCACTAGTTTCTCGTTGTTGCTGATTTTGCCGATCTTGCTGTGGCTGATTGTCTCCCTGTTCATGTCCCTCTTTCAGCGAACGCTCAGGAAACGAAGCCTGCTGAGCAATTTCAATGCGGTCAATCGGAATGTTCTGGGCGGCAAATGCCTGCTTCAAACCATTTACATTTGATTCAAGTGCATCCTTCGCTAAATTGGTTGAAGTAAGGATTTTTGCAACGATGATCTGATCCTTTTGCGTCAGTTCGATTCTTACGGAACCCAATTGCTCAGGATAAAGTTTAATGAATAATTTTTGCAGACCATCTTTTTTTAAAAACTGGCTTTTCGCCAAGATTGCTTGGAATTGCTGTTGCAAATCATCAGCAGAGATCGGTTTAGTTGGCAAACCCGCCTGCGCTAAAGTTAATTGCGGCTTTATCAAAACGGAAGCTCCGAAAGGATTTCCATTCCAATCCGGTTGTACCTTTCCGGTTTTTTGATCCAAACTCACTGTTTTAGAATCTGCTCCAGACGCTTGATTGATCATCTCTGCTGTTTTGGAAAACGTTTGCTGAAGGTATTGCTTCCTTCTTTCAGCTGGATCAATCGCTGGAAAATTTTGGATTTTTTCGGTAATTTTTTCCAAAAAAGATGGAAGTGATGGTAACTCTGTTCCATTTTTTTCTGCAGCTGCCAATAAATCCATTAGCTTTGCCGTTTTGACAATCAGCTGAGTATTTTCATTTAAAGCTGAAAGCAGCTGATTGGCAGGCATCGCGGCAAGGCCGGCCAAAATAGCTTCGAGCAGATCAACTCCGTCCGCAGCCTTCTCTTTTGGCTCAGCGCCAAAACGTGCAAGAATTTCAGTCCATTTCTGCTCATTTATTCCGAGGAAATCCTTGGCCATTTGCAATAAATCGGCGTTGGGATTTGCAAACAGCTGTTGAAGCAGTTCACCCCCACCAGGAATAGTATTCAAGTCCGCTAGATTTAAGTAAGCAAGAAGACCGGAAGCTTTGGACTGTCCTTGAATATCCAATTGGGCATTGTTTCCTTTTGACTGCGGAGGCTGGCTGCCTAAAGCAGATAGTATGATTTGACTGAAGTTTTTAACCGGATTGGTGTTAGCTACGGCTGTTGAACCGGCTACCTTGGTTCCACTCAATCCGAGCCCTGAAACTACCATAGATTCACCCCCTTTTCTTCGTTTTCGTCAGCTGAAAATCTATGGTGTGCTTTTTTGACTTGCAGCGTTCTGATTCGTCAATCGTTCGGTAAATCTTGCTGCCTGGGCAGGATCCATATTCTCCATGATACTTGCAAGAATCTCAGGCTTAACGCTTGATAAAATTTTCAGTGCTTCAGCATCGGTCATTTTCGCGATAATGGGAGCTGCCTTTTTCGGTGACATTGTTTCATAGGTTGTCACCAGATCGGAAAGCGCCCGCTTACTTTCTTTTTGGCTTGCATTCAAGCTGTCTATTTGCTGCTGAAGTCGATTGTTTTCAAGCTGTGCCTTCTGAATTTCCTGATCCTTGCTTTGCAATTTTGCCTGCAGTTGGGAAATTTTCGCTTCATCGTCTTTAACTTGAGCCTGTAAACTGATAAGGTCGTTCGCTGCTTTTTTATTTGCAGTGCTTGGAGCATTTTTAGGAAAAACACTGCTAACAAAAGGCAATTTACCGCTTAAATCTTTTGCGGCGCTAAAGACGTTAATGCCGGCAAAAGTCGAAACAATAAGCGCTACTGCAATCGCAAACAAAAGAGGAATCAGAATCACAAAAACAAACCACTGAAACGGTTTTTTTTGTTCGATTTCGTTTTCGGTTACTTCATTGTTCATTTGTTTTTTCACCATTTTAATTCCCCCGATTCATGTATTGTTGAATCGAGATCTCATCCATTTGCCTTCCTTCAGCAAACTTTTCCTCTTCCTGATAGTGAAGAAAGTCTTTTTCTCTGATTCTCTCGTACTTTTTCACTTCAACGTTTTTTTCCATCAGTTTTTCTTGAAACAGATTCATACGGGCACGAGCATTCATAACCATTTTTTGGTAAAAATCAATACTTTTTTGCAAATTCCCAATAAATTGCTGATGATGGCGGATTTCAGAGACAGTCAGTCCGTTCAACAACTTTGCAGATTGGTAGAGCTCCATATCTTCTTTTTTTTTCAATAATTCATACAGTTTATTGGCGGCTTCTTCAAATTTTCGGACAGCACCACTGTATTCTGCCATCGCTGCATCTTTTTCGGTTTCTTTAATATGAAGGATTTTATCAAATCTGAATTGATATACCACTGTTTATTCCCTTTCTTTCATAAGCTGAAGTAATCGGTTAACGGATTCCTCCATCGAAACTTTTTCATTCGTCATTTGTTTCATAAAGGACAATATTTCCGGGTAGATGGCGATCGCTTCATCAATTTCCTTCGATGAACCTTTTTTATATGCACCAATGTTGATCAAGTCAGCGGAATTGATATATGTGCTAAACTGTTCTCGTAATCGCTCGGCCGCCCGGGCATGCTCTGTTGCGACGATATTATTCATTATCCGGCTAATACTTTTAAGGACATTAATGGCTGGATATTGTCCTTTATTGGCAAGCTCTCTGTCCAAAACAAAATGGCCATCCAAAATGCCGCGGACTGTATCAGCAATTGGTTCGTTCATGTCGTCCCCATCGACAAGTACCGTATAAAAAGCCGTTATGGAGCCGAAAGTATTTCTTCCCGTTCGTTCCAAAAGCTTTGGCAAGATTGCAAACACGGATGGTGTATATCCTTTTGTTGTCGGCGGCTCGCCAACTGCAAGACCGACTTCCCGCTGTGCCATTGCTACCCTTGTTACGGAATCCATCATCAACATGACATTCAGTCCTTTGTCGCGAAAATACTCAGCGACTGCGGTTGCTGTAAACGCTCCTTTTATCCGCATCAAGGCCGGCTGATCAGAGGTTGCAACAACGACAACGGATCGTTTCAATCCCTCTTCGCCTAGATCGCGTTCAATAAACTCCCGAACTTCCCGGCCACGCTCACCAATCAACGCAATCACATTCAAATCCGCTTTCGTATTACGGGCGATCATTCCGAGCAAGGTACTTTTTCCAACTCCGCTGCCAGCAAAGATGCCAACTCTTTGTCCGTTTCCGACCGTTAGCAAACTATCAATCATGCGAACGCCAACTTCGATCGTCTCAGTAATTGGAGGACGCTGCATTGGGTTGGGGGGCGCTTGCTCGGTCTTTACCGGCATCAGTCCTTTTGGCAGTAGCGAGCCATCAAGCGGCTGGCCTAAAGAGTCAATTACACTGCCGATTAACTTCTGACCTACTTTTACTTCGAGCGGCTTCATTGTCGTCTCGACTAAGCAACCAGGTGATATTTCTTGAATGGAGGTATAGGGCATTAAAATTACAAACTCGTCTTTAAAGCCGACCACCTCTGCTTGGATCTTTCGCTTTTTTGCTGTACCTACATGGATATAACAAACATCGCCGATGGAGCTTGCCGGTCCTTGCGATTCGATCATTAAACCGACTACTCTTTTCACCCGACCAAACCGTCTAAAAGTATCAAGTCGATCGATATGGTCAAGCAAGTCAGCCGCCCTCACCCGGTTTCACCGTCCAACAAATCAAGCAGTTTTGTCTTAATTTCATCCAGTTGACTATCAATTGCAGCGTCAATTCTTCCATTGACGGATTCGATAATGCAGCTTCCGGCTGACAGCTTTTCATCCGGATAAATATACAAATCAGTTTCCTTTGGAAAAACCGTCATCAGTTCTTCTTTTTGTGCTACTAGAAATCCGTAGTGGCTTGGACAAACATGGAGTTGAATTTCGCGGTATTCCTTTGCCTCATTTAACGTTCTCTTAACGATCGCTAAAAAAGTTTCTTCGGTTTCCTCCAGCTTCGTACCAATTATCCGCTCTGCAGTTTTCATTCCTAAATGAAGAATCGTTTTTTCAGCTAAAGCGATTTTCGATTGATATTCTTGTTTTGCTTGTTTAACGACCTCTTTTGCTTCTATAATGATTTGCTGCCATTCCTGACAGCCTTGTTCTTTCCCTAAAGCAATCCCTTCTTGATACCCTTTTTCCCGAGCCATTTCAACTAGCAACTGCTTTTCTTCCTCCCAGGCCTGCTGATCGAGTGCAATTTGTTCACGGATCGCTTGTGCTTTCTCGGTTGCTTCAGCAACAATGAGTGCAGCTTCCTGTTTTGCTTTTTCCAAAATGGCATCATGCTGTGCATCCATTTGCCTTAATACTTCTGAAGGGTTTTCCTCAAACTGTGATTGAAAGGATTTAATTGAAATGACTTTTTTCCCTTTTGTTTCTGCAACCATCCACTGGGATTTAATTAATCTAGACAATGATATCATCTCCTCCACCACGGGCAATGACGATTTCCCCCGCATCCTCCAACCGGCGAATAATGGACACAATCCGGGACTGTGCCTCTTCAACATCGCGCAATCGAACCGGACCCATAAATTCCATTTCTTCTTTAAAGGTTTCGACCATCCGCTGTGACATATTCTTAAAGACAATTTCCTTCACTTCGTCGCTTGACACTTTCAGCGACAACATCAAGTCTTCATTGTCACAGTCTCTGATAACGCGCTGGATGGCCCGGTTGTCAAGGGTAACAATATCCTCAAAGACAAACATTCGTTTCTTTATTTCTTCGGCCAGTTCCGGATCTTGAATTTCCAAAGCATCCAGGATCGTTCGTTCTGTTGATCGATCAACACCATTTAAGACTTCGACAACCGCTTCAATCCCGCCTGTATGAGTGTAATCCTGAGTTACCGTAGCCGAAAGCTTCCGCTCAAGGATTTGTTCAACCTCATTGATAATATCCGGTGAGGTGCTGTCCATCACGGCAATTCTTCTCGCGATGTCTGCCTGCATTTCCTGCGGGAGTTCCGATAAAATCTGACCAGCCTGCGCTGCATCAAGATACGATAAAATTAAGGCAATCGTCTGCGGATGTTCATTTTGAATAAAATTAAGAATTTGTGCCGGATCAGCTTTACGGGCGAAATCGAATGGGCGAACTTGAAGAGAGGAGGTCAGCCGATTGATGATCACGGCTGCCTGCTCGGGCCCGAGAGCCTTTTCAAGAATCGATTTTGCGTAGCCAATTCCGCCCTGGGAAATATAATCTTGCGCCAAAGCAATATTATGAAATTCCTCAAGAATTTCTTCTTTTGCCATAGCATCAACTTTTTTCACTCCGGATATTTCCAATGTCAGTTTCTCGATTTCTTCTTCACTAAGATGCTTGTAAACATTCGCTGAAACATCGGGTCCAAGAGAAATAAGGAGGATGGCCGCTTTTTGTTTTCCAGATAACTCCTTCTGTTCTTTCCTTGCCATAAATCTTCTTTCCTCCTAAAACCTAATCTTCAGCAATCCAGGAGCGCAATAGTTTTGCAAAATCTTCCGGGTGTTCTTTTGCCATTTTTTCTAATTGTTTTTGCCTCAACGTGCTTTCAGTTTCCTGTTCCTGGTTTACATCTGGAATAAATACAGGTTCAGTTGATTCAACCGCCATATCCTTCTCCTCGTTTCGTTTCTTTCTTGCTCGCAAGAACAAAATAAGCAAGAGAATAACAGCGGCGAGCAATACTCCCCCAATAAGGTAAACCCACCACGGAATTGACGTTTGCGCTTGCGGTGCTGTATTCATTTTTCCATTAAACGGCTGAACTGAGACAACGATCCTGTTTTTCAAATCCTGATTGGTTAAAGGCTTTCCAGTACTGCTTTTATCAATGGTTGTTCTGACAATGGTTCCTAAAATATTGGAAATGTCATTGACCCTGGATTGCGGCAATGATTTTGGATCATTCGGTTTTGGCGGTTCAACCATTACTTGAATGCCTAAATCCCTGATTTTGTACGGGCTCTCAACAATCTGTCTGCGGATGCGGTTGACTTCGTAATTGACTTTGTCGTCTGTTTTTTGATAATCACCATTACCGCTGCTGCCAGCGAGATAATTCGAACCGAGCGGATCTGTCGCTGTTTGTGATTGCGGTGTTCCACCAGCCTGGCTTCCATTTCCCGTAAAGGTTTCTTTAATGTTTTGGGCGCTAATCGCAATCCCCTTCATATTTTTTTTATCAACAGGCTCAACAAGGTTTTCTTCCCGCTTTTCTTGGGTAAAATCAATATCAGCCGACACAGAGACTACGACTTTGTCCTGCCCCATTAACGTGCCAAGCATGGTTTGAACTTGACGCTGGATATCGCGCTCGATCTGCTTTTTAATTTCGCTCTGATTTGCAAAAGTTGAGCCGGTTCCCGTTGAATTTTGCTGATTATTTAGATCGTAATACTCAAAAAATTGGTTCATGATGACGATATTATTAGTAGGAAGGTTGGGAACACTTTTTGAGACTAGCTGATAGAGTCCCTTGATTTGCTCATTACTAAACTGGTAACCGGGCTTAACGGTTAAAACAATGGATGCAGATGCCTGTTCACCTTTGTCATTGACAAAAATCCCTTTATCAGGAAGGTTGATCATTACCTTGGCATCCTGTACCCCATCGATACCTTTCATTAAATTGGCAAGCTCTGTCTGCATCGCATCAAGCTTAATGACATTAAATTCATTGTCTGTTGTCCCCAAGCTTGCATTTTTGCTAAAGAAGGAATAATCAATTTGTCCTGACTTTGGAAGCCCTTCAGCAGCGAGCTGCACTTTAAGATTATCAACGACATCGCTTGGCACTTTGATTGTTGTCCCGCCGTCGGCAACTTCGGATTTTACACCTTTGGCATCCAAACTTTGTTTGATTGTACCCGCTTCAGAAGGTGAAAGATTGCTATATAAAGGGACAAGAGTCGTTCTTGTGGCAAAAAAAGAGACGGCGGCAATCAGCACAGCAAGTAAAAGGATTGAACCCATGTATATCCGTTTTTGTTTTTTCGATCTGCCCGACCAGAAGGTTTTTAGCTTGCTTACATATTTATTGATTGTTTCTTTCATGTTTTTCCCCCGGTTATTCTGTCTGTTTCGCTCTCAGCAGTGGATAACCGCTATCATTATAATCCTGTAAATGCCATTAAACTTGCATTCTCATTATTTCTTGATAGGCTTCAATTGCTTTGTTGCGAACTTCAACGGTTGCCTGCAAAGTAATGTTTGCTTTCTGACTGGCAATCAATACTTGGTGAAGGTCAACATTTTCCCCGTTGATCAGCTTTTGTGTCAATTGGTCGGCAGTATTCTGCGACTGATTAAGATTATTAATTGATTCTTTTAAGACGGACGCAAAATTTTTCTGTGCTTCGAAAGGTGTAGTAGAAGCAGTTTTCACACCTCCAGCAGCAGGTGTGAAAACTTGCTGCACGGATGGAAAAGAAATTTGGCTCATTTATAAATCTCCTTTACTATTTCCCGATTTCAAGGGCCTTCATCAACATTCCTTTTGATGCATTCAAAACAGTAACATTTGCTTCGTATGAGCGGGTTGCACTGATTAAATCTGTCATTTCGCGAAGCGGATCTACGTTTGGAAGCTGAACATAGCCGTCTTGATTCGCATCCGGGTTTTCAGGATCATAAACCATTTTATATGGTGTCTTTGCGTCTTCGACAATTTTGGACACCATGACACCACCTCCAGCTGCATTTGTCCCACCGTTAATTGCAGTTTGAAGATAGGATGAGAACCCGCCTTCTTTCGGCTGAAGGACGACCATCTTTCTTTGATACGGTTGCCATTTGCCGTTAACAAGCTTTGCCCGGGTTGTATCAGCATTTGCCATATTTGAAGAAATAACATCCATTCTAAGCCGCTGTGCTGTTAATGCTGAGGCAGATGTATTTAAACTTTGAAAAATGGTCATGATTATTTGCCCCCTCGAATAACGCTCTGCAATGCAGAAAATTTACCGTTCAGCTGTTCAACAAGCGCATCATAGTAGATTTGATTCGTAGCCAAGTCTGACATTTGCTGATCCATATCAACACTATTGCCATTGTTGTTGTATTGAACGTTTTGCTTTGTTACGACTCCCGGCTGATTAGACGGATTGGTGGTAAAGTCCAAGTGACGCGGGTCTGTTTTGTATGTACTGATATCGGATTCGAGTTGATTTTGCAGCATTTCTTTGAAGCTGACATCTTTCGCTTTATAATTTGGCGTATCAACATTTGCGATATTTTGGGAAATGACTTTTTGTTTTAATGAAGCGTAATTGAGTGCCTGATTCAATGATGTAATCGTATTTGAAAATAAATTCAAGTGATACACCTCTTTCAACAAAGTAAAAAAAATGAAAAATTTTGTAGAAAATGCTCTAAATTTATCAATCTCTTTTCTATTGTAATGAAAATGTAATTCTCTGTCTATGTTGATTAGATTAAATTTTATCAGTCAAAATACCTATTTTCTTGTATAGACAGGGTAACTTACTATTTTGGAATTGTCGAGTAAACAAGAGAAATCCCTAACTTCGCTCACTCCTTTCGACAAATTCCCCACTGGCCTATATAGCAATAAATGAAAACTCGCCGACTGGCGAGTCCTTTGGACGAAGACAGAGGCGTAGTTGAATTTATGCGTTCAGAATTTATCCATATAAATTCTGATTAGCTAAAAAAGAATGCAGCGGATAAGACCGCTGCATTCTTTTTTTGTTAATTTGCCCGTAGTTTATCAAGTTCTACAAGGAATTTATCATTTAGTACTTTAATATACGTTCCTTTCATTCCAAGGGAACGGGATTCAATAACACCAGCGCTTTCAAGCTTTCTTAGCGCATTGACAATAACGGAACGGGTAATTCCAACTCGATCAGCGATTTTCGAAGCAACTAAAAGCCCTTCCTGGCCGTTTAATTCTTCAAAAATATGCTCGATTGCTTCCAACTCGCTGTAAGATAGAGAGCTGATGGCCATTTGTACTACAGCCTTGCTTCTTGCCTCTTCTTCTATTTCCTCTGCTTTCTCCCTAAGAATCTCCATTCCGACAACGGTAGCCCCGTATTCACCAAGGATTAAATCATCATCATGAAACTTTTCTTGCAATCGAGCTAAAATAAGTGTACCAAGACGTTCACCGCCTCCAATAATCGGCACAATCGTTGTCAATCCTTCGCGGAACAAATCTTTGTTCTCAACAGGAAAGGCAGTATATTCGCTCTCCACATCCAAGTTTGGCGATGTTTCTTTAATATTAAACAGTCCATTCGTGTACTCTTCTGGAAATTGACGATCTTCCAGCATTTTTTTCATTCGCTCATTTTCGATCTGCTGGTTGATCGCAAAACCTAATAGTTTACCACGGCGGCTGACAACAAAAACATTTGCTTCAATCACTTCGCTTAATGTTTCCGCCATCTCCTTGAAATTTACCGGTTTTCCTGCCGCTTTTTGCAGCAACGCATTAATTTTTCTTGTTTTTGCTAATAAATCCATGTACTTCTTCCTCCTGTAATTGCAACTCTAAACCTACATTTCCACTCCATGATTCCGCAAAAAAGTCGGTATACCGATTTCCTTTTCCCCTGGAACCCTCGTATAAAACACGGTTCATTATAGAATAAACTGGCTTAAATCCCTATTTTTCGAGATCGCTCCAAGCTTTTCATCTACATATTGCGGCGTAATCAATACTTTTTCCATTGAAATATCCGGGGCTTCGAACGAAAGATCTTCCAACAGTTTTTCAAGGATCGTGTGCAAACGCCTTGCGCCAATATTATCCGTGTTTTGATTTACTTCAAATGCTACTTCTGCAATCCTACGAATAGCATCGTCAGAAAATTCAATTTGTATACCTTCTGTTGCCAATAATGCCTGATATTGTTTAATTAATGCATTATCCGGCTCGATTAAAATTTTGAAAAAGTCGTCCACTGTCAGTTTCGTTAATTCGACACGAATTGGAAAACGACCTTGAAGCTCCGGAATCAAATCCGATGGTTTTGCCATATGAAAAGCACCGGCAGCAATAAACAAAATATGATCCGTTTTCACAGAGCCATACTTCGTGACAATTGTCGACCCTTCTACAACCGGGAGGATGTCGCGTTGCACCCCTTCACGGGAGACATCCGCAGATGAGCCGCCCGAGTTTTTGCTGGCAATCTTATCAATTTCATCGATAAAAATGATGCCGGACTGCTCAGCTCGGTACACTGCTTCCTGCGTCACTTCATCCATGTCAATCAGCTTTTGCGCTTCCTCGTTTGTTAATATCTTTCTTGCTTCGCGAACAGTGACTTTCCGGCGTTTATGACGTTTTGGCAGCAAGTTGCTAAGGGCGTCCTGCATATTCATCCCCATCTGCTCCATGCCTGAACCTTGGAGCATATCAAACATCGATGGTGCCTGTTCCTCTACTTCCACGGTAACGAGCTTATCTTCCAATTGGCCAAGAGCGAGTTGCTCTTTTACCACTTTCCGTTTCTCCGCAATCGAAAAATCTTCAGAATGGTCTGTTTCTGTTTCATTTTGTCCCCCGCCTCCGAAAAGCATTTCGAGCGGATTTTTATAATTGTTTTGTTTCTTTGCGGATGGAACAAGTAAATCAACAAGGCGTTGGTTGGCGCTTTCTTCTGCCCGTTCTTTAACGCTTAGCATTTTTTCCTCTTTCACTAACCGGATCGATGTTTCCACTAAATCGCGTACCATTGACTCGACGTCACGGCCAACATAACCGACTTCCGTAAATTTCGTCGCTTCCACTTTTACGAAAGGAGCATTTACGAGTTTCGCAATCCTTCGGGCAATTTCTGTTTTCCCAACACCAGTCGGTCCAATCATCAGAATATTCTTCGGGATGACTTCATCGCGGAGCTTTTCCTCAAGAAGCCCCCGGCGATAGCGATTTCGCAATGCAACAGCAACTGCCTTCTTCGCATCTTTTTGGCCAATTATATATTGATCAAGCCTCTCAACAATTTGTCGTGGAGTTAGATTCGTTGAATTTGCCATCCATTCTCGACTCCTTCCTATTTATAGCTGTTCAACAATAATATTGTGGTTTGTGTAGACGCAAATGTCTGCGGCAATTTCCAAAGATGCTCGGGCAATTTCTTTGGCAGACAAATGCCCGCCTGCATTCTGCTTCATTGCGCGCCCCGCTGCTAATGCATAGTTGCCGCCAGAGCCAATAGCAAGTATGCCGTCGTCTGGCTCAATTACTTCACCCGTTCCGGATACAAGGAGCAATGCTTCCTGATTCATGACAATTAGCATGGCTTCTAGTTTTCGCAACACTTTGTCGCTTCGCCATTGTTTAGCTAATTCAACAGCAGCCCTCTGCAGATTCCCATTGTATTCTTCCAATTTACCCTCAAACATTTCAAAAAGGGTAAAGGCATCTGCCACAGAGCCGGCAAACCCGGCTAAAACTCGGCCGTTGAAGATTTTTCTTACCTTCTTTGCTGTATGTTTCATTACAACTGCATTTCCAAAGGTTACTTGCCCATCGCCAGCCATTGCACATTCTCCATTGTGGTGGATGGCAAAAATCGTCGTCGCATGAAATTCTGACATCGCGGAATCCTCCTAGGCGTTTCTTTTGATTTTATACAAGGCAAACAATGAAATTTCAATCTAGTTGGACCATTCGTTTTAGGCCAATTATGCTCCAACAATATCCTTTTGGACATTTGTTCCGTTATGCCCGAGGATGGTGTGCCATATAGGTTTTGCGGAGATGTTCGTTTGTTACATGCGTGTATATTTGAGTCGATGTTAAAAATGCATGCCCTAGCAGTTCTTGTACTGATCGGAGGTCAGCTCCGTTATTCAGCAAATGGGTTGCAAATGAATGCCGCAACATATGCGGGTGTATATGACTATTTAAAGCAGATTTTTCAATGATCCCATCTAAAATCTTCCTGACACCCCTTGTCGACAAACTGCCGCCCCGGTAATTGACAAACAATTGGTCGTGCACCGTATTTCCGGTCATCAGCTTTTTTCTGCCGCAATTTATGTACTGTTCCAAAGCGTCCTTTGCCTGTCTTCCAAAGGGGACATAGCGCTCTTTTTGGCCTTTTCCGTGAACCAATACTGTCGATAAAAAGAAGTCAACATCCTTTAACTTCAGTTGGCAGCATTCGCTTACCCGCATTCCAGTAGCATATAACAATTCAAGCAAAGCTTTATTCCGCTGGCCCAACGGGGTTTGGGTTTCGCAAGCCTGAAATAATTGCTGGAGCTCATTTTCATAGAAAAACTCAGGCAATCTTTTTTCAGCTTTTGGAATGGTTACAAGGGCAAACGGATTTTCTTCAACGTATTTTTCACGCAGCAAAAACTTATAAAAACTACGCAAAGATGAAATTTTTTTTGCAACCGTTTTTCTCGCAAGCTTTCGTTCATACAGCACAGTTAAATAGAGTCTCGCATCCAAGTATTGAACACTACAAACATCCTCAATTCCTTGTTCAGACATGAACATAAGGAATTCACTGATTTCATATTGATAATGTTCAATTGTATATTGTGCGGAATTTTTCTCCATTTGTAAATATTCAACAAACAACTTTACTAAAACGTTCACATTTGCCAATCCCGCCACCTCGCAAAAGGCTACTAAATCTTATCATATTTATTGAGCAAAAAGCAATAAATTTTACAAAACCTTCACAAAGTTCTGAATTGTTTCCAATGCTCTTGTTGCATGCTGTAAGTTTCGCTCTTGCTTATTTTTAATTTTAACAGGTAATTCTGGAAACAACCCAAAATTTGCATTCATCGGCTGAAAACTGGACGCATTGGTTGTCGTAATATATCTGGCCATGCTGCCGATTGCCGTTTCAGCAGGGAAAACAAGCGGACTTTCCCCAAGAACAAGGCGGGCTGCGTTAAGCCCGGCAACTAAACCACTAGCTGCCGATTCGACGTACCCTTCAACACCTGTCATTTGTCCGGCGAAAAATAAATCTTCGCGATCGCGGAATTGATAGGTTGCTTTTAATACCTTCGGCGAATTGATAAATGTATTGCGATGCATAACCCCATAGCGGATGATCTCCGCATTTTCAAGCCCGGGGATCAGTTGAATGACTTCTTTTTGCGCTCCCCATTTTAAATGGGTTTGAAACCCGACAATGTTAAACAGTGTTCCAGCAGCATCATCTTGACGAAGCTGAACAACTGCAAAAGGTCGCTTTCCCGTTTTTGGATCTTCCAAACCAACTGGTTTCAATGGGCCGAAGAGCATTGTCTTTTTGCCACGGGCAGCCATCACTTCAATCGGCATACAGCCTTCAAAGAAGATTTCTTTTTCGAATTCTTTTAATGGCACTGTCTCTGCCGATACAAGCGCCTCATAAAAGCGATCAAATTCTTCTTCCGTCATTGGGCAATTTAAATAAGCTGCTTCCCCTTTATCATAACGCGACTTTAAGTATACTTTTTCCATATTAATGCTGTCTTTTTCAATGATCGGCGCAGCCGCATCATAGAAATACAAATATTCTTCGCCGGTCAATTCCTTTAGCCGGGCAGAGAGAGCCGGACTTGTCAGCGGGCCTGTCGCAATAACTGTCGGTCCTTCCGGGAGATCTATTACTTCCTCGTTAACAACCGTAACATTTTCATGATTTTTCACCATTGAAGTAACTCTTGCCGCAAATTCATGGCGATCAACCGCCAGAGCTCCACCAGCGGGAACTGAGCAGGCATCGGCTGAAGCCATAATGACCGAATCAAGCTTGCGCATTTCTTCCTTTAATACTCCAACTGCATTTGTTAATGTATTTGCCCGTAAAGAATTGCTGCAAACGAGCTCAGCAAATTTATCTGTATGATGCGCCGGTGTCTGCTTGACAGGACGCATTTCGAAAAGCCGAACCTTAATGCCTCTTTTTGCAATCTGCCAGGCTGCTTCACTTCCGGCCAATCCCGCACCAATTACATTTATTGTTAAATCGCTCATTTTATTACCTCCAACATCACATTGCCGCTTTATTTTACCCTTTTCCCTTGCCAATGTCCATTTTTGCCTAAAAACAGGCTTTCGTTCAACAAAAGGCTTCGCTTTCCAAGCAAATTTTTAACGAATTCAAGGAAACTGAGTCACAATAGAATCATTTGTCAGCACACAAATAAAGAAAACTCGCCGATTGGCGAGCCTTTAGCGAAGACAGAGGCGTAGTTGCCCTTATGCGTTCAGAATTTATGGATATAAATTCTGATTAGCTGAAAAGAGTGAGCACAGGGCTCACCCTTAATTTTGTGGTTCTTCTTTATAGTCACATTCTGTGCACTGCACCTGTACACCTTTTTTCAGCTTCTTTTCGACCAGTAAGGAATCACATTTTGGACAGCTTCTTGGCAATGGCTTATCCCATGAAAGAAAGTCACATTCAGGGTAACGGGTACAGCCATAGAAAATCCGTTTCTTCTTGCTCTTTCTTTCGATGATTTGCCCTTCTTTGCATTTCGGGCATGTCACGCCGATTTCTTTAACAATCGGTTTTGTGTTCCGGCATTCAGGAAAATTGCTGCATGCCATAAATTTCCCGTATCGCCCCATTTTAAAAACCATTGGACTCCCACATAGTTCGCAATCTTCTCCAGCCGGCTCATCCTTGATCTCAACTGATTGCATTTCTTTTTCTGCGATTGTAAGATGCTTGGAAAATTCCTGATAAAATTCATCAATGATTTCCACCCAATGAATTTTGCCGTCTTCTACATCATCCAAGTCCTGTTCCATTTTTGCTGTGAATTCTACATCCAATATATCAGGGAAAAATTCCATCATCAACTCAATCACAATTTCCCCGAGCTCAGTTGGTACAAATCGTTTATTATCGAGGTTTACATATCCCCGTTTTTGAATCGTATCCAAGGTAGGAGCGTATGTGGATGGCCGCCCGATCCCTAATTCCTCAAGCGTTTTGACAAGCCGCGCTTCCGTATACCTTGGCGGCGGTTGTGTAAAGTGCTGCTTTGGTTCAATTTCTTTTTTCATGACCTGATCCCCTTCTTGCAGATCAGGCAGCATTTTCTCCTTTTCCTCAATCTGGTCATCTGAACCTTCCACATACAATTTCATAAATCCGGGAAATTTCACTTTCGAGCCGGTTGCGCGGAACTGCACAGGCCCATTGTGTAAATCAACCGTCATTGTATCCATAACGGCCTGTGCCATCTGACTAGCCAAAAATCGATCCCAAATTAGTTTGTACAAACGGAATTGATCCTTTGATAAAAATTCTTTTACACTGTTGGGATCCCGGTATGTGCTGGATGGTCGAATCGCCTCATGTGCGTCCTGAGCATTGGCTGCTTTTTTCTCCTTGCGCTGCTCTTCTTTTAAATAGCTATCACCAAAAGCCATTTTAATATAATTCGCGGCTTCTGATTGAGCTACCTCAGAAATCCGGGTGGAGTCCGTTCTCATATACGTAATCAGACCAACTGTACCCTCTTTTCCGAGCTCGATCCCTTCATAGAGCTGCTGTGCCAGCATCATCGTTTTTCTTGCACGGAAATTTAGCTTTCTTGCTGCTTCCTGCTGCAACGATGACGTCGTAAAAGGCGGAGCCGGGTTTCGTCTCCGCTCTTTTTTCGTTACAGAGGAGACGGTGAATTGATTGTCTTTCATTTCGTTAAGAACGCGTTTTACGTCTTCTTCTGAGTTTAAATCGATTTTTTCATTATTTATTCCATAAAAACTAGCGGTAAATTGATTCCCATTTCTAAGGAATTCTCCATCAATCGTCCAATATTCTTCTGGAATAAACGCCTTAATTTCTTGTTCACGGTCAATAATCAACCGGACTGCGACCGATTGTACCCGACCGGCACTTAATCCTTTTTTTACTTTTTTCCATAGCAATGGAGATATATTGTAGCCGACAAGTCGATCCAGAATTCTCCGTGCTTGCTGTGCGTCGACAAGATCCATATTGATCGGTCTTGGGTGTTTAAATGACTCCTTAATGGCATCCTTTGTGATTTCATTAAATACAACGCGGCAGTCCGATTGAATATCTACATCAAGGCTGTGTGCTAAATGCCAGGCAATGGCTTCCCCTTCCCTGTCAGGGTCGGCTGCCAGGTATACTTTTTTCGCCTTTTTTGCCGCTGTTTTTAATTCTTTTAAAACAGGTCCCTTTCCTCTAATCGTAATATATTTAGGTTGATAATTGTTTTCTACATCAACACCCGTTTGGCTTCGCGGTAAATCGCGGACATGCCCCATGGATGCTTTCACTTTATATTTTTTTCCAAGATATCGTTCAATCGTTTTCGCCTTAGCCGGTGACTCAACGATTACAAGAAAATCTGACATCCAGTCATCCTCCTTAAGAGGGATAGCAGAAATTTACAAGCATTTCACCACAAGGTGCTGCTGCTTAAAGAGAATATGCAGCTTTTTGACAAAAATTCTTTTTAATCAGCCTGTATGCTTGGCGAAAAGAATCGATAGCCAAAATCCCAAATCCTCATGAATTCTATATCCACACTTTATCATCCAATTTTTAAAGAATTATACTCTTTCATCTTATAAATTATCCACTATTATTGAACATATAAAATTTCTTGTCAAATGGTATTAATGCTTTCTCTTTAAAAAACGACGTGTTTTTTTGAATATCTGTTGGAAAATGTATAACATTTTAACAATCATTTCAACTACTTTTTCAAAAAAATTACCCATTTCAGGGAAAAATCAGCTTAAAACTATTTTTGAAAATGAAGTTCTTCTAATATATCTTCCGGTGTTGTTACAAGCTTTGCCCCTTGTTGAATCAAGGAATTCGTACCATGCGAAAACGGATTAAAAATGCTTCCCGGGAGAGAAAAAACTTCACGGCCTTCATTTACTGCATAGTTGGCGGTAATTAATGAGCCGCTTTTTTGTTTTGCCTCTATTAATAACGTGCCGGCAGAAAGTCCGCTGATGATTCGATTACGGCTCGGAAAATGCCATTTCTCCGGTTTCGTATCTGGCGGATATTCCGAAAGTACGAGATGGTTTTGCATCATTTTTGATGCCAGTTCCACATTGTCTTTCGGATAAATATGATACAATCCCCCAGCAATTACTGCAACCGTTTTCCCCCCATTTTCAATCGTACACTCATGGGCCAGCGCATCCACTCCTTTTGCCAGTCCGCTGACAATTACAATTCCTTTTTCAATTAAATGGGGCAGCAACAGGCGGATGGCTCTCTTGCCATACTGTGTTGCCTGCCTCGAGCCCACAACGGCAAGCTTTGGCTCCCTATTCAAAAGAGATATATCACCTTTTGCAAAAAGAGCCCACGGAGGCTGGTAGATTTCTTTTAAAATAGCGGGATATTGTGGATCAAAAAAGGAAATGACCTGAATTTCATTTGTTTTATACTGGCGGATTTGTTCATGAATGAGGTCAGAATAGCGGTCGAATTCGATATTCTTGAAGGAGTTTAACTTAGTGGAAGAGGTATTTTTCTTGAAATCTTGCGGACGCAAGTAGTGCAGTGTACTGAGTGTCGGATCTTTTTTCAAGATTTGGTAAACCGCGTTCCATGTGACGTTCGGATAATGTAGCAGTTGAATCAGTCTTTTTTTAAATTCATCCATTGTAAACCTCCATTAGCCATATTTTTAAAAGGGGAAAGAGCCCCCCCATGTATGTTAAGGAGAGGGGACACTTTCATTTATGTTTAATGTGTCTTGCACTTTTCGTACAAGCCTTTTTCTTTCAGCACCTCGATCAATGTTTCACCCATGACAGAAGGCGTATCGGCTGTTCGAATGCCACATTCATTCATGACGCGGATCTTTTCATCAGCCGTTCCTTTCCCTCCGGAAATAATTGCACCAGCATGTCCCATCCGTTTTCCAGGAGGCGCCGTGCGTCCGCCGATAAAGCCGACTACCGGCTTTGTCATATTGGCTTGGATCCACTTCGCCGCATCTTCTTCAGCCGTACCGCCGATTTCGCCAATCATGATAACGGCATAAGTCTCCGGATCCTCATTAAATGCCTTTAAGACATCGATAAAGTTTGTGCCATTCACAGGATCGCCGCCAATGCCCACTGCACTTGACTGTCCGATGCCTGCTTGAGATAGCTGGTGTACGGCTTCATACGTCAAAGTACCGGAACGGGATACTACCCCTACATGGCCTTTCTTGTGAATATAGCCAGGCATGATGCCAATTTTGCACTCTTCTGGTGAAATCACGCCAGGACAGTTTGGTCCAATCAGCCTCGTCTTTTTCCCTTCCATGTACCGCTTAACTTTGACCATGTCAAGAACAGGAATATGCTCGGTAATGCAGATTGTTAAATCCAGTTCTGCATCAACTGCTTCAACGATTGCGTCAGCGGCAAACGGCGCTGGAACATAAATAACCGAGGCATTTGCCCCTGTTGCTTCTACCGCTTCCTTAACGGTGTTAAATACAGGAACCCCTTCTACTTCCATTCCGCCTTTGCCGGGAGATGTCCCGCCGACAATTTGCGTGCCATATTCAAGCATTTGTTTTGTATGAAAAAGGGCAGTTGAACCTGTTATTCCTTGAACAATTACTTTTGTGTCTTTATTAATAAATACGCTCACTTGATTCCCCTCCAAATATCCAGTGATGTCTCGAAACGATGCCTGCAGTCATCCTTTACCCTACCAATGATACAATTTTTTGTGCGCCATCAGCCATGGACTGGGCAGCAATGATATTTAGTCCTGATTCATTTAGAATCTTTTTGCCGAGTTCAACATTCGTTCCTTCTAAACGAACAACAAGCGGTACTTCCAGGCTGACTTGTTTGGCAGCCTCCACAACTCCCTCGGCGATGATGTCGCATTTCATGATACCGCCGAAAATATTGACAAAAATCCCTTTTACATTTGGGTCTGAAAGGATAATTTTGAATGCTTCGGTTACTTTTTCTGCCGTTGCACCGCCGCCAACATCCAGGAAGTTTGCTGGGTCGCCGCCATAGTGCTTTACGATATCCATCGTCGCCATCGCGAGACCTGCACCGTTAACCATACAGCCAATGTTGCCATCAAGCGAAATATAACTTAGATCATATTTTGATGCTTCGATTTCTTTTGGATCTTCTTCTTCAAGATCACGGTACCCAACAACATCTTTCTGACGGTACAGCGCATTGGAATCAAAATTCAGCTTTGCGTCCAAGGCCATTACCTTCCCATCCCCTGTCACAACGAGCGGGTTGATTTCAGCAATGGAACAATCCTTGTCAACATACACTTTGTAGAGGCCCATCATAAATTTCACAGCTTGATTGA
The DNA here is from genome assembly GCF_050496765.1 of Neobacillus sp. SM06. Classification (NCBI taxonomy): domain Bacteria; kingdom Bacillati; phylum Bacillota; class Bacilli; order Caryophanales; family Bacillaceae; genus Neobacillus; species Neobacillus sp. SM06. Next base: position 119,380 of record NZ_JBNWEO010000013.1, read on the forward strand.
CGAATTCTTTTGGAATATGAATATTAAACGCAATCCGGCGCGCCTGATACGGCATTAAGCCAAGCACAGGGTCAATTTCTTCTTTAAAAATTTTCTCCGGAGATTTCGCTGCAACTTCCTCAATTTCTGTTCCTCCCTCTTCCGATGCCATTAAAACGACACGGGAAGTGGAACGATCCAGCACTAAACCAACATAGTATTCTTTCTGAATATCGCAGCCTTCTTCAATCAATAATCGTTTTACTTCTTTTCCTTCTGGACCTGTCTGATGCGTGACCAATGTTTTTCCTAAAATTCCATTTGCATATGTACGCACTTCTTCAAGGTTTTTTGCTACTTTAACACCGCCGGCTTTTCCCCTGCCGCCAGCGTGAATTTGCGCTTTGACGACACAAACCTCTGTCCCTAGCTCTTTTGCCGCTTCAACCGCTTCTTCCACTGTAAATGCGACTTTTCCGTTTGGAACAGCAACCCCGTATTTTCTGAGGATTTCTTTTCCTTGATACTCGTGGATATTCATTTCCCATCCTCCTTGATGACTCTTTCTTTTATAGACTGCGCTTTCATTTTATATAAAGCTGCATACTTTGTCCATCATTATGCGAAAAAATCCTATTTATCAAAAAATTTTTACACTATGTTCGGTCATCCTTTTTTTGATCTGCAGTTGCTGCTTTTCGATCTGTTTGGTAAATAAATGCAAATATTTCTGCGACTGCCTGGTATAATTCCTCAGGTATGCTTTGATTTAGATTGAGCTCTGCCAGAAGCTGGACGAGTGACGGATCCTCCTGGATTGGTATTTGATTTTGCTTCGCTTTTTCAATAATGGTTTCAGCCATTTTGCCTTTTCCTTTTGCAATTACTTTAGGGGCATCGTGAACATGCTGCTGATAGGAAAGCGCCACAGCCTCCAACCTTTTGGATTTTCGTTTTTCACTCATATACGGAGATCCACCCCCCGAATGGTATGGTGTATCGCCGGAATAGCCAAATTTTTCAAATTTTCGGTAATCACTTGTTTTTCTGAGGGCACCGAAAAGGAATAAGAAGAAAGGTGATAATCCAGCCGTCGCAATTGATCTTTTAAGGAATGGATCAAAGAGCTTGATATCTCTTTTAAATCAGTACGCTCATTCATTATCTCAAGGGTCATGATCCGGTTTTGAATCTGCACGTCAATAATCGTATCGCCAATTGTCTCTAATTCCAAGTAAAAAAGAATCCGGCAATAATTGGGGTCGATTTTCCCATCTGCTTGTTTCCGCCCGTTCCATTGGATCGTTGCTTCTGTTGTAAACTGGGGAAAAGACAGCGGGATTTGGGCTACGAACTGCTGCAATACTCCATTGTCGCTTGAAAGCAACTGGAGGGCTGTGATCCGACTAAGTAGCTGTTCCGCCGCCTGTTTTTGCTCAGGGGTTGGATTTTCATTTAAATACTTGAGAAGCAATGGTTTTAACGATGACTGGTCTGCTTCCTTTCCAATGTCATTTCCTTTTTGTATAAGCTCGCTTTCATAATTTAACCCGATTGTATTCATGAGCTGCTTCAGATGCCGCCCAACCGCTTCGCTATTTCTCCAATCTGGTTGGGAAGGCTGAAAAGACGTCAAATCTTCTTCCTTCCCGAGCAGATTATTCAGCACGGCAAGCAAATTTCCGCTCAATTCGCTTTGTGATGTACTGGTTTTTACTAAATCCACAAGCCGTTCCATCAATGAGCGAATATGCTCGGTGTTTGTTGCACTCACCAAAGCAGTAAAAACAGTTTTTGTTAGGGGGAAATCTTTTTCCAGCATCCTTTTCATTGTTTCCAGCCCTGCGGCTTGATCCGGCAAATTTCTCAGCCAGCTTGTTCCCAGATGCAGCCATTCTTTTGAAATCGACAGACGGTTTTGGACAGCATATTCCAAAAGCATTCTGCTTTCTTTAGTAGCAGCAATGCCTAATTGCTTGAGGAGCAAATCTGAAGGCAGTTTGTCTGAAAGGTTGCTGCTATCCTGCGCGGCAATTTTCAAGTGGATTTCGCCCTCTCCTTGCTGAACCTGAAACCAGTATTGGTCGTTTATGGCTAATGGCACCTCAAGTTTTGCAATTAATTTTTGCGATCCGATCTTTACCTCTGCCACTTGATTCGGAAAAAGAGAAACTACTTTTCCAAAAACAATCTGGCCGGGACGGAATGCTGTTTCACCTAAAGGCGCAGTTGTTCCAGATTTGGTTAATGTTTTTAAAAGTTGCAGTGGATTCATTTCGGCGCCTCCTTTTTACACCTTTATGTACATTTCTTTTATCGGCGCAAAGCTTTTACGGTGTTCTGGGGTAATCCCAAACAGATTAATCGCTTGAAGATGTTCTTTCGTTCCATACCCCATATTTTGCTCAAAGCCGTATTCCGGATATTGCCTGCTGAGTTGTTTCATGTAATGATCCCTTGCCACTTTGGCAATAATGGATGCAGCTGCAATGGATATACTTTTTGCGTCCCCTTTAACAATCGATTCAGAAGGGTATGGCGTATCCAATTTCATTGCATCGATCAGTAAAAAGTCCGGCTGGGTTGCCAATGATGCGATCGCGGATGCCATCGCTTTTTTGGTTGCCTGATAAATATTGATTGCATCAATAACAGCTGGCTCGATAAAGGAAACACTTACAGCTTCTGCTTGTTTACGGATAATTGCTGCGTATTCTTCACGCTTTTGCTCAAATAATTTTTTTGAATCGTCAATCCCCGGCAAAGAAAAATTCTCCGGGAGAATGACTGCTGCAGCTACAACAGGTCCCGCAAGCGGCCCACGGCCGACTTCATCCACTCCGGCAATCGAACGGAACCCTTCTGCCCGGCATTTCGTTTCGTAACGCTTCATTTCAATGAATTTCGCTTGCAAGTGCTGTTGCTTTTGCCATTCTTTTTTCCAACGAGTCACAAGCAGCTGAACTCCTTTTCGTTCATCCTTCTCAATTTCAGCAAAAAAGGAATGGTTTGGATCCTTTATTGCAGTCAGCTCTTTCTCTACTTGGGCAATTGTCCATTTCATCTCATTTTCACCTTCTTTCCGTTTTTATCGGTAATCGTTTAAAAAAATAAAGCCCTCCAGAAGGGAGAGCAATGAATCAATGATCGGCTGTTTCGTCCGATTGGAAATATTCCGGGCTTTCAAACGTTAGCGAGCCAAACTTTTCCCCACGAATTTCCCTTACGACAAGCTCAGCTACCTTATCGTAATCAATCGTCCCTCCGCCCATTAAACAGCCTCTTAGCTTGCCGATATGGTCGAACAGCACCACGAGATCTTCCGGAATGGCTTCCAGTCCATATCGCTCTTTTAAGCGCTCTGGATAGGCTTTTTCCAGAAACCGCAACGAAAAGACAGCCAAATCCTGCAAATTGAGAATCGTATCTTTTATGGCTCCGGTAACTGCCAGTTTCAAGCCGACTTCCTGATCTTCAAATTTTGGCCAAAGAATTCCCGGCGTGTCCAAAAGTTCCAGTTCCTTGCCAACTTTGATCCATGCTTGTGCTTTTGTGACCCCTGGAGTATTTCCTGTTTTGGCGATATTTTTTTTGGCAAGGCGGTTAATCAATGTTGATTTTCCGACATTCGGGATCCCGATAATCATGGCTCGGATCGCTCTCGGCTTTACACCCTTTGCTTTTAAACGCGCAAATTTTTCGCTTAAAAGCTGATTGGAAGCTTGAACGATTTCGCGCAGCCCTTCACCTGCCTGTGCATTGATTGCAAGTGCCGAAACCCCTTCGTCAGCAAAAAAACGAAGCCACTTTTTTGTTTCGTCTTTATCCGCCATATCCGCTTTATTCAGGAGCACAAGCCGCGGCTTATGCTGAATGATTTCGTCGATCATCGGATTTCTCGAGGAATAGGGGATTCTTGCATCAACCAATTCAAATATAATATCAACCAACTTTAACTTTTCCGTGACCTCTCTGCGAGCCTTGGCCATGTGGCCGGGAAACCATTGGATCGTCAAAGCTGCCACCTCCAAACTTAGTTCAATTTTACGATTCGTGCATCTTTTAGCGGCCAATACACGACACTTGCTTTCCCAATGACTTTGCTTAATGGAATCGTACCAATATGGCGGCTGTCCTTGCTGAAGCGGCGATTGTCGCCCATCACAAACAATTGACCCTGCGGAACAGTGTCGCGGCCGATTTTTTCTTTCAAAGTGAAAGGATCCGTTAGCGGTCCATCCACAACTTGTTTTTTGTACTGATCTAAATAAGGTTCTTTATAAGCCTTTCCGTTTACGTAAAGAGTGTCATTTTTGTATTCGATCCGGTCGCCGGGCAAACCAATGACCCTTTTAATATAGTCTTTGCCCTCCGGCGCATGAAAAACGATAATATCAAATCGTTTTGGTTTTCCAATTTCATAACTCAATTTATTGACAATCATTCGATCTTGATCATGCAGTGTCGGCATCATCGACAGCCCATCAACCACTATTGGAGCAAAGAGGAAGTATCGGATGACTCCTGCCAACACGACAGCAATCAATAATGCCTTTGTCCATTCCCACAGCTCATTTTTCTTCTTTGTCATTCTGTTCCCCACCAATCTTCGCAAAAAAAATAGTTTCACTGTTTATTTTACATAACAACGATTGAATAAACACGATGGGAATAGCTTTTTAATCAAACTTTAATAATTTGTTTTTATTTCGGAAACAAATTGATTGCTGCAAACATACTTATTATTGAAAAATCGGCAGGTTCTATGTACAGAAAAAGAGCTTGCAGTGCAAGCTCTTTTCATTTTTTCATTAGCGAATTTCTTTAATACGAGCTTTTTTACCGCGCAAGTTGCGCAAGTAGTAAAGTTTCGCACGGCGGACTTTACCGCGGCGGATCACTTCTAGCTTCGCAATTTTTGGAGTGTGCACAGGGAATGTACGCTCAACGCCTACACCATAAGAAACTTTACGTACTGTAAAAGTTTCGCTGATTCCACCACCACGACGCTTAATCACAACACCTTCGAAAACCTGAATCCGCTCGCGTGTACCCTCGATAACTTTTACGTGAACACGTACAGTGTCACCAGGACGGAACGCCGGAAGATCCGAACGAAGTTGTTCTTTTGTGATTTCTTCAATAATTTTTTGCATCGTTTTCAACTCCTTCCAACAGATGCTCTTGCCTCGCTTTCTTTAAAAAGGGCAGCGGAACATCGTTATCAGACTTAAAACTAGTTCAAGTTTAAGCCACAAGAAATATCATAACATACCGGAAGCTGGGCTGCAACTACTACTCCAGTTCTTTTTTGATTTCTTCCAGCCATTTTGATTGTTGATTCGTCAGCTCCATTTTTTCAAGTAAATCAGGGCGGCGTGCAAACGTCCTTTTGAGCGCCTCTTTCATTCTCCACTCTTCAATTAGCTTATGATTTCCGGAGATTAATATTTCCGGCACCTTCAACCCGCGGAAATCGACAGGTCTTGTATAATGGGGATGTTCCAGCAGTCCGGTACTATACGAATCTTGCTGATGGGATTCAGCGTTTCCTAAAACCTCAGGCAACAGCCGGACAACACTGTCAATCACGACCATCGCCGCCAATTCCCCGCCAGTTAACACATAATCTCCAATTGAAATCTCATCTGTGACCAGATGGGTGCGAATTCTTTCATCATACCCTTCATAATGACCGCAAATAAAAATCAAGTGGTCTTCCCTTGATAGCTCCTCTGCCTTTTTTTGCGTGTGCTGTTCCCCTTGCGGACAAAGCAATAGTACCCGTGGCCGGCTTGTCTTCGCTTTCTCTTTCAAGGCGGCAACCGCATCAAAAATCGGCTGCGGCTTCAATACCATACCTGCTCCGCCGCCATAAGGATAATCATCGACGGTTTTGTGCTTGTTATCGGCAAAATCACGAAAATTAACCACTTGCAAGTTCACCGCTGATTTTTCTTGGGCCTTCTTTAAAATCGATTCGCCAAAGACACCGGAGAACATTCCCGGAAAGAGAGTCAGCACATCAATTTGCATCATGACAGCAGCCCTTCGATTGGGTGAATCAATATGATTTTCTCTTTTGTGTCAACTTTTTTGACGACATCCTCAATATAAGGAATTAGATGCTCTTTACCGTTTTTTCCTTTTACGACCCAGACATCGTTTGCACCAGGGGTTAAAATCTCGCTTACCTTCCCTATTTCTACTCCATCTTTTGTACAAACAAGGCAGCCGATAATTTCATGAAAATAAAACTCACCTTCCTGCAAATCACTCAGCTGGGTTTCAGGTACTTTGAGAAGGCCGTTGCGAAATTTTTCAACCTCATTAATATTTTCATATCCTTCAAATAGCAGCAAATCAAAATTTTTATGTTTACGGTGGCTTTTAACCGTTAATTCAGTCGGCTGCTGCGAGTTTGGCAAAAACAGTGATAACCGGTTTCCTTTTTTGTAGCGTTCTTCTGGAAAATCGGTTGTCGAAATGACGCGCACTTCTCCTTTAATTCCTTGGGTGTTGACAATTTTGCCGACATTGAACCATTTTTCCACTTCTCTATCACCTCTATCGTATATCCTCAACGATGCCATCTTTGATAATGATCGAAACTTGACCCAATCGTTCATCCCAGCGGTCGCCGATCTCCACATCTACAAGAGCTTTGACTTCTTTCTCCTTCAATTCACTGCCTATTGGTAGCATATGTAATTGTTCAATTTGAAACTCAAGTAACTTGTCTTTTTCCTGGCGCTTTTTCATTTCTTTTTCAAAATGGATTTTTAAGGCGCTTGATTGGAATTTTTTTGTTTTTTCCAACCGTTTCAGTTCAAACTGCAATTGTTCGGTTTCTTTTTGCAGTTGCAGCCTTCTGGCAAAGTATTTTTCGAGCAATTTCTGCTTGCTGGCTTCGGTTAAAATTTGTTTCACCACAACCGTTTGCAGTATTTTCATTGCCTTCTAGCGCTCCCCTCAATGATTCGAAGATTTTGGTAAGCTAAAAAAGAAGTTAGCAAAAAGGGAGGGTGTGATCCCTCCCTTTATCTAGATGCAAAAAGCTATTCACCGATTTCAAGATAAATCTTTTTTTGTTGTGATGATCCCGCTGCGTAGACAACAGTTCGTATCGCTTTTGCAACCCGCCCCTGCTTTCCAATGACTTTGCCCATATCCATCTTGTTGACCGAAAGCTGATAGGTTACACTAATGTCATCTTCCACGGCCTCTACATGAACGTCCTCTGGGAAATCAACGAGGGGCTTGACAATCGTTTCGATTAATTCTTTCATGTTCGTATCATTACTTGCTTAATTTTGCATTATGGAATTTCTCCATGATGCCTTGGCTAGAGAAAAGGTTGCGAACCGTGTCAGATGGTTTTGCACCATTTTGCAGCCATTTTAGTGCAAGCTCTTCGTTTATTTCCAATGCAGCCGGCTTAGCAACCGGATTGTACGTTCCTACTGTTTCAATGAAACGTCCATCGCGCGGAGAACGAGAATCTGCTACTACAATACGATAAAAAGGAGATTTTTTAGCTCCCATACGTTTTAAACGAATTTTTACTGCCATTTTAAAAAAGCACCTCCGAATAGTTTCACACAAGTTAGTATAATACCAATTTTTCAATCGTTTGTAAAGTCTTTTTTCTTTACAAGCCTAAAAAGGATTGAACGGGAATTTAAAGCCGCCTTTTTTCTTTCCTTTGCCTTTTTGCTGAAAGCCCGCCATTTGTTTCATCATCTTCTTCATGTCGTCAAATTGCTTTAACAGCCGGTTTACTTCGGGGACAGTTCTTCCGCTCCCCTTGGCAATCCGCCGTTTGCGACCTGAATTGATGATTTCCGGGTGGGTCTTTTCTTCTTTTGTCATTGAACGAATGATGGCTTCAACATGGGCAATTTGCTTCTCGTCAATTTGAACATTGTTCAAGCCCTTAATTTTATTTGCACCAGGCATCATTTTTAACAGCTCATCGAGCGGACCGAGGTTGCGAACTTGTCCGAGCTGATCGAGGAAATCATCAAGCGTAAACGTTGCTGTCCGCATTTTTTGCTCAAGCTCTTTCGCTTTTTCCTCGTCAACACTCGCCTGTGCCTTTTCAATCAAAGTAAGCACGTCACCCATGCCGAGGATCCGTGATGCCATTCGCTCGGGATGGAATGGTTCAAGTGCATCCATTTTTTCGCCAAGACCGACAAACTTGATTGGCGTTTCGGTTACGGCGCGAATTGAAAGTGCTGCACCGCCGCGGGTGTCTCCGTCAAGCTTTGTTAAAACAACCCCAGTCAAACCGAGCTGCTCATTAAAGCTTTGGGCAACGTTTACAGCATCCTGCCCCGTCATCGCATCAACGACAAGGAAAATCTCATCAGGCTTTGTCAGCTCTTTTATTTCCTTAAGCTCGTTCATTAAGGCTTCATCCACGTGAAGGCGGCCGGCGGTATCGATTAATACATAATCGTTATGATCTTCCTTTGCCTTGGCAATCGCCTGTTTGGCGATTTCAACCGGGCTTACTTGATCTCCTAAGGAAAACACTGGCATGCTGAGCTGCTTACCAAGTGTCTGAAGCTGTTTTATCGCAGCCGGGCGGTATATATCGGCAGCGACAAGCAATGGGCTGCGGTTGTATTTTTTACGAAGCAGATTTGCGAGTTTTCCAGTAGTGGTCGTTTTACCTGCCCCTTGCAGACCCACCATCATGATGACAGTTGGCGGCCTTGTTGATACGGCAATTTTGCTTTGTTCCCCGCCCATCAGCGCCGTTAGTTCTTCGTTAACAATTTTTATTACCTGCTGGCCAGGGGTTAAGCTTTTTACTACTTCTTGGCCGACAGCCCGCTCGCTTACTTTTTTCACAAAGTCTTTGACGACTTTGAAGTTTACATCGGCTTCTAAAAGGGCAAGCCGAACTTCCCTCATCATTTCTTTAACGTCTGATTCGTTCACTTTTCCTTTGCCACGGATTTTTTGTATGGTGCTTTGCAGTCGGTCGGCTAAACCTTCAAATGCCATGCATGCCGCCTCCTAATCTAATTTCTCAAGCTCGGCAATAACGTCCAATAAAGCCTGCTTAGCAGGGGATTCCTCATACAGCAACTCCTTGGCTTTTGCCAACAGCTTGCTGCGCTCTTGAAATTTTTGAAATAACAGCAGCTTTTCCTCATATTCCTCAAGCATTGCTTCTGTGCGCTTAATATTATCATACACCGCCTGCCGGCTGATGTCGTACTCTTCCGCAATTTCACCGAGAGAATAATCATCTAAATAATAGAGAGACATATAGCTTTGCTGCTTTGGGGTTAACAACGAATAGTAAAAATCATACAAATAATTCATTCTCGTTGTTTTTTCAAGCATGCACATCCCTCCTTGTTAAGTGAAAAGCCTTTACAAATGTAGTTTACACACGGATTTTCAATCTGTCAAGATAATATCTTTACAGAAGCATTGCAACGTCTTACTCCGTTGCTTCTTCTACTTGATCGGCGAACAGCCCATATACATACTTTTCAGCATCAAATGCTTGAAGGTCATCCATTTTTTCTCCAAGTCCGACAAATTTAACAGGAATTTTCAATTCATTGCGGATCGCAAGCACGATGCCGCCTTTTGCGGTGCCATCCAGCTTTGATAAAACAATTCCGCTGACATTTGTTGCTTCTTTAAATGTTTTTGCCTGAATCAAGGCGTTCTGGCCTGTTGTCGCATCAAGGACGAGCATGACTTCATGCGGGGCTCCCGGCACTTCTCGCTCGATCACCCGTTTCACTTTTTCCAGCTCTTTCATTAAGTTTACTTTGTTTTGCAGTCTTCCTGCCGTATCGCAAATCAAAATGTCCACTTGCCGTGATTTAGCTGCCTGGATTGCATCGTACATAACTGCGGCCGGATCTGATCCTTCGGCCTGCTTAATTACATCGACACCGACCCGCTCTCCCCATACTTCCAGCTGTTCGATTGCACCAGCGCGGAACGTATCACCTGCAGCGAGCAGCACCGATTTGCCTTCCGTTTTCAACTTATGAGCGAGCTTTCCAATCGTTGTCGTTTTTCCGACCCCATTGACGCCGACAAATAAAATGACCGTTAAGCCTTCTTCTTGAAGATTCAATTCAGGAGAATCCTCTCCGCCGCTGTTGTAAATATCCACAAGTTTTTCGGAAATGACGCTTTGAACTTCTTTCGGATCCTGAATATTGCGGAGCTTGACTTCCCGCTTTAGTTCATCGATCAATTTCATCACTGTGTCAAAGCCAACGTCCGCCTGGATTAAAATTTCCTCCAGCTCTTCAAAAAACTCCTCATCTACTTTACGATAACGGGCAACAAGGGCATTGACCTTTCCTGAAAAATTATCCCGCGTTTTCGTTAAACCCGTTTTAAATTTTTCCGTGACGGCATCGGTCTGCTTTGTGATTTTATCTTTTAATTTTTTAAAAAAACTCATTGGCACACCATCCTTTCTTAAGATTCAATCAGTTCTTTTGTATCTTCAAGCCGAACAGATACCAATTTCGAAACACCTGATTCCTGCATTGTCACCCCATACAGAACATCAGCTTCTTCCATTGTTCCCTTTCGGTGTGTAATAACGATAAATTGTGTTTCTGAGCTGTACCGTTTTAAATATTGGCTGAAGCGGTACACATTGGCTTCATCGAGAGCGGCTTCCACTTCATCTAAAATACAGAAAGGCACAGGGCGGACTTTTAGAATGGAAAAAAGCAAAGCAATAGCCGTTAAAGCCCGTTCCCCACCTGAAAGCAGCCCAAGATTTTGCAGCTTTTTTCCCGGCGGCTGAGCAACAATTTCCACACCAGTGTTTAGCAGATCATCTGGGTCTGTCAACTGCAAATCGGCGCGCCCGCCGCCGAAAAGGGCGCGGAATACTGGCTCAAAATGGGAGCGAATCCCGCGAAAGGTGTGTTCGAACCGCTTTTTCATCTCAGTATCCATTTCTCCAATCACATCATAAAGGGTATCTTTTGCTTCCTGAAGATCGTTTTTTTGCTCTAGAAGAAATGCGTATCGTTCGGAAATGCGTTCGTATTCTTCAATCGCCCCAAGGTTGACATTGCCTAGCTCATCAATTGAGAGCTTAATTAATTTTACCTTTTTGCGCGCTTCCTCAACAGGGAGCTGTAATGGAAATTGTTCCTTCGCCCCTTCAAATGACAGTAAATATTCCTCGCGCAAATGGCCGAGACGGTTTTCCAGTTCAACATCAAGACGGTTCAGTTTCACTTCTTCGTCTTGAAGAACTTCCGTCATATACTTATGCTGCCGTTTAAACTCTTTTGCCTCAAGCTCGGCATCCTCGAGGAGTGTTTGCAACTCCAGCCTTTCCTTCCTTCTTGCGGCAATCAGCTTGATTGTTTCTTCTTTATCGCGCTGCTTTCTTTTCGCCGCAGCTTCCAACTGTTCTTCTCCGGAAGAGCTGCCTTCCATTTCGGATGTCAATAAATCGAGATCTTCTTGGTATTGTTTCCGCTTTTGTTCGCTTTCACCAAGATCAGCTTGAATCATTTCCAAACGCTCGCTTGCATGCGTATATTGTTCCTTTTTGGCTGCAAAAGCGATTTTCAGCTCGTTGATCTCGTCAAGCAAGACTTCTTTGGAGGTCAAATTGCTTGTACGCTGCTCCGAAAGCTTACGAATCAGTTCATCAAGCTTTGCAATCTCGTCCTTGTATGTTTCCAGAGCGGTTTCCAGCTGATGCCGGCGCTTCATCAACTCTTGCTTTTCCTCGGAAAATTGCTGTTTTTCGAGGTCATACATCATTAAGCGTTCGTTTAGATTTTTCTCTTCAACTTCTACTTCGCGAAGATCGCCTTTAAGTGCTTGTTCTTGCAGGCGAAGCTGTTCACCGCTCCTCCTTACTGTTTCCGTCTGCTGTTCCAGCTGTCGGGTTTGTTCTTTCAATGATTTTACTGACTCTTCTAATTGAACAGTTTTCTCTTCCATTTCCTTTAGCTTGCCCTTTAGTTCATCGAGCTCGCCTTTTCTTGAAAGAAGTGATGAGGCTTTTTGCTTTACAGCACCACCTGTCATTGAACCGCCAGGATTCACTACATCGCCGTCAAGGGTAACGAGGCGCACGCGGTATTGCAGCAGCTTAGCTAGTTCATTCGCTCCCTTTAAATCTTTTGTAATCACGACAGTGCCGAGCAAATTGTTGACGATTTCAGCATATTGGCCGGCAAAGTTGATCAGGTTTGCCCCTGTTCCGACAAAAGCTGGATGGGATTGAATCAATTCAAGCTGGGCCGGTGTCATTATTCTTCCTTTAATTACATTCATTGGTAAAAAAGTCGCCCGACCGAAAGAATGTTGCTTTAAATAATGAATTGCCTTCCTCGCGTTTTGTTCCGAATCAACAACAATATGCTGCAAAGCACCGCCCAAGGCTGTTTCAATTGCTGTTTCAAATTTTTTGGGCACTTGGATCAGTTCGGCGACTGCCCCTTCAATCCCTGCCAGCTGCTTTCCACGAGCTTTTAATACTTCCTTGACACCTTGAAAAAACCCAGAGTAGTCTTCTTCCATTTCCTCAAGCATTTCCTTGCGCGATTTGGCCTGTTGAAGAAATTGATAGGCTTGATACAAGGTTGTCTCTTGCTTCTCGTAATTAGTTTTTACCGTTTCCAGCTTGTGCTGGTGGTTTCGAAACACTTGTGCCTGTTCGTTTATTCGCTGCTGTGTTTCGGTTAGGGCAGCCTGAATAGACATTTTTTTTGCTGTCACTTGTTCGCGGCTTGAGAGGTATTTCCCATTCTCATCGGAAAGCTTCACGTTTTTGCGTTCTTGCAATTCTAGCTGTTGTTCGATGTTTTTCCACTCGTTGTTGGCACTCGCCTGTTCATTTAATTTCTCAATATATTCACTTTTTAACAACTCAATTTGATCGTCAATGTTTTCAGCGAACAATGCAAGTTTTTCTTGCTTTTCTTTTAATTCCTTTTGAAGCGTGCCAGCTTCTTGCTGAAGCCGGTCAACGTCAGCTGCCTGTTCCATGCGTTTTGCCGTCAGAAAGTCAACTTTTTCAGTTAATTCGGCGATCGCCTGCTCCAACTGGGCTTTGTTTTGTGATGCGTTCTTTTTCCGTTCTTTGAGTACTTCTTTGCGGCCCTCCAATTTTTCGAGCTCTTCGCTCGCATGAAGAAGAACATTTTGCAAATCTTGAATCGATTCGTCAAGAGCCGTTATATGGTCCCTTGTTTCTTCAATATGTGCTTCCCGTTTTTGCAGTTCGGCAGAAAGTTTGATTTCTTCCTGCTTATGGCCTTCAAGCTGTTGTGACAGATGTTCCCATTTACGATGCAGGTCTTCAATTTCATATACTGTCAGTGCCACTTCAATTTTCTCGAGCTCATCCTTCTTCTGTAAATAATCTTTTGCAATTGAGGCCTGAATTTTCAACGGCTCTACTTGGCCTTCAAGTTCGTGCAGAATGTCGTTGACCCTGTTTAAGTTCTCCTGGGTTTCGGATAGTTTTCCTTCTGCTTTTTTCTTGCGGTTTTTGTACTTAAGGACGCCGGCTGCTTCTTCAAAAATGGTGCGGCGTTCTTCTGCCTTGCTGTTCAAAATTTCTTCGACTTTCCCCTGGCTGATAATAGAAAAGGCTTCTCTGCCAAGTCCAGAATCCATAAATAATTCAATAATATCTTTCAATCTGCATGGTTGTTTATTGATCAAAAACTCACTTTCACCGGAACGGAACACTCTTCGGGTGACACTGACTTCGTTGTATTCGATCGCAAGGCCTTGATCCTCATTGTCCAATGTCAGCGTTACTTCGGCAAAATTCAGTGGTTTGCGCGAATCGCTGCCGGCAAAAATAATGTCTTCCATCTTTGTGCCTCTTAGCGATTTTGCAGACTGCTCGCCCAATACCCAGCGAATCGCATCGGTTATATTGCTTTTCCCGCTTCCGTTCGGACCGACAACGGCAGTTACCCCTTTGACAAAATCGACGCTGATCCGCTCAGCGAATGATTTAAAACCAATAACATCCAATCGTTTTAAAAACATGGTATCGCCTCCCGTACCGGGCCTTGTTGATATCTTTCCAAAACCTTTTACGTCCGCCATTGCAACGGAAGAAACGGCTAATTATATGCCAGGCTTTTCTTTTAATTTCTCCATTGCTTTTTGGGCGGCGTGCTGTTCCGCCTCTTTTTTCGATTTGCCTGTACCGACCCCAAGTTCTTCTCCATTTAGAGAAACACGGGAAACAAATTCGCGGTTATGCGCCGGCCCTTTTTCTTGAAGAACCCGGTATTCCAGCGAACCCATTCCGTCTCGCTGTACAAGCTCTTGCAACTGGCTTTTAAAATCCATCACATGAGAAAAAGCACCCGCATTAATTTTAGGAAACACGACCTTTTCCAGAAATTCTGTTACCTTTTCAATTCCTTTATCCAAATAAAGCGCGCCAATAAACGCCTCGAACACATCTGCTAGCAATGCCGGCCGTTCTCTGCCACCGGTTAGCTCTTCACCCTTGCCGAGCAAAATATATTGGCTAAACCCAAGTTCATGGGCAAATGAAACAAGGGATGGTTCACAAACGACAGCAGCCCGTAGCTTCGTCAATTCTCCCTCACTCATCATCGGATATTTTTTGAAAAGGAATTGGGAAACGGTTAGTTCCAAGACGGCATCCCCTAAAAATTCAAGCCTTTCATTATCTTCATATGGCTTTCTGCGATGCTCATTCACATAGGATGAATGAGTAAATGCTTGTATTAGCAGCTTCTCATCGGCAAACGAAATCCCAATGGATTGCTGGAAATTCTTAAATAAAATTTCCTTTGCATGATGCGTGTGCATGCCATGTTCCCTTCCTTTTTTACGCATATCGTCTCCACCTTGCAGTTTTTCTTAAAAGCGATTTAAAATCCGTCATTGTTTATAATACAGAAGAAAGCTCCGTTTGAAAACGGAGCTTTGCAAAGAAATTCAGGCGATTACTTTTTGCTATTTATGTAATTAACAGCATCACCAACAGTTGTGATTTTTTCAGCATCATCGTCAGAAATTTCCATATCGAACTCATCTTCCAATTCCATTACTAGTTCAACAACATCAAGGGAATCGGCGCCAAGATCATCTTTAAACGAAGCTTCAGGTGTTACTTGCGATTCATCAACACCTAAACGGTCAACGATAATCTTTGTTACACGTTCTAATACATCTGCCATGCTTGTTCACCTCCCCTCAAGCTATTATAGAGTATTTCAGGAAAATAATAAATGTATTGCAAAAAAAATCTCTTGGCGGGATTTAAATTTACATCACCATGCCGCCGTCAATATGAAGCGTCTGGCCAGTCATATAGGCGCTGTCATGAGAGGCGAGAAATGCGGCAACTTTGGCAATATCTTTAGGTTCTCCAAAACGGGCCAAAGGAATTTGCTTTAACATTTCTGATTTTACTTCTTCCGATAATTTATCGGTCATATCGGTTGTAATAAAACCGGGAGCAATGGCATTAACCGTTATATTTCTCGCGGCCAATTCTTTCGCTGTTGTTTTCGTCAGTCCGATCACGCCCGCTTTAGCAGCAACATAATTCGCCTGCCCTGGATTCCCGCTGACCCCAACGATTGAGGCCACATTAATAATCCGGCCGGAGCGCTGTTTCATCATCTGTCTAGTTACTGCTTTTGTGCAAAGGAAAACCCCTTTCAGGTTGATGTTCAGAACATCATCCCACTCGTCCTCTTTCATTCGCATGATAAGATTATCTTTTGTAATCCCTGCATTGTTGATCAGAATATCTAATTTTCCAAACTGATCAATCGTTTCTTTCACCATGGAGGCAACTTCTTCAGAATTCGAAACATCGCATTTTACCGCAAATGCGCGTCTGCCCATTGCTTTGATTTCATCGACAACCTCATTTGCCTTTGCTTCACTTCCGGCAAAGTTGACCGCCACATCTGACCCTTGTCTGGCAAGCTCAAGGGCAATTTCCCGGCCGATTCCTCTTGACGCACCCGTAACAAGTGCCGATTTTCCCTCTAAATTCATCGATTCTCCTCCTTCAACGATTCGATGACAGCGTGTGCGGTTTCCTCATCTGAAACAGAATACGTTTTCGCATTCCGATCGATTTTTTTTATTAATCCGGAAAGGACTTTGCCCGGACCAATTTCAATAAACGTATCGACACCCAATTCCAGCATCTTCCGTACTGAATCTTCCCATAAAACAGGTGAGTAAAGCTGTTCAATCAGTTTTTCTTTGATTTCTGACGCATCGCTCATCGGCTCCGCCGAAACATTAGCAACCACTGGAATCGCTGCATTTTTCATTTCAATTTGAGCCAATTCTGCTTGCAATTGGGCGGCAGCCGGTTTCATTAATGAAGAATGGAACGGACCGCTGACAACTAAAGGAATAACCCGTTTCGCCCCTCTTTCTTTTGCCTTTCCCCCTGCTAATTCAACACCCTTCGCCGATCCGGAAATAACGATCTGACCAGGGCAATTGAGATTGGCGAGCTGCACTGGATACCCACTTTGTGTTACTTCACTAGTAACTTCCGTTAATGGTTCTCGCTCAAGTCCGAGTACCGCTGCCATCGTTCCTTCACCATTCGGAACAGCCTTTTCCATAAATTCACCGCGACGGCGAACGAGGTATACCCCTTCCTCAAAAGTAAGTGCCCCAGCAGCAACAAGTGCTGTATATTCCCCAAGACTGTGTCCGGCAACATAATCAGGCTGAATGCCTGTCGTCCGGAAAAATTCCAGCACTGCAATGCTTGTTGTCAGCAATGCCGGCTGTGCATTTTCCGTCAATGTTAGTTCTTCCTGTGGACCTTCAAAGATTAGCTTGCTTAGCGGAGTCTTTAACGTTTCGTCCGCTTTGTGAAAGTAGGCTTGTACATCTGAATGATGTTCAGCAAGACTTTTCCCCATTCCTACCGTTTGGGAGCCTTGACCCGGAAAGACAAAAGCAATTTTTCCCATTTCAACACCTCTTTTACGTATATTATTCCCTTGGTTTGCCTGCTTTTTCAATCGTTAGCTTCATTTGGCTAATGACTTCTTTTTCAACCATTTCCCTTGTTTGCCGAATGGCGCTGAATATCGCCTGGGCATTTGATGATCCGTGCGCTTTAATAACCGGCGCCTTCAGTCCAAACAAACCTGCACCGCCATACTCCGAGTAATCCATTTTGGATTTTAATCGAATGAGATCGGGTTTTAGTACGGCTGCCGCCAATTTGCTTTTGACACTGCCGGTTAAAGCCGATTTCAGCATTTTAAACGTCGATAAAGCAGTTCCTTCAATTGTTTTTAACACCATATTGCCTGTGAAACCGTCCGTTACCACCACATCGGCTGCTCCCTCAAGCAGATCTCGCGCTTCGACATTCCCAATGAAATGGATCGGGGCTTCTTTCAATAGCTTAAATGCTTCTTTTGTTAATTCATTACCTTTTTTCTCTTCTGTCCCTATATTTAAAAGTCCGATGCGCGGGTTTTCAATTCCTCTTACCTTGCTGCAGTAGATCGAGCCCATAATTGCGTATTGCAGCAAGTGCTCTGGCTTGGCATCGGCATTTGCGCCGACATCAAGCAGCAAAAAACCTTCGCCGCCGACTGTTGGCAGTGTTGGCGCCAGTGCCGGCCGTTCAATTCCTTCAATCCGTCCGACAACAAAAAGTCCGGCCGCCATCAACGCCCCTGTGTTCCCCGCAGAAATGCAGGCATCTGCCAAACCGTCTGCAACCTGACGGGCAGCGAGCACCATTGAAGCATTCTTTTTCCGCCGCACGGCCCGCACCGGCTCATCCGTACCCAAAATGACTTCATCGGTATGGATGACGGTAATCCGGTTATGTTTTTGCAAACGCTCATAAATTTTCGCTTCATCACCGACAAGGACAACCTGTAAATCTGCGAAGGTTTCCACAGCTTTCATTGCGCCAAGCACGATTTCTTTCGGGGCGTGGTCGCCGCCCATTGCATCAATTGCTATTTTCATATTGTTCATCCCTTAACAAAGTGGTTTCCGCCTTTATGCTAGCCGTCATGTTCGTTTACGAGCGATACATTTCAAATTCTCCCTGAAAAACAAGTTCATTATTGACGAAACTTTGGACATCAACGAATGTTCTGCCATGATCTGCATTGATTTTTCTTACTTTTGCTTTTGCGATGACGCGCTCATCTTGTTTGACAGATCGGATAAATTGAATGTTCGCTTTGGCTGTCAGTGCTAATTCGTCATTGATGACAGCGACAGCTAAGGAGTTGGCTTGGGCAAAAAGATGATGCCCGCGGGCAATCTTATTTCGCTTAAAAACATGCTCCTCTTTTACGTCAAAAATCGAAATTGCACTTTTGTCTAAATTCATATCAATAATTTCACCGATGACTTCTTCAAGCGGGAGCGAGCGGACTTCATCTTCAAATCGCTTTTCCGCAACATTTTTGATCCTCTCTCGCAATTCCGGAATCGACAATTCCAGGCGGTCAAGACGGATTGTTTGCACACTAACCGCAAATTTTTCCGCCAGCTCTTCATCAGTGATAAATGGATTTTCTTTTATAGTAGATGTTAATAGCTTCTGACGTTCCTTCTTTGCGATTCTCAATTAAAACACCATCCGAGATCTTATGACTAGGTACTAATAGTAGTATAAAATCTACCTCCCCAGATTGCAACCATTACTTTAAAAACAAAGGAACAATTTGTTAATCAAGTTTTTCTCCTTCTAAGACTCCGGACGCTTCGAGTCGGATGCGCAGGGGTTGAAATTCTGCGGCATGCCAAAATTCCTTTGATTGAATCAACCATACCGCATCGCTTCTGGCTGTTTCAAGTGCACGGTAATCATGGACCATGTCTGCTACCTTAAACTCCGGAACCCCGCTTTGTTTTTTTCCAAAAAAGTCTCCCGGTCCTCTAAGCTCCAAGTCCTTTTCACTTAACACAAAACCATCGTTCGTTTCTGTCATAATCTGCATCCGCTCTTTACCGTTTTCGGATTTCGGATTGGCAAGCAAAATACAAAACGATTGCTCACTCCCACGGCCGACACGGCCGCGAAGCTGGTGAAGCTGGGAAAGTCCAAAGCGCTCTGCATCGTAAATAACCATGATGGTGGCATTTGGAACATTCACACCCACTTCGACAACCGTTGTTGAAACGAGCACCTGAACGGCATTGTTGCTAAATTCGCGCATAACCGCTTCCTTCTCTTCCGCACTTAGGCGGCCATGCATCAACCCTACTTTAAACCGGTTTTGAAAATAAGTTGTCAGCATGCTGTAGACATCGATCACGTTTTGCACATCCAATTTCTCCGATTCCTCAATGAGCGGGCAGATCACATACCCTTGACGTCCTTTCCTTAATTCCTTTTCCATAAAAGCAAGAACGCGGTCGAGCATCTCTTGTTTTGCCCAATACGTTTCAATTGTTTTTCTTCCTGCCGGCATTTCGTCAATAATCGAGACATCCATTTCGCCAAAAACCGTAATCGCGAGCGTTCGAGGGATCGGGGTTGCGGTCATGAACAGGACATCGGGACTTTCTCCTTTTTCCCTTAATATTCGGCGTTGTTCCACACCAAAGCGGTGTTGTTCATCTGTGATGACAAAACCAAGCTTTGAAAAAACAACCTCATCTTGAATAAGCGCATGGGTGCCAATCAGGAGATCAATCTCCCCTTGTTCAAGCTGTTGAAGAATCTCCCGGCGTTTTTTTCCTTTAACAGAACTAGTCAACAGCTCGCACGTTACATCAAAAGGCTCAAGCAACGCTTTTAATGATGCAGCATGCTGCTCAGCCAAAATTTCAGTTGGCACCATTAATGCACCTTGAAATCCCGCGCTGATACTCGCATAAAGACCAATTGCCGCAACAACTGTTTTCCCGGATCCGACATCCCCCTGCAGCAGGCGATTCATCCGAAAAGGTGATTTTAAATCAGCCAGAATTTCATTAACGACCCTTTTTTGGGCATTTGTAAGCGGGAATGGCAAGGATTGAATAAATGCTTTGACTTGGATAAGATTGTATTTTTGCGTCAACCCTGGGGAATGTTCCCGCTCAAACTTCCTTAATGCTTGCATTTTTAGTTGGAAGAGGAGGAATTCCTCATAGACAAACCTTCTCCGCGCCTGCTTTACATCTTCCTGATTGCGCGGAAAGTGCATCGCTCTTAAAGCATCCCGGCGATGATAAAGGCGGTACTTTTTTAAAAGCGGTTCCGGCAATGTTTCTTCAATCAAATGACCGAACTGATGAAAAGCGAGCTGAATAAATTTGCGGATCCCCTTCATTGAGAGCTTCCCTTTTAGCAGATAAACCGGCTCAAAATCGTTCTTTTTTTGATTTTCTCCTATTTGCAGTTCATTTCCGGTAATCATCTGCCGGTGCTGATCCCATTTGCCGGTAACGGTAATCGTCTGATTGATCTCAAGCTTTGATTTTAAATACGGCTGGTTAAAAAACACGACTTGAATTAAGTATTTCCCAACAAGGAGGCGAAGCGTCAGCCGCGATTTCTTTTTGCCGTAATAGACAAGAGAAGGTTCACTGTGAACCTTCCCTTCAACCGTTACTTTTTCTTCGTGGGCTACTTCTGCCAAATCTTTTAAGCGATAATCTTCAAAACGATAAGGGAAATACTCAAGCAAATCGAGTACCGTTGAAATTTTCATCTCGGCTAGCGTCTCCGCTGTTTCTTGGCCAATACCCTTTATAACAGTCACCGATTGCATAAGGTTTTCATTCACTTTTTCTGAAGCGGAATTCCAAAGATCTTCGCTTCTAATGCCCGACCTGTTGGAGTTGCCGCCAACCCTCCTTGCGCTGTTTCTTTTAATGCTGTCGGCATCGTTTGGCCAATTTTGTACATGGCCTCAATCACCTCGTCGCACGGGATTCTGCTTTTAATCCCGGCGAGGGCCATATCAGCTGCAACCATCGCATTTGCAGCGCCCATCGCGTTCCGTTTTACACAAGGCACCTCAACAAGTCCTGCAACTGGATCGCATACAAGGCCGAGCATATTCTTTAAGGTAATTGCCATCGCCTCTGCACATTGAGATGGCGTGCCGCCGGCCATTTCAACGATTGCAGCCGCTGCCATACCGGCCGCTGAACCAACTTCTGCCTGACAGCCGCCTGCTGCACCGGAAATCGATGCATTGTTTGCAACCACATAGCCAAAGGCACCAGCTGTAAACAAAAAACGAATCATTTCTTCCCTTGTCGGCCGCAGCTTTTTCTGAACAGCAAACAAGGTTCCCGGAACAACCCCTGCCGATCCGGCGGTCGGCGTTGCACAAATTGTCCCCATTGCCGCATTTACCTCATTTGTGGCAACCGCCTTGCTAACGGCATCAAGCACGGTTTCACCGGATAAGAAGTCGCCTTTTTCAATATATTGCTGCAACAGAACCGCATCCCCGCCTGTTAACCCGGAATGCGATCTCACCCCTTTAATCCCGCGTTCAACTGCTTCTTCCATTACTTTCAAATTACGATCCATCAGTGCCAGGATCTCTTCTCTGGATCTTCCGGTAACATCTAGTTCCTGCTCAATCATAATCTCGGAAATTTTTTTATTTTGAAGCGTCGCCTGTTCGACTAATTCTGCAACATTACGGAACACTTTTTTCCCCCCTTGTGGTACGTTGGTCAAAGTAAAAAAAACGATATAAAGAGCTTGAGAGCCGATTAATCCACGATTTTCGTAACCTTCAGCACATGGGGAAGCTGCTCGATATCCAACAACACTTGACCGTCAATATTTTGATCGACTTCGATCGTCATTAAGGCAAGTTTGCCTTTTTCTTTACGAGAAACTTCCATATGTCCAATGTTGATTTCATATTTAGCCAAAACATTGGAAACTCCCGCAATTGCTCCAAAACGATCATTATGAACAACCAAAATCGCCGGGTGGTTTCCGGAAAGTTTTAATTCAAATCCATTTAATTCGATAATCTCAACCTTACCGCCGCCAATGGAGATCCCAACAAGCTCGAGTTCACCATTTTCATCCCCGATCATCACTCTTGCCGTATTCGGGTGCACAGGTACAGCATCTTCTTCAATAAATTGCAGCTTGATTCCTCGCTCTTTGGCAATGGCAATTGATTCAATAATCCGCTCGTCGAATGTATCAAAATCTAAAATTCCGCCAATGATGGCCACATCTGTACCATGTCCCCTATAGGTCTTGGCAAATGAGCCGTAGAAAGAGATATTGGCCCACTTTGGCTCCCGGCCAAACAAGCTTCTTGCGACTCGGCCGATTCTTGCTGCACCAGCCGTATGCGAGCTTGAAGGGCCAATCATAATCGGTCCGATAATATCAAATACGCTTTTAAATTTCACCGATCTTTTCCCCCAATGAAACGTTTAATTTATCAAAACATATGATTGACACAATTTTTCCAAAAATTTTAGGCATAAAAATAGAAGGGATTACCCCCTTCTATTTTAGCTGTTCCTTATTCGATTGAAAAGATAAATGAGTAAAGCGGCTGCCTGCCATTGTGAGATTCCACTTCGACGTTTTCAAAGTTCTCCGCAACAAACTGTTCCATTTCCTGAACTTCTTCTTCCGAAACGTCTTCACCTTGGATGATGGTTACAATTTCTGAATCGTCATCGATCATCTTAGAAAGCAATTCCTGGGCGGTTTGGATTTTTTCTTTTCCTTTAACAACAATCTTGCCCTCTGCAATGCCCATAAAATCACCTTTTTCAATTTCAAGTCCATCTATTGTTGTATCACGAACCGCAAAAGTGATTTGACCGGATTTAACATTCTTCAAGGCTGTGATCATTGCAGATTGGTTGGCCTCAGCTGAAGAACCCGGGTTAAAAGCGAGCAAAGCGGAAAGACCTTGGGGTACCGTCTTTGACGGAATTATATACACTTCTTCTTCGGAAACTTCAGCGGCCTGTTCCGCAGCCATAATGATGTTTTTATTGTTCGGTAAAATAAAGATTTTTTTCGCATTCACTTCTTTGATGGCTTGCACGATTTCTTCTGTGCTCGGATTCATCGTCTGACCGCCTTCAATTACCTTATGGGCACCAATGCTTGTAAACAATTCGGCAAGTCCCGACCCCATTGACACTGTAACAATGCCGTATTCCTGTTTTTCTTTCAGTATTGCTTTTGTTTCCGTTACAAGCGGCGTTTGCGTCTCTCCGACAATATTGGAATGCTGCTGGCGCATGTTTTCAATTTTAATATGAATCAAGCTTCCATAGCGCTGCCCATAGCTTAACGCTGTTCCCGGCTCCTCTGTGTGAACATGGACTTTAACAAGCTCTTCGTCGGCAACAACCAGCAAAGAATCGCCCAGATTACTCAGATCTTGTCGGAAGGTGTCTTCTTTAAAAGGGTTTTTGGCTGCTTTGTCTTTTTCAAATTTGACCATAAATTCAGTACAGTAGCCAAAGACAATATCTTCTGTATGGATATGGCTTTGCACGTTTTTATGATGTTCAGCGCTGATCAGTTCCTCCATTTTCGGCATCGTATCCGGGGAATCCGGGAGCTTCTCGCCTGTTAATTCTGCCAGGAACCCTTCATAAACGAAAACCAGACCTTGGCCTCCGCTATCGACGACACCCACTTCCCTTAAAACGGGCAAAAGTTCAGGCGTGCGCTTTAATGCAGCCTTTGCTTCTTTTAAAACCTCTTCCATCACGATGATAATATCATCTGTTTTTTCACAAGCCTGGATCCCTTTTTTCGCTGCATCTTTTGCTACTGTTAAAATGGTACCCTCTACAGGCTTCATCACCGCTTTATAAGCGGTTTCCACACCCGCTTCAAACGCAAGTGCAAATTCGCTTGCGGAAATGACCGGTTTATTCTCAATTGACTTTGTAAACCCACGGAAAAGCTGGGATAGAATAACGCCTGAATTTCCGCGAGCCCCCATCAGCAATCCTTTCGAAAGCGCGGCGCCCACTTTACCGATATGCTCCTGTACATTCTGTTGCACTTCCTTAGCACCGGAAGTAATCGATAATTTCATGTTTGTTCCAGTGTCTCCATCCGGAACAGGAAAGACGTTTAATGCATCAACCATCTGCGCATTGGCAGCTAAATGGTTCGCTCCTTTTATAACCATTTCTGCAAAACGTTTTCCATCAAGTGCGGTAATTGGCACAAAAATTTCCTCCTCACTACGAGTTCATCACGCGAACTCCCTGAACGTATATATTCACCGAGTCAACGGCAAGTCCGACAGTTTTGTCGAGGGTGTATTTCACCTTTGATTGAACGTTGTGGGCAACTTCCGAAATTTTTGTTCCATAGCTGACAATGATATACATATCAATATGTACTTCCTCGTTTTGCTGGCGAACAATAACACCCCGAGTAAAATTTTCTTTCCGCAAAATTTCTGTAAGCCCATCTTTAATTTGATTCTTAGAAGCCATACCGACGATTCCATAACAATCAACTGCCGCACCACCGGCGATGGTGGCAATCACTTCATTTGAAATATCAATTTGTCCGAACTTTGTTTGCAACTCAATGGACATGAATCGTTCCCCCTTTGGAAAATGCTTCTTGGTTACAGCCATTTTACTATAGTCACTTCAATTTTAAAAGTCTCTACTTGCCTGCTTCTATTCAGCAGGAAACTTCGTGCAATGTCAAGGCTTTTTTCTTGAAAGCTTTGTGTTCAACTATTGCAAACTATTTAGGAGTGTGATAAATTATTAAGGTATCTTTAGGACAGAAAATATGGTTAAAGCCATTTTTCTTTTTAAACAGATGATTCCATGTCAGTTAAAGCATGACAGCTTTTGGTTTGTAAGGAGGGAAAAGATATGCCACGCAAATGTGTCGTTACAGGTAAAAAAACAACAAGCGGCAACTCACGTTCTCACGCTATGAATGCCAATAAGCGTACATGGGGTGCGAACCTTCAAAAAGTACGTATTCTAGTTGATGGAAAACCTAAGCGTGTTTGGGTTTCCGCAAGAGCGCTAAGATCCGGTAAAGTAGAACGCGTCTAAGCGTATCAAAAGACATCCTATCAAAAGGATGTCTTTTTTAATGAAAGATGTTGGACAATTCATAGGGACTGCCAATGTTTTTGATTGAGCGGTAACAAAAGGGTTCCAAAAAAAAAAACACCCTTAAAGGGTGCGAAATGATCATTTTTGAAAGGTTGTCTGTCTCTCTGGCAAACAGATGCCCAAGCGCTCTATTCGTTTTTCTTAAATGCTCCTATCATCGCCCGGACAAGTCCACCAAGAAATCGCGGCAGTTTAATCGTATAAAATTTCATACTGTCCCTCCTCACCATCTCAAACGAAGCTCGAAAACTTTTTTGTTCCCCTACACAGCATATTCAAAGAATAGAAATAAGTACTAAAAATATGGCTATGTGGTTGATTTTGCTCATTATAACCATGAGAGCGGAAAAGAGTGCCTGGAGCGGAAATCAACAGCAAATAAAGCATAGCCTAAATGAAAGAAAGCTTAAGAATCACTGCTTCTTATCACTAATAATATGCCTTCTGAAAACGAAAAAGTACCACAATTGCTAATAAGTTCGTTACTAATACATAGTGTGGAACCGAGCGGAATATGACAGTCATTTAATGGATACTTGAATCCATCAAGCGTTAATCCTTCAACCGCCCCCCCTACAGGAACAAATGAAACATAATGATATCGGCTGTTTTTCTTTAACGAATGCTTTCCAGGTCCTTTTAAAAATACGATATTGGATCGATCAATCATGAAAACTTCTTTCGATATTCCAGATAAAACCGGTTTTGTTAATAACTGAACATTTGCAAAAAAATGGTCAAGCCTCCCGCCCGTTGCGCCAAATAGTTGAATTCTATCGGCCTCTTGATCAAGCGCCCAGTTAAGCGCAAGTTCCATATCTGTTTCATCCTTTTCCGGCTTAAACCGGCAGAGCTTGGATACCTTTGCTTCAATTTCACGCAGTTCTTCTTGTGAAACCGAATCAAAATCACCAAACGCGATATGCGGCTGGATACCCCTCTGAATTAATGTGAACACACCGCGATCGACGCCAATCCATAAACAGCCGTTTTGATTATATTCAGCTAGATTTGGCAAAAGCTCCTGCGGGCCCCCTGCTAAAATATTAATAATCAATGACGTCGACACCCTTCCAATTTTGAAATAAAAAAAACCGGCCGCAAGCCAGCTTTTATTCCGCATAACGGGCAGTAAACCCCCACCTCGAGGAGTAAAGCAATCAAAGAAGCAAGGTTGGGGATAACTGCCTGTAAAAGTCCGATTGATTCAACTAACAATCAGGGGGGATGGAAAAACTCCTCCATTGATTGAAGTTTCACCTTATCCCCTTATTGCAGCTATTGCCCCGGCGCGGTCTTTTTCGTTGTATATCGCTGATCCAGCGACGAGCACGGTTGCCCCCGCTTCAACACAGAGCTTTGCTGTCATAGCATTTACTCCGCCATCCACCTCGATTTCAAGTGCTGGATTCTTTTCTTTTGCCATTTCTTTTACTTGGTAAATTTTCGTCAATATTTCTGGAATAAACTTCTGACCGCCAAAGCCTGGATTGACGGACATTACCAACACCATATCCACATCTCTGATGACATGCTGAAGCGAATCAACCGGCGTCGCCGGGTTTAGTACCACTCCGGCCTTAACACCGAAAGACCGGATATAGTGAATGGTTCGATGCAAATGCCGGCAGGCTTCCACGTGAACGGTAATATAATCAGCACCCGCTTTGGCAAATGCTTCAATATAGTGATCAGGGTTTTCAATCATCAGGTGAACATCGAGCGGAAGCTTCGTAATCGGGCGAATGGCTTCGACGACCAATGGGCCAATCGTAATATTCGGGACGAAATGACCATCCATGACGTCAACATGAATGAAATCCGCTCCCCCTTTTTCAACGTCTGCAATTTCCTCACCTAATTTTGCAAAATCGGCTGAAAGGATAGAAGGTGCAATTTTTACCATACTTTAGTACCTCGGCTTTCTCTCTTTAATTTCCCTTAAAAAATCAAGATAATGGTCATAGCGGTAAGGCTGGATATCACCTGTCTGTACCCCAGCTTTGACTGCGCATTTCGGCTCTTTCAAATGGAGGCAGCCGCGAAATTTGCACTGTTCACTTGCCTTTTGCAATTCGGGAAAGCAAGCACTTAACTGTTCTGCTTCAATATCAAGCAATTCTAAACTGCTAAAACCAGGAGTATCAGCCACCAAGCCATTTCCGACCGGTAGTAGTTCGACATGTCTGGTGGTGTGTTTGCCTCGGCCAAGATGGGTAGAAATATCACTTGTTTTCAAAGCTAGATCAGGCTTTAATGCATTTAGCAGCGAAGACTTCCCGACGCCCGACTGCCCGGCAAAAACCGATATTTTTCCATCCAAGTAAGGCAGCAGACGATCGATGCCCATCCCTTTTTCTGATGAAGTAAGCACAACCTCATAGCCAATCGCTTCGTATTGATTCGCATATGCCTTAATGACTCCCTCTGCTTCTGCCGAAAGCAAATCCATTTTGGTTAGGCAGATGACCGGCTGGATGTGATTAAATTCGACAAGAACTAAAAAACGGTCCAACAGTACTGTACTGAAATCAGGCTCAACCGCAGAAGAAATTAAGATCGCCTGATCAATATTGGCGACTGGCGGTCTGAGTAATTCATTTTTTCTCTCCTTGATTTCGAGGATATAGCCTTCCTGTTCATTTTCTGCTTGAAAAATAACATTGTCTCCGACAAGCGGGCTGATCTTTTGCTTGCGAAATACACCTCTGCCGCGGCATTGGTACACTTTTCCACGGTCAAACACATAGTAAAAACCGCTAAGTGCTTTAATAATTTTCCCTTCGGGCATAACCACACTCCCCTCAAGAATACCGAAAGGGCAGTCCAACGCTGCCACCTCGGTTCATTGTTTTTCCAAATCCGAAACAACCATCAACCTTAAGGATTTGGATTTGCAGGGTTAACGGTCTCATCGATAATCACTTTGCCGTCGCGCATAACCCTGTATCCAGCCTCTGCACCATCTTGAACCTGGAGCTCAATTGTCTTTTTAATCGTTTCGGTAATGTAAATTGTTTCCGTCGGTTCAGTCAAATTGTGGTTCATATCTTCGATAAAGATTTGTACCTCCTGTGGCTTTCCTTGTGCCGCCTGGGCATCGTATGGAATCGTTAATTCTTTCACAACTTTCTGCGGCGGGGTTGGTGCTTTTCCTTTTGAAATGGTCACCGTTACTTTATCCCCTTTTTGAAGCTCTGTCCCTGGGGCAGGGGATTGCGAGATCACCATTCCCTCTGGAACCGTATCACTGTAATCTTGCTTTGACGTATCAATCGACAATCCCGAAGCACTGGCGTAATCCTGCACACCTTTTAAGCTATATTCTGTTAAGTCCTTTAAAGCAATTTTCGGCGGCCCCTTGCTTACTTTAAATTCCAAAACGGTGTATTCAGGTACAATCTTTTTTCCGGCAGGAGGATTTTGTTCTGTAATCGTCCCCGGATCACTGTCACTATAAACCTCTGTTTTTTTAATATCTTTATATTTTTGGGATTCCAACATTTTGAAAACATCATCGTATTGGCGCCCTCTGTAATCGGAAAGTTCGATTTTCTCTTTGCCTGCGCTCGTGTAAATATCAATGGAAGATCCTTCTTTTGCCGTCACCCCCGCATTAGGGTCTGTCCGAATCACTTTTCCTTTTGGAATGGTTTCATCGGTGATGTTATTCGTTTGCCCAATTTTAAAACCTTTAGACGCAAGCAGGGCAACGGCATCATCGAAATTTTTTCCGCTTACATCAGGTATTTTCACATCTTTCGGTGTGAGCATGCTTGGCAATACCGTTACCGTAAGAATCCCAAGAAGTGCCAAAATAGCAAAAATCGAAACAAGGACAATCGGCCATTTTTTCCGTTTTTTCTTTGCCTTTTTTCCCTTTTCTTGTTCTTGCTTATCTGAATGATGGACAATCGTTTCATCCAGATTTTTCAAAGGCCGGTCATTTGTAATGACAGGAATAGCTTTTGTTGCTTCATCGTCGACCGGAATTTGAAATTTCGGTTCATCCAATCGCTCCGGATCCAATGCTGTCCGCAAGTCTTCATCCATTTCATCCACGCTATTGTAGCGATGAAATGGATCCTTGGCTGTTGCTTTTAAGACAATATTTTCAACACTCTGCGGAATTGCAGGATTCCACCTTCTGACAGATGGCGTTTCCGATTGCAGATGTTTTAAAGCAATCGATACCGCCGATTCACCTGAAAATGGAAGCCTTCCTGTCAACAACTCAAACATGACAATTCCCAATGAATAAATGTCTGACTTTTTGTTGGCCATCCCGCCGCGAGCTTGTTCTGGCGACAAATAATGAACCGACCCGAGCACGGAGTTTGTTTGGGTTATACTTGTTGCACTTAATGCCATGGCAATCCCAAAATCGGTGATTTTCACCGTTCCGTTTGCATCAACTAAAATATTATGCGGTTTAATGTCACGATGGACAATGTGATTTTGATGGGCATGTGAGATCGCTGAAGTCAGCTGTCTCATAATATTGATCGTTTTTTCCACTCCCACTGGAGAGTTTTGCAGTATGTATTGTTTCAATGTTTGGCCATCTACATGCTCCATGACAATATAATAAAGATCGTCCTCTTCGCCGACATCGTAAATATTGACAATATTGGGATGGTTCAAACTTGTGGCCGACTGTGCTTCCCTGCGAAAGCGGCGGATAAATTCTTCATCATTCGTTAAATCAAGCCTGAGCATTTTAACGGCAACATTTCGGTCAAGAATCATGTCGTGCGCCAAATAGACATTGGCCATCCCGCCGCCGCCAATCAAATCTAAAATTTTATACCTTCCGCTTATTCGTCTTCCAATCATCATTGCTTATCACCTTTAATGTCACCGGAAAACGCTACAATTGCCAAGGTTATATTATCTTCACCGCCATATTCATTGGCAAGGGAAACAAGCGTATGCGCTTTTTGTTCAAGCGAATTCTCGCTTGATAGGATGTCCATCATTTCTTGCTCGCTTACTTTATTGGACAATCCATCCGAACAGAGCAATAAACAATCACCCTCTTCAAACATGATCGTTTTTATATCCATTTGCACTTTTTCTTCTGTGCCTAGCGCCCTAAGCAGGACATTTTTTCTTGGATGATGCTCGGCATCCTCTTTCGTGATTTGGCCATGCCGTACCAGCTCATTGACAAGAGAATGGTCTTCTGTAACTTGATTGAATCCCGACTCATTCAATAAATAACAGCGGCTGTCCCCAATGTTAGCCACGGTAGCAAAATTTTCCGTCGCAATGGCAGCAACAATGGTGGTTCCCATCCCATCGCATTCGGAATTGTTTTTTGCGTGGGCAAAAATCAGCTCATTCACCTTAAGGATTTCTTCTTTCAACCATGCTTCCGCAGTTTCTGCGGTTGTAATGCCCTTTGCTACTTCCCACCGGTACTTCAATTCATTTAACGTCATACCGCTGGCTACATCACCTGCACGGTGACCGCCCATCCCATCAGCCACGATGGCAAGGCGGTGCCCGTCAAGGTTTTGAAATATACCACCGGAATCTTCATTGTGCTGCCGAACTTTTCCTTGATCTGTCAAAAAAACAGCATTCATTTTCGTTACCTCGTTTCTTCCTTCCGCTCCTTTGCACGAAGCTGTCCGCATGCTGCGTCGATATCATGACCGTGCTCCCGGCGAATGGTTACATTTACACCATTTTTTCTTAATGCTTTTTCAAAAGCAAATATTTGATTTCTTGGCGTTCTTACGTAATTCCGTTCAGGAACGTAGTTGACAGGGATCAGATTCACATGGCATTTGATTCCCTTCAATAAACGGGATAGTTCCTCGGCGTGTTCAATCTGATCGTTCACACCGCCAAACAATCCGTACTCAAAGCTGATTCTTCGTCCCGTCTTATCGATATAATACCGCACTGCTTTCATTAAGTCATCCAGTTTATATGCTTTATTGATCGGCATGAGTTTTGAACGCAATTCTGTATTTGGCGCATGGAGGGAAATGGCAAAATTGATTTGCAAATTTTCATCGGCAAATTGGTAAATTTTCGGGATAATCCCGCTTGTC
Organism: Neobacillus sp. SM06; assembly: GCF_050496765.1. Taxonomy (NCBI): domain Bacteria; kingdom Bacillati; phylum Bacillota; class Bacilli; order Caryophanales; family Bacillaceae; genus Neobacillus; species Neobacillus sp. SM06. The sequence continues at coordinate 150,522 of NZ_JBNWEO010000013.1, forward strand.
GATACTGTAATATGACGCGCCCCAATATTTAAGCCCTTCTCGTCATTGATAATTTTTAAGAAGGATAGCATGTTGTCATAATTATCAAATGGCTCGCCGATTCCCATAATCACCACTGAGCTTACACGCTCATCGGTTTCATCGAGCGCCTGCTGAACATTAACAACTTGAGCAACAATTTCACCTGCTTCAAGATGCCGCTTTAATCCTCCTAGGGTTGAGGCGCAAAAAGTACAGCCGATTCGGCAGCCAACTTGAGTGGTTACACATACAGAATTGCCGTAATTGTGACGCATTAAAACCGTCTCAATCGAATAACCGTCATGCAGTTCAAATAAAAATTTGATCGTGCCATCGGCTGATTGCTGTTTAATAATGGTTTTTAAGGTTGTAATCTCAAAATCACGATGAAGCAGCTCGCGCAAGTGTTTTGATAAATTGCTCATTTCATCAAAGGAGGAGACTCTTTTTTTATAAAGCCAATCATATAGTTGTTCGGCGCGAAACTGTTTTTCGCCGTTTTCACTCAGCCACTCCTTTAATTCTTCGGCTTTAAGTGAATAAATTGATCGTTTTTTTATTTCTGTTTCTGTATTGATCTCAGTTGTCTGTATTGGTTCCAACTTTCGTTACACCTTCTTTCGTAAACATGCGATATAAAATCCGTCCGAACTGAAATCCTGCGGGAAAATTTGCAGGTCAAAGCCATGAATCAGCGGTTGAATCGCCTCAGGCATCCGATTTTTAAATTGCAAATCACCTGCAAATTCCGGGTTCTCCTTTAAAAAAGAGGCGACAACGTTCTCGTTTTCTTGTTGATCAACCGTGCATGTGCTGTATACGAGAACGCCGCCTTTTTTCAGCAATGGCGCAACTGCTGTCAAAAGTTCTATTTGAATCTTGCTTAATTGGAATAGATCATTCTCTTTTTTTGTATATTTCATGTCCGGCTTTCTTCTCATAACCCCTAAACCTGAACACGGGGCATCAAGCAAAATGCGGTCAAAGGATTCCCGCTCAAACTGTTCCGATCCCTTTTTGCTGTCCATTGTCAACGGTTGAATATTTATCAATCCAAGTCTGCTGGCATTGTCGTTAATTAACTTTACCTTGTGTTCGTGAAGATCAAGGGCGACAACCTTTCCTGTATTTTGCATTTTTTCGGCAATATGAGTGCTTTTCCCTCCAGGAGCAGCACACGCATCCAGAATCGTTTCATTTTCCTCGGCGCCGAGAGCGTAGGCAACGAGCATGGAACTTTCATCTTGAATGGTAATCAATCCTTCTTTAAAAACTGCCGATGCAGCGAGGTTTCCTTTCAATGAGCGGATGGCAACAGGAATGATCGGGCTTTTCTCGACGATGTAACCCTCAGCTTCCAAGCGGTCAAGGCATTCTTGCCTCGTCGTTTTCGCTGTGTTGACCCTTGCCGTTTGTGTTGGTGCCGTTAGATTGACTTCCGCCATTTCTTTTGTCTTTTCAAAGCCAAATTGTTCTGCCCATCTGCGGATCAGCCATTCGGGATGGCTTGTCTCAAGTGAAAGGCGGACAAGCGGATCAGCCACTTTCTCAACAGAAGGAAGCCCTTGTCGCTGCATGCTCCGCAAAACGCCGTTCACCATTGCGGCAATCCCTTTATGGCCGCGCTTTTTAGCGATTTCAACCGCTTCAAAAATGGCGGCCCGATCCGGTATTTTGTCAAGATAGACCATTTGATAGACAGCAAGCCGCAACAATTGAAGAACCCAGTTCTCGATTTTTTTCCCTTTTTTTAAAAACGGCTGCAAATAGTAGTCCAATGTCATCTTCCGCTGCAAGGTTCCATAGGTTAATTCTGTCAAAAGACCGATGTCTTTTGCCGGCAAATGGTTCTTTTCAATCGCGTGATGGAGGAGCAAATTGCTGTATGATTGATTTTTTTCAATTGCTTCAAGCAATTCTAGCGCTGTTTCCCGGACGTTTTTGGCCTGTTTACGCATGCTGATCTCCAACTGCCATTCCGGGTGCAAGTTTCGAGCCCGTTCCTCTTAAAAATTCCTCAGCAGTCATTTTCTTTTTCCCGGCTGGCTGAAGTTCTTTAATTTTAATTGCTGTTTCATTGCCTGCTCCCACAACAAAACCATCGCTCGCAATTTTTATAATGGTTCCTGGTGTATCTGTTGGTGTATTTGCTACTTTTTCCACACTCCAAATTTTGATCACTTGGCCATTTAGAGTCGTGAACGCAATGGGCCATGGGTTCAAACCGCGGACATGATTATAAATTTGCTCACCGGTATTGCTCCAGTCGATCCGCTCCTGCTCTCGTTTTATATTTGCCGCAAACGTCGCTTTTGTATCATCTTGCGCAATGGGTTCAATCGTTCCGGCAAGCAGCTTCGGCAAGGTTTCAGAGAGCAGTTCCGCCCCGGCAGCACTTAATTTGTCATGCAAACTGCCCACATTGTCTTCCTCGGCTATTGGAACCTCGATTTGGGTTAAAATATCGCCGGCATCCAGCTTTTCCGCCATGTACATAATGGTAATACCCGTTTTTTCTTTCCCCTGAATCAAGGCATAATGAATCGGCGCGCCGCCGCGCAACTCAGGCAGCAGGGAGGCGTGAACATTTATGCATCCGTACGTTGGCGCCTCCAGAAGCGCTTTAGGCAAGATTTGCCCAAAGGCTGCCGTAACGATTAAATCCGGTTTTAGTGCTAGGATCTTTTCCAGTTCTTCGGGTTGGCGAATTTTCTCCGGCTGATAGACAGGAATCCCCTGGTTAACAGCTTCCACTTTTACCGGCGGCGGCGTCATCGTTTTTTTTCTGCCGACCGGTCGATCCGGCTGAGTGACAACGGCAATGACTTCATAGCCGTCTTGAAGTAACTGCCTTAGTATCGGGACTGAAAAATCTGGTGTGCCCATAAAAACGATTTTTGTCATTGTTCCACGTCCTGCCCTTCCAGCTCTTCTTCCGTTAGATACCTTGTTACAAGGCTTGTAAAAAGAATTCCATTCACGTGATCGATTTCATGCTGAATCGCCCTTGCAAGGAATTCTTCCGCTTCCAACTGATATTTCCGGCCGCGGCGGTCGAAAGCTTCAATCTTTACATTATTCGGTCTAGTCACTTCTCCGTATATTCCCGGAAAACTTAAACAGCCTTCTGGTCCAGTTTGACTGCCGGAAGTTTCAAGGACTCTGGGATTGATCATTTCGATCGTTCCAGTTTCATCATCAATATCGACAATTGCGATTTGAAGATCCAGACCGATTTGCGGTGCAGCCAAGCCAACACCATCATGTTGAATCATCGTGTCGTACATATCATCCAATAGTTTTCCAAGTTTTCGATCAAACTTCGTTACTTCCCTGCATGGCTGCTCTAGAATTTCAGCAGGATAAGTAACAATTTTTCGTATCGCCAAAAAACGTTCCTCCAGTACGCATTCTTTGCCAAATGGCAATGATGTATGATTATAAAATGATTGATTTTATTGTCGCCAAAAATGGTTCATATCTTAACAAGCAACTTTATTTTTTCTAAATCAGCCTTACAGTAAAATAAACGGATTGACATCAACGGAAACTTGCAATCCGTGAATTGGATTTTTTTGATAGACATCCAGTACCTGTTTTAACGTTCTTGACAGATCTGGTTCCCGTTTGTATTTTATCAAACATTGATAGCGATATCTATTATTGATCCGTGAAATTGACGACGCAACCGGGCCGAGAATAATGGTTTGGTCTGACAGTCTGGAGCGAATAAAATTCGTTATTTTTTCCGTAACTGACACAGCGGTCATCAATTGCTCATGGCTGACCGTAATCAATGAAATATAATAAAAGGGCGGATATTTATGAAGTTTACGCATTTGCATTTCCTGCTGATAAAATAAATCATAATCCTGTTTCCCGGCCAGCTGCACACTGTAATGCTCAGGTGTATACGTTTGGATAATCACTTCACCAGGCAACTCGTGCCGTCCGGCTCTGCCGCTTACCTGGGTCAACAGCTGGAACGTTTTTTCAGATGAGCGAAAATCCGGCAAGTGAAGCATCGTATCGGCGGAAAGAACACCAACAAGGGTGATATTCGGAAAATCGAGACCTTTGGCGATCATTTGCGTTCCAAGAAGGATATCTGCCTTTCCTTCCTGAAACTCGGAAAGCAAGCGTTCATGCGCACCTTTCCGGCCAGTTGTATCAACATCCATTCGAATGACCCGTGCTTCTGGTAAAACTTTGCCCAGTTCTGCCTCTACCTTTTGCGTGCCCGTACCAAAATAGCGAATATGTTCGCTTGCGCATTCAGGGCAATTCGCAGGCACCCAGCCTTCAAAACCGCAGTAATGGCATTTCATTTGTTCGCTTTTACTATGATACGTTAATGAAATATCGCAGTTTGGACAATTCACAACATAGCCGCAATCCCTGCACATCACAAACGAAGAATGACCGCGCTTGTTTAAAAACAAAACTGTTTGCTCTTTTTTTTCAAGTCTTTCTTTTAACTTTTCCATCAATACGTTTGAAAAAATCGAGCGGTTCCCTGCTCGCAGCTCTTCGCGCATATCCACAATTTGAACAGGCGGAAACTCCTTATTATTCATCCGGTTGGGCAGCGGCAGCAGATGATAAACCCCTTTTTGGGCGCGCGCGAACGATTCGAGCGCAGGGGTCGCACTTCCCAAAACAACTGGACAATTGTACGTGTTGCCGCGTTTAATCGCAACATCCCTTGCATGGTAGCGCGGCATTTCTTCTTGTTTGTAGCTTGTCTCATGCTCTTCATCAATGATAATAATGCCGAGATTTTCAAATGGAGCAAAGATGGCAGAACGCGCTCCTACAGCCACTTTTACTTCTTTCCGTTGAATCTTCCGCCATTCGTCATATTTTTCACCGGCAGACAAACCGCTGTGCAGCACAGCTACTTTATCCCCAAACCGGCCTTTGAATCGGGTGACCATTTGCGGCGTTAGCGCAATTTCAGGTACGAGCACAATTGCCTCTTTTCCTTTTTCTATCACTGCCTGAATCGATTGCAAATAAACCTCCGTTTTACCGCTTCCTGTGACACCGTACAATAAAAATACTTCATGCCTTTGTTCTTCAATCGAAGCTAGAATCGGAGCCATCGCTTTTTTTTGATCTGGCGTTAACGGCAGTGGGCTTGTTCTTTTAAATTCCCGATCAGCGAATGGATCGCGATAAACCTCCCGCTCGATCTCTCCAAGAATGTTTTTTTTCATCAACACATTGACAGTTGAGGAGGAAACCCCAGCAAGAGCATATAAAGTTTTTGGCTCAATTGGCTGTGGGTGTTCGAGAAAAAAGTTTAACAGTTGCCGCTGTTTTTCTGCCCTTGCAGGAATTTGTGCTACCATCGCTTCCAATTCGCTTTTTTGAAGCAAGGGATAAATATATTTTTGCTGTTTCTTTTTTACTCGTTCTTTTACCTCGTAAACAACTTCAAGATGCGCTTTTGTCACTTCCACTTGAAGCATGGCAGCAAGGTTCGATTTTAATGCATCCTCCCATGCCACCTTTCCATTTTTTCGAAAAAAAGATGGCAATGGATCTGCTAGCATTTCTGGAGAAACACCTGCAGCTAGTCTGATTACTTTTTCATATTTCGCCTTTAGCGCAGCCGGAAGCATTGCCTGAAAAGCCAAAATTTGAAAACTAAGCGTATGTTCGGTCAGCCAATCCCCAAGTACTAACAATTCCTTGTTCAATACCGGCATCAAATCCATCGGTTCAGCAATTTCTCGTAGTTTTTGAAACTCTGATTCGGCTTTTATCTGAACGACAAACCCTTGAAGTTTTCTCGGTCCAAACGGTACAATCACCCTTACTCCAGGTTTAATGATCTCTTTCCATTTATCTGGGATAAGATAATCAAACGGTTTATCCGTTTGTTTTGCGGGTACATCAACGATCACACTTGCAACTTTCATTGTCTATTATCCTTTAAAAGCATGACCAATTCCTCGATTAATGTTTCAGCGACTTGACGCTTCGTCATGAGCGGCAAGCTTTGTTCTGTTCCGTTTCGTTTATAAAATGTAACAATATTTGTATCTGTTCCAAAGCCTGCGCCCGCGGTTTTAACATTGTTGGCCACGATCATGTCCGCATTTTTCGAGTGTAATTTCTTTTTGGCATATTCGGCGACATTCTCCGTCTCTGCTGCAAAGCCTATCAAAAGCTGTTTGTCTTTTCGCTGCCCAAGCTCAAATAGGATATCCTTTGTTCGCTCAAGCTCGATCACGCGTTTGCCAGCTTGTTTTTTCAATTTATTGTCAGCGGCAAACTTTGGTCGATAATCGGCAACGGCGGCTGTCTTAATCACCGCATCAGCTGAATCAAAAACAGAAAACACAGCCCTGTACATCTCGTCTGCGGATTCAACGTTAATTAGCTCGACCCCGGCCGGCGGCTGAAGCTGAACAGGACCCGATATTAACACAACCTCTGCGCCAGCATCCCTTGCCGCTTCGGCGATTGCATAGCCCATTTTTCCGGTGGAATGGTTGGAGATATACCGGACAGGATCAATTTTTTCTCTTGTCGGCCCGGCTGTAATCACCATTTTCTTCCCGAATAGCGGTTTTGCGTCTTTTAGAAAAAATTGGTCTACCAAGGTTACGATTTTTTCCGGTTCTTCAAGACGGCCTTTGCCAATATAACCGCAAGCAAGAAATCCTTCGTTTGGTTCAATAAAACGGTAGCCGTACTCCGCTAAAACGGCAAGGTTTTTCTTCACGCCAGGATGGTCATACATATGTACATTCATCGCCGGTGCAATCCAGATCGGGGCGTTCGTTGCCAAAATGGTCGCTGTCAACATATTGTCCGCCAAGCCATGTGCAAGCTTTGCGATCGTATTGGCTGTTGCTGGTGCAATGATTACCAAATCAGGCCAATCTGCCAAATCAATATGTGCAATGACATGCGGATTTTTTTCCTCAAACGTATCGACATAGACATCATTGCGGGATAGAGCTTGAAACGTTAGCGGTGCAACAAATTTGACAGCGGATTCGCTTAGAATGACTTTTACTTCTGCCCCCGCTTGAACGAGTTTGCTTGTCAGCGCGGCGGCTTTATAGGCGGCAATTCCTCCGGTAACACCTAATAAAATTTTTTTATTTGCTATCACTTTCAGTCCCCCGTCCTTCTGATCGATAAACGGTCTTTCTTTTCATTATCTCTGAAAATCGACAAAATTTCACGTTTTTCATCCTACATCTTAACTATTTTTAGGCGAAGAAAAAAGGCCGACACTAATGTCAGACCTTTCACATTAACATCCTTACTCTCCGGCTTCCTGTTTTTTCGCAACGTTGTAGGTGAGCTCGCCTTTGAAAATTTCTTCAAGTGCTTTACCGACACATTTGTGGGAAACATACTTTGGCAGCCGTTCGTCTTTTGTTTGCTGCATCGAGCGCGCGCGTTTTGCGGCAACCGAAACAAGCGAATATTTTGAGTCAATTCTTTCAAGCAATGAATCAATCGATGGATATAACAATTTATTCAACCTCCAATAATTTTAAATAACGATGCTGGACGCGTTCCCTGCGACAATGCTCGGCCGTCACAATCGCCTTAATTTTTTCGCAGGCAAGCTCCACTTGATCATTGACAACCACATAATCGTACAGGCTCATCATTTCAATTTCTTCCCTGGCTGTCAGCATCCGGTTATGAATCAGATCATCCGTTTCTGTGCCGCGCGTTACAATCCGGTTTTTTAATTCGGATAGGCTTGGTGGTGCCAGGAAAATAAACAAACCTTCCGGAAACTTCGAACGAACCTGCCGGGCACCTTTCACTTCAATTTCCAAAAAAACATCTTTCCCGGAATCAAGGGTTTCTTTGACATAATCAATCGGTGTGCCGTAGTAATTACCAACATACTCAGCATGTTCAAGCAGTTTCCCATGCTGAATTAATTCTTCAAACTCCTCACGCGATTTGAAAAAATAATCAACTCCGTGAACTTCTCCTTCCCTGGGCGCTCTTGTTGTCATCGAAATAGAATATTCAAACGCCGTATCCGGCTGTGAAAAAATTGCTTTACGAACTGTACCTTTCCCAACGCCAGACGGCCCGGAAAGGACGATCAGCAGTCCTTTTTCCTGCATGTTAAATCCTACCCTTCATCAAAAATTTCATCACGGCCCGAAAGCCTGCCGGCAACGGTTTCCGGCTGTACCGCAGAGAGAATGACATGGTCACTATCCATTACAATGACCGCACGCGTTCGCCTGCCATATGTAGCGTCAATTAATACTCCCCGGTCACGAGCATCTTGGATGATCCTTTTAATCGGAGCAGATTCAGGACTGACAATGGAAATAATACGATTGGCAGAAACAATATTCCCATAGCCGATATTGATCAATTTAATTGACATGATGCTCCTCCAATCATCAATAACATATTTTGACCGTGTCAAACCGTTTCTAAACAGGCACTACTCTATATTTTGAATCTGTTCTTTCAATTTCTCAAGCAAACTTTTCAATTCCACGACTTTTTTTGCAATGAGAGCATCATTTGCTTTCGATCCAATGGTGTTTGCTTCCCGGTTCATTTCCTGTACAAGAAAATCAAGTTTCCGACCGATCGGTTCATTCACGTCAAGCGTTTGGAAAAATTGTTGTATATGGCTGTTCAGCCTTGTCACTTCTTCATTGATGTCCGCTTTATCGGCAAATACCGCGACTTCCGTTAAAATTCGCCCTTCATCCACTTGCCCCTGAAGAAGCTCCTGCATCCTTTTCGTTAACCGCTCCTGATACGCTTCAACAACGAGCGGAGCAGATTCTTTTAACTGACTGACTACAGTAAGGATTTGGCCTAGATTCGATTCCAAATCTTTTTTCATCGCAGTTCCTTCCGCAATTCTCATTTGTTTGAGCTGGCTGGCGGCCTGTTCAACCGCCTTTAGGACAAGATTTTCCAATTCTTCATTTTCTGCTTCACTTTCTTCGATATGGACAAGTTCTTCTCGGCTCAGCAATTCCTTTAAGGTGATTTGTCCTTCGATCCCATATTTATTTTTTGCTTCAAGGACAAACTGGTAAAACTCATCGATTAACTGCCAATCAGCCAGAACCTTACGGGTAACGGTTCCTTCGCCTTCAAGCGTAACATACACTTCGACACGGCCGCGGCGGATCTGCTGGTTTAGCTTTTTTTTCATTTTATCTTCTATTTTAATAAGCTGGCGGGGCATTCGGAAATTAAATTCGCAAAAGCGGTGATTGACCGTTTTCATTTCAACATTTACAGAGAAAGGCCCAGATTCTGCCTTGCTTCTTCCAAAGCCTGTCATACTGATAACCATCTCATGCACATCCAATCTTCAATGAAAAAAATCTTCTATGTAAGAAAAAACAAAAAGGTAATAGAGTCTTCTCTACTACCTTTTGGATTATAACATAGTTTATTTTGTTTTTCTTGCCAAAAATGTCCCTGCAAGTAAAAAAGTTGGGATTGCGGATAAACCAATGATCAGCAGCCAGTCTCTTGGCGCAATCGGCAGCGTATGAAAAATCGGCTGAAGCGGTGGAAAATAGATCACCACAAGCATAAGCGCAAGCGATGAAATAACGGACCAAACAAGAAACAGATTTCCGAATGGATTTCTCGACAGTACCGATTTTTCGCTGCGGCAGTCAAACACATGAATCAATTGGGCCATAACAAGCGCAGCAAAAGCAACTGTCTGTGCATATTGCAGTCTTGCTGGGTCATTTTTATATACAATCATAAACGACATTAAGGTTACAATGCCGATCAATATGCCCCGCGACACTACCTTCCAGCCGAGTCCTCTGGCAAAGACGCCTTCCTTAGGACTGCGCGGGTTGCGTTTCATTACATTTTCCTCTGGGCGATCTACCCCTAGTGCCATCGCCGGCAGACCGTCTGTTACAAGGTTCACCCACAGAATTTGAATCGGAACAAGCGGCAGGGGAAGCCCAAGAATCATCGCAAATAGCATCACTAAAATTTCGCCTACATTGGATGCAAGCAAATAACGAATAAATTTACGAATGTTTTCATAGATATTTCGCCCTTCTTTGATTGCGGCTTTAATCGTGGCAAAATTGTCGTCCAGCAGAACAAGTGCAGAAGCCTCTTTGGCCACATCGGTGCCAGTAATCCCCATTGCCACACCAATATCCGCTGCTTTAATTGCAGGAGCATCGTTTACGCCATCGCCTGTCATCGCCACGATATGCCCTTTATTTTGCAGCGCTTTAACAATTTTTAGTTTATGCTCTGGTGAAACCCGGGCAAAAACCGACACATTGTCAACAACTTCCTCAAGCTCATCCACACTCATCTCTGACAATGCTTTACCATCCAACACCATGCTTTTGCTTGTTAAAATTCCCAGCTGACTGGCGATTGCCTTTGCCGTAATCACATGGTCGCCAGTAATCATCACTGTTTTGATTCCCGCTTCCTTGCATTCTTTTACAGCAGCCTTCACCTCCGGCCTCGGCGGATCGATCATCCCTTGAATACCGATAAAGGTCAAATTTTGTTCCGCCTCTTTTTCGCTTAAAATAACCGTATTTGGCGAAACTGGCTTGAATGCGATCGCAATGGTTCTGAGTGCTTTAGAAGCAAGTTCGTTGATGGCATTTTGAACCTTCGTCTGCAGCTCCTTGCCGAAATATTGGCTGCGGTCGTCCCAGAGAATTGATTCACATGCCCCCAAAAGAACATCGGGTGCACCTTTGGTCACAATAAAATGCCGGCCTTTTGAGTCTTTCACATGCATGCTCATCATTTTCCTTGCTGAATCAAACGGAAATTCATTTAAAATCGTAAACTCTTCCAATAACGCCGGTCGATCATAGCCTGCTTTCATCGCGCTCACAAGTAACGCGCCTTCAGTCGGATCACCGTCAAGAATGATTTCATCCTCATTAAATTTGAGTTCAGAGTGGTTGCATATCATTCCAAAAATAAGCATTTGCTGCAGCGCTTTTTCATTCCTGACTTGAATCGGCTCATCTTCCGTGTAAAATTGACCTTCCGGCTCATAGCCGACACCGTCAACCGTCCACGTTTTTCCGCCGCTCCATAAATGAGTTACAGTCATTTTGTTTTGCGTCATTGTCCCGGTTTTATCCGAGCAAATAACCGAAGCGCAGCCAAGCGTTTCAACGGCAGGCAGTTTGCGGACAATCGCATTTTTTTTGATCATTTTTTGAACGCCGAGCGACAATGCAACGGTTACAATTGCTGGCAATCCTTCCGGGATAGCAGCAACCGCAAGCGAAACCCCTGCTAAAAACATGGTGTAAAGCTCTTGCCCTTGAAATACGCCAATGGCGACGACAAGAACGGTAAGCAAAAGGGCTGCAACAATCAAAATTTTCCCTAGCTGTTCGAGACGGCGCTGCAACGGTGTTTGGGCAGATTCGGCATTTTGCAGCAAGTTGGCAATCTGCCCCATCGCCGTGTCCATTCCTGTCGCAACAACGACCCCGATCCCGCTTCCCCTTGTTACCATCGTCCCCATAAAGGCGGTGTTTTCCATATCGCCAATTCCCGGATTACTCGCAGAAAGCGGATCCGAATGCTTTGCTGCAGGCACCGATTCTCCAGTAAGAGCCGACTCCTCGATCTCCAAACTTTTCGCCTCGATAATGCGCACATCTGCGCCGATCCGATCTCCGCTTGAAAACTTCAGCATATCGCCGATCGTGACTTCTTTAGATGGAATTCTGATCCATTGCTCATCCCGTAAAACAGAAACTTGAGGGGCAGACAATTCCTTTAAAGCCTGAAGCGATTTTTCTGCTTTCCTTTCTTGAAAAAAACCAAGGAAGCCATTCGAAATGACGATGGCAATGATAGCAATCGCATCAATGTACTCCCCAAGTAAGCCGGAGATTAATGTGGCAGCAAGAAGAACCAGAACCATAAAATCTTTGAATTGACTAAAAAATAAGAGCAAAGCTGATTGCTTTTCCCCTTCATCCAGTTCATTGTATCCATGCTGCTTGATTCGGTTTTTCGCTTCATCGGCAGTCAATCCAGACGAAAAATTAGTTGAGAGCGATTGTTCAACCTCATTTAGGTCCATTTCATGATATTTCATCCGGTCATTTCACTTCCCCCTTTAAATTCAACAACAGATTCTCTAAGAAAGCTTATTCAGCCTCGTCCAAAAAAATGCTATATTAGATTGAGATAAGCAGAGAAGTGCTTAAACAGCCGTTTTCTATGTTAGAAGCTTTCGTTTTGTTATGATTAAAAAATGGAATCAGTTTAAAGTGAGGGCTTTATTTTCGTAAGCCAAGAGGAAACGATTTCCAATCATTATGAAGAGTAAAGGATGTTATTCATGTCATTTGATGGTTTATTTACGAGGTCAATGGTTTTTGAACTGGCCAGTGTGTTAAAAGGCGGCCGGATCAACAAAGTTCATCAGCCGTATAAAAACGAAATCATTTTCGTTATTCGCGCCAACGGTAAAAATCATAAATTACTGCTTTCGGCTCATCCAAGCTATGCAAGGGTGCAGCTGACTGGCGAAACATATGAGAATCCGAACGAACCACCCATGTTTTGCATGCTTTTAAGGAAACATTTAGAGGGATATTTGCTGGAGGATGTTTACCAGGTAGGGACCGACCGAATCATTATTTTTGAAATTAAAGGCCGCAACGAAATCGGCGATCTTAGTTATAAACAGCTGATTGTTGAGGTGATGGGGCGCCACAGCAATATCGTCCTTGTTGATAAAACGCGTGGCATCATACTAGACAGCATCAAGCATATCTCCTTTGCCCTTAACAGCCACAGGGCAATTTTGCCGGGACAGCCATATGTATTTCCGCCGGAGCAGCATAAGCAAGATCCTTTTACCGCTAGCGAAGAAGATGTGTTAAAATGGCTCGATTTTAACGCCGGCAAACTTGACAAACAGATTGTCGATACGTTTGCAGGGGTCTCGCCGCTTTTTGCAAAAGAAGTAATTTTTACAAGCGGGTTGGCTAATCGAACGACCGTACCGAAGTCGTTTATCCAATTAGTTGACAAAATAAAAAAAATGGAAATCTCACCTGCCATCATTGAATATAGCGGGAAAGAAGCGTTTTATCTTTTCCCGCTCGCCCATTTAAAAGGGGAGAGCAAAACATATCCTGCCTTAAGCGAAATGCTTGACCGCTATTATTTTGGCAAAGCCGAACGCGACCGCGTAAAGCAGCAGGGGCATGATTTGGAACGGTTTATTATAAACGAAAAAGAAAAAAACGAGAAAAAAATCATCAAGCTAGAAAAAACGTTGAAAGAAGCAGAGAAAGCTGATAAATATCAGCGATTTGGCGAACTTTTAACAGCCCACCTTTATGCGGTTCAAAAAGGGATGAAAGAAATCGAAGTTGTCGATTATTACGATGAACACGGCGGAACGGTTGTCATCCCGCTCGACCCAAGGAAAACGCCATCGGAAAATGCGCAAAAGTATTTTTTAAAATACCAAAAAGCAAAAAACGCCTTGTCCGTTGTTGAAGAACAAATTGCCCTTGCCAAAGAAGAAGCGGCGTATTTCGACAATTTGCTCCAGCAAGTTGAATCCGCATCGCCGAAAGATCTTGAAGAAATCCGTGAAGAGTTGGTTGAAGGCAAGTATATCCGTGAACGGAAAAATCGAAGCGGAAAAAAAGGCCAGAATCACAAACCGGTTCTCGATCGTTTTCTTTCAACGAGCGGTACGGAAATCATCGTGGGCAAAAACAACAAGCAAAATGATTATTTAACAAATAAGCTTGCTGCCCGCGACGAAATTTGGCTGCATACGAAGGATATTCCCGGATCCCATGTCGTCATTCGCAGTAAAGAGCCTGATGAAAAGACGCTCAGAGAAGCAGCCATTCTTGCGGCTTATTACAGCAAAGCGCGAAACTCAAGCTCTGTGCCTGTCGATTATACAAAAGTGCGCTTTGTTAAAAAACCAAGCGGCGCAAAACCCGGATTTGTCATTTACGAAAACCAGCAAACCATCTATGTCACACCCGATGAAGAAATGGTTTTGACATTAAGAAATATGGCATAAGGCCACAATGGCTCCATAAGGAACGTTCACCTTAAGGAGCCATTTTTTCTTTCATTTTTCGTTTTCCCATTTTTTGCTCCAACTGCCCGGGTCGGTGCTCCAATCCTGGAGGCTGGATCGGTCTTCCTCTGTGATATAGCCCATTGCTATTGCCTTTTCAACCAGTGCAGGAAAATCGGTGAGGGATGCTGTACGAATACCAGCCTGATTAAGCAGTTCGTTGCCTTTTGCAAGTCCATATGTAAAAATCGATACGGCACCAAGCACTTCACAGCCCGCTTCCCTTAAGGCTTCAACCGCTGTGATCACACTTCCGCCTGTAGAAATTAAGTCCTCCACTACAACCACTTTTTGGCCGCTGTCAATTTTCCCTTCAATTTGATTACCTTTGCCATGCCCTTTCGCTTTTGAACGGACATATACCATCGGCAAATCAAGAAGATCGCTTACCCATGCAGCATGCGGGATTCCCGCAGTAGCTGTTCCGGCAACAACCTCGACCTGCGGAAAATGCTCAACGATTAAATCCTTTAAGCCGGCAGCAATCAGCCTTCTAACGGCAGGATAGGATAACGTTAACCGATTGTCGCAATAAATCGGCGAGCGCAGGCCGGATGTCCATGTAAACGGTTCGTTTGGTCTTAAGGCAACAGCATTGATTTCTAACAGTTTTTCAGCAATCGTTTTTTTCATTCTAGTTCCCCTCTCCACATTTTCATCCATTTCGTATAGCTCTCAAGCGGATCTATTGCTCTCGTGATCGAGCGGCCCACGACGATCGCACTTACGCCCGCATTTCGGGCAAACTGCGGTGTTGCAACCCGTTTCTGATCTTGTACCTCATCTGTCCCGAGCCGAATGCCCGGTGTGACGGTATAAAACCGGCTACCAATCTGAGCCCGAATCGCTTCAGCTTCCCAAGCAGAACAAACAACGCCATCCAAACCGGCCTGATTTGCCAGAGCGGCATAGTGCAGCACGGAATCCTTTAAGGATACCGAAACAAGCTGTTCATGCTGCATTTGCTGTTCCGATGTGCTTGTTAACTGGGTGACGGCGATGCATCGTGGTCGTTTACGGCCGCCTGCAGTCCCCGCAGCCAACCCTTCAAGTGCCGCAGCCATCATTTCTTTTCCGCCGGCAGCATGTACATTGACAAGATCGCATTCAAGCTGGGCAAGGTTTCTCATCGCATTTCTTACGGTATTCGGAATATCATGCAGTTTTAAATCAAGGAAAATGCGGTGCCCCGCATCCTTTAGCGCGGCAATCATCGCGGGGCCTTCCTTATAAAAAAGCTCCATTCCAACTTTAAGAAAAAGCTGCTCATTTCCAAACAGTTTTAGAAATTTTTGGACTTCCTTTCGATCCGCAAAATCAAGCGCGATAATAAGTGAGTGGTCCATTCTGCTTCCAGCTCCTTCCGATGCATTCATTGATGTGTTCATAGCCTAATTGATCGAGCAATTCCGGGAGCTCTTCAATGATTGTCGGACAAACATACGGATCAACGAAATTGGCTGTTCCGACGGCAACTGCGCTGGCTCCGGCATAAAAATACTCCATAACGTCAGCAGCCGATTCAATGCCGCCCATGCCAATAATCGGCAGGTTTACAGCCTGGCTCACTTCATAAACCATCCGGATTGCGACTGGCTTTATCGCTGGCCCCGAAAGGCCGCCTGTCCGATTCGCTAAGATCGGCTTGCCGGTTTTGAGGTCAAGCCGCATGCCAACAAGCGTATTGATCATTGTCAGCCCGTCTGCTCCACCTGCTTCAACAGCCTTTGCCATCTCGACAATATTCGAGACATTCGGTGAAAGTTTTACATAAACAGGTACTTCGGAAACATCTTTTACTTTTTTCGTCAGTTGTTTTGCCACCTCAGGAACCGTTCCAAAAGCCATCCCACCTTTTTTCACATTCGGGCAAGAAATATTTAATTCAAGCGCATGAACATTCGCCGCGGTTGATATTTCCCTTGCTACTTTCACATAATCTTCCTCAACCGAACCGGCTACATTTGCGATAATCGGCACATCATACTGCGCAAGCCTTGGGAGCTCATCCGAAAGAACTTTTTCGAGGCCCGGGTTTTGCAAGCCAATCGCATTTAGCATGCCTGCTGAGGTTTCGGCAACCCGAGGGGTTGGATTTCCAAAACGCGGTTCTGGTGTGGTCGCTTTAATCATGATCGCGCCAAGAATGCTTAAGTCATAGAATTCGCTAAATTCTTTTCCGAAGCCAAAACAACCTGAGGCCGGCATAACGGGGTTTTTTAAATTTAATCCGGGCAGCTCTATATTCAATCGGCTCATATCAAAACCTCCCCGGCGCGAAAAACAGGTCCATCGCTGCAAACTTTTCGATAGCCCGTTCCTTGTGGGTCATTTCCTTTTTTACAAACACAAGCAAAGCAGGCCCCGATCCCGCAGCCCATTCGTTCTTCCAATGAAAGGAAAACCTTTTTATCAGGATAATGTTTCTCCAACGCCTTTAACATGGCAACAGGGCCACAAGCATACACTACATCGAATTTCAATTGATGCTTTTGGATGACATCAGTGACAAAACCTTTCATTCCATAGGTTCCATCAACGGTCGCAACATACACATCCCCATATCGCGAAAATTGTTCTTCGTAAAAAACTGCTGAAACCGTTTGAAAACCGAGTACATGGATGACATTGACTCCTTTTGCCGATAGCTGCCGGGACAGCTCAAACAAAGGGGGAACACCGATTCCTCCGCCGACAAGCAAGGCTGTTTCACCTTGCCTAGTTTCTTTGACAGGAAAACCATTGCCGAGCGGTCCAAGAACATCGATTTTCATACCGGGTTTCTTTGCTGCAAGCAAAGAAGTACCACGGCCTTCTTTGCGATAAATCATCGTAAGCTCCAACTTGGTTGCATCATAAGACGAAATGCTGATCGGCCGCCTTAAAAGCGGATCAATCCCGTTGCTCACCTTAATATGAACAAACTGACCGGGCGCTGCGATACCTTGGACGAGCTCGCCTTTGACGGTTAATTCGTATATATCACGGGCAATTTCCTTTTGGCTAATGATTTCACACATCTCTTTTCGTTTCAAGCAAACACAGCCCCCTCATTTGCACGATCTTCTCCCATTGCTTCGGCGGAAAAATTCATCGATTCAATGACCTTTAAAATCGCGTCAGCAGTATCCAAAGAAGTTAAGCATGGAATCCCATTTTCAACAGCTTCGCGGCGGATTCGGAAACCGTCGCGCTCCGGCTGCTTTCCTTTTGTCAGCGTATTGATGATCAATTGGACTTCTCCTTGATGGATCACATCAATCAGTGTGCGTCCATCCGCGCCGATTTTTCCAATCACTGTGACGGGAAGACCGCTCGCGCGTAGTGCTTCAGCTGTTCCGCTCGTCGCCATCAGCTGATAGCCGTTTGCCGCAAAGCGTCCCGCAAGCTGCAATACTTCCTGCTTGTCTTTATCGGCTACGGTAAATAGGACCGTGCCGAACTTTTGGATCGTCATTCCGGAGGCGACAAGACCTTTGTACAGTGCTTTTTCAAGCGTGCTGTCCTTACCCATTACCTCACCGGTTGATTTCATTTCCGGACCTAACGTTATATCAACATCCCGCAGTTTCGCGAACGAGAAAACTGGCACTTTGACAAATACTCCTTCTTTTTCAGGTAAAAGTCCCGGTGTATAGCCTTGGGCGGTCATCGGTACCCCTAAAATCGCTTTTGTGGCAATTTTCGCCATTGGCACCTTTGTTATTTTACTTAAAAACGGTACCGTCCGGCTCGAGCGCGGGTTGACTTCGAGGACGTACACCTTTTCATCTGAAAGGACGTATTGAATGTTTAACAATCCGATGATGTTTAACCCTTTTGCCAATTTTTCCGTATAGTTAACAAGCTGCTGGATCACTCTTTCTGATAAAGTTTGCGGCGGGTACACAGCAATTGAATCGCCGGAGTGCACACCAGCGCGCTCAATATGCTCCATGATCCCTGGAATCAACACATTGACACCGTCACAAATCGCATCCACTTCAATCTCTTTTCCGGTTAAATAGCGGTCAATCAAAACAGGGTGTTCCGGATTGATTTTTACCGCGTTTTCCATATAATGCAACAGCTCTTCCTTCCGATAAACAATCTCCATGGCCCTTCCGCCAAGAACATAGGATGGGCGGACAAGTACCGGGTAGCCAATCTCTTCAGCAATATCAAGCGCCTCGTTGACCGATAAAGCAGTTTTGCCAAGCGGCATCGGAATATCCAGATCTTTTAGTGCTTGTTCAAACTTATCCCGATCTTCTGCACAGTCGACATCTTCAAGGCTTGTGCCAAGAATCTTTACCCCATTTTCAACTAGTTTGGCTGCCAAGTTGATCGCTGTTTGACCACCAAATTGGACAACGACACCCTCTGGTTGTTCAAGGTCAATAATTTGCATTACATCTTCGATTGTCAGCGGTTCGAAATAAAGTTTATCGGAAATGCTGAAGTCGGTTGAAACTGTTTCGGGATTATTGTTAATGATGATCGCTTCATATCCAGCTTCTTTAATCGCCTTAACCGAATGAACGGTCGCATAGTCAAATTCAATTCCCTGGCCGATGCGGATAGGCCCTGACCCTAACACAACGACACTCTTTTTCTCCGTTTTGACTGATTCGTTCTCTTCCTCATACGTTCCGTAATAGTATGGAGTTTCCGATTCGAACTCGGAAGCGCATGTGTCTACCATTTTGTAAACAGGGGTAATTCCTTTTTCATTCCGCCATTTATACACTTCATTTTCCGTTGTGTTCCAGAGCTCGGCGATTTTCCGATCGGCAAACCCTTTTTGTTTTGCTTCCTGCAACATTTCTGCATCATAAGGGTGGGTGTACAGCGTTTTTTCAAATTCGATCAATCCGGAAAATTTATGAAGGAAAAACAGATCAATTTTGCTCCATTCATGAATCGTTTCGATTGTCACTCCCCGCTTTAACGCCTCTGCAATATAAAACAGACGCTCATCACCCGCTTTTTTGATCCGCTTTTCCAAAAGCTGATCATCGATCTCCGTTGACCCAGTGAGTTCAAAATGATAGACGCCTGCTTCAAGAGAGCGGATCGCTTTAAGCAATGACTCTTCAAAGTTGCGGCCAATCGCCATCACTTCACCCGTTGCTTTCATCTGCGTTCCAAGAGAACGGTTGCCAGATTCAAATTTATCAAAGGGCCATCTTGGTATTTTTGTTACGACATAATCAAGGGCTGGTTCGAAGCTGGCATACGTTTTTCCTGTAACAGGGTTCAGCATTTCATCAAGCGTTAAACCAACTGCAATTTTCGCAGCGAGTTTGGCAATTGGATAGCCGGTCGCTTTTGAAGCGAGAGCGGATGAGCGGCTTACCCTTGGATTTACCTCGATGATGTAATAATGAAAGCTTTCGGGATCAAGCGCCAGCTGAACATTACAACCGCCTTCGATTTGGAGGGCACGAATAATTTTTAAAGAGACATTTCTAAGAAGCTGATATTCCCGATCACTCAGCGTCTGGCTCGGGGCAACAACGATCGAATCGCCAGTATGAATTCCGACAGGATCGATGTTTTCCATATTACAGACGACGATCGCGTTATCATTTGAATCCCGCATCACTTCATACTCAATCTCTTTGTAGCCGGCAATGCTTTTTTCAAGCAAACATTGATGGACAGGACTATTCTTTAACCCGCTCGTGACGATTTCCTCAAGCTCCTGGTGGTTGTGGCAAATCCCGCCGCCTGTACCGCCAAGAGTATAAGCGGGGCGGACAATGACCGGATAGCCAATTTCAGCGACAAAACGCTCAGCTTCTTCAAACTGATGAATGATTGCGCTTGGTGGAACTGGTTCTCCAAGTTCATTCATTAAATCGCGGAACAATTCCCGATCCTCTGCTTTTTCAATTGCGGACAGTTTCGTACCGAGAATTTCAACGCCGCATTCTGCAAGCACCCCGGATTCTGCCAATTGAACAGCCAAGTTTAACCCTGTTTGTCCTCCGAGAGTGGCAAGCAATGCATCCGGCCGTTCTTTGCGAATAATCCGGCTAACAAAATCAAGGGTCAGCGGTTCAATATAAACAACGTCGGCAATCTCGGTATCTGTCATAATCGTTGCCGGATTGGAGTTAACCAAAATGACGCGGTAGCCTTCTTCTCTGAGAGCGATGCATGCTTGAGCGCCGGCATAATCAAATTCGGCAGCCTGGCCGATCACAATCGGTCCTGAGCCAATGACAAGGATGGTTTGAATATCAGTACGTTTTGGCATGTTAACGAACCTCCTGTTTTTCTGAAATCATCATTTCAATAAATTGATCAAAAAGGTTATTGGCATCTTCCGGTCCAGGCGATGCTTCCGGATGGTATTGCACTGTAAATGCCTCGTAATCCAAGTGCTTTAATCCTTCCACACTACCATCGTTAATGGCAATATGGGTAATTTCCAGTCTTGTATTGTGAATCGATTCCGTTTCAACTGTGTAGCCATGGTTTTGTGCGGTGATGGCCACTTTCCCCGTTTTCAAGTCTTTAACCGGATGGTTGGAGCCGCGATGGCCGAATTTCATTTTTACTGTTTCCGCACCGCACGCCAAGGCAAAGAGCTGGTGGCCAAGGCAGATACCAAACAATGGAACCTTCCCTAAAATCCCTTGAAGCATTTCAATTCCTTCAGGAACATCTTTTGGGTCTCCAGGTCCGTTTGAAAGCATGACTCCATCTGGACGAAGCTCAAGGATTTCCTGTGCGGTTGTATTATAAGGAACAACGATGACATCACAATCACGCTTGTTTAATTCGCGTAAAATGCCGTGCTTCATGCCAAAATCCACGAGAACAACGCGCTTGCCGCGTCCAGGGCTTGGATATGGATTTTTTGTTGACACTTGGCTGACCTGGTTCGTCGGCAGTTTTTCTTTACGCAGCGATTCAACCACTTCCGCTGCATCGCGCTCAATGCTGCAAATGGCTCCCTTCAGTGTTCCATGCTGGCGGATGATTCTTGTCAACTTTCTTGTGTCAATACACGAAATTCCGGGGATTCTTTTTCGTTTAAAATATTCATCCAATGTTAAATCCGAACGCCAGTTAGACGGAAAATCAGCTGTTTCTTTGACCACAAACCCCTTTACTGCAGGTGTGATCGATTCAAAATCATCGCGGTTGATTCCGTAATTTCCGATAAGTGGATATGTAAGCGTGACAATTTGCCCACTATAAGAAGGGTCAGAAAGAATTTCCTGGTAACCGGTCATCCCGGTGTTAAAAACAACTTCCCCGATTGTGTCTGTATCGCTGCCAAACGCATTACCGATAAAAGTGGTTCCATCTTCTAATATGAGTTGTCTTTTCATATGCACGCACACCCTTCTTCCCAAACAATTTTTCCTTCCACAATGGTCATAACTGGCCAGCCTTTGCATTTCCAACCAGAAAATGGAGTATTTTTCCCTTTTGATAAAAACTCATCCGGATTTATTGAGCGCTCTTCTTGCAAATTTAACAGCACAATGTCCGCTGCCGCACCGATGTCCAATTTTCCATATGGCAGGCCAAACGCCTCTGCGGGCTTTATTGTCAGCAATGTAATCAGCTCTTCAAGCGTAAGGATGTTTTTTAAAACAAAATTTGTATAGAGAAGTGGAAAAGCTGTTTCCAATCCGACAATTCCAAACGGAGCAAGCTGCATACCTTCACTTTTTTCTTCAACTGTATGCGGGGCATGATCGGTGGCGATAAAATCGATCGTTCCATCCAAAAGCCCTTCAACTAGTGCCGCCTGATCTTCACGGCTTCTTAGTGGCGGATTCATTTTGTAATTGGCATCAAGGCCGGGAATATCCTCTTCACATAATAATAAATGGTGTGGCGTCACTTCCGCGGTGACATTGATTCCCGCCCGCTTGGCATCTCGTACCGTTCTGACCGATTCTTTCGTGCTGATATGGCAGACATGGTAATGGCATCCGGCTGCTTCAGCAAGCAAAACATCACGGGCAATCTGAACCGATTCGCAAACAGAAGGAATGCCGTTTATGCCATGTTTTTTTGAAAAATTGCCTTCGTGAACGCAGCCTTTGTTGATTAACGTATTTTCCTCGCAATGGGCGACAATGGCCAAATTGCAATCAGCTGCTTTTTTCATCGCCTCTAGCATGAGTGCCGCTGATTGAACCCCTACACCATCATCGGTTAAAGCGAACGCTCCAGCTTCTTTTAAACCTGAAAAGTCCGTTAATTCCTGGCCAAGCTCCCTTATGGTAATGGATCCATACGGGAGAACGCGGACATTTGCCGTTTCTTTAATGCGGGATTGCAGCCATTCCATTTGCTGCTTTGAATCAGGTACAGGCCGTGTATTCGGCATCGCTGCAACAGTCGTAAAACCACCTTTCGCCGCTGCCTGCGTACCGGTTTCAATCGTTTCTTTTTTCTCGCCGCCCGGCTCGCGAAGATGGACATGTAGATCGATAAATCCAGGAGCTGCAACCAACCCTGTGGCGTCAATGATTTGATCAGCGTCTGCTTTAAGTTCTAAACCGATTTCTTTTATTTTTCCATCTTCAATTAAAATATCTCCCTGCTTGATTTTACCGTGATTAACTATATATCTCGTATTTTTGATTAGCCGTTTCATTGCTTGATCCCCCCTGGACGTTTTCTAGTAATCTTTTTACTACTGCCATTCTTACAAAAACACCGTTTTGCATTTGTTTAAAAATTCTTGATCGCTTGCATTCTACAAGACCATCGGCTATTTCAACATTTCGATTGACCGGAGCGGGATGCATGATGATACTGCCCGGTTTCATTCTCTGTTCACGCTCAACCGTCAACCCATATTGCTGATGGTATTCTTCAACGCTGAAGCAGCCTCCTCCATGATGGCGTTCATGCTGAACGCGCAGAAGCATGACGACATCAGCTTCTGAAATAGCATCGTCAACTGTTTCGTATCGGCCATTTCCCATAATCCGGGAATCAAACCATTCTGGCGGTCCTGAAAAAATGACCTCTGCACCGAGTCGCGTTAATGCATCAGCATTTGAACGCGCTACTCTGCTATGGCGGATATCGCCGATAATTGCGACTTTTTTGCCAACAAAGCTGCCGTATTCCTGCTGGATCGTCAGTAAATCAAGAAGAGATTGGGTTGGATGGTGACCGCAGCCATCACCGGCATTAATGATGGGAATTGAAACTTTTCCGGCTAATGAATCAAAGTAGCGATCCTCCGGATGGCGAATCACAACAGCTGATACACCAATGGATTCCAATGTTTTCACAGTGTCATACAATGTTTCTCCTTTTTGAACGCTGGAAGTACTTACTTCAAACGGAATCACATCCAAACCAAGTTTTCTCTCCGCCATTTCAAAACTGCTTTTTGTTCTTGTACTTGGTTCAAAGAAAAGATTTGCTGCAAACTTGATGCCATTTGGTCTCCACACCATTCCATCAGCAAAACGCTGGGCGTCAGCAAGAATCTCCACTATTTCAACAACACTTAATTCAGCCGTTGTCAATAAATGTTTCACCGTGATTCCCCCTTGTTTTTTTACATTCAATTTCCAATGGATTAGCAAAATCGGCAAGCGCAGTATATATAAAAACAGCACCCCAATCCACTGATCAGGGTGCTGTCTACTGTCCATGCTGAAAGGATCTTGTTTCCCCCTAGCAACTGAAGTTGGACAAAGCTTGACACCCTTTTAAGACTCTCATGGACTTATTTAAAAGGTCGGCTTTATTTCCTGGAAAATCCGATTGTTTATTCACATTTAAGCCTTGTAAGGCAACTTATACTTTTTCATTCTCGTACGCTTCATCGATCTGCGGGTTCTCTGTCATTTCTGCAAACATGTCGTCTCCTGTCTCATTAGGTCTGCCTGGCAACACGAGATTTAAGACAATCCCACAGATAGCGGCAAGCGCCATTCCCTGGATTTGAAAAGAGTTGGTTACTTTAACAAACGCCCCGCCAATCCCAATGACGAGAATGACGGAAGAAATGACGAGGTTGCGTTTATCGCCAAAGTCGATTTTACTGTCAACGAGCATCCGCAAGCCGGATGAAGCAATAATCCCGAAGAGTAGGATCGAAACACCGCCCATTACTGGTGTTGGAATCGAGTGGATCAGTGCTGTTATTTTTCCAACGAAACCGAAGATAATCGCAATGACCGCTGCACCTGCAACGACATATACACTAAATACACGGGTGATCGCCAACACTCCGATATTTTCGCCATAAGTTGTTTTCGGCGGGCCGCCCACAAGTGCGGAGATCAGTGTGGCAGTACCATCTCCGAGGATGGAACGCTGCAGACCCGGTTCTTTAATATAATTAAGGCTAACAACTTTACTTAAAACAAGCTGGTGGCCGATGTGTTCGGACAAGGTAACAACCGCCACCGGAACCATCAGCAGCGCAATATCCCAAGTAAAGTTTACTTGATAATGGACAAACGGGAAGACAAAGTCTGGAAGCTCAAACCACTTTGCTTCCAGCACCGGTTTAAAATCGACAATTCCGACAATCAGTGCATAAATATAGCCAACCACAATCCCAGCCAAGATTGGAATGATGCTCAGCATTCCTTTAAAGTAAATCGAGAAAATAATGGTTGCCGCAAGTGTTACAAGTGCCACCGAGAAATAAAGCAGGCTGTATTTTCCGGAAGGATCGTTCATCGCCATGCCAACTGCCGTTCCGGCTAACGCCAAGCCGATGACAACAATGACTGGCCCAACCACGATGGGCGGCAGCAGCCTCATAATCCAGCGATAACCCGCTTTTTTAATAATGAGTGCTACAAGTACATAGACGAGTCCGGCAAGAAAGGTGCCCAACATGGCTCCTCCAATGCCCCATTCTTTCTTCGCCGCGATGATCGGGGCAATGTAGGCAAAAGAGGATCCTAAATAAGCCGGCACTTGCCATTTTGTTAACAGCAGGAACGCAAGTGTTCCCAGGCCGCTCGAAATCAGCGCGATGGATGGACTGAGACCGACAAGATATGGCACTAAAATGGTCGCTCCAAACATTGCAAACAGATGCTGCAAACTTAAGGTCAGCCACTGACTCGGTTTCGGAATATCTTTTATATCTAAAATTGGTTGATTTTTCATTATAGCTTCCCCCTACAATCCATTTAAATTCATGGTGAACGATACTAAAGCAGTTAGGAATAAAAAACCTCTTTGCCTGCTGCTGGACAAAGAGGTAGAAAAGGCCGTTTTTTTTGGCTTTTCCCCTTGTCAGCCTCACAGGACTGCCATTAAAAGGGCTGTTTAGTTATAGATCGTAAATGCTTACTTGGTCGATGTTGTCTGCTTCCATCAATTCTACGACAACTTTTTCAGAACTTGATGTCGGAATGTTTTTCCCGACGAAATCTGCCCGGATTGGCAGTTCCCTATGGCCGCGGTCAGCAAGAACAGCAAGCTGGATTGATGCAGGCCGGCCGATATCCATAATTGCATCCATACCTGCCCGGACCGTTCTTCCCGTAAAAAGAACATCGTCAACAAGGATGACTTTTTTATCCGTGATTTCAACCGGAATATCCGAACCCTTTACGAGCGGATAATCGCTTTTCTTCGTTAAATCATCGCGATAGAGTGTGATATCGAGTTCACCCACCGTAATTGAACGTCCTTCGATTTCGGCGATTTTTTCTGCCAGCCGTCTAGCCAAGAAGATTCCCCGGGTGCGAATACCTACAAGGACACAGTCCTCGATACCTTTATTCTTTTCAATTATTTGATGGGCAATTCGTGTTAATGCCCTGCGAATCGCTTGTTCATCCAGCACCAAAGCTTTTTGTTTCATCATTGTCACCTGCTTTTGTTTAAAAATAAAACCTCCCACCGATCCGGCGAGAGGCTGATTGTTCATTTGCATAGAGAAGCTACAGATCACAGTACTTCTGGCTTCTCCATCTAAACCGTTTCCTTCTCAGCCTCACGGGACTGTTCTTAAAGGCATATTCAACTATAGATATCATAGCTTAAATCGACACATTTTGTCAATGCTATTTTTCGTTTTATTATTTTCGCAGCTGTTCAAGTAAGCGGGTGAAATCATCTGGCAGCGGCGCTTCAAATTCCAAATACTCCGCAGTTCTCGGGTGCACAAATCCTAAAATCCCCGCATGCAGCGCCTGTCCATCGATATCTAGCGTTTTTTTGGGACCATATTTAGGATCGCCTGCAAGCGGGTAGCCAATATATTTCATATGCACGCGAATTTGGTGCGTTCGTCCCGTTTCCAATTGGCACTCAATGAACGTATAATTTTGAAACCGTTCAAGCACTTGGAAATGGGTGACAGCATGCTTCCCCGCATCAACCACTGTCATACTTTGCCGGTCTTTTGGATCGCGGCCAAGAGGCGCATCAATCGTTCCGAAGTCATGTGGGATTACACCATGAACAATTGCCTTATATTTCCGGGTGACGGTTTTTTCGACCAGTTGATTCACCAGACTCTCATGTGCCTTGTCAGTTTTCGCCACCATTAACAATCCGGATGTATCTTTATCAATCCGGTGGACAATCCCCGGCCGCAATACTCCATTGATTCCAGACAAATCTTTGCAATGAGCCATCAGGCCGTTTACAAGAGTGCCGGTTAAATGGCCGGGAGCCGGGTGTACAACCATTCCTCTAGGTTTGTTAACGACAAGAACATCGCTGTCCTCATAATAAATATCGAGATCCATTTCTTCAGGTGCAACATCGAGTACTTCCGGTTCTGGTAGACGAATCTCGATATGATCGTCTAAAGAAACTTTGTAATTCGTTTTGACATGCTGCTGATTGACAAGTACCAAGCCCTCTTTAATCCACTGCTGAACTTGGCTTCTTGACCAATCCTCATTCAATAAGGAAAGAACTTTATCAATCCGGTCTCCTTTTTGATCCTCATGAACGATGTGTTCCATTTTCTCCATACGTTTTCTCCTTCGTTTCTCGCTCGTCAAGGAGCATTTGAATCATTAACAGCCCAACGCCAATGACAAGAGATGAATCGGCAACATTAAAGATCGGAAAATCGTAGCTGAAAATGAATGTATGAATAAAATCAACGACTTCTTTTCGCACGACTCGATCGATGAAATTGCCAATTGCCCCGCCAAGCATAAGAGCAAGTGAAACACCTAGCAGGATTTTCCCTTTTGCTGCTTTTTGAATATAATAGACAATTGCCACAATCACAACAAGGGTGATGACATAAAACAGCCACATCTGTCCCTGAAGGATTCCCCATGCGGCTCCCCGGTTTCTGTGTGATGTAATATAAAGAAATTGATCGATAATTGTTATGCTTTGGCCAAATTCCATTTTGGTCACAACGAGCCACTTCGTAACCTGATCCAATCCAATAATGAAAACTGCAATCAAATAATAAAACACTAAGAAAACCTCCGCATCTGCTCGTGACTTCCTTAGCATTTTAGCATAATTTTAACGGATGAGCCAATCCTACTGTAAGCAACGATCAATGAATTGATTTTCGATAATACATTTCTATATATATGGAACTAAACAATTTGGTTCTGTAACGATTTCCTAGATTAATGACAATATTCTACAAAATTTAAGCACAATATACCTGCAATCATCGGAGTTTGTCGAATATCGTTTTAGGCTATTTATTGCTCAATCCGATCCTGGCAATCTGGCTAAAGGTGTAATTGAGTCAATAGTTAAAGCTTAAGACATAGACGATTAACGATTTTCATAGGGTCTTTATTGATTTGTGTAATGAATGTCTGGACAGCCACTCTAATTTCTTCTACCGTTTTATAAAAAACATTATAAATAATTGATTTTTTTAACCATCCCCACAGTCCTTCAATTAGGTTTAACTCTGGGCTGTATGGTGGGAGAAAAACAAGTTGCAGATGATCTTTATGGGCTTCGAGAAAAGGTTGAATCAGTTTCGAGTGGTGGATTCTAGCATTATCCAGTATCATTACAATCTTCTCACCCTTGTATCTGACTACAACTTTTTCAAGAAAAGATAGGAAAACTTGAGCATCATAGTGTTCTTCTTCTGTGACAAACACTTCGCCTGTTTCGTAATCGAGGGTACCAATTAATTTAACCCCGTGATGTTTTCCATAAGTAGGTATCACTTTTTGTTGCCCTTTAGGAAACCATGTATTGGCTAAAGCTTGGTAGTCCCTGATCATGGATTCATCTTGAAACAGAATTCGATCAATTTCGTCATTCATCATTTTTTTTAATCGTTTCAAATTCTTGTTTGAACGCTTCCTGTTTCTCGGGGTCAGCCTTTGCTAGGGTATACGTTGGTTTTGTGTAACTAAATCCCAAACGAGTCAACAATCTCCTTACACCCCGGTCCGTATAAACAATGTCAAATGTTTGCTTAATCCAATCGCGAACAAGAAATGAAGTCCAATTCATTTCTGCGGGAAATCCAACAGCAGCTGGCTTTTTTTCAACAATTAACTGATAGAGTTCCTTTTCTTGTTCCTCTGTTAGTTGACAAGGGCGTCCGGGAGATTGTCCGGGAACTAATCCCTCCAAACCGTTAGTTTTATAGGCTCGAACATAGTTATATATAGTTTGCTCCGTACATTCTAAAAGGTCAGCGATTTCTACATAAGTCCGTCCTTTTAAATGCATGAGGATAGCCTGATAACGTTTAAACATCCGTAGATCCCTTAAACCATGCATACAAGCTTTAACTTCCTGAATTGAATCCATGTTTTCATTTTGAAGGATTTTCATTATGTGTCCGCCTTCCTAAAGGTTTTATTTACCTATAAGAATTGGACAAATTTTCTTAAAATCCTTTAATTCCATTTATATAACTTTTGTAAATCTTCTTTCGTTTTGATTGTAGGCATCATGGCCAGAAGTTCTTGCGGAAACAGCTCTCCTGATAGTTCACATTGCCCAAAACATCCGTTTTTTACTTTATGGATCGCCGAACGTACATCTGTTAATTCAGCTTCTACTATTTTTTTCAGCCAATCATCCATTTTCTTTTTCTTTAAAGAAGAAAGAATCTCTTTTTCGGTTTGACGGAGTTCTACATAGAGCATATCTTCGATTGCATTCATGATGATACCTCCGCTTCATCGTTTTTACTATTTTCTCCCGAGAAAAAGGACTAACACGGGACAACATTTGACAGGTGCTACAGCAATTAACGGCTGAGGAAAAAAACAGAAAAGGCCCCAATAGGGACCTTTTCATTATTTTATGCCAAATGAGCATAGTGTTTTTTGACAACTTCTGCACAGCGCGGACAAAGACTTGGATGCTCATGGTCCTGGCCAACTTCCGGCGTAACCACCCAGCAGCGTTCGCACGTCTCCCCTTCCGCTTTTGTCACCACAATGGCAGCAGAGTCAAGTTTAAGTGCATGTTCAGGAGCTTGATCATATGTTCCGGCAACCTCAAATCCTGAGACAATGAATAGCTGCTGAAGGTTTTCATCAATAGAATCCAAAAGCGCTTTTGTTTTATCATTAACATATATTGTTACTTTCGCCGTTAAGGATTTGCCAATTACTTTTTCATTGCGCGCCTCTTCCAGTGCTTTTAATACGTCATCACGAAGTTTCAAGAACGCAGTCCACTTTGCTTCAAGTGCTTCGGCATTCGCCAATTCCCGGTAGTCCGGCAAGTCTGTCAGTTGAACACTCGCTTCTTTTACAGACGGTATGAAGCTCCACACTTCATCTGCTGTATGCGGAAGGATTGGTGCAACGAGCTTCGCTAATGCCAGCAATGATTCATATAAAACCGTCTGGATGGCACGGCGATCATGGTGATCTTTCGCTTCAATGTAAAGAATATCTTTGGCAAAATCAAGATAAAAGGCGCTTAAATCAAGTGTACAGAAATTATTGACTGCATGATAAATGCCGGCAAATTCGAAGTTTTCATATGCATTTTTCGTATATTTAATCAATTTATTTAATTTAACGAGCATAAATTGATCCACTTCTCTTAATTCCTCGTATTGAAGCGCATCCGTTTCCGGTTGAAAATCGGCCAGGTTGCCAAGCAAGAAGCGGAACGTGTTGCGGATTTTTCGGTATACTTCAGCTACCTGTTTCAAAATTGCATCCGAAACGCGGACATCGGACTGATAATCTACCGAGGCAACCCAAAGCCTTAAAATATCTGCACCAAGCTGGTTCATTACTTTTGCCGGTACAACAACGTTGCCAATCGACTTGCTCATTTTTCTTCCTTCGCCATCAAGCGCAAATCCATGGCTTAGCACGCCTTTATATGGAGCTTTGCCAGTAACGGCAACCGCTGTTGATAAAGAAGAGTTGAACCAGCCGCGGTATTGGTCAGAGCCTTCCAAGTAAAGGTCGGCCGGACGCTTGAGATCTTCCCGCTCCTCCAATACGGCTTGATGCGATGAACCGGAGTCAAACCAAACATCCATAATATCCGTTTCTTTTGTAAACTGGCCGTTTGGGCTGCTTGGATGGGTGAATCCTTCTGGCAGCAATTCCTTTGCATCAAGTTCAAACCAAACGTTTGAACCGTGTTCGCGGAATAATTGCGAAATATGGTTAATAGTCTCATCATTGATGATCGCTTCGCCATTTTCTCCGTAAAACACCGGAATTGGCACGCCCCAGGCACGCTGCCTTGAAATACACCAGTCGCCGCGGTCGCGAACCATATTGTAAAGCCGCGTTTCCCCCCATGCCGGAACCCATTTCGTTTCTTTTACCGCTTCAAGCAGGTCGTTGCGAAAATCTTTAATGGAAGCGAACCATTGAGCCGTTGCTCGGAAAATAACCGGTTTTTTCGTCCGCCAATCATGCGGATACGAGTGGGTGATGAAAGATAGCTTTAATAATGCGCCCGCTTCCTCCAGCCTTTCGCCGATTGCTTTATTTGCATCGTCGTAAAACAGACCTTCAAACCCTGGCGCCTCTTCTGTCATGCAGCCTTTATCGTCAACAGGACAAAGAACATCCAACCCGTATTTTTGCCCGACATAAAAGTCATCTTCCCCGTGTCCGGGTGCTGTATGAACACATCCTGTACCAGCATCGGTTGTTACGTGTTCACCAAGCATCACAAGCGAATCGCGACCATATAATGGGTGCTCGGCAAGGATGTTCTCAAGCTGCGTTCCTTTTACCGTTTGAACAATCTCTGGATTTTCCCAGCCAATTTCATTTGTAACTGATTCTAAAAGGGCTTCGGCAACCAGATATTTATTTCCGCTAACGTTGACCACTACATAGGTTAAATCCGGATGAACGCAAATGCCGAGATTGGCAGGAATTGTCCATGGTGTTGTCGTCCAAATGACGATATTTGTATCAGAATCAAGAACATTTTTTCCATCTTTTACTTTAAAGGCAACGAAAATGGACGGAGAGCGCTTGTCTTTGTATTCAATTTCTGCTTCTGCTAATGCAGATTCGCTCGAAGGCGACCAGTAAACAGGCTTTTTCCCTTTATAGATGTAGCCTTTTTTCGCCATTTCGCCAAACACTTTAATTTGCTGTGCTTCATATTCAGGCTTCAGTGTAATATAAGGATTTTCCCAGTCGCCGCGAACGCCTAAACGTTTAAATTGGGAACGCTGGTTGTCGATTTGCTGTAAGGCATATTCCGCACAAAGCTTTCGAAATTCTGCAACGGTCATTTCTTTCCGTTTGACACCTTTATTTGTTAATGCCTGTTCGATCGGCAGTCCGTGCGTATCCCAACCTGGTACATATGGGGCATGATAGCCGCTCATCGATTTGTAGCGAACAATAAAATCCTTTAATATTTTGTTAAGCGCATGCCCCATATGGATATCACCATTGGCATACGGCGGGCCATCATGCAGCACGTACATTGGCCGGTCTTTTGTCCGCTCTTGAACTTGTTTATAAATATCCATTCCTTCCCATTTTTCCTGAATTTCAGGTTCCCTATTTGGAAGATTACCGCGCATCGGAAAATCGGTCTGCGGCATTAATAGCGTATCTTTGTATTCCATTACCATTTCCTCCTGTTCCTTTTTCCAAACAAAAAAACCTTCTCATCCCAAATAGGGACGAGAAGGTTTGATTCCCGTGGTACCACCCTGATTGACAGCATTGCAAAACGCTGCCCTCTTCGTCTATTCGTAACGTGAACAACCCGCCGATGCCTAATTCCCGATCATTTTGAGTTTCAGCACGGAACTCCGGGGTGATCCCATTTTTCTCTTTTTGCCAGGCTTTCACCATCCCCAGCTCGCTATGAAAAAGGTTCGAAAAATGTACTGTCCCCTTCACTGTCATTGAACGGCTATATTGTTTATTGAAAAATTATAGTCGAAAGGATGCTTGTCCGTCAAGTTATGCCAGCGAATCTTCCGCCTGATTGGCTTTCAATTCAGTTGCATCCAGCTCATATTCAAGCAAATGATCCCAGTCATCATTGTTAAGCAGATCGAGTTGGGCTTCAACAAGCATTTTAAAGCGGGTACGGAAGACCTTCGACTGCTTTTTCAGCTCTTCAATTTCGAGAGCAATTTTTCTTGCTTTCGACAAGGACTCATTGATGATCCGATCGGAGTTTTTCTCCGCTTCCTTGATGATCAGCTTTGCTTCTTTTTGCGCGTTTCGTTTAACCTCTTCTCCAGCCTCCTGAGCAATGACAATTGATTTGTTCAGTGTTTCTTCAATATTGGAAAAATGGCTTAATCGCTCTTTCATTTCCGCCAGGCGTTCTTCCAAATCCTTTTTTTCACGCAAAACCAATTCATAATCTTTAATGACCTGGTCAAGAAACTCATTTACCTCATCTTCGTCATAGCCTCTAAAACCTTTTGTAAATTCTTTGTTGTGTATATCCAACGGCGTTAATGGCATAGTGCCACCTCCATAATGAATTGTCAGCTTTTATGTATACTAGATTCATTCGACAATTTTCAAGCAATTCCTGCTAGAAAAACAAATTATTTTTGTTTTCCGGCTCGAATTCGCCATTTTTCTTTCTTTGTCTTTCCCTCAATAGACAAAATTTTCGCTCTGCCGTGACCACGCACGGAAATCATGTCGCTTTCTTTTACTTCAAACGAAGGATTTTCAACGGGCGTCCAATTGACTTTGACAAGTCCTGCCTGAATCAGCGTTTGCGATTTTTGCCTCGCTAGATGATAAATCCCGGAGACAGCAGTGTCGAGACGAAGCGATGAAACCGTCAAATCCTGATCAGTCCATAAATCTTCTATAATCAGTGCTTTCTCAAGCGGCTGCAACAGCAGCTGAACAGCTGCCTTGCCAATTGATTTTACTTGCAATTCAACATAATCACCCACATCTTCACTGACAAAAAACTGGATGTGTTTGTCTTTAACGAGTATATCGCCAAATTTCCCCCGTTTCAGCCCGACTGACATTAGAGTGCCTAAAACTTGAGGATGCTCGATGGTGATGAATTTGCTTGGATAGTCAACTTCATATAAGCGAATGTGAAAATCCTTGTCAGCGGCAGGCAAATAATCGGGGAGCAGCAGCGCTCTTTTCCGTTCGGCGACAGAAGTTCCGCCAAAAAACGCCGCCTGTACATCCGAATTCTCCCCAACAAGCAATTTAACAATCTGTTGTTCGCGCGGATCAAGAAAATCAGTCAGCTTCGGTACATGCGTTCTCTCGACACTGTTTTTCCAATTCAGAACCTGATCAATAAACTCTTTTTCTTCCGGTCGAAAATGCTGATAAATATTCATAACTACTCCACTAACTAGGCGATCCAGTTAAAAATTTGCGCCAGTCCCGAGGCTGCAAAATTCAACACCAAAATAGCGATGATCGGGGAAAAGTCAATCATTCCAATCGGCGGAATGAATCTGCGAAACGGTTCGAGATAGGGTTCGCAAATCCTTGCAAGAAATTGGCCAATGGCAGTACCCCTTGCGTTTGGAAACCAAGACATAAAAATATAAACAATCAATGCATAAGAATAATACGTAATCAATTTTGTTAAAATGACAAAAACAGTTGTCATATCTGCTTACCACCTCTTATCTTGAAAATCATGTTCTTGAACGATCTCGGAAATATTACCTGCTATCTCCACATTATCTGGCGTACAAAGAAAGATACTTGTGCCAATCCGTTGAATATCGCCGCCAATCGCATACACAGTTCCGCTTAAAAAATCAACAATCCGCTTCGCCTGATCATGGTCAATCCGCTGCAGGTTTACAACCACCGCCCGACGGCTTTTTAAATGATCGGCAACTTCCTGTGCCTCTGCATACACACGGGGCTCAACCAAAATAACTTTTGCCGATTTTTGTACGCTTTGCAAGCTGACGACATTGGGCGATTTTACCTGATGCTGGTTCCTTTGTGGTTGTTTTACCGGCTCTGGCGTTTCTTCATATTCTTCATTCTCATCATATTCATCGTCTAGAAAGAAAAATGTTTTAATTTTTGATTTAATGCTCATTTCGTCACCCTCTCTTCATCTTCACCGACAAGCGCGGTTCCTATTCTGACCATTGTTGCCCCTTCTTCTACCGCAATGTGAAAATCATTCGACATCCCCATGGATAGATGGTCACAAGGTGCAAAAGCAAATTGACGAGCCTTTACTTGCTCACGCAGTTCTCTTAAGAGCCGAAAACAGTTGCGAAGCACTTCTTCGTCGTTTGTCAGCGGAGCCATCGTCATTAAACCGACGATTCCAATTTTATCAAATGCTTGAAGCTGTTCAATAAACGGAATGACCTCATCAGGATGCAACCCATGCTTGGATTCTTCACCAGAAACATTCACCTGGACAAGGCATTTGATCTTTTTGGGGGAACGCTTTTGAATTTCCTCAGCTAAAGAAATCCGATCCAGTGAATGAATATAATCGATTTTATCAATGATATTTTTAACTTTCCGCGTTTGTAATGAGCCAATAAAATGCCAAACAGGCTTGTCCTTTAACAAACTCCACTTTTCAAGCAGCCCATCATCCCGGTTTTCGCCGAGTTCGCAAACCCCTGCATCGAGTGCCTCTTGTGCTCTTTTGGTGCTGACGTATTTTGTTACGGCAATCAGCCTTACCTCTTCGGGATTCCGGTGAACCTTGAAGCAGGCATCAGCGATTTGTTGTTGAATGGCTTCAAGTTTTGCAGCAACTTTCATGATACTGATTGATCCTCCTTCCAACCGATAAAGCTTGCCATTCTCCCTGTCTGTCCCTTGTCGCGGCGGTGGGAGAAAAAATGGCCGTTGTCACAGCTTGAACAGTAACCAGTCAGCAGAATATTCTGGGTCGGCACTCCTGCTTTTTCGAGCAGCCGTTTGTTTGCTTTTTGCAAGTTTAACGAATATTGACCTGCTGTGATTAAATTATATGGTTTTTCGTCGACATCTTCTAGTATATTTTGAACTAAATCAACAACACGATTATCTACAATATAACATTTTTCACAAATTGATGGGCCAATTACGACAAAAATATCTTTTGGCTGTATCCCTTCCTGTCCCCATAATTTTATCATGTGGGCAGCAATTTGCTTTACCGTTCCTTTCCAACCTGCATGCGCGATGCCAATCATTTTTTTCTCTGGTGCAAGGAAAAAGAGCGGAACACAATCTGCATAGCAAAGCGTAAGCAGGATGCCGTCTTCATTTGTATAAAATCCATCTGTATCTTTAAAGGACTCATCGTAGGAAAGGGAGCCTTTTCCGCGGTCCGCTTTTGTAACTTTTTGAATAACGAATCCATGGGTCTGTTCGGCTCCAACCCAGTTTCGAACCGGGAAATCTATCTGCTCTCCTACCTTCTCCCTGTTCGCGCAGACAGCTGCGATTTCGTCGCCGACGTGAAAACCAAGGTTCAAGCTGAAATATGGGCCTTTGCTCTCTCCGTCGTATTTTGTCGTCATTCCTGCGGTAAGTCCGGGAAACTGCTCCGTCCATGGTTGAATCGAAAAAAAAGATTGTTTTTGTAAAACAAATGGTTCCATACTTTCCCCTCATTTAAGTTTTCTTTAGTGTACCATATGATGGTAAATTGGTCATGTCTCATTCTGCTGTTAGTCAGAATCATTTACTGCATTTTCACCGTTGCCTTTGTAGCGAACCAAAATGACATCATGGCCAATTTTTAAAATGTTTTTCCAAGAGATGACGATTTCTTCATCCTTGCCAAAAAAACCAAGGACGCGCCCGCCTCCCGAAATAACAATTGCTTCAATTTTCCCTGTTGATAAATTAATATCAATATCATCAATATTGCCGAGTTTCTTTCCATCTGCAACATTTACAACATCTTTGATTTGAAATTCCGAAATTTTCACCATTACTGTTTCCTCCCGCCTTTTGACTCTATAAAAAATATATGTGAACCTTTGCGGTTAAAAGACCTTTTCGTCCAAAAAATAAAGCTGTCCTTTAGTGGACAGCTTAACTTTGAATGTTTTTATTCATTTGCCGGATTGCCGCTTTTTCGAGTCTGGATACTTGTGCTTGGGAAATTCCAATTTCGTCTGCGACTTCCATTTGCGTTTTACCTTGGAAAAATCGCTTGCGGAGAATCATTTTTTCCCGCTCATTTAACCGTCTCATTCCTTCTTTTAAGGCAATTTCCTCTATCCAGTGCGTGTCCTTATTTCGTTCATCACTCAATTGATCCATAACGTAAATCGGATCCCCGCCATCATTGTAGATGGGCTCAAACAACGAAACAGGATCTTGAATAGCATCAAGGGCAAACACAATCTCTTCGTGCGGAACTTCTAAAACGCGGGCAATTTCTTCGGCCGTTGGTTCTCTTGATGTTTCACTCATT
Organism: Neobacillus sp. SM06; assembly: GCF_050496765.1. NCBI lineage: Bacteria > Bacillati > Bacillota > Bacilli > Caryophanales > Bacillaceae > Neobacillus > Neobacillus sp. SM06. Next base: position 187,438 of record NZ_JBNWEO010000013.1, read on the forward strand.
AGCCTTTCCCTCACTTGCAGGGCTTTATAGGCAATATCCCGTAGTGATCTTGAAACGCGTATCGGATTATTGTCGCGCAAGTATCGGCGAATTTCTCCGATTATCATCGGTACTGCATAAGTGGAAAATTTAACATTTTGAGATAGATCAAAATTATCAATTGATTTCATAAGACCGATACAGCCGACCTGGAACAGGTCATCAACAAACTCGCCCCGGTTATTAAAGCGTTGAATGACGCTTAAAACAAGTCTCAAGTTTCCGTTGACGAGCTTTTCCCGAGCGCTAATATCGCCCGCTTGCATTTGCTTGAAGAGCAATCTCATTTCTTCGTTTTTTAAAACAGGAAGTTTTGATGTATCGACACCGCAAATCTCAACTTTATTTCGAGTCAATCTGTTTTCCCTCCTCACAGGAGCTGCTGTACAAAAAACAGTATCTCCCCGGGAAGGAAAAATATGCACCGGCTATTTCCTACAGAAAACGTGGGAAATATTAAAAAATCCTTTATTTCCCACGTCCAACCGGTTTTTTTACGTAAAAAAATTATTTCGCAAAAGCCGTTACACCATTTTATTAAATTCTTTTCGCAATCGTTTTATTATTCTTTTTTCCAATCGTGAGATATACGATTGGGAAATGCCTAACATATCGGCAACGTCTTTTTGTGTCTTTTCCTCACCGTTATGTAAGCCAAAGCGAAGCTCCATAATTTGTTTTTCCCTGTCAGATAACTGGTGAAGTGCTTTGATAAGGAGCTTGCGGTCCACATTGGCTTCCAGATCTTTTGTTATAATATCTTCATCGGTTCCAAGCACATCGGATAACAATAATTCATTTCCATCCCAATCGATATTTAACGGTTCATCAAATGATACCTCTGAGCGGATTTTATTGTTTCGTCTTAAGTACATTAGAATTTCATTTTCAATACATCTAGATGCATATGTAGCCAGTTTGATTTTCTTTTCCGGGTTAAAGGTGTTGACCGCCTTGATTAAGCCGATTGTTCCTATACTGATCAAATCTTCAATATTGATCCCCGTATTTTCGAACTTCCTGGCAATATAGACGACTAGTCTCAAATTCCGCTCAATTAGAATCGATCTTGCCGCTTTATCACCATGTGGGAGTTTTTTCAAGAGTAGCTCTTCTTCATCTTTGCTTAAAGGAGGAGGCAGTGCCTCGCTTCCGCCGATATAATACACTTCATCTGTCTTCAGACCAAGTTTGATTAAAATTTTATACCAATAATAAGATAAGCGAAATCGCCATTTTTTCACGGAAGTTCCTCCTTCTAAATGTTGAATGTACTGAGTATAGTATTATTAACTTACTTTCACTGCATCACCGGATAGCTTTTGGCCCGTCAGCATTTTTGGATGAACAATACATTGAAATGCTCCATCTGCGGAAAGTTCCTGCAACGTAAATGACACAAGCCCCTTCTCGTAAAAATAGGCTTCATTCTCTTTCACAATTTTGATCGCATCCGGTTTGATCGCAACAATGAGCTGATGCTCTTGTCCAACCACCCGGCAAGGTACAATCCTTAACCGATTTTGCCATTCATCCGGGAGATCGATGGTTTCAGTTACGATCGACTCCCCCTCTTCTGCAAGCTTCCGAATCGGATCCGGCAGTGAGCCGTCATTGTTTTTTACGGAAACAATCATGACGGGCATTTTCGTAATTGGATCATACAATTGATTGCCGCTGTCAACCAGGCCTGTAAAGAAGAGCTCTATTTGATCAATTGTCAAGACGACTTTTACCATTTGATCATATTGAATTTTTGTCATTTCAATGCTCTCCACTCTTGTTTTTGAAAAATGCCACGCAACTGGAAAGCCAAGCAAAACGAACAGCCAGCTAATCGGATCGCCAAAGCCTTTTACATTGGATAAAAGAACTTTTGCTGTTAATTCTGAATCATATTGAATAAAATAATGAACACCGATCAAAATTCCACCAAGCAAAAAGGTCGAGAAATACAAGGTAAACAGCCCTTTTATAAAAAACCGCCACCGCTGATAACCGAACACGGTCAACACCATCAATACAGAAAAAAGCAATTTTGATGCTGGGTGGTTTGTAATGGGCGCAGTCGGTGTGAACGATAAAAGAATGATCAGTGATCCGATCAAGCCGCCGGCCAAAAGCCGCCAAACCCGTATGCTTCTTTTTAAAATGATTGCTGTCAAATAAAGCAAAAAGGTATCAAACAAAAAATTTAACAGCCAAATGACGTCCAAATAAACGGTCAATGAGCGGCTCCCCCCTATGTGACCAAAGATGGTGGAGAAACAATTAGCAAACTCGCAAATGATTCTTCTATTCTGTTTATGAAAAAGTATATCGTATTTGATTAGGCCGATGCTGTCACTTCCTGTAATCAAAAAAACAGAAATTTTCACTATTGCTTACGGAATTTGTCAGATTTTTTTCAATCTGAGAAGAGTTTAGCGTCCTATGCCCTATGGTGCTACAAAAAGTCTCGTCAGTCCATTTACACTTGGCACGCAAATAAAAAGGTGAAAAAAATTATAATTTTTTTCACCTTTTTATTTTATAACCTTCAAAATTGATGTTTTTTGGAAATTTATTAAGGAGAGATGCATGTATGAAATAATCTTTTTTTATTTATCTTCATAAATTGTAATTCAAAACTTAAAACACCCGACTTATCAGGCCTTGTCTGCTGGGTTATTACTTCTCTATATGGTATTGGTTTTTAATTTATCAGTAATTATAGAAAAAAGGTATAATCCCCTCAATAAAAGGGATATTATACCTTTTTTAATAGCTATTAAAAGCTCAATGCTAATTTTAATAGACAAGTTTAAAAAGCTTTACCTTAAAAAGAGCTTTTTCAGCACTCTCCTCATCAAGAGCAGTGCTTTTTTAAATACTACTTCGTCATTATCTGCGGCGATTTCGGTTGCGCAGGAAGGTTGGAATGTCAAGTGCATCTTCTTGGGTAAGAGAAGGGTTGCGCGGTTGTTCAGGCTGTTGCGCAACTTCTTCCCTTTTCGGTTCTCTTTTTACCGTACCCATTGCCGGCTTGGCTTGGCCAAAAGACGGGCGGCTCACTTTGGATTGGATCACTTCTTCATTGAAGCCTGTTGCAATAACCGTCACAATGATTTCATCTTTTAAATCTTCATTGATAACCGATCCAAAAATCATGTTTACTTCTTGATCGGATGCAGAGGCAACGATATCTGCCGCTTCCTGAACTTCATACAGGCTTAAGTTCATGCCCCCGGTAATGTTCATTAAAATTCCCTGCGCTCCGTCAATTGAAGTCTCAAGCAATGGCGAGCTTACAGCCTTTTTTGCCGCTTCGACTGCACGGTTTTCCCCAGCGGCAACACCGATTCCCATCAAAGCCGATCCTTTGCTTGACATAATTGTTTTAACATCTGCAAAATCAAGGTTGATCAACCCAGGGGTGGCAATTAAATCGGAAATGCCTTGCACACCTTGGCGAAGAACGTTATCCGCTTCGCGGAACGCCTCAAGCATTGGCGTACTTTTATCAACGATTTCAAGAAGACGGTCATTCGGAATGACAATCAATGTATCAACCGCTTCTTTCATTGCGTTAATTCCGCCGGATGCTTGCGTTGCCCGTTTCTTTCCTTCAAACGTAAACGGTCTCGTCACAACTCCGACTGTAAGGGCCCCAAGTTCACGGGCAATTTGTGCAATAACAGGAGCAGCACCTGTTCCTGTTCCCCCGCCCATTCCGGCAGTCACAAACACCATATCCGCCCCGCTTAATGCTGCTTCAATTTGTTCTTTACTTTCTTCGGCCGCCTTTTTTCCAACTTCAGGATTAGCACCTGCGCCAAGACCGCGCGTTAATTTCGCGCCGATTTGCATTTTGATTTCTGCTTTTGAAAGATTCAATGCCTGTGCATCGGTATTAACTGCGATAAACTCTACACCTTGAACACCGTGTTCAATCATTCGGTTCACTGCGTTATTGCCGCCGCCGCCAACACCAATTACTTTTATGGTAGCAAGGGAATCTAAATTTGTATCAAACTCTAACATGACAAATCCTCCTAATTCGTCGATAGTCCTTTTCGCTGATCTACTCGAAAAAGTATCCAAGGAATTTTTTTACTCTTGATGACATTTTTTCTTCTGGTTGTTTTTCCGGCTTGTTTTTTGGTTGATGTTGCTTAGGAGCACGGCTTTCCGCTGACTCGGATACAGATGACGGAGACGAAATCATTCCCCCTGGCAATCTAGCAGTCTTATAGGCATATTTTATCAGTCCTACTGCCGTAGTATACTGCGGTTCCCTGACGCCGATATAATCCGGAGCCGCAATGCGTACCCTGTTCTGCAATACTTCTTCTGCAAGTTCCAAAATCCCTTGCATATTAGCGACTCCGCCAGTTAAAACATATCCCCCGGGGAGATCGCGAATACCGAGACGTTTCATTTCTTCCACGATAAAATCAAAAATTTCTTCCAGCCTCGCTTCGATTATGTCGGAAATTTCCAATTGGTTGAATTGTTGATGCTGATCGCTTCCGATAATCGGAACACTGAAAACCTCATCCTCAGAAGCATCGTCGTAAAAGGCATGTCCATGCTTAATTTTAATTTTTTCAGCATCTTCGGTTGACGTACGCAATCCGATCGAAAGGTCTTTTGTAATATGATCTCCGCCGATAGGCAGCATCGTTGCGGCTTTTAATTGACCTTGTTCAAAATACGCAATGGTTGTCGAACCCCCACCTAAATCAATAAGCGCAACCCCAAGATCTTTCTCATCTTTAGAGAGGGCAAATGAGCCTGAAGCAAGCGGTTGTAGGGTAATATCTAAAACATCCAAACCTGCTCGCTCTACACAGCGAAGAGTATTATGTAACAATGTTTTAGAGGTGGTAATGATCGTGCCTTCCATTTCCAATCGAACGCCGATCATTCCGCGTGGATCGTTAATTTCATCCAGACCGTCTACAATATATTGCTTGGCAACAACTCCAATAATTTCCCGTTCAGGAGGAATCGAAACGACCTGAGCGGCATCAATAACTCGTGTAACATCCTCATTCGTAATTTCACGGTTTTGGCTTGAAACAGCGACAACTCCATGGCATGGCTGGAGAACAACATGGTTTACGGAAACCCCAACAATCACCTGACGGATTTCCATTCCAATCATTCGCTCTGCCTGCTCGATCGCTTTTCTAATTGAATGAACGGTTTCGTCGATATCTACGATTGAGCCTTTGCGCAATCCCTCAGATTTCACATTTCCCACGCCAATTATATTTAACGCGTCATTAACCATTTCCCCAATGATTACTTTTACGCTGGATGTACCGATGTCAAGGCTAACATAAATTTCATTGCTGTTCATTCTTTGGCACCTCCTTTAGCATTCCTTTAAACAGAACAACAAATGGTTTTGTTTGCTAATTTGAAATTTGAAATTAGATTCCTATAATAAGATGAACTTTGTGTGCATATCTTTATAGAAATATTCGTCACAACTAGATGATTCCCTTTAAAAAAATTACTTTTTTTCTAATTTTTCTTTGCTTGTTGACCATTTTGTTAATAAAATTCGCCGGATTACTGCAATATTTTGAAACAATCTTACTCCAAATGCAAAAACGGCTGCTAAGTATAAGTCTACACCAAGATGGACACCTAGAAAAGCTAAACTTGCGGCAAGTAAAATGTTAAAGAAAAACCCGGAGACAAACACTTTTTCATCGTAGATATTTTGCAAATGTGCCCGAATTCCGCCAAACAGTGTATCAAATGCCGCCAGGACAGCTATGGACAAATAATTGGAATATTCCTCAGGAACCCGGATATCTGTTAACAGTCCTAAAACGATGCCGACAACTAACCCCAAAACTGGAAGCCACATTATGGATTGCCTCCCTTTCCGTCTTTCACTGGTTCCATATAGCGAATGCGTATTGGGTTTTCGTATGCAGGAACCGTAACACTCGCAGTTGGCTTTGAAACGGTCAGCCGCAAATTCTCAATAAAAAATTCCTCTGCCGATTTTGATGCTTTCATACGGTTATAAAGTTTTTCCGCCTTGCTCATATTTTCAGCGACTACCTTCACTTCAATCGGCAATGATCTTACTGAATGGCCATCAATTTTCGTCTCTTTGTTAATGTCGCGAATAACGGTTGTGTTAATAATTCGCTGACCATCAATGGAAACATATTTTGCTTCATCCAAATTCAATTCATTTAAAAGCCGCTTCAACAGATCGGGTGAAACGACTTTTGCTACCGGTTCGCCAAGTTTAATTGCCTCTGTAACCGGTTCAATTGTCAGTACAACCCCGGGACCAGTTGCTTCCGTCAAACCAGCCTCCCGTTTCAATTCAGTTAACGTCTCCCTTAACACTTCTTCTTTGCTTTGCTTTTTTTTTGATTCATACACAGCTAATTTCGCATCATTTGAGCGGATGTCAGTCAATAATTGCGACTGCAGCTCCTTTTCCTTCAGCAATGCCTCACGCAATTGCCAAATATCCCTTGTATCTCTTTCAACCGGTTTTTTGACCGTTTGAAATTGGATGGCAATCATAAATCCAACAATAGCAGCAATTGCGGTAAAACTTAAATTTTTTTGTAACTTGCCCACTCTTTTCACCCGGCCTTCTCCCTTAATCGTGGACAGACGCTTATCTTAATTTCGCAAAATTGGCCCCATTACAATCTCATCTTCTTTTTCAAGGGAAAAAACAATATTATCATTGACTAGTTGATCCTTCACACCGCCTGTAAGATTTAAAGCAGATGCTAAAACATCCTGGTCCCCAATTGCCGAGATGACAAATGGAGCGGGATACTCATTTCCATCAACCGTAATAACTGGACCTGTGCATACTATGTACGAATTGCTTGCTAATCTTTGTCCATTTATTGCCACAGCGGCTGCTCCGGATATATATAGCTCATTGACAACTTTAAAAACTTGATATTCATGGACAAGATAGCTGTTCACATTGTCCACTTTCGGATTGTAGGCGCCATCGCTCAGCGTCACTTTTACCCCTTTTCCTTTAACCTTTACTTGGCCAAGAAACATCCTGTATTTTTCCGCATCTTCCGCCAGATTGAAATTGACCTGGGTTTCCTTTGATAGGCTTTTTTCATTTTCGAGTACTTTCGTTTGCTTTGCCTCTAATTCTTTTTGCAGTTTGCGATTTGTTTCTTCTTGGGAAATCAGCTCATTTCGCAAGCTGATCGTTTGATTCCATTGCCGATCCGTCAAATGCTTATCATTCGACACCGTTTTTTTTTGGGTATAATGGTAGGAAAATGCTAACATATAACCCAAGAAAAGGAAGACTAATAAGAGAATAACATGGCTACCTTTTCGCTTGGTTTTTTTCAACATTTGCATTCCCCTCCGACCCAAATGCCTTGAAAAATGAACCGACTTCCAAATCAATGATCCCCTTTTTGTTTGGGTCAAGCTGACTCATAATAGACGGATAGTGCTTCATTTTATCCGCAAAGCCCCTGATCGTCGCGCTTACTTCAAAGCCATCATTCATAAACAGCGAGATATGATCGCGATCTGTTTTATGGGGAGTATAGTGAATTTCGGAAATTGAATTTGTAATCTGTTCCGGCAATTTCTGCAGTTCGGCAACAAGTTCATTCAGTTCTGCTCCTTCCTTGAAATTCATTAGGATTGGAGCATTTACAGGTGGATTCGTTAGTTTACGAGATCCCAAGACTTTTCCATTATCCAAAATCAGATAGTAAAACGGGTCATTCTTCAAATAGGCCACCCGCTTATGTTCCTGAATTCGAATAAAGACTGAATTCGGCCATTTCACTTGAATAGTCGCTTTTTTAATTTCCGGCAGGCTCTCCAATTTTGCTGCAACTTCCGTTTTTTTTACTTTCCACATATTCGTTTGTTGCGAAATTCCTGTCTTCCGAAGGATTTCTTCGCTTGAATAAAACTCATTGCCTGTCACGGTGATATGCTTTACGCGGCTTAAAGGTGATTGAATATAGGCAATAACGGCAATTAAGGAAAAAAATAAACTGAGAAGGAGTATTAGTCTTCTGTTTGCTTTCTTTCGTCTTTGTTGTTTCAGTTTTGGAATCCGATCCTCAAGATCAACGATTTTACCTTGTTCCATACTCCCCTCCCATGTACTTTTTGGAGTATTCAATGCTTGTCCATGTAAAAAAGAATTTATCATTAAAGTCAAAACAACGGCACGAATTCTCATGCCGCCACATAGCTTCATAACTGTTTCTTTCTAATGAAACATTATACCACATTCTTGAATATTCGTAAGCGAAATTTCCAGTTATTTTCGACCGATTATTTCCACTTCTGTTTCCATTTTTACATTATACAAACGATTGACCGTTTCTTTTACATAGTCGATTAATGCAAGCACATCTGATGCCGATGCATCGCCTGCGTTCACAATAAAATTCCCATGCATTTCCGAAATTTTCGCACCGCCGATTTGATAACCTTTCAAGCCTGCCGTCTCGATCAATTTTCCGGCAAACTGTGGAAGCGGATTGCGGAAAATACTGCCTGCGCAAGGAAAATTCCATGGCTGCGTTTCTTTGCGATAATCTTTATTTTTTTGCATTTCAGACACGATTTCGGCGCGATCGCCTTTTTTCAGTTGAAAGACAGCCTCAAGGACAATCCCCGGCCGCTTTTTTTGCAAAACAGAGGTTCGATAGGAAAACGCCATTTCTTCATTTGACAGCCACTCCATCCTCCCATCAGCAAAAAGAGTATGGGCTTTTGTTAAAATTTTGCTGATATCGGAGCCGTGGGCGCCCGCATTCATATAGACGGCACCGCCGACAGAACCCGGAATTCCGCTTGCAAATTCCAGCCCCGATAAGCCTTTTTTGCTGATCAAAGTTGAAAGGCTTACAAGGGAATGGCCGCCGCCAACCGTGATTTGTTCCCCGTCGATTGCCAATTGATCCATGCCTGCACCCAATTTGATGACGACCCCTTCAATTCCGTTATCGGAAACAAGAAGGTTCGATCCTCTGCCAATCGCCCGCCATTTTACGCCATGTTTTCGGATGATTTCCATTGCCTTCTGTAAATTTTCAAATGATGACGGTTCAATGAAAAGATCAGCTGGTCCGCCAATTTTAATAGTTGTATAGGGAGCGAGCGGCTCATTTATTTTTACTTTTCCAATATTCGCATTTTGCAATTCGTTTAACAGTTCGTTCATTCAGATCCTCCTACTCTTTCTAAAAACGGAGCTATTCTATTTTATGCAGTGAACTAAATATGGGCTACTGCTGTTTTTTGCCGGCAAGCTGTTGCATTAAACGAAACAGCCGCTCGGCTGAGTCGGGTACGCCCAATTTCAGCGCCTTATCTTTCATCTGCTTTTGCTTTTCTTTGTCAAGCAAAATAGCATCAATGGAGGTGACAAGGCTTTTAGCGGTCAGATCTTTTTCCAAAAGCAATACGGCTGCACCGCGCTCGCTAAGTGAGCGGGCATTTTTCTCCTGATGGTTGTTGGTCACATACGGACTCGGGATTAAAATGCTTGGAACACCGAGTGATGTCAGTTCTGCAATCGTTGTCGCTCCAGCTCTGGAAACAACAAGATTTGCTCCGGCCAGAACTTCCGGCATGTTGTGGATAAATGGTTTGATCACGACATTTCCAGGATTGCCGATCAAATCGGCTTCCTTTTTTACCGCTTCAAAATGGACATCGCCTGTTACGTATAAAACTTGATAGGGCTTATTTGCAAAATCGGCAAACGACTTGACAACAGCCTCGTTAATCGGCCTTGCACCCCGGCTGCCGCCAAAAATCAGCACGGTTGGCAATGTGGTGCTAAGCCCGGCAGACAACCGCCCGCGAATCCCATCCTTACCAGTGACCTCTGATGCACGCGGATTGCCGGTGAAGACAACCTTGGAACTTGGAAAATATTCTTTCGCTTCATCAAAGCAAATCGCGATTTTATCCACGTAGCGGCTTAAAAATTTATTGGTTAAGCCGGGAACACTGTTCTGTTCATGAATAATCGTCGGAATCCGTCTTTTGCTCGCAGCATACACAACCGGTCCGCAAACATATCCGCCTGTTCCAATGACAATATCAGGCTTGAACTCCTTTAAAATTCGCGAGCTGTCTCTTGTTCCCTTTAAAAACCGATAGATCGTTTTTATATTTTCAAAAGAAAGCTTCCGCTTAAATCCCGTTATATGAATGGAACGAAATGGGATGTTTTCCCGCGGAACGATTTGGCTTTCCAATCCTTTATTTGTTCCTATGTATAAAAACTCGGCATCGTTTGTTTTTTCCTGTATTTCTCTTACAAGGGCAAGTGCCGGATAAATATGGCCACCGGTTCCACCACCGCTTATTACGATTTTCATTTCTCCACCCCATTAAATCAAATAATTGTGGTTACTGGCTATTGCCGGATGATTACGACTTTACTCATTCTACTATAACGCTTCAATTAAAATCGGCAATGAAATCAGATTGTTAAAAACTTGTAATAAAAAGAACCCTGCAAGGAACAGGGTGTGTTAATATCTGGAATAGCGGCTGATGTTCAATAGAACGCCAATCGCCATTAGCATGAGCGTTAAGGAGGATCCGCCATAGCTTAAAAACGGCAGCGTAATGCCGGTAACGGGCATTAATCCAGTGACAACGCCGATATTGATCATAACTTGGATTGCAACCATGGCAACAATGCCCACCGCAAGGAAACTTCCGTACAAATCCGGTGCTCCAAGCGCAATGCGAATACCTCTCCACAACAATAGCGCAAATAGCAACAGCACGAACGATCCGCCAATAAAGCCCAATTCTTCTGAAAGGATGGCAAATATAAAGTCTGTCTGCGGTTCAGGAAGGTAGAAAAATTTCTGGCGGCTTTCACCTAAACCAAGTCCAAACAATCCACCTGGTCCAATCGCATAAAGCGACTGGATAATTTGAAACCCGCTTCCGAGCGGATCTGACCACGGATCCAAAAACGATGTGATCCGTTTCATTCGATACGGCGCTGAAATAATCAGCCCTACAAAACCGGCAATTCCCAGCAGACCGAGGATCACAAAATGGCGCACCCGCGCTCCGGCAACGAAGATCATAACAATACACGTTCCAATCATCACTGTGCCCGTCCCCAAATCAGGCTGCAGCATAATCATGGCGAATGCTGCAAACGCTAAGGCTAATGAGGGCAATAACCCTTTGCGAAAAGAAGTAATAAATTTTTGCCGTTCTGACAAATATTTTGCCAAAAACGCAATCATCGCCAACTTCATAAACTCAGAAGGCTGAATTGAAAACGCGCCTACGCCAATCCAGCTTCGTGAACCATTGCGGACATTTCCAATCCCCGGGATTAGGACGAGTACAAGGAGAACAAAGCAAACAAGTAAAATCGTCTTTGCCCACGTCCGCCATGTCCAGTAATTGACATTCATGATAAAAAACATTGCCATGATGCCAATTCCAGCAAACAGCATTTGCCGTTTTACAAAGAAAAAGGCATCTTGAAATTTAAATTCCGCCCAAACTGCACTTGCGCTGTATACCATAACTAGCCCAACGGTCAACAGCATAAATGTTACAATTAATAATATGAAATCGGGAGTTGTTTTCTTTGTCGGCACTCTTCACACCTCGGACGCAAGTATTGGGACCTGCAGCTGTGCTGTCAAAAAAAACGTGCTGGCATAGACAAGCCCTTACTTAAGCTTATGCACCGCTTCGATAAAAATGTCTCCCCTTACCTCAAAAGTTTTGTATTGATCCCAGCTTGCGCAAGCTGGCGACAGTAAAATCACATCGCCCGCATTTGAGAGTTTAAACGCCTCGGGTACGGCTTTTTCAACATTATCGACACGCTCGATTCTTTTTATTCCGGCCTCTTTAGCGACACGTTCAATTTTTCCGGCCGTTTGCCCAAACGTGATCACTGCTTTCACATTTTTCAAATAAGGAATCAGTTCATCGAATTCATTGCCGCGGTCAAGCCCGCCGGCAAGCAATACAATCGGCTGTTCAAAAGCAGCCAGTGCATTTACCGTTGCTAAACTATTTGTTGCCTTTGAGTCATTATAAAATTTCCTTCCGGCTACTTCAGCAACATATTGCAACCGATGCTTTACACCTGTAAAGGTCTTGAGGACGGTTTGAATCGCTGAATTTTCAACACCTGAGAGCTTGGCTGCCGCTGTTGCAGATAAAACATTTTCCAGGTTATGGGCACCTGGAAGGGCAATCTCAGCCACCTCCATCACTTGTTCGCCATTAAAACAAATCCAGCCATCCTCTACATAGGCGCCATGCTGAAGAACGGATTTTGTCGAAAACGGAACGATTGTTGCTTGCGATTGGCGGGCAATTTCCATCACATCTTCCTGCTCAACATTCACAATCAAAAACTCAGCAGGCGTTTGATTTTTCGTTATATTGGCTTTTGCGTTTATGTATTCGCGTTTTGTTCCGTGATAATCCAAATGGGCATCATAAATATTCGTTATAATAGCAATTTTGGGATTAAACGTATCAATCCCCATTAACTGGAACGATGATAATTCAATAACAATGGTGTTTTCAGCTGTAGCTTTTTGGGCAACACCTGAAGCAACAGTCCCGATATTTCCTGCAATAAGCGGTTGTTTTTCACCACTCTTCAGCATTTCATAAACCAGTGTAGTGGTTGTTGTTTTCCCATTTGTTCCAGTGATGCCGATAAATGGAGCTTCGGAAATTTGGTAGGCCAGCTCCACTTCTGTAATAACCGGAATTCCTTTTTTTAGTGCCCCCTGAATCATCGGATTGGAATACGGGATTCCCGGATTTTTAACGATCAACTCAAATCCCTCATCAAGTAATTCAATTGGATGGCTTCCACAAATCACTTTTATTCCCTGTTCAAGCAGCCCTTGGGCCTCCGGATTTTCCGACAATGGTTTTTTATCATTCACCGTGACAAATGCGCCAAGTTTGTGAAGAAGCGAAGATGCCGTTACCCCACTTTTGGCCAAACCGAGGACAAGAATTTTTTTATACTGATACGTTTCAATCTGCTTCACTTACAACCACACCTCGATATAAATTCCTAAAATGGCAAATAAAAGTCCAACACTCCAAAACGTTACGACCACTCTCCATTCAGACCAGCCTGAAAGCTCGTAATGATGATGGAGTGGACTCATCCGAAAAATCCGCTTCCCAGTTGTCTTAAATGAAATCACTTGAAGAATAACTGAAAGGGTTTCAATCACAAAAACTCCGCCAATGATGATGAGCAAAAGTTCAAGCTTGGTTAAAATCGCAACAGCAGCGATAGCGCCGCCAAGCGCCAATGAACCGGTATCCCCCATAAACACTTTCGCCGGATGAGCATTAAAAACAAGGAACCCCAAGACGGCACCAACGACGGCTACCGAAAAAATGGCAATTTCAAATTGAGATTGGTTCCATGCTAACACGGCATAGGCGCCAAAAGCAATGGCAGCAGTACCTGACACTAAACCGTCAAGGCCATCCGTCAAATTAACTGCATTTGAAAACCCAACGAGCCAAAAAATAATAAACAGAACAAACATCCAGCCCAAATTTAGCGTATAGTCACCAAATGGGAGACGAATATCTGTTGTGAAACCACTTTGTTTATAAAGCAAATAAAAAATGACCGAAACAATGATTTGACCTAATAGCTTCTGCTTTGAAGTCAAACCTAAATTCCGTTTCAGCACCACTTTAATAAAATCATCCAGAAAGCCAAGCAGGCCAAAACCAAAGGTAACGATGAGCAAAAGCCATGTTTTAACGGTCGGTTCTGCAAATTTTCCTGTCATCACAAAGGTCGTGATCACGATTGAAAACAAAATCATTACCCCGCCCATTGTTGGTGTCCCAGATTTTTTCTGATGGGATTTCGGTCCTTCTTCCCGAATGCTTTGTCCAAATTTCAGCCTTCTTAAGAAGGGAATAAAAATAGGAGAAAGCAGAACAGTAATCAGGAACCCCATTAAAATGGTGAAAAAAATAACTTGCTCCAGCATTCTATTCCCCCCTTTCACATTCTTTTTTTGACATCACAGCTATATCATATGTTTGGTTTCTTGTCTTAAGAAGTTTTTTATTTAAAATATCCATTTTTCACTCAATTGTCTCCATTTTTTATAAAATCTGTTCATTTTGCTTCGATCGCTTTTTTGGCAACAAGACGATCATCAAAGTCATACACATTGCTGCCGATAATTTGATACGTTTCATGGCCTTTGCCGGCTATTAAAAGAACGTCCCCGCTTTCTGCATCGTTGATGGCAGCAGTAATCGCTTCTTTACGGTCAGGAATTACTCGATAGCTTTCTCCCTTAACGCCTTCTTCCATATCCTTTAAAATTGCCAGCGGATCTTCACTCCTTGGATTATCTGAAGTAAAGATCGGATCTGTTGCATAGTTACAAGCAATTTGTGCCATAACCGGGCGTTTTGTCCGATCACGGTCGCCGCCGCAGCCAACGACAACAAAAATCCTTTTTCGGGCAAACTGCTGGATGGTCTTTAATACATTTTCAAGGCTGTCAGGCGTATGGGCATAATCGACAATAACGGTAAAATCCTGACCGGCATTGACCAATTCAAACCGGCCGGCAACCCCATCAATTTCTTCGAGCGAACGAATAATGTCTGAAATCGGTATGCCGCTGACTAAGGCCGCTGCCGTACTTGCAAGAACATTATAAACGCTGAATTTACCGATCAGTTTGATGGCAATCGGATGTTTCCCTGTTGGCAAAACAAGCTGGAAGGATGTACCGGCAGCTGTCATTTGAATATTTTTTGCCATAATATCCGCTGCCATGTCAATCCCGTACGTTACGACATGAGCGGCGGTAGATTTTTCGTACAGTTCGGATGCCTGATCATCAGCATTTAAAATCGCAAACTTTGGATGCTCTTTTTCATATGTATTTCCAAGCTGAGAAAATAACAAACTCTTGGCCCGTTTGTAATCTTCCATCGTATGATGATAATCAAGATGGTCCTGAGTCAGATTTGTAAAAACGGCAATGTCATAATCACAGCCATGAACCCTGCCCATATCCAATGCATGTGACGAAACTTCCATTACAGCGGACTCCACCCCAGCGTCTACCATTTGTTTAAACGTTTTTTGCAATGTTAGGCTCTCCGGAGTTGTATTTTTGGTTTCTAGCTTTTGATCACCGATTTTCGTATACATTGTACCGATTAACCCTGTTTTTTTCCCGGCATCGGCAAGAATTTTTTCGATTAAGTGACTTGTCGTTGTTTTACCGTTTGTACCGGTAATTCCGATTAGTTGGAGCTTCTTCGTTGGCTGGCCATAAAAAGCATCGGCAAGAACCGCCATTGCCCGGCTCGTGTTTTTTACAACAATGACCGGTACGTCCAAATTAAGCGGACGTTCGGCTATTACCGCACAGGCTCCATTGTCCACAGCTGATTGAGCAAAGTCATGTCCATCAACTGTATATCCTTTAATACAAATAAATAGGCTCCCTTTTTGCACTTTTCGATTATCATTCTCAATTGATTGAATCTCCGGATTCGCTCCCGTAAACGGAGCGAGCGGGTGCAAATGCGAAAGCAGTTGCGCAAGCTTCATATTTCTCAAATCCTCTCATTGCATCACAGTGTTCATAAAAGAATGTCCTTAAAATTCCCTTCTTATTTTACATGAAATGCGTTTATTTTTCTATTTTGTTTAAAAATAAACTTAGGCGGTGAAAGTAGTCCACCGCCTTTAGTTCTTTTACTTTATTGTTTTTTATCAAAAAATATCCGGATGGTTGATCCTTCTTTTACTTTTGTCCCGGCTTCAGGTGATTGACCGACAACGACATCCCCTTGGCCGCTAGGTTCAATTTTCAAATTGATCATTTGGTCGAGAAGCTCCGTTTTCGTCATTCCGACAAAATCAGGAATTTCAATGTAGGGAGTGTCCTGCCATGTCATTTTCTTTTCAACCTGGTTTTTACGCGGCGGCACGCCCATTGCCTGCAAACTATCCTTCATAATGCTGCCGACAATCGGCGCTGTCACCTGGCCGCCAAACTGAACTGTCCCCTTTGGATTGTCGACCGCAACATAAACGACAAGCTGCGGGTCATCAGCAGGCGCAAAACCAATAAAGGAAAGGATGTAGTTATTTTCAAGATAGCGGCCGTTTTTTGCCTTTTGCGCTGTACCTGTCTTGCCGCCAATCCGGTAAGAATCAACGAAGGCTTTTCCTCCGGTACCTTGGGCAACAACGGTTTCAAGTGCATAGCGGATTTTTTTAGAAGTTTCTTCAGAAATTACCCTTCTTTTTGCCTCCGGCGTGTTGCGCATAACAACTTCATTTGTAACCGGATCAATGAGTTCCTTGGCAATATACGGCTTATAAAGGATACCGCCATTAATTGCGGCCGATACTGCCGCGACCTGCTGAATCGGGGTAACAGAAACGCCTTGCCCAAAAGCAGTTGTTGCCAATTCAACCGGACCGACACGATTCAAATTGAATAGGATGCCTGTTCCTTCTCCTTGCAAATCAATTCCGGTTTTCTGGCCGAAGCCAAAATTTTTGATGTATTTGAACAACGTATCTTTCCCCAAAAGTTCCCCTAATTTAACAAAACCGGGGTTGCATGAATTTTGGACGACTTGTAAAAACGTTTCGCTGCCATGGCCGCCCCGCTTCCAGCATTTTAGCCGCGCTCCGCCGACTTCAACATAGCCGGGGTCGAAAAATTTGTCTTTCTCCAAATCAACTTTTCCTTCCTGAAGAGCAGCAGCCAAGGTAATAATCTTAAATGTAGAACCCGGCTCATATGTTGACCACACAGGTAGATTGCGGTTGTATACTTCCTGTGGAACATTGCGAAAATTAGCCGGGTCAAAGCTTGGCCTGCTTGACATTGCTAAGATTTCTCCAGTATTCGGGTTCATTGCAATGGCGATAAGGCTGTCCGGATTGTATTTCGCTTCGGCAATATCCAATTCCCTCTCGACAATTGTCTGAATTTTTGTATCCACCGTCAGTTTTAGGTTAAGTCCGTTGACCGGGGGCTGATAGTCGTCAGCCATGTTTTTCATACGCCGGCTTTTTGCGTCCGCAAAAAACTTCACTGCTCCTTCTTTCCCGCGCAGCTCTTTGTCATAATAAAGCTCAAGACCCATCAGGCCTTGGTTGTCCACACCGGCAAAGCCGAGAACATGCGAAAGGTAACTGCCGAAAGGATAATAGCGCTTCGAGTCTTCGCCAATATAAACGCCATCAAGACCTAATGCACGCACCTCTTTTGCTTTTTCATGGGAAATTTTCTTTCCTTCCTTAATGGTTACAATTGATTCCTTGGAAGTAATTTCCCGGTATGCTTTTTCTTTTGACACCTTCAATACAGTGGAAAGCTTTTCAGCCGCATAGGCTGGATCTTTAATTTGCCGCGGTACAACATAGACGGTTGGGGCACTAATGTTTGTTGCCAATGCAACACCATTACGGTCAACGATCTCTCCGCGCTGCGGCTCAAATGGAATATTTCTGCTCCACAATCCTTTTGCTTTTTCGGTTAACGATCCACCTAAGAAAAATTGCACATATCCAAGCCGCACATCAATGATAAAGAAAATTAAAATCCCTACTAACAACGCTAGCAATAAACGCTTCCGAACGGTTACATTTGAAACACGCATACTTTGAACGAGTCCTCCTTTACCCGCGATACTTCGAGCGCCTTACCCCTATGCTACTTGAGGAATAAACCGTGGCAGAAAGTTTCTCTCTACATTCTCGTTCATGTATATGCTTGTACCATTTGGAATAGAACGGGGAGCGATTGGTTTACTGCGCTGCAGGGAGTTGGAAGGTTACCTTTAGGTTGTCTCCTTTCGCAAATGGAGCGCCTGCATTAATGCTCTGACCAATAACATAGCCGTTTCCACTAGTACTTAAGTTAACATCGGCAAGTTTTGCTACTTTCATAACGTCTCTTAACGACCAGCCTGTCAGATCGGGAGCGGTAATTTCACCATCCGTTTTCATGATGACTTTTTCTCCTTCCAGAATGGTTGTTCCGGCTTTTGGCAGTTGGCTGGTAATGGTTGTACCTTTGCCCAGCACCACCGTATCAAATCCTTTATCCTTTAAACTTTTCGCTGCATCGCCAACCGGCTGGCCCGCCAAATCAGGCAGCTTATTGGAAGTTGGTTTATCCACTTTGGTCGGTTGGATATTTAAGTATTGCAGGCTGTTTGTCATCACCGATTTAAAAATTTCCGATACAGGAATCGATCCTTTTGAATAGTCATCTATTTCCGGCTGCTGAACTGCTACGTAAACGATCAGCTTTGGATCGTCCTTCGGAGCCATTCCGAGAAATGAAAACACATAATTTTTGGCCCCGGTTAAATATTTTCCGCCCGGACCCGGGATTTGTGCCGTTCCGGTTTTTCCTGCTACACTATACCCAGGAATTGCATATTTATTGTATCCTGTGCCTTTTGGAGAAGTCACAACCGTTTCCAGCACATCGCGAACTTTTTTCGCTGTATCTGCTGAAATTGGATTGCCGATAACCTCTGGTTCCGTTTGCTTGATTGTTTTCCCCGTATCATGGTTGACCACTTGTTCAACAATATGTGGCTTCATCATTTTCCCGTCATTGGCCACAGCTGTGGCCGCTTGGATTTGCTCAAGCGGAGTAATTGCGGCTCCCTGCCCAAAGGCTGTCGTAGCCTTGTCGATTGGATAGCGGAACGGAATTTTCCCCGATGCCTCATTTGGCAGTTCAATCCCTGTCGGTTTGTCCAAGCCAAACTTGCTTAAATATTCGCGAAAACGGTCAAATCCTAGCTTTTCTTTGGCAATTTTCACAAACGCTACGTTCGATGAGCGCTGAACGCCTTCTAAATAGGTAATTGGTCCCCAGCCGATACCATTCCAGTCTTTCACCCGATTTTCCGGCGTAACATTGTATGTTCCCGATTGATAGGTCTCATTTAAATTAAGCACATTTTCCTGCAGTGCTGCAGATAGTGTAAATACCTTCATTGTTGAACCCGGCTCAAACGGTTCAAGTGCTTGGTTATACCAGCTTTCAGTAATCCCTACTTTTGTTTTAGGATCAAAAGTAGGCCTTTGGCCCATTCCTAAAATATTTCCTGTTTTCGGATCGGCAACAATTGCGACCATTTTAGCCGGCTTGTATTCTTTTTCTACATTGTTGAGCGCATCCTCTAAAAAAATCTGAATATTTTTATCAAGCGTTAAATAAATATCGTCCCCATCTTTTGCTGGAGTCACTTTTGGTTTGTCGCTTGGCAGTAAATACCCCCACAAATCACTTTGGTAGTCGATTTGCCCATCCTTGCCGGTCAGTTCGGTATTAAATGATTTTTCTATTCCTATTCCGACCGTCTTCATCGAACCGTCTTTTTGTTTCATTTGATCCGCATAGCCGATAACATGGGGGGCAAAAATGCCATTTGGATAAAAGCGCTTCGAGCTCCGCATAAAGGTAATTCCGGGAAGCTTCAAATCTTCTATTTTCTTTTTTGTCTCAAGATCAATATCACGTCCTGCTTTGCCAAACTCAACTTGCAGCAGGCCCTTTTTTGTTAAGATTTTATAAATATCCTCCTGGCTCATCTTTATGTATTTCGCCAGTTTTTCCGCCGTCATCTGCGGGTCTACGACGTGTTTCGGATTTTTCGGATTGAGCGTCATTTTTTTATCAAGAATGGCAACCAGGGTATAAGAAGCTGTATCCTCGGCAATGACCTCCCCGTTTTTGTCATAAATAGTCCCCCTGACAGCCGGCAAAATTCCCACTCGGCTATGCTTTGCTTGCGCTTTTGCAGCGAGCGGCTGCCCGTTTATCTCACCGGAAATTTGTATCGAAAAATAACGGAAAATCAATATAAAAAAGAGCAGGCTGAATATTACAAAAATAAACGCTGCTCCTGCATTCATATATGGCTGTTTCTTCATCATTTTTCTTGCACAACCTTAACATTGTTCTCATTTTGGACAAGCCCCATCTTTTTTGCTTTATCACGGATGCGTTCATATGAACTTAATTCGCTTACCTGAACTTGAAGATCTCCATTAACTTTTTGCTGTTCTTTAATGGATGTCTGCACTTGCTGGATGTCTTTGTTTACTTGATAAATTTGTGATTGATTGGAAATCATTTGAATTGCCCCATAGCAGACCATCCCGGCAAAGGCTAATCCAAGCAGTTTCTCTCCAGGAGTCAGCCAAAATGTCGATCTGTCTTTTGCTTTACTTGGGCGAACATTTTCTTGTCCTCGCTGCTGTTGCTGATGTTGTAATTCTCTTGCAAGATTGCTCATTCTTTCCCCTCCTGAAATCTTCTTTATCGTTTTTCTGCAATTCGAAGCTTTGCAGACCGTGCCCGATTGTTTCGCTCTAATTCTTCTTCAGAAGGAGCAATAGGCTTTCTTGTTATAAGCTTCAAGACTGGCTTGTATTCTTCAGGTATCATCGGCAGTCCCGGGGGCAAGTCAGGCAATTCGCTTGCCTTTTTAAAAGCTGCCTTGCAAATCCGGTCTTCCAACGAATGAAACGTAATCACGCAGATTCTTCCGCCAGGTGCCAACAGTTCAATCGCCTGTTCCAACGATTTTTCAAACACCGCCAATTCATCATTTACAGCGATGCGGATCGCTTGAAAAATTCGTTTTGCCGGGTGTCCGCCTTTTCTCCGTGCTGGTGCTGGAATGGCTTCTTTAATCAGTTCAACCAGTTCGCCTGTTGTTTGAATCGGCTTTTTTTCCCTTGCGTTTTCAATTTTGCGGGCAATTTGTTTTGAAAACTTTTCTTCCCCATAGCGAAAAAAAATCCGAACAAGGTCTTCATACGCCCAGCTGTTGACCACATCGTATGCGGACAGGTTCGCCTCCCTGTCCATCCTCATATCGAGGGGCGCATCATGGTGATAGCTGAAACCTCTTTCCGGCATATCCAATTGCGGGGATGAAACGCCAAGATCATACAGAATTCCGTCAACCTGGTCAATGCCTCTTTTTCCAAGCTCCTCTTCCAAGTATAAAAAGTTGCTTTTAATCACGGTCAGTTGCTCATTGAAGGCAGATAATTTTTCCTTAGCGTGTGCAATGGCAAGCTCGTCCTGGTCAAACGCAAATAATCTTCCATTCTGACTAAGATGGGAGAGGATATTGGCGCTGTGACCTGCTCCGCCAAGCGTGCAATCCACATAGATGCCGTCCGGATTGATCTTCAGTCCGTCGACCGCTTCCTTTAATAATACAGTTGTATGTTCAAACATCTTTTTCCACCTTTCCAATCGAAAGCTCGCGAAATGGGTATGGATAAATTATATTAAGATAACTTTCCCATTATATATCAAA
Source organism: Neobacillus sp. SM06 (assembly GCF_050496765.1). NCBI lineage: Bacteria > Bacillati > Bacillota > Bacilli > Caryophanales > Bacillaceae > Neobacillus > Neobacillus sp. SM06. Next base: position 208,873 of record NZ_JBNWEO010000013.1, read on the forward strand.
CCCAATCATATTTTCAGCAATATCCGCAAAAGATTCTTCAGATTGAGCAAAATATTCTTCCCAAATCGGCTTGCTCCAAATTTCAATTCGATTGGAAACTCCTAAAATCACACATTCTTTCTCTAATTTTGCATATTGAAGCAATGGTGCAGGGATATTGATTCTTCCTTGTTTATCCAATTCGCTTTCGGTAGCGCCGGAGAAAAAGAAACGGGTAAAGGCGCGGGCATCTTTTTTCGTCAGCGGCAATGATTTGAGTTTTTCTTCAATCACCTTCCACTCTGACAGTGGGTAGCCAAACAAACATTGATCCAAACCGCGCGTCATGATAAATACATCCCCCAAATCTTCACGAAATTTAGAGGGCACGATCATTCGGCCTTTATTATCAATGCTATGGTGATATTCACCCATGAACATACCCGTAACCCCCATTGCCCCACCATCTAAATAAAATGTACCACAATCCCCCACTTTCCTCCACCTGTTTTTTTATAATTCTCCCCTTTGTTCTAAAAATCCTGTTAAAAAAAGAAAAAACTTCACCTTATGGTGAAGTTTTTTACAATTTGATCACTTTATGTGTTCCGTCAAAGACAAATGGCAGCTCCATCAAATCTTCGATAAGTGCTAAACCATACAGATTGAGATAATAAAAGACATTCCATATCCGTTCTTGAGGAAAACCGTCCGGCCGTAACGCAAGATCAACGCGGGCAAATTTATTCAGAACGACTTGGTGCTGCAGTTGGACCGATTCTTCTAGTTTTTTCTCCATAAAGTCTATTTGCTTTCGTATTCGCCCTTCATTTTTCTCAAGCAGTGGCAATAGGCCTTTATCAAGCTCATTCGTCTTTGCTTCAATTAATTTGTACTGCTGATGCAACTGCTCTTTTGCAGTCGTGAACAATGAGTCAATTTCCTGATCCTTTATCGATTCAAGAAACCGCTGCTTCTCGTGTTCCGTTCCCCGGGCTAAAACGGCTGCTAAATCCAAATTCAATTCTGCCAAATCCGTTTCTGTCGATCGATCAAGCAAAGTAATATTCAAACGGGGAACAATTGGCGGGAGCTTGATGCCAAAATGTTCAAACACAAGCTTGAGCTCAGCCCAATAAGAAATTTCACCTGGGCCTGCAATAAAAGCAATCGTTGGGAACAACCACTCTTGCATCAGCGGCCGCGTCACAACATTGTTGCTCAATTTCTCCGGCTGTTCATCTGCCAACTGAAGCAGGTCTTCTTTTGAAAACGATACGGTGCCGTTTCTGCCCATAAATCGGTCATTGTGGCGGTCGAATTCCAGCAAAATCCGCTCATTTCGTTCTTGATCATAATAAAAAAGATTGGCGGCATTTTCACTTACCTCGAGCGTGATCGGAAATCCCTTTTGACTTATTTTCTGTTGCTGTTCCAATAAAGAATGCGTGATTGAGTCGTGATGATGGATTTGTTTTTTAAACCACTCTTTCTCCAGCTGGCGCAGCTCGCGGTCACCCGAATCAACAATTAAAAGCCCGTAGTCTTTAAACAACTCCATTATTATAAAAGCGAAGAAATCAACAAATGTATTGGACATTGCAAGCTGTTTTCCGACAAAATCGAGCAATGTATTCGTATGCTCGGTTTCACCGAAATTTTCAATTACATTTTTCGCCCACGACAGACATGTCTCTTTATAAAGATCAATGTCTGACACCATCTTCTTGTGCTGTACTTTTTCAGGGTAAATCCATTTATCGACCTTCTGATCCATTGGCAAGAAGACATGGTTCACTTCCTGATAGTCGTGATCTTCACCCGCAATCCAAAAAACCGGTACAACAGGAACATTCAGTTCCTTCTCTTTCTGTTCCGCCAGTTTTATAATGGAAATCACTTTATGTAACGTATAGAGCGGCCCTGTTAAAATTCCAGCTTGCTGTCCGCCGATCACCACTACACTATCCGGATGCCGCAATTTCTCTAATGAGGTTTTGACTCTTGAAGATGTCGGAAAATGAGCCATAAAATTTTCAATATATTCGGCCATTTCATTTCGGGGAAATGGCCGATTTTTCAATTCAGCAAGTCGTTCCCCATCTGCGCTTGGTTGATTAAATGGATAATGGAAAAATGGCTGAATCGTAGCTGTTTGTTGTAAATATTCTGAAGCAAAACGGTTTGTAGCCGGTAAAGAGAGATGGAAAATCTCCATTCATGAACTTCCTTTCTAAAACGATTGTGTACTTTATCGAGTATAGCATTAACAGCATGATTTGAAAAAAAACTTTGCACACAAAAATGAAAAAATATCGGTACCCGAATTATTTGCCTTCTTCTGTTTCCCTCTCTTTTCCCTCGATAAGATGATAAAATACGGTGCAAAGCGGAGCATTCTTTTTCTGTTTTTCTGCCTCTTTCAGCAAAAATCCAAGGATGGATTCCACTTCTGTTTTTCTCCCGGCCTCGATATCTTTCAGCATTGACGAACGATTTTTTGCTGTTTGCCGACAGACATGGACTACTTTTTCAAAGGAAGCTTCGGGATCTTTCAACTTGACGATGCCTGCAATTTCGCTGAAAAAAATTCTTAAAGTCTGATAATAAAACGAATTTGCGATCAGCAGGCCGTTTTCGATCTGAAGAATGGCTGTTAACGGATTCACCATCGCATTCACTATCAGTTTGTCTAATAGCATTTCATAGTAGTTGTCTTGAAAGATAAATGGAAAGCCGCTTGGCGCCTTTTCCATGAACCGGGACAAGGGCGAAAGGCTGCCATTGTATACGGCGACATTGGTAATGCCTTCGCCATGATGGCGAACCGTATAGGAATTTTCTTTCACCGCGCCATGTTCAACCGATCCGACATAAACATTGTTTGCAGAGACGTTTTCCAAAAACGTTAAATGCCCCATCCCATTTTGCAAAAACAACAAACTGTCGCAGGCCGGTATTTCCGAAAGCTTGGCCAGTACCGTTTCCAATTGATACTGCTTCACAGCAAGAATCGCCAAATCGCCCGGTTTTTCATATTCATCCATGCTTTTTGCCTGTACACGAAAAGACACAGATTGCTGATCCTTCACTAGAACTATACCATGTTTATTCAATTCAGCTGCCTGCTGTGACGTTTTTGTGAAAATAGTCACAGCAAACGATTTGCTTAAATACGCGGCAAACAATAGCCCAATTGCTCCTCCGCCAATAACATCAATTTTCATACTTCCGCCCCATTTGCTGTTTTTTCTTTATTTTAACAAAAAGCCATCCCCTTTTCTTTTTTGTTTTGAAAAGGGGATGGTTTGGTTAAACAGGATAGACGGGGTGTTTTCTCGTACTGAAAATCCTTTCTTTCGTTTCGTACAAGCGGAAACGTTCAATTAAAACCGTGCGAAGTTCCGATGGATCGACAATCTCATCGACAATCAGTTCGGAAGCAAGCTTGTAAATATCAATATGCTCTTTATATTCTTGTTGTTTTGCCAAAATAAACGCTTGGCGCTCATGGATCTCTTCTATTTCGTTTAGTTTATTGGAGTACACGGCATTCACTGCCGCTTGCGGAACCATTCCTGACAGCTTAACCTGATTGTAAAAAATTCTTCCTGCGCCGCGCCGATTCGGAAACATTCAATCTGATCGGTTATTCGCGCCCCAGCAGAATCGACGAGATACAAAAGCGGCACGAGCAATTTTTCCGCTGTTTCTTGGATCCGAATTATTTTTTCAACTGTCCTTGCTCCCCATGAACCGGCTTTTACTGTTGAATCATTTGCCATTACACAAACGGTCTGCCCGTTAATTTTTCCAATTGCCGTTACCACTCCATCTGCTGGCAAACCCCCAGCTGTTATATTCGCAAACATCCCGTCTTCTTCGTATTTACCTTCGTCAAACAATAATCGCAAGCGGTCGCGAACAAATACCTTATTCTGTTCTTTTAATTTTTGATGATATTTCAATGGACCTCCAGCTTCGATTTCCTTCCGTTTTGCTTGTAGCAGATCACTGTTATTCTTTAAACCCGCCATTTTCTTTCCCCTTCCCTAAAAATCAAAAATGAATTTAAGCTTTATACCAGAATTTTTTGTTTATTTGTTATATAATGAAAATGTATTCATTATCAAAATAAGCTAAAACTACTCTATTCTGATTCATATTTATTCAACCATCAGCCAATCTATACGAATGAAAGAAATACGAACTTATTTGGGGGGATTTTGATGACGGTCGTTAGATTAAAAGTAAATTTTAAAACGCTTGAAGAGTTTAAACAATTTAAGGAATATGGACTTCAAGAACTTTCCATGCTTGAAGACTTGGAAGCAAATATTGTTGAAGATGATAGCGATTCACCCTTTTACGGAATCTATTTTGGCGATAAATTAGTCGCGCGCATGAGCTTGTATCAAATCCAGGCGAAATTTGACCGCTATTTCTATCCTCCGCAAGATTATCTGGAACTTTGGAAGCTTGAGGTACTCCCAGATTATCAAGGTAAGGGCTATGGCAAAGAGCTTGTCGAATTTGCCAAAAGTTTTGGATTGCCGATTAAAACGAACCCGCGTGTAAAATCAAATGGTTTTTGGGAAAAGATGGGCTTTACTAGCGTCGAATATGAAATGGATCGCGATCGCGGGGAAAATCCGCTTGTCTGGTATCCGGAAGGTGTTACCCCGCAGGAACATTTAAAATGAACTTTTGCGAAGTATTCCAATTTGTAAATACATGATAAAAAGCGGACAAAAGTGTCCGCTTTTTCCCTATTCAACCGTTTCCACTTTTCCTTTCTGCAATCGATCTTCTTTAACCACCATCTTTCTGGCTCGTTCCATAATTTCAATTAAGGAACGATAATCGGCTTCTAGCGCCTGCAATTCCTTTTCAAGTCTTTCATTCTCGGCTGTAAGATCGGCAATCTTTGTCTCTAACTCTTTTATTTTTCCCTGTGATTCCTCCTGATCCGAGAGAACAGCAGCCGACGCTTCCGCCTTTTGATATAAATTCTGCAAATATTGGATGACTTCATCAAACCCAAGCTGTCCGGCTGCTTCGGTAAATTCCTCTTTTGGAAATTCAGAAACAGGTTCAGCCCCTTGTGATTGCACAGCTTCCACTGAATTAGCCGAATGCTTCTTTACTTCTTTCCGCTGCTTTTTAGCAAGCTCAATTCCCGATTTGTATTGCTTCCGGACATACGAATTCCAGCGGAAACCGCAAGCCGCAGCCGTACGGGAAAGATGCCGGCCAACTTCCTCAAAAGCTTGAAGCTGGGTCCCACCTTCCCGTATATGCCGAAGCACCACTTCCGCAAGCAATAAATCTTCATCTTGCGACCATGCATCTTGGCGAGTTGGTGACATCAGAAAATCCCTCCTAGTGTTTTTATTCATACATATGCATCTACTAGAAAAGATAGACTGATATCCCTTTACACTTTTAAAGTTTATTCTGTTTGCCGATAAAATTTTTCACATATGAATGGTGGGCATCACATTCCCATTGGACCCGAGCAGTTGAGAAATTCTTTTTCTATTCTTTCACGAAATCTATTTTCTTCTTAAAACGGCAAAAGCACAAGGAGTAAAACTCTCCTTGTGCTTTAGAAACGAACGAGATTAGTCGTTAACAACTTCTTTCCCTTTGTATGTTCCACAAGCTTTACATACACGGTGAGCAAGTTTCATTTCACCGCAGTTTGGGCATGCTACCATACCAGGAACATTTAATTTAAAATGTGTACGACGTTTTCTTTTCGCAGTTTTAGAAGTTCTTCTAAAAGGTACAGCCATTCTTCCCACCTCCTTAAAGTATTAAGAAAGGAATGAAGTCCGTCATGCTTATGACTTCACTTTGCTTCTTTTAAAACCGATTATGAATCGGAAGAAGTATCATCATCATTAAAAAATTTAGCAAGTCCCGCGAGTCGTGGATCAATCCTTTTCGATTGCTCTTCTTCACGAACAACTTCCCAATCCTTACCGGACTGCGGTGCAGCTCCTTCACGATGGTTCTCATCGCAAAAGACTTGCATTGGAACTTCGAGCAATAAAATCTCTCTAATGACCGGCATTAGATCAATCATATCGCCTTTAAGCTGATGTGCTTCCTCGTCCACATCGTAGTCAGAAACATGGAGAAGATAGGTCTCCGTTGTTTCGACATGGATTGGATAATTGACATCGACTAGTGTACGGGAACAAGGAAGAATAAAATGACCTTCGATTGTTAAATGAAATGTCACTTTTGTTGAACCAATATCAGCCCGACCTGTTACACGGATCGGCGATACTTCCCTGATCGATGGATCACTCTCTTTGATCTCATCAACCCGAATGGTTTCATCAATATAAAAATCCTTGTTTCGATATTTTTGCAACTGGCTTATTGTCCACTTCAATTCAATCACCTCAAGGCAACAAAGGTAATTATAGCCTTCGATATTATTTTTGTCAATGTGTTTTTCTTTACACCCCGACGGTGAATCCAAATGAAAAATGACGGTCAAAATCATTCTTCTTACTAGCATGTCCATTTCAATCTGACTTTTTCACCTAGGGAATAACCATTTAATAAAAATATTGTTATAATGTGAATACTTATGAAGCCTATATAAAGGAGCGTTCGCAATGAAAGCTGTTGGTCTGATTGTTGAATACAATCCCTTTCATAATGGTCATGCCTACCATCTCCAACAAGCAAAAGAAATTTCCGGAAGTGATCTTGTAATTGCGGTCATGAGCGGCAACTTTCTTCAGAGAGGAGAGCCAGCCATTGTTTCCAAATGGTATCGCGCGAAAATGGCGTTAATGGGCGGTGCTGATCTTGTATTTGAACTGCCTTACCGGTTTGCAACTCAAAAGGCAGAAACTTTTGCCAATGGCGCCATTTCACTACTTGATGCAGCCGGATGTGCCTCGATCTGTTTTGGAAGTGAAAGCGGCGATATAAATGCATTTCTAAAAACGGCTGGTAGGATTGAAACAATGCAGAACCAGCTTGACAAGGAAATCAAGCAATGCATGAAAACAGGCATTAGCTACCCAAAAGCGTTATCCTTGGTCTATGATTCCGTTACCGATTCTCCTGACTATGTAAATTTAACAATGCCAAACAATATTCTTGGATACCAATACATACGCGCGATCCGCAAACAAAAAAGCCATTTAAATCCTTTTACGATTGCGCGGAAAAGTGCCGGTTACCACGATGAGCATTTTGCATCGGCCACAATTGCAAGCGCAACGAGCATCAGGAAGGCGATTTTTTCCAACGGAAGCAAAATCGACTCGTTTATCCCTAGTTATACAAAGGAACTTTTAAACAGTTATTTAAACGAGTATGGCCAGCTGCATCAATGGGAAGATTACTGGCCATTGCTCCAGTTTCGCCTCCTTCAAGCCGCTCCCGCGGAACTCAGGCAAATCTATGAGATGGAAGAAGGAATTGAAAACCGGCTAATGAAAGCGGCCAGTCAAGCAGGCAGTTTCCAAGAATTTATGGAAATGGTCAAAACAAAACGCTATACATGGACAAGGCTGCAGAGAATCAGCACGCATATTTTAACAAACGCCAGTAAATCTGAAATGCGGGAAGATGAAGAAAAGGCATCCTATCTGCGATTACTTGGTATGAGTGAAAAAGGAAAAACTTATTTAAACAAGGAGAAAACAAAGTTCAGTGTTCCGGTCATTTCCAAGCTTTCTTCGTATCGTCACAAGGAGATTGACCTTGACATTCGTGCTGCTCGCATTTATGCTGCCGTCCTTCCAGTCAAAAACAAAAAAGCACTCCTCCAGCAGGAATATACGCAGCCGCCGATTTATTTAAAATAAGGAGGGCTTCGCAGGCGAAAATCAACAAACGATAGAACAAACCCTTGTTATGCAATCAAAAATGGATGCCCTAAAAAGGACATCCTCTTATTTTGCAGGTAATTTCTCCAAATAGTTGACAGCTTCATTAAACGAATCGACGGGAACAATTTTCATTTTTGCGCCAATCTTTTTCGCCGTCTTGACCGCATCGCGATAATTCGATTTCTGGCTGCCATGTTCGTTCGGTGCAAAGAAGATTTCCGCGCCCGCGTTGTCGGCAGCGACAATTTTTTGGTCAATTCCCCCAATCGGCCCGACAGAACCATCTGGTGCAATTTCACCTGTACCAGCAATTTTATAACCCTTTGTCAGATCGTCTTTCGTTAGCTGATTGTAGATTTCAAGCGAAAACATCAAGCCGGCAGATGGCCCGCCGATCTCATCGGTTTTGACATCAACATCCGGCTTAACAAGAATGTCTTTATCATCGACAAGCGCAATTCCAATGCCGACCTTGTTCGGCTGATCTTTAAATCGCTGTACGGTAAGTTTGACATCTTTCGTTTGCTTTTTTCGTAAAATCGTGAACTTGACTTGGTCACCTACTCGTTTTTTTTCAATATAGGCGGTAAATTCTTTTGAAGAGGAAAACGAATGTTCATCCACTTTAAAAATTCGATCCCCTGCCTGCAATTTGCCATAGGCCGGCATTCCCGGCATCACATTTAACACGTATATCCCATTGTATTTGTAGCGGACAGGAAGACCCGCTTTATGGTAGGCAACATCAATTGCATTTTGCTTTGAATTTGCCATTAAATACAGCTGGCGAACGTTAAATTCTTCCTCTGTCTCATTTTTCGCCAATATCAGATCGGCAGGGTAGATTTCTTCAAATTGGCTTAACTTCGCTTCCGCCAATGAATAAATATTCGCTCTCCCCATTCGTACAGTCGTTAACATGAAATCCCCTTTTTCACTGTAGCCATTTTTCACTTTGACAATCGGCTTCAAAACCTTCGCCATTCCCGGTTTTGTCACATAGTATGGCAACGTATAAAACATTCCGCCAACCAGTAGCAAAACAATGAGGAAAAGGGAACCGATAAACGCTTTTTTCCGCATTCAACTATTACTCCTTCCACTGCTCAATCAAACACTTTAATTCATCAATCTTTTCTCTCATTTCAGCTTCGCCGATTGCAATAATTTCTGCCACATTAGTAAAGGAAGTGGAACTGTACATTTCCACGCTTGGACAGATCATGAAATCAGAGTCCATCACGCGGTGGCTGACAATCTCGATCTGCATAATGTCAATGCTCTGCATGATCACATCATAAATGGAGGTTATCTCGGCATTGCGCTTCACCCGTGATACATCTGCAGCAATAACAAAATCAGCACCCATATCCCTTGCAACCGAAACCGGAACACGATCAACAACGCCTCCATCCACGAGGAGTCTGCCTTCGTATTTTTCAGGTACAAAAATCCCCGGTATCGAAATGCTTGCTCTTACGGCCTCAGCAATCGGCCCTTTTTGAAATACAACCTTCTCCCCTGTTAACAAATCGGTTGCAACAACCCCAACTGGTATGGAAAGTTCTTCAATATTTTTCCCATGGGTGAATACACGAATAAATTCTTTTACCCTTTTGCCCATTATAAAACCCATTTTGGGAACTGTAAAATCTAAATAATATTTTCTTTTAAATGCCCCTGATAATTTATACAGGTGATCGATCTCAATTCCCACCCCGTAGAAACATCCAACGAGCGCTCCCATGCTGCTGCCGGCGATAAGATCAATCGGAATTCCTTCTTCTTTCAGCACTTTGATGATTCCGAGGTGGGCAAAACCGCGCGCTCCCCCAGAACCAAGTGCTAAGCCAATCCGCGGACGACGTCCCACACCATTCCCTCCTTACCAATCCATCGTTATGATTGCTTACCAATCCATTGTTCGGCCAAGGCTCAGAAATCTCCTTCAATCATATGGTCTAAAATAGCATTCTATGAGTATATTGTTTTATATGAGGATAGGACAAGGATTTTGCAGGAGAGGAGGCTTTTAAACACTTGTTTCGTTCAAAATTAAAGACAATTATTTTGTCTGTTTCGGTTACCGTTTTGGCCGCATCGATGATCTCTTTTCCACAAGAATCATTTGATGCTTCCATTCGCGGTTTAAATATGTGGTGGGAAATTGTATTTCCGTCCCTGCTTCCATTTTTCATCGTGTCAGAAATGCTGATTGGATTTGGTGTAGTGAAATTTCTCGGCGTTTTGTTAGAACCACTGATGCGGCCGCTTTTTAAAGTTCCTGGAGTTGGCGGATTCGTCTGGGCGATGGGCATGGCCTCCGGCTATCCATCCGGAGCGAAATTAACAGCCAGGTTGCGCCAGGAAGGGCAGTTAACACAAATTGAAGCGGAAAGGCTTGTTTCCTTTACCAACTCCTCAAATCCGTTATTTATTTTTGGTGCGGTTTCGGTTGGTTTTTTCCATAATCCGCAAATCGGTATTATTCTTGCCTTGTCCCATTACTTAGGCAATATTTGCGTTGGCATTATAATGAGGTTTTACGGAAAAGAAGAGTTGGGAGAACGCCGTGGCAGAAAGAGGCGCTTCCATCTTCGGAACGCTTTTTCAACCCTTCATCAAACAAGGATTAAAGACAACCGCCCGATCGGCAAGCTGTTAGGCGATGCTGTGACCTCTTCAATTCAAACATTGTTGATGATTGGCGGCTTTATTATTCTGTTTTCGGTAGTCAACAGGCTGTTGTACCATCTGCATATTACTGCGGTGCTTGGAAAAGGGGTGGAATTGCTGCTTACATCTCTATCTTTTCCAACCACGCTTAGCATTCCATTTATTTCGGGGCTGTTCGAAATCACACTTGGGAGCAAGTTAACAAGCCAAGTTCAAACAGCTACCCTTTTGCAACAGCTGATGGTTACCAGCTTTATACTCGCTTTCAGCGGCTTTAGTGTACAAGCGCAGGTTGCCAGTATTCTTGCTCAAACTGACATTCGTTTTCAGCCATTTTTTACAGCGAGAATCATTCATGGCTTTCTGGCGAGCATTTTTAGTTTTTTGCTATGGAAGCCCTTTTCAGAACGGATAACTGCGGCAGTTCAGCCGATGAATGCGATTCCGGCAAGTCTGATTGGTGACGATTCATGGCTTGCGGCACTGTACCACTCGATGATCCAAACAGGACCGATTATTACGATTGCCTCCTTGTTTCTTTACGTCGCCGTTCTTTCTTATCGTTATAAAAACCAATGAAAAAATCCGGGTCATTCATTTTTGTCGCCCGGATTTCCCTCTATTCTCGATTAAATTTTTTATGTAGTGCTTGTTCCACCAGCGGGGGAACGAGTTCAGAAATAGTTGCGCCGTATTGAGCGACCTCTTTAACAATGCTTGAACTTAAGAATGAGAATTGATTGTTTGTCATGATGAAAAATGTCTCGATATCTTCATTCAAGACGCGGTTCATTGAAGTAATCTGCATTTCGTATTCAAAATCGGAAACGGCTCGCAGACCGCGGATAATCGCACTCGCATTCACACTTTTCGCATAATCGACAAGGAGACCGTGGAATTCGTCTACCTTTACATTCGGTAGTTCTTTCGTTACTTGTTTTATTAAATCAATCCGTTCCTCAACCGTAAAAAGGGGATTTTTTGAGGAATTGTTCAATACCACAACATACAATTGATCAAAAACTTTTGCCCCTCTTTTGATAATGTCCAAATGCCCATATGTAATCGGATCAAAACTACCCGGGCAAACAGCTATGCTCGCCAAATGAATTCCCCCTTATTCTTCGCCGCCATTTTGATAAATGGACACAGCAATCATCCCATATGTTTCGTATTTTGCTTTTAAAAATGGACCGACACTCTCCGGCAATTCAACCTCACGGCTATGCTCACAAACAATCATTCCACCATTATGCAAAAGGGAATATTCATCAATTTTCGTCAACACATTGATCAATTGCTGTTTTTTATACGGCGGATCTAAAAAAACAAAATCAAATACGACGCCTCTTTTCATAACAGCCTTTAAGGCCCGATCGGCATCGTTTCGATACACCTCTGACCGGTTTTCAAGCTGGCAGCTTTTTATGTTCTCGTGAATGATTTGAATCGCTTTTGCATCACGATCCACAAAAATAGCCCGATCCACACCGCGGCTCAGTGCCTCAATCCCAAGACCGCCGCTTCCGGCAAATAAATCAAGGGCCGTGCCGCCATTGAAATAGGGGCCAATCATGTTAAAGATGGCTTCTTTCACTTTATCTGTTGTCGGCCTTGTTGTATTTCCAGGGACTCCTTTAAGGGCCTTTCCCTTGCAGTTGCCTGATACGACTCTCATTGCCACATCACCACAAATTCACATTATCCTTTTTCTTTCCTATCCTATCATAATCAGTTCCATCCGCCAAACATATTCTTACGCTTGATTTGAATTTTGGACGCCGAAAAAATTTATTTGTCATGCGTGTATAAGACAGTTGTTTATGGAGATAATGAAAGTAACAACATCAATTCGAGGATGTTGTTGCCAACCGCGGAGAAGACTTACGTTTCCCCATAAGTTCTTCCTCCGGTTTCTCCTCTCCCTTTGCCTTCTATCCGGTAAAAGGATATAGAAGGGCCCTGCAGAATTCTGCAGGGTTTTTTCTTTTTTTTAATTTTTGCTTGTTATTGTAATAGTCTTGCCGGATTTGTTCACTGCTGTTTTAAATATGCTTTGAAAGCCTGCTTGGCTAATGTAGAGCGTTCCATCGTTTACAAGGAATGGATTGCTTAACAAACCGTATTTCTCCCCATTCAGCTGAAAGCGATTTTCATTAAGATAAAAGGAATAATCTTTCCCGGTTTTTTTTAGTGTAATGGTGTTTGCCGGCGGATTTGACTGAACTTGAAAGGCTAACAGCTCCATTATTTTAACAAAAGGAAAGTATAACTCTTTGTCTATTATCAGCGCGTGAATCCCCTTCGCTCTTTTTCCGTCGACATAAAGCGTTCGTTTGTCAAAAAATATAAGCGCCGCCAAAATTGCGGTTTCTTTTGAATTGCTTCTAAAAAAAAACGTCTCCATCTGTTTCTGCCGGCCTAAAATTGCATCAAGATCGGCTGCGCTCATTTGACTGCGACGAGAAACTTCTGCACTTAATTCATTTAGCTGTTCTTGATTTAGTTTGGACTTTAATTCTGTTAAAATAAACTTTCCCTTTTCCGTTTCAGCAGGCTCCTGCAATTGCAATGAAAGAAATACATCAACAAGCCAATCGCATGCCTGACCATTTTGTCTAAAACGATGGTTCAATTCATTTTTCAATGCAATTTTTCGGATCGCTTCCAAAGAAAGGTTTTGATCGGTTAGTACCAATCCATCAAGAAATTGTGAAACGGCACGATTGGTTTTGACAATGGACACCGGTACATCATTTTTTACATTGGATTTCGACAGAATCGAGGACAGCTTCTCGCTCCGATTTTCAGAAAAAAGCTGCAATTGACGGTCTTTTCCTACAAGAAACAATGGTTCTTTTTGCCAATAAAGCGAAGTAGCGCTGCCCTCTCCTTCAAAAACAGTATAATCAATATACATCAGCTCTTTATGCCCGATTTGCGGAAAAGCTGTTACCCAGGTGCCTTTTCGGTAAACTGAGTCAACAATTTCGATTTTTGTGGAAGCAATGCTCACGTTCGCAAGTGCTGCTGTCCAATCGGATAACAAAAGATTGTCTTGATTAAGGGGATGAGGAAGCACATATTGAATCCGCAATTCACCATTTTTCGGTTGTAATGATGTGGTATCTGCCTTAGTAGACTTGCACGGTTTCCCTTGTTTATCGACACAAGTCCATTTTTGAATGGTAGCTGGAACCATCACTTTATAGGAAGAAGTATCCGGCAAATCGCGGAATATTTGTGTGATCTTTAGTGAATCCGCCTCGGTTTTCACGATAATTTCCTGATTTGATTCAATCGCCGCTTGTTTCGCAACCGGCTTCTGTCCAGCATATAAATACCATTGCCACACTAAAACACTTGCAATGATAAGAGCCAATGCTGAAACAAACCACATTGAAAAATGCCTCGCCATACTGTATCTCCTCATTAATCCCTGTTTTACCAGTATTTCAATACACGCTTTTTAAGATAGAATGAATGGTTTCGTTAACGCTCTGCTCTGCATTGTAAGCAATCTTGCCTTATGCCATATAAAAGGTGAGGGTTTCGTCTCCCTCACCTTAAATTCCCATTTTATAATCGTATTCTTTCGCTTTATCGGGTGCAGCATTTTCAAATTCTACTTTCAAAAACGGCTTATAGGATGGTTCTACTTTTTTCACAAAAGAGTAAGAACTGAGTTTTTCAATCGTTGTCCCGATATCTTCTTGATCGCAATAGAGAACCGCGTATTTTAATTTTTTGGAGACGTAATGTACATTGCCAAAACGCCTGAGCATTTTAGCCTGCTTTAGAGAATACAGCCAAACAACCAGTCCCTGTCTTTCCTTGAACATATTTTTTCCCCTTCAAACCGAATCATTTTACCCTAGTCTACCATATCAAAATGACGTTTTTCAATTTAAAATAAGGAAGACTTTTAGGCGGAACAGCCACATGCCCCGCCGCTCCCACAGCCGCTGCTGCAACTTGACGATGTATCAAAAAAGGGATTTCCGGTCGGTACTTTGATATGTTTCGATACTGCACCGCCGACCAGGACGCTTACTTGATCAAGCAAGGATTGCAGATCGTTTTCTGCCATCTTAAAAGCAGCTACATAGGGATCCAAATCCATTTCCCGTTTGGCCTCCCGAATTTGACTCATAACCCGCTTATAATCGGGGTGATACTTCCCGAAACGCTGGACTTCATCATATTGATCTTTTAGACGGACAAAATGACGAATTTTCCGCTGCGCTTCGTCACTTGATTGAAGTTTATATAAACAAATGTGGTATTGTTCGGCCAAATCAGACTGCAAAATTTTTTTTGCCAAGTCTTCCGCATACTCTAGCAGTTCCACTCTTTCCGTTGTAGCAAGCAAACCGCTCACCTCCATCCATTATTTTAACATGAATAAAGAGGGAATGCGAAATTTTCTAGATTGTTGGGATTGTAACCGTAAATTCTTTGCTTATGCCATATGGCTCATTCTTCAAGTTTACCACTTCTAGCTTTACATGATGACTGCCGGCCGTTAAACCTTTAATAATAAAAGCTGCTCCGTCTGCCTCCTGTTTTTGGCGGCCGTCTACCCATACAAGCATCTTGCCAATTTTCTGTGTCGCCCGGTCACTCTCACGAAAACTTATACCGGTCACAATACATTCGACAAACACATTTTGCCCTTTTATCACGTATTGAACGGACAAGGAAGGAGAAACAGCTGCTAGTGGTTTTTCTGCCTGAACCGTTCTTGTCTGGATGAAATCTGCTGCCAATGGAAAAATTTTCGCTTTTATCTCAGGATTTAGACTATCTTTCTGGCATCCCGCCGCAAACAATAGCAGTATCGCAATGATTGGAATTTTCCGTTTCAAACAAATCACTCCTTCTATGCCTGTATTGTTTGCCAGAATACTTGATTTTACTCAGAGCCACAGGACAAAAATCCTGAACCCTTGATAGTATTGACTTTATTTGATTATTAATTGAAAAAGTGTTTCCACGGTCACTGCGTGGAACGAATGCCTTTCGAGTTGTCAAATCTCACTTTAGACGAAATAGGACCAAATTCGGTCGTTTTATAATTTTTTTACCCTAATTTTTTACAGGGGTTTAATGGAAGATAGAAACTTTGCCTATTTAGACAAAAAGAAAAGCCATAATGAATCTCCTTTGGTAAAATAGAAGTACCAACACAACCATTACGAAAGGAATTCATTATGACTGATTCTATTATACCAAAATCATATTCAAATGTAATCTACCTTCAACCCTCATTTTCATTTGCGCAAGACAACTTCTCCTCTTTGCGCCACCTTCCTTATGTAAAATTGGCGCTTGATTTCCCTTGGGAAGAGGTTTTCGCTCCCATTGAACAAGAGTACATTAATGCAAGGTTTCAGCGAAATTGGGACAAGAGGAATCAAAGGAATTCTGATGAATCTCAAGTCGAATTATTTCCACATTTGCCAAGGGACGTGAGTGCGAAGCCAAAAAAATCGTCTAGAGGACGAGAGGGAATTGACTTTTATGTACTGTTAAAATCGTTTCTCTTAGCCCCACTTCTTTATGTGGAAGTCATGGTCACAAGTGTTCATTTCCAAGTGGTGGGGAACTCTGATTTTCGAATGGTTTGCGGTTTTACCAGCACTCCGTGCCTTAGGACCTTTGAACGTTTTGATCAGATTATGATCGAAAACGGATTATGGGAAAAGGCTCGTCAGCTTATGGTGAATTTCAACATCCAACAAGGAATTATAGAGAAAGAAGAACAATTGGCCGTCGATACTACACATGTCGAAGCCGAAGCCACTTTAAATGCAGTTCGCAAATGTGGCCATTCTGAACCATGCGATTGTCCGAAAATCCCTACGGATGACAATGTTGGACTTATGAGAAAAAGCAATACTGTTTCTTACATAGCCCATAAAGTAGCGCTTGTATGCGGTGTTAAATCGGAACTCCCATTATCTAGATGTGTTTTTAAAGGTGGAGAAAGTGATGCCATAACTCTCGAACCGACTTTGGAAAAGGTAAAGCAAGATCTTCCTGAAAAATTTCTGGAAAACGTGCAATACGTAAGCGCAGATGGAATCTATCAAAGTAAAGATAATCAACAATATGCAAAAAACATTCTTCAGACCAAACTATTGGCTCCGATTAATCCACGAAAAATCAAGGATCAAGAACTGGATGCCCGTGGAATGGCAAAACTCGATAAGTATGGTGTTCCACATTGTATTAGTGGACATAAGTTAAAATTGAAAGGGCTGGATGAAACAAAAAAGCAATACGTTTGGACATGTCCCGTATTTGATCCAAAGTATAAACAAGAAGGGCTCACTTGTTCGGAAGCCTGCCATATTCAATGTTGTAGCGGAGCCCAAACAGGCAGAACAATTCGGATTCAACAATCGCAAACGCCGCAAATAGATCCGGAATTTCCGCAACATCTTCAATCATTTAAAACAAAATTTTCGGAAAGAACGGCCATCGAGCGAGTTAACGCACAAGCCAAAGAAGGACTTAGCTTACGTAGAGTCCACAAACGGGGACGTGTAGCAGTAGAGGCCCATGTAGATCGATGCATCATAACCTCACACGTCTTGGCTTATATGTCCGTTCAAGAAACTGGACAGCTCTATCGAGGGTGGACAAAACTATCCGCATAGAAATTTTTAATAACGTAACTACCAGTTATTGTAAGTGCGAAAACTGATGACGGGATAAGTATGCCCTTTTTTAGGTTCCATTTACAAAAAAGATAAATAAGAAGTCGAGAAACTAAGAAAAATCATCTAAGGCCTTCTCCTCCATCCCAAAAATTTCAAGTTGCTTTATCCCAATTTTAATTTAGTCCTGTTGCTCTCAAGAAAAAAAGGCTCAATCCTGTTGATTTTGAGCCTTTGTTAATTTTGATTTTGCATGGATTGAAACATATGGAACATCATGGATGCCATTTGGACGCCATTGGAGAACTTTTCAACCTGGTGGGGAATGGTTCTTTGATAATAATGCAATGAAGCAATTTCTAATGATTGCAAATCATATGGATTTCTTGTTAATTTTCGATACCACAGTGGCTGTTCCCGGATAAATTGCTTTAGATCCTTTCGCTGTTCAAGATATTCAGCAACATCTTTCCTCACATTTTCTCATCCTTCCCGTTAATCTTTTCGAAAAGAAAAAGGATTTGCGGGTCCGTCATTTCCTCTTGGCGCATTTTGCTGATTGCTGTTTTGAAATTGTGCAAGCAGTCCTTGAACCGCGCCGATTGCCTGGCTAAGATTATTCATATGATGCTGGACTTGGTTCGGATCCATTTTTTTCAACATTCCCATAATATTGGCCATCCAATCATTTTTCTGATCCGAGACACCAGCCTCGGCTTTTTTTTCCGTGCCAATCAAATTCCAACGCTCGTCATCTTCGCCTAGTAAATACCAATCTTCATACAATTCCTGCCATGTTGCATTTCCATTCCGCACTTCCTGGATTACCTTTGGATTATTTTTTACAAATTCCTTGAACTTTAGCACGGAAGGATGCAATTTTTTGCTTGTCATCTCTTCTCACCTCTGCCAATTCCCTCGCCTATATTACGATATGCCTTTTTGTTCATTTGGTGAAGTGCAATCCTGGTGAAAAAATGCCTTTTTAGTGATAAGATGTTACCAGATTCACTGTGCAGCCCAAATGAAAGATTGAAGAAGGGACAGGTTCCATGGTTACCGCAGTTATTATCCCAATTCTATGCATCTACTTTTTTTGGATCACCCGGAAAGAAATGAAAGTGCAGGAGCAAAAATGGCTCAAAGCAGGCGATGTCATAGAGGAGGCCGTTTTTGCTGGCGAAATAAAAGAGATTACAAATGAGAAACAACGGTTCTATTACAACCGATATCTTTTCGTTCAAGAGCTCAAATTACAAACAGATACAGGAAGAATGACGGTAAAGAAAATAACGCCATTAAGAAAACCGTTTATCCCAGAGCATTTTGAAATTGGTGAAAAAGTGCGGGTATACGGAGGATTTGTTGGAGACGAATTTTATGTAAACCGGGTTGAGAAAATGGTGCTGTGAAAATCCCCCAAAAAGCAAGGCCATTTCCTCACTTTTTGGGGGTTTCATCCGAAGTTACTGTTCCCATTTCTGAATAAAATTCTGCGTATAATATTTTTGGTAGACTCCAACGCCAAGGTAGCTAAACTCTTTGTTCAGAAGCGCATCGCGGTGACCCTTGCTATTTAGCCAACCCTCAACAACTGCAGGAGCATCGCTGTAATTTGCAGCGATATTTTCACCGGCAGACTGAAAGACAACTTTGGCGGTATTAAGCCGGTCGGAGAGACTTCCAAATTTCTTTGAAGTGTGGGAAAAATCATTATTAACGACCATATCCTTGCTGTGTTCATATGCGACATTCGCTGTTTTTTGATCCCATTTAAGCGGCTTTAAATTATGTCTGACCCGCAAAATATTTGTCAAGTCAAAAATTTCTTGTTCTTCTCCCTTTTCCACACTTCTCCACAAGCTGTCAGTTGGTGTTGGCATCTCGATTAACTGTCCGCGGTATACAAGCCCGTATGGACGTTGTTTGATAATCGTTTCGGCATCCAGAAAGCGGACACTGGAAAGACTCCCTGTAAACTTATCAATATACAGTTGCACATATATGTCCCCCAATTGAATCAAGGGTCGCAAGTTTAAATCGGTATCATTCAATTCAAAACGATACGTATTTCCATCCAGCTTAATATCGACATTGGCATCAATATAATGGGTGTTAAAAATTTCCTCTACTGACTGTCCAATTTCAAACGGAGCAACATCTAAATTTTGACCAATAGCATAAACTGTCACAACACGGCCATCTTGTACCCCTATCTGAACATAACTGTTGTAGCTTTGATTATAAATATACCAATCATAACCGTAGATCGATGGGTCTATCCGCTTGGGCTGACCCAGCTCTTTTTCAAGTGTTTGTACATCTTTCCCTATTAACAGCGACAGACCTTCCTTTGCTTTTACAGAGACCGGAGCTTTAGTCTGGGGAGTGTCATTGTTCACTTCTTGTTTTTTTATTTTCGGAGTTGAATGGTCCTTTATTAAAACTTCCTTTCCGCCCTTCCCATTTAAACCCGAATAAAAACCAATCGTAAGGAAAATGGCTAAAAGGATCAGAATTTTTGTAAGTATTCGCAGAGGCATTTCCCCCCTTCAAATCCCTTTCTATCATCATATGTCCTCTAAAATTAATTATATCACCTATATCATTCAATTTAATAGTTTTAAACCATTTTTGAGAAGAACGGAAAAACAGGCGCTGTTTGTCTGCACCTGTTTTTAACAGAATATACGATTAGTGTTGAAGTTCATCAAAAGTCGCTTCAGATATTTCCGATAAAGCCGCTTTTGCCTGGTCATCCGTCAATTCCCGAACCGCAAAATCACCAAGTGAGACAATTCCAACTAATTGGTCCCCTTCTACTACCGGCAGACGTCTGATTTGGTGATCTGCCATCAATCTGACAGCTTCCTGTGTCGAAGCATCAGGAGTAATCGATATCAGCTGCTTGCTCATCACGGTTTCAACTTTTGATGAAGCCGGCCGTTTTTCGGCAATGCCGCGAATAACAATATCTCTGTCCGTAATCATTCCGACCAGTTTGCCTTGGTCGACGATTGGTATGGCTCCTACGTTTAATTCTTTCATTTTAACAGCAACCTCATAAACATTGTCCAACAAAGAGCAACATTCTACATCATCTGTCATTATTTCGCGAATAGTTCCCATTTTCCATTCTCCTTTTTTCAATCCTTTTGGCCATCCAATCAAAACCTCAGGGCAACGGAATCACTATACATTTATCGTTTCCAACCTTGGAAAATTTATTCAAAAACATGACGACAGAATTAATTGCAAGTTACTGAAAATTCAACTATTATTAAATTAGGGAAATGGTAACGCCTTCATGTCAAAAATGCGTGATTGCTTTAGGGAGGGAAATGGGATTGAAATTTGAAGCAACGGGGATTGAATTCGTAAAAGCAGACTTAAACCGCCTTGATGAAACCATGCTGGAGTTCGGACTTGTTCGCGAAGGCCAATGGGATTATGAACGGGTTACATATGACCGCAAATTCGAGCTAAAAGAAGGTGTATACTACCTGCGTGTACAAGGGTTTGCTATTGAAGGAGATGTAGGAGCAGATCAAGCGACCATTCAGTTAATGGTGCCGATTCTATATATATGGAACTAAACAATTTGGTTCTGTAACGATTTCCTAGATTAATGACAATATTCTACAAAATTTAAGCACAATATACCTGCAATCATCGGAGTTTGTCGAATATCGTTTTAGGCTATTTATTGCTCAATCCGATCCTGGCAATCTGGCTAAAGGTGTAATTGAGTCAATAGTTAAAGCTTAAGACATAGACGATTAACGATTTTCATAGGGTCTTTATTGATTTGTGTAATGAATGTCTGGACAGCCACTCTAATTTCTTCTACCGTTTTATAAAAAACATTATAAATAATTGATTTTTTTAACCATCCCCACAGTCCTTCAATTAGGTTTAACTCTGGGCTGTATGGTGGGAGAAAAACAAGTTGCAGATGATCTTTATGGGCTTCGAGAAAAGGTTGAATCAGTTTCGAGTGGTGGATTCTAGCATTATCCAGTATCATTACAATCTTCTCACCCTTGTATCTGACTACAACTTTTTCAAGAAAAGATAGGAAAACTTGAGCATCATAGTGTTCTTCTTCTGTGACAAACACTTCGCCTGTTTCGTAATCGAGGGTACCAATTAATTTAACCCCGTGATGTTTTCCATAAGTAGGTATCACTTTTTGTTGCCCTTTAGGAAACCATGTATTGGCTAAAGCTTGGTAGTCCCTGATCATGGATTCATCTTGAAACAGAATTCGATCAATTTCGTCATTCATCATTTTTTTTAATCGTTTCAAATTCTTGTTTGAACGCTTCCTGTTTCTCGGGGTCAGCCTTTGCTAGGGTATACGTTGGTTTTGTGTAACTAAATCCCAAACGAGTCAACAATCTCCTTACACCCCGGTCCGTATAAACAATGTCAAATGTTTGCTTAATCCAATCGCGAACAAGAAATGAAGTCCAATTCATTTCTGCGGGAAATCCAACAGCAGCTGGCTTTTTTTCAACAATTAACTGATAGAGTTCCTTTTCTTGTTCCTCTGTTAGTTGACAAGGGCGTCCGGGAGATTGTCCGGGAACTAATCCCTCCAAACCGTTAGTTTTATAGGCTCGAACATAGTTATATATAGTTTGCTCCGTACATTCTAAAAGGTCAGCGATTTCTACATAAGTCCGTCCTTTTAAATGCATGAGGATAGCCTGATAACGTTTAAACATCCGTAGATCCCTTAAACCAT
The DNA here is from genome assembly GCF_050496765.1 of Neobacillus sp. SM06. NCBI lineage: Bacteria > Bacillati > Bacillota > Bacilli > Caryophanales > Bacillaceae > Neobacillus > Neobacillus sp. SM06. The sequence goes on from NZ_JBNWEO010000013.1 coordinate 230,808, forward strand.
GCATACAAGCTTTAACTTCCTGAATTGAATCCATGTTTTCATTTTGAAGGATTTTCATTATGTGTCCGCCTTCCTAAAGGTTTTATTTACCTATAAGAATTGGACAAATTTTCTTAAAATCCTTTAATTCCATTTATATAGGTAAGTATTATTATCCGCACGGAGTGGAATATGGCGAAGATGAATACTTCCCAGCCACACTTATTGAACAATGCCAAAAAATACTTGGGGATATAAAAACGGAAATTGAAAAATTCTCCTTATGAAAGCCCGCATGGATTCCATGCGGGCTTTTTCTTCGGATCACCTTTGGCTAGAAACCAAGAATCGCCTTGATCATCGAAGTTGTTTGGCCGCCTTTATAAAAAACGTACAGCAGCAAGTAAACCGCTACTCCGGTAATAGCACTAAAAAACCAAATGATGCTGGTAATCGGGCCAAGCTTCCGATGCTTTGACAGAATATTTTTATATCCGGTTAAAAGTGTAACAATCCCAAAAACCGCACCAACAGTTGCCAATGTAATGTGAAAAATCAAAAACAAGGTGTAATAAGGCTTCACATTTTCAGGACCGCCAAAAGATGTATTGCCGATAAAGATCGTTCTTGAAGCATAAATAATAAAAAAGATAAGCGCGAATACTGCCGCTGCCAGCATCGTCTTTTTATGCGCTTCAATGTTGCGTTTTTTGATTTGCCACCAGCCGAGCGCAACCGTAGCTGCACTTAAAACGATGAAAGACGTACTTATCGTCGGCAGGATCGGTAAAGAAAAGGCCATGGACCCACCTCAATTTCTGCAAATTTTACTAAAATAATTTTAGATGAATTCTTCATTCATTTCAATGAGTAAGTCCTGCGAAAAAGATGGATGATCATTTAAGAAGCGATGGCTGCAATGACTGCTGCAATTCTTTTTCTGATTCTCTTTGGTCTTTTTTATACCATTCAAAAAAGACGCGGCCAAGAAACACTCCGTAAATAAGTTCCTGAATCACCTTCATGAGCACGCCCCCTAGCTGTTGGTCATGTAGCGGCGAAATGGAACTGAAAACACTTGGGCCGCTAAGATGAAGCTTGGCAATATGCCCAGAGCCCATACTTACATTCATAGCTTGCCCCCATGCTAGCGGATCTGCATACGTCGCATACATTGGTGTATTTGCAAAAATAATCAACGCACATGCAGGAGTTAGCAAAACGCCTGCAGCAAAAATATACCCCACTTTCTTCAACCCGGATAATGTCTGGTATTCTGGCAATTCATTCACAAGCGGCCACCACATAAAAAAGGCAAACAAAAACAGCAAGTTCGTATAGGCTGCATGCAACAGCATATTTTGCATTACCCGGTCAAAAATAAACGGAACATGGTAAAATGAAAAAAATCCATTAAATAGGACTAGCGAAAGTAATGGTTTCGTAAAGAGTCGAACTAATGAATGAATAACCCTTAGGCTGAGTACCTTTCTCCATATCCACTGCGGTATACCCCAAATAAAGAATGGCGGAATCAGCAACAATAAAACAGCCATTTGAATCATGTGGACGTAAAACAGCAAATGCGCCAGTATATCAAGCGGCGAACCTTTTACCGTGTAAAAAAGAACCATTCCAGTCACAAAAAATACTGCTTGTTTTGATGTTAACGGCTCTGCGTTTTGAAAACGGCTCCAAATCTTTACCGTGATAAAAAAGTAAACTGCCGAAATAAATAGCAATAGGACAAAAAAATAAGGGCTCCAAAGGGCTTGAAACCCAAAAAAAGTTAATGAGAGCACAGGCATCACCTCATCGATCCTTATTCCAGTTCAAACACATGGTAAAAATGAAAAGAAAATCGGCATTCAAGCCGACTTTCATCCACCGTCACCACCACACAATGGTAATGAAGGTTAAAATCGTTACAAACCCGACTAAAGCACCGGAGTAGAGAAACAGGGATGGAGCTTCATGACCTTTCTTATTCATGTGCATAAAGTAATAAAGCTGAAAAATGACCTGAACGACAGCCAATAGCAGAATAAATGGCACGGTGAAGGTTGCTGTCATCCCTTTAAGGCCGACTGCTGCAAAAGCGACAAACGTTAGGAAAAGCATCATGGAAAAAGAAGTGATCTGGTACCTCATTTCCTCCGCGTTTTTTTTTCGCCGGTATTCAATATCAACTCTCTGATTTGCTGAATGAAGTGGTTGGTGCTGGTCACTCATCTCTATCCCACCATTCCCATTAAATAAACTACTGTAAAGATAAATACCCAAACCACATCGATAAAATGCCAATACAGACTTGCCACATAAAATTTAGGGGCATTGTACAGATTTAATCCTCGTTTCGCATTTCGAAACATCAAGGTAAGGATCCATAACAGCCCGAACGTAACATGTGCCCCATGAAACCCGACAAGCGTATAAAAGGCTGATCCAAATGCACTGCTTGTAAACGTGTGATGAAACTCATGGACATATTTATTAAACTCATAGATTTCAAGTCCAAGAAATCCAGCTCCTAAAACAATGGTGACTCCGAACCAGAGCAGCATTTTTTTGAACGCAAAGTTTTTCATGTGATAGATTGCATATACGCTCGTTAACGAACTGGTTAACAATAACATGGTAGCTGTGAACGTAAGCGGCAGTTCAAATAAGTCTTTCGCTAAAGCCTGGCTTGTATTCGGAACCTTATCTTTCAGGGCCAGATACGTGGCAAAGAGCGAAGCGAAAAGAACAGTCTCTCCCCCTAAAAATAACCAAAAGCCCAAAAATTTATTTTTCGCTTCAAGGGTTGATTTTTCAGGCGATGTTGGCCATGTTTCATATGTGAAATTCTCTTCTGCTTGCATCATGCCCTAACCCCCTTATCATTTTCTTTCAGCAAATCTTCTTTGTGAATATGAAAACCATAATCATCCTTAACGGAGCGGATAACCATCGAGCTGAGCGAAATAAGCAGGCCGAGCACCATTACAGGAAGCGCCCATGGTTTGTGATCACCATGATACATCGCACCAAATGCGGCAACAAACAACCCGAAAGAAATCACAAAGGGCAGGAAGGATGAATTTGGCATATGGATATCTCCGATTGGTTCAGCGGGGGTCATTCCATTTTTCCCATCCATTTTTTCCAACCAATATGCGTCTAAACCGCGAACAAGCGGAAGTTGTTTGAAATTGTAAAAAGGCGGCGGCGATGGAATGGACCACTCGAGGGTTCTTCCGTCACCCCACGGATCACTGCCCACCTTTTCATTTTTTACCGTCGTCATCATCACATTGATCAGTAAAACAATTACACCAACTGCCATGCAAAACGCACCAATTGTACTCACCAAGTTGGCCGTAGAAAAGCCTTGGCCAGGCAAATATGTGAACACCCTTCTCGGCATCCCCCAAAGCCCAAGGAAGTGCTGAATAAAGAACGTCAAATGAAATCCGATTACAAAAAACCAAAAGGTAATTTTGCCAAGCGTTTCATTTAGCATCGTCCCAAACATTTTTGGCCAATATAAATGGGTACCTGCCAAAATTGCCAGAACAACGCCCCCAATAATAACGTAATGGAAATGGGCGACAACAAAATACGTATCGTGGTATTGATAATCAGCAGCAGCTGCCGCAAGCATGACCCCGGTGACACCGCCGGCAACAAAGGATGGAATAAAGGCAACTGCATAATGCATGGGTGTTGTAAATTTTACGCTTCCGCCCCACATCGTTAATAGCCAGTTGAAGATCTTAATCCCTGTCGGTACGCCTATAGCCATTGTTGCAACGGCGAAAATCGCATTGGCAACAGGTCCCAGCCCAGTAGTAAACATATGATGCGCCCAAACCATGAACCCCAAGAAACCAATTAACACAGTCGCAAATACCATCGACGAGTATCCAAATAAGCGCTTTCTTGAAAAGATTGAAAAAATTTCCGAGAAAATACCGAAAGATGGCAATACGAGAATATATACTTCAGGGTGGCCAAATATCCAGAATAGATGCTCCCAAATAACTGTATTCCCCCCCATCGAAACATTGAAGAAATTTGCTCCGAACAAGCGGTCAAACATCATCAGTACAAGCCCAATGGTCAGTGGCGGAAAAGCAAATAAAATAAGTCCTGATGTTACAAAAGTAGTCCAGGTAAAAAGCGGCATTCTCATATATGTCATCCCTGGGGCACGCATATTAATAATCGTTACAAGGAAGTTTATACCGCCAATTAATGTTCCAATCCCCGAAATCTGAATGCCGAGTATATAAAAGTCTACGCCATGGCCTTTTGAAGCAATCGTTAACGAAGCATAGGACGTCCAGCCGGCATCAGGCGCACCCCCTAAAAACCAAGAAAGATTTAAAAACAGCCCGCCAAAGAAAAACAGCCAAAATCCCAATGCATTTAAAAATGGAAAAGCAACATCGCGGGCGCCAATTTGCAGCGGCATAACCGCATTCATAAAGCCGAACAAAAGCGGCATCGCTGCGAGGAAGATCATCGTGGTGCCATGCATCGTCATAATTTCGTTATAAAGACCCGCACTAACAAAATCATTATTTGGAACAGCAAGCTGAATGCGGATAAAGAGTGCCTCGATGCCGCCAATCAGGAAGAACATTCCTCCAGCGAGAAAGTATAAAATGGCAATTTTTTTATGGTCAACCGTTGTAAGAAAATCCCATACCGTGCTGCCAAATCTCTTTTTTTGAGCATAGCTATTCACAAATTCAACCTCCCTTTTACAAAATCCCCTTTATTGTTGAACTTTTAACCCCATTAAGTATTCTGCCAGTGCATTTAGCTGTTCTTCCGACATCTGTGGATATTTTCCCGACATTTTATTTCCGGGCTTATACGATTCAGGATTTCGAATCCAATTTTTCACTTCTGTTTTTGTATGTGGCAAAATTCCTGCTACACGTGAACGATCGCCAAAATTTGTTAAGTTTGGCGCAACCCGGGCCGTATCAGGCATATTATTGGCAGGTGTAACAGCGTGGCAGCCAATACAGCTTTTATTGAAAATTTCCTGCCCTTGTTTAGCCAAATCGGTTGTGGCTGGCTGTGCTTTTTTTACATTTTTCATCGCTGTAACCCAATCGTCAAATTGGCTTTTTGGCATCGCTTTCACTTTGAAGTCCATTAAAGCATGGGATGGACCGCAAAGTTCGGCACATTTTCCATAGAACAGATTGCCGGCTTCATTCGATTTTTTATTATCGAATTCGAGCCAGAATTTGTTAATATTGTCTGTATTTGTGTCCATTTTCCCCCCCACTGCCGGAATCCAGAAGGAGTGTTTAACATCCATTGATTTTAAATTAAAGTAAACCTTTTCATTTGTGGGCACGACAAGTTCCTGGCTCGTAACAATACCAAGGCCAGGGTATTCAAAATCCCACCAGTAAAGATGCGATCGGACATTGACAACGAGCGCCTTCGAATTCTTGTTTTCCCCGGCAGAAACATCTGCAAGTTTAAAAGTTGCCGCAATAGTCGGCACTGCGAGAATAACAAGCAGGAGGATCGGAATAACAGTCCAGATCATTTCCAATTTATGATTCCCTTCCACTTGCTTCGGAATTTCATTCCCCTTACGTCGAAAGCGGACTAGAACCAAAATAAAAATTACTGCGACAACAAGAATCACCACAACCATAATCCATGTACTCAATTTCATTATGCCGTATTGCATATCGGCAACTTCCCCGGCAGGCTGCAATGTTGACAAATACGGTTTTCCACATCCGGAAAGTGCAAGCATTAAAACCGCCATCAACGTGATGAACCGCCATTTTACCAGCCTTTTCATCAACCTAACCCCTCTTTCGCTTAAAAATTCTTTTTCTTTCAGATCAAAGAAAATAACGGAAGATCCCTTTATAAAAAGGCTCTGTAAACTATTACTGTTGATTTTTAACAAAAATGAGACAATCAACAACATCGTTTAACAGAGCCTAGAAAAAAAAGAAGAACGATTCTTCAAGCAAAACTAAATTAAGGTGACGATTACCATTGCAACGAATAAAATGGTTAAATATTGCAGCGAATAAACAAACATCCGTTTTGCCCATTTCACATCATCTTTGATCTTATATCCATAAATCCCCAACACCAGCCAACCAACATTTAAAGCGGTGGCCAGAATGAGAAACGGAATACCTAAAGAAGTAAGGAGTACGGGAATGGGTAGCAGCGCAGCCACCCAAATCAAAATGTGTTTCTTCGTTGTCTTAAATCCCTTTACAACCGGAAGCATTGGAATTCCTGCAGCCCGGTACTCTTCCACCCTTCTCATCGCAAGCGCATAGAAATGTGGTGGTTGCCATATAAACATGACTAAAAACAATGACCAAGCAATTTTATCAAGATTTCCATCCACAGCGGCCCAGCCAATCAGCGGTGGCACTGCTCCTGAAAGACTGCCGATAATCGTATTGGACACAAATTGTCTTTTCGACCACATTGTATACAGAACGATATAGCTAAAAACCCCAAAAAGGCCAATAATCGTTGCCGTTAGAGTGGTAAATGATAAAAACAGCGTACCGAAGCCGATAAGAGAAAGCCCGAGAGCAAGCACTTTCATCGGAGGGATTTTTCCAGTTACCGTAGGTCTGCTTTTTGTTCGATCCATAAATGGATCAATATCCCGGTCAATAAAATTATTGATACTGCAAGAACCAGCGATGATAAAGGCCGATCCAACAATTGTAAAAAACACAATATCCAGATTATTCAGGAAACTTTGTCCGGTAAAATGAAGGGCAAGCCACAAGCCGGTAAACGTCGTAATTAAGTTCGAATTAACGATCCCTATTTTTATTAACGCTAAAAAGTCTTTTAATGCGGATGTTTTTTCAATTTCATCTGTATGTAATTGTGAAGCACTTCGATTGATTGCTGCTTCGCTATAACCTTTCGGATTTGTCATCTTGTTATCCTCCTACTCTCATTCTAACCCATAAGTGGCAAGCTCATAATTCCATGAAACGTCTTTTATTTGAAATACTTGGGGTGGCTGGTCATTTGATGGTGAACGATTGTTTTCTTATTTAGCAGCATACAGTGACGGGTTTTAGGAGTTGGAATAGAAAAAAATACTTTCTCTGTATATTTAATCACACTTTTAAACTTTTTTGTGAATTTTTTTTGAATAAATTTTGAAGAAAATTAAGATTTTACTTTATTCACTATCAAAATAGTAAAAATACAGCAAAGCATTTTTTTGATTCTGTGCACGAAACCTATTTGACATGTGCTGCGATGTTCGTTTGCAATCATTATACTGTCAAGTAACCGCTATGACAAATATTTGAACTTCCAAAGCCCCTTCCCCTGTATGTTTAAATTCCTGCTTATGAAACGAAACGCACAAGAGTTTTAACTCGTGTGCATTTCGTTTATGTCCGCATTTGAAAAACGGAACCGGATTGGTTTGCGGATTTTTCTATTTGCTCTTTTTTCGGTTTATATTTTTCCTCATAATTGACAAACATGGAGACATTGGTGAGGATTCCTGTCGCAATTGCCAGCTGGATTAAGGAAGATCCGCCATAGCTGACAAACGGAAGTGGTACACCTGTTAATGGGATTAATCCAGAAACCCCTCCCAGATTAATAAATGTCTGGATTCCAATCATACTGGAGATTCCGATCGCCAGCAAACTACCAAAAGGGTCCGTGCATTTTAAAGCAATCCGAATCCCCCGCAGTACAATATAAGCAAGAAGAATGATGACAAAACCGACTCCCCAGACGCCCAGTTCCTCTGCAATAACAGCCATTATAAAGTCCGTATGGGCCTCAGGCAAGTAACCGAGCTTTTGGACACCCCGCCCCAAACCAAGGCCGTTTACTCCTCCAGAGCCAATCGCAATGTAAGAGTTCGCCAAATGGAAGCCGGAGGTTTTTTCCGTAGCAAACGGATCGTTCATTACTGCAAAACGATCCACACGCTTTGCCGAGAAAATTTCTCCTTTTAAAAGGAGCATGAATGGCAAGACGAGAATCAAGCCCATAAGGATCAGCTTAGTGAAATTTTTAAAGTTCATCCCTGACGACAAAAGAATCGTGCCAGCAATTAAAACGATAATCATCGCTGTTCCAAAATCCGGCTGGATGGCAATTAAAGCACTAACTAACACTAAATAAGCTAACGGAGGAAGCACTCCTTTGTTAAACTCATTTACATAGGCTTGCTTTTTAGCGTACACAGCAGCTAAATAAATAATCACGCAAAGCTTGACAAATTCTGAAGGTTGTAGACTGAGTGCTCCAATCTTGAACCAGCTTTGCGCCCCGCCTGCCAAATGGCCAAATACAAAAAGAGCGAAGAGTCCCACTAATGACAGCAATACCATCGGCGCTAAAATTCGATTGCTTTTCATCGCTTTATAAGGAAATAATGCAGTGAGAACAAAGATCACAGCCGCACCGATCAAAAAGATTTTCTGCCTTTGATAAAAGTAGTCGCTTGCAACCCCGTATCTTTGGACGGCTGACGCCATGCTGGCACTGTAAACCATTACGAGACCAAAAGCCGATAAAAGGAAGATGGCAATGATTAATGAATAGTCATATGACTTTAAAATCTTTTTGAACATGAAAACTCGCCCTCAATTTTCGTTTTGATTCTATTATAATGGATAAATAACATTAATACGTGAGGAAAAACTACTTTTTTCAAAAATTCATATGTACAGAAAAAAAACCCAAACAGTTGTGTTTGAGTTTGTTTGTTATTTTTTTATCGATGCCTCATGAAGTGCGGATAGTTCTCTCTCTAATTTATCTAAAATGGCTTTTCCAATTTCTCCGTCAATTAAACCGAGGCGAACCGCAAAGTCAATCTCTCTCGATAAACCAAACATTTGTGTATCCAATACCTCTTCATAAAGAGGGCATTGAGGCATCGTAAGATTATCCATTTGCACTTTAATCAGCTTTAAAATTTTCTCAGCGTCAGCCTGCAGCAAGGCGTAAGCTTTTTCTTGATGATTCACGATCATTTCAGACGCCAACATTGATCCCCCCGTTTCCGAGCGATTACCCAACTTATCTTTAAATTTTACCGTTATCTAGCATAAATTGCAAGAGTCTATCCATTGAAACATATTGGAATTGAAACACAAATATTAAATTTCGTTTTTCATGGCTTTAAAAACCGGAAATGACAGATCGGCGAAAAAAAGCTATACTTGTTTTGATAAGAGCTGGGGGGATTCAACAATGGATAAAATTCTACTGATTACAGGAAATGTGAAATACACGATCACGCTTGATCCAGGGGTTTGGATTTTTGATGATCGGAAAATCGACTTACTGACGTACTTTGAAACACAGCAGGATGCCACAGATGAATTGGAAGCGTATACGAAGTCGATCTCAAAACATTGGGATCGTGAAATCATTGAGGGTGCCATCTATCCGCCAACATTGAAATCGGAAAAGAAATATGAAAAAGAAAAACTATTAACCGGATCTTTTGCGATGCCGTTCAAGCCCTTTCTTGAAAATGCTGAACCAAACGAAGATGCCAAGTCACTTGTGATTGAGTGCTTGGACAAACAGGTCGAAATGCCATTCAAAACAGCTCATGAGCTGATTCTTGGATTTTCGGATAACGGCAAACCGCTTGGTGCAGATGGTCCTGTTCACATTTATTACGGCGATGGCTCAAACCGGCATCAGCCAATTAAAAATGTAAAAGCCTTTATCATAAAGTAATTGCAAACGAGTGCCGGCATGGCACTCGTTCGTTCGTTTCTTTCTTCAATTTGAAACTTGGAGCGAGGCTGGTTTTTTTATAGCAGTTCGGCAGCCAATCTTGCAAGCCCGGAGCGCTCCCCTTTCAGCAATTTAACATGGCCGGAGATCGCCTGGTCTTTAAACTTTTCCACTACATAAGTCAGTCCGTTGTTATAAGCATCTAAATAAGGATGGTCAATTTGTTCCGGATCACCCATTAACACAATTTTGCTCCCTTCCCCCACCCTTGTTAAAATCGTTTTCACTTCATGCTTGGTTAAATTTTGGGCTTCATCTACTATAATAAACTGGTCTGGCAAACTTCTGCCGCGAATGTATGTCAATGCTTCCACCTCGATGGAGCCCATTCCCGCCAAAATCGCATCCAGTTCGCCAGGTTTTTTCGTATTAAATAGAAATTCCAGGTTGTCATAAATTGGCTGCATCCATGGTCTCAGCTTTTCTTGCTTCTCCCCTGGCAGGAAACCCAGATCTTTGCCAACTGGTACAATTGGCCGGGCAACAAGCAGTTTTTTATATTCTTGCAAATCCTCTGTTTGCAGTAAGCCCGATGCAAGTGCCAAAAGCGTTTTTCCCGTTCCTGCCTTGCCAATCATTGTGACGAGCGGGATATCTTTACGCAAAAGTAGTTCGATCGCCATCGTTTGCTGAACATTGCGAGGATGAATCCCCCATACATGCTCTTGATTCAAGGCAAGCTTTTTCACCTTCATGCTTGTTTTCTCTACGATCCCTACAGCAGAAGATGAACTTCCGAGCGCATCTTTTATGAGTAAAAACTGGTTTGGATAAAAAGGATGGTTGGCAATTTCCGCCAACAGTAGCTCTCCCTTTTCATAAAAGCGGCCCAATAATTCAATCGGTACATAGACCTCGAGAAAGCCGGTATAAATATGGTCTACCTCGACAACGCGATCGCTTAAAAAATCCTCCGCATTGATCCCAAGCGCATCGGCTTTTACGCGTACAAGAGCATCTTTGCTAACAAGGATTACCTTTTTCCCATTTTCCTTTGTTTGTTCTTCTAAGTATAAATTTTTCGCAACTGCAAGAATCCGATTATCATTTGTTTTTTCAACAAAAATATCTTGAAGCTCGTGAAAAGAACGGTGGTTTAGCTCAATCCTCAATGTCCCCCCATTTTCAAGGGGGATTTTTTCATGCAATTTTCCGGATGCCCGCAAATTGTCAATCATCCGTGAAACATGCCTTGCATTTCTTCCGATTTCATCCATATACCTTTTTTTCGAGTCTACCTCTTCAAGTACAACTGCAGGAATAATCACCTCATTATCCTCAAAAGAGAAAATGGAATACGGGTCTTGTAACAAGACGTTTGTATCTAATACGTAAATTTTACTCAATCTGACGCCTCCCGCTTCTCTTGATTTAGGGTAAATATTTCTGAACCGACGCGTGATTGCCTAAACCTTGGTAAAATATATGTTTATCCGAATAAAGATAGAAGAAATTCCGCACAATATTTGTGAGATAAAGAACAACTGGTCTTTATTTTTTAATCGATAAGTGCATCTATGGATCAGTTTAAAAAGAGGTGGATTGAAATGAAAAAAGCATTGATTGCAATTGCTCTTTTTTCACTATTAGCAGCCTGCAACCAAACGAAAAATACCGGGCAAAGCAGCCATCCGCAATCGGTGAATGTCAAGAACAGTACAATACAGGAAGTGGATCGAAAAACGGGTCAGGAGATTTCGAAACACTTGGTTGAGCTTGCTACAAGCGTGCCAAATGTTCATGATGCAACAGCAGTGGTTTTAGGAAGATATGCCATCGTTGGCATTGATGTAAATTCAAAAATTGATCGTTCTCAGGTGGGTACAATCAAATATTCGGTTGCTGAGAGCTTAAAGAAAGATCCATATGGAGCAAACGCCATTGTAGTAGCCGATCCCGACACCACTCAGCGCTTGAAGGAAATCGGGACAGAAATAAAGAAAGGAAAGCCTGTGCAGGGAATTATGAACGAACTTTCTGATATTGCAGGACGCTTAATGCCCGAAATACCAGGCGACATCATCACGCCGAATCCTAAGAGCGGACCCGAGGATCAGAAGAAAAAGCTATCGCCAAACGAAAAGCAGAACTTGGAAAACAAACAAGAAAAGGAATCCAACTTTCGAAAATAAAAGCCTAGCCCTAAGCGGCTAAGCTTTTTTCATTGCTTCCATGACCTGGTTATCCAATTTAGCAGCGGCAGCTTTATCGTAGGTTTTGTCATACTGCGGGACAGCGGTTATTTTTGAACCGTAAAACATCACGTCGCGCACTTCATTGATTTTCAATTCCACGAGTGCAAGCTTCAACGGAACATCATTTAACCGTTCTTGTTTGATACCAGCCACCCCTTGGATCGAATATGTAGATTCATTTGCTATTAGGTTTATAACGGCTAATTGGTTCTGTTTTAAATTTTGAATGATTCGCGAACGCTGATCGACAGCAAAATAGATCGTATTTTCGTCTTTCGCAAGAACCCAGGAAATTGCACTAACATTCGGCCCGCCTGCTTCGAAATCAACCGTTGCAATCGTGACGAACCTCTCCTTCTGAAGCTCGTCAAATAAAGGTTTGATCAATTTTTTTTCCACTTCATTCGCCATATTACCAACCCTTTCTTTGGCTAATTAAAATTGAAAATTTGATTATACGGTTTCATTATCTTATCATTTCCCGGCATGATATACTAGTAGTAAGCTTTAAAGATTCGAGTTGAGGTGTGTGAAAATGCGAGTAAAATGTGTAATTTGTGACAAGATTGAAGTAATAGATGATGAAACCTTGCAGGCAAAGCGGCTGCGGAACCGGCCAATCCATACGTACATGTGTCAAATCTGCACTAACCGAATTGCTGAAAAAACAAAAGCGCATTTGGATTCCGGAAACTTTCGGCTATACCGCCCCAAATCCGAAAATGACGAATGGTAATGCGATAAGAAAAACCGCCCGTCCCTTTTTAGTTTGGTTCTGACAACTAGTCTGTTGATTTCCGCTCCAGGTGCACGCTTTCCGGGGGGCGTTCGCCGAGCCTCCTCGTCGCAAGCTCCTGCGGGGTCTCGCCTGTAACGCTAATCCCCCAGGAGTCGGCACCTTCCGCTCCAATCAACTGGGTGCCATAAACGAATGAACCCTAGGATTCAAGCAATCTTATGCTAGAGGACATCAGATAGTTCTCTACACCATGTACTCCTTTGCGGAACACTTCTTTTCTTATTCGCATTGGCTTTGGCAATGATGAAATACGCAATTATCCCTTGTACTCTTAGTCATATAGGCACTTTCAAACAGACCATCGGGTCTTTACCAGTTCGGTCCTTTATTCCTTAGCTCCTAATGCACTTTCGAAACTCGTCATTTGATAACTGTACTAATAAGAAGAAAGGCGTCTGCCGTGCTTACAAAGGTGACGACGGCTATAACCCTATTTTTGCATATCTTATGTTGGTCAAGAAACCCTAAAGACTGAGGAAGCTCCGTTGAAAAAAGTGTTTCGCAGAAGAAGTAAGACCGTTATACAAAATCGTGCAGCATGACATATTTAAATCGTTGAAGTGTGGAAAACATAGACCTCATTTAAGCCATTTACGCAAGGTATTTCTCACATTTAAATCCATGCATGTGAATAGCTGAAAAGACCTGATACATGCCTATTTGGCAATCCCAAAAATATATTATCGTAGAAATTTGATAAAGAATCACTATCATTTTACTTATGGTTGATTCCGCTCACTTTGTGGATTGGAGCGGAAGGCGGCGAAGACTCCAGCGGGAGTACGGGGCAGGGGGAGACCCCGCAGGCGCGAAAAGCGCCGAGGAGGCTCCCCGGCACGCCCGCGGAAAGCGAAGCCGCCTGGAGCGGAACTCAAACAGGCAACCACGAAACACCTTACTTATGGAATAAATTCCTTGCATGTATACTTTTCATGCCACAGATTCCTGATTTTGGTCAAAAAAGACTCGTTTCAGAATATTAGATTCCATGTCTTACTCTTCCGGCAATCGCAAAAAAGGCCAACATATAAATTCTGATTTTATAACACCCCCTCATGTATGCACGAGGGGGGCTTGTGTTAGTCTTCTATTGGATAATTGACATATTTTTCGGGTTCGGAGTTGATTTGATTGAGCATTATTTCAATCAATTCAACCGGAAACCGGGTTTTTTTGCTTTTATTTTTTTGGGTATATGAGACATAATACATTGTCTCATCTTTTGTCACTTCAATATCGGACAGGCCATGATCGCCGTAAAGCATCCCTTCAAAAAGGTCTTTTGTCTCCTTGGCAGCAGTGTCATCCGGGCGAGCATCACTTACGATCTTAATTGTAAGCCAGTTATAAAGAGCATCTTGTACGGATTGCACTTAAATCCCCTCCTTTTCGCCTTCTGTTTGCTGTTTTTTCGCCTGGCGCAAACGGATTTTATAAATAATCAGAATCAGCGCGGCCACAACAAGCCCTTCGGCAACCGGTAAAAAAACAGCGAAAAAAGTTAAGATTGTGCAGCCGATGACGAGAAAAAAATAGACAATTGCTGATTTCCCCAATGGTAACTTTTTCGCAAATCCCAGTTTATAAACGATTACAGCAAGAATAACAATCGTTATATACAGAAGCCACATGCCAACCTTCGGCTGTTCATTGACTTTATACAGCGCAGCAAAAAACGAAAGGCGATTCCCAACCATACTTTAGTTCCCCCCAAAGAATGAATGCGGCTTGCACCAGTGAGAAAAGAGGTGTTTTTGCATCATCCTGCTGCTGGTAGTTCTACTGATGCCAAAGCAATGAGCAAACCGTTTAGCTTAATTCCGCATATTTTTTCTTTCTTGCTAATTTTTCCCGTTCATTTTTGTCGAGAATTTTTTTGCGGAGACGGACCGACATTGGCGTAACCTCACAATACTCATCATCATTCAAATATTCCAATGATTCTTCCAATGTCATGATCCGCGGCTTTTTAATAACAGCTGTCTGGTCTTTTGTTGCCGAGCGGACGTTTGTCGCCTGTTTCACTTTTGTAACATTGACAGCAAGATCGTTTTCACGAGTGTGCTCTCCAACAATCATTCCTTCGTAAATCTCTGTACCCGGTTCAACAAAAATGGTGCCGCGGTCTTCTACTTGCATAATTCCGTACGTCGAAGCTTTCCCTGTCTCCATCGACACGAGAACCCCTTGGCGTCTGCCGCCCACTTGTCCTTGAAGCATTGGCTGATAACTGTCAAATGTATGGTTAATAATACCATAGCCACGTGTTAATGTCATAAATTCCGTTGTATACCCAATCAAGCCGCGAGCCGGGACATTAAAGATCAGCCGAACTTGGCCAGCACCATTGTTGACCATGTCTAGAAGTTCGCCTTTACGCGCGCCAATCGATTCCATAATTGCACCCGTATGCTCCTCAGGGACATCGATTTGAACCCGCTCTACCGGTTCACAGCGAACGCCGTCAATTTCTTTTACAATGACTTCCGGCTTTGATACTTGAAGCTCAAACCCTTCACGGCGCATATTTTCAATTAAAATTGATAAGTGAAGTTCGCCGCGTCCGGATACAACCCAGGCATCTGGAGAATCCGTATTTTCAACCCGCAAGCTAACATCGGTATGCAATTGTGCCCGAAGTCTTTCTTCAATTTTCCTTGCTGTTAAATATTTGCCCTCTCTGCCAGCAAATGGGCTATTGTTTACCAGGAAGGTCATTTGCAGTGTTGGTTCATCGATTCGTAATACTGGCAATGCTTCTTGATATTCGATCGGGCAAACCGTCTCGCCGACATTAATATCTTCCATTCCGGAGACAGCGATTAAATCGCCGGCAAACGCTTCATTGACTTCCTCACGTTTTAATCCAAAGAAGCCGAAGATTTTCGTAACGCGGAAAGACTTAACGGATCCGTCTAGTTTCATAAGGGCAACCTGTTGTCCAACCTTCATTGAACCGCGGAAAACACGCCCAATCCCGATTCTGCCGACATAGTCGTTGTAATCAAGAAGCGCTACTTGAAATTGCAGCGGCTCTTCACGATTGTCAATTGGCGCCGGAATATGCTCAATGATGGCATCGAATAATGACTGCATGTTCTCTTCTTGATGATCCGGATCCTTGCTCGCTGTTCCATTAATGGCCGAAGCATAAACAACCGGAAATTCCAGCTGATCTTCATTTGCACCAAGTTCAATAAATAGGTCGAGAACTTCATCAACAACTTCTGCCGGACGGGCAAAATCGCGGTCAATTTTGTTGACGACAACAATTGGTGTCAAATTTTGTTCCAATGCTTTCTTCAAAACAAACCGAGTTTGTGGCATGCAACCTTCATACGCATCCACGACAAGCAATACACCGTCAACCATTTTCATGATCCGTTCGACTTCTCCGCCAAAATCAGCGTGTCCAGGTGTATCAAGTATATTGATTCGTTTATTTTTGTATTGTATTGCTGTATTTTTCGCTAAAATGGTAATTCCACGTTCTCTTTCCAGATCATTTGAGTCCATTGCACGTTCTTCAATGTGTTCATTTGAACGAAAGATTCCGGACTGTTTCAACAATTGGTCAACCAAAGTCGTTTTTCCATGGTCAACGTGGGCAATAATCGCGATATTGCGGACATCTTCTCTATATTTCAAAAAATTTCACTCCTACCTTTATTCATAAAAATAAATGCTATTTCTAGTTTCTCATTCACAACTCAAACATTATACCACATTTATTGTAGAAACCTAAAAGCATTTTATTGTACAATGTTTAGTATAAGGAATCAAGGCTGTTTACGGCAGAAAAAATGAACAAAAAAAGAATTTTGCAAGCGTTGACAAGGGGGGATAAAAGTGAAGCAGATCAAATGGGTTTTTCTTGTTTATTCGATAATAACAGCAGCAAGCATTATGGGGATTGGCATTGCAATTGCCGAAAAAAGCATCATCGGTACGCTTGGCTGTATAGCCGCTGTGGTGTTGATCATGGGGCTCGGATTTAAAACAAAGCGAAAAATGCGCGAAAACGGTGCTTTATAAGAAAAACCGGGCAAAAACCGCCCGGTCCTTTTTAGTTTGGCTGATAAACGGAGTCTGTTGATTTCCACTCCAGGCACTCGCTTTCCGGGGGGCGTTCCGGTGAAGCCAGTAGTGACCGGTTTGGCCTGAAAAATGGGAGAAGCGGGCATTAGGGAAGCTAGTAATGACCGGTTTGGCCTAAAAAATAGGAGGATCGGGCATTACGGGAGCTAGTAATGACCGCTTAGGCCTGAAAAATAGGAACATTGGGCATTAGAGAAGCTAGTAATGACCGGTTTACCCTAAAAAATTGGTGAATCGGGCATTAGGGAAGCTAGTAATGACCGGTTTGGCCTGAAAAATGGGAGAAGCGGGCATTACGGGAGCTAGTAATGACCGGTTTGGCCTAAAAAATTGGAGAAGCGGGCATTACGGGAGCTAGTAATGACCGGTTTACCCTAAAAAATTGGAGAAGCGGGCATTACGGGAGCTAGTAATGACCGGTTTGGCCTGAAAAATGGGAGAAGCAGGCATTACGGGAGCTAGTAATGACCGCTTAGGCCTGAAAAATTGGAACATTGGGCATTACGGGAGCTAGTAATGACCGATTAGACCTGAAAAATAGGAACATTGGGCATTAGAGGAGCTAGTAATGACCGGTTTACCCTAAAAAATTATAAGAAAAACCGGGCAAAAGCCGCCGCCCGTCCCTTTTTAGTTTGGCCGTTATGGAATAAATTCCTTGCATGTATACTTTTCATGTCACAGATTCATGATTTTGGTCAAAAAGATTCGTTTCAGAATATTGGAATCCATGTCTTACTCTTCAGGCAATCGTTAAAAAGGGGCAACATATAAATTCTGATATTATAAAGAAAACTCGCCGATTGGCGAGCCTTTAGCGAAGACAGAGGCGTAGTTGAATTTATCACGCTCGTATACCTGCAACATCCTGTGGCACTCGCCTGACTAGGACGTCCTGTCCATCGTCCGTTCAGAATTTATCCATATAAATTAGCTAAAATAACAGAGAGCGGGCACAAGTTTCAGCCGGCTCTCTTTTTTTTAGGAACAAACTTACCATTTTCCATCTTTTAGGTATTTTTTTAAAATTGTTTCGTGAAGTCCAGGTTTTGCGGCAAAAACAGAATCCTTTGAAAGAAAATCCAATTTTCCGCCTCTTAAGTTGGTTACCACTCCCCCCAATTCCTCAACAATCAAGGCGCCACCGGCATAATCCCATGGCGCAAGCCTTAAGGAGATATACGCATCGACCCTGCCAGTTGCGACATAAATCAGTTCAAGGGCGGCGGTTCCATATGATCTTGTCCCTCTGGCATCCCTTACAAGTGGAATCATCAGGTTGTGGTCAATTCGTTTATTTTCAACTACCCACGTCGCATTAAGGGCAATGATTGCCTCTTCCATCTTAGCTTCCTTCAGCATTGGCAAGCGTTTGCCATTTAGAAAGGCTCCCTTGCCCTTTATGGCATGGTACAGTTCATTGTGAACAACATCATACACATATCCGATTTTTCCGATTCCGTCTTCATACACACCAAGGGAAATTGCAAAATTGCGTTGCTGATGAATAAAGTTCATTGTCCCATCAATGGGATCGAGCATCCAGACAATCCCTTTCTGCTCCTTGATCTCGTCGCCATACCCTTCTTCGCCCAAAATTTGATGATCTGGGTAGGTTTTTTTAATTTGAGTGATAAAAAATTGTTCAATTTCTTTATCCATGTTTGTCACTAAATCATTCGGATTCGATTTTGTTTGTACATTCAATGTTTTGTCAAAAGAAGAGCGAATTCGATTCCCCGCTTCCTCGGTCCATTGCTTTGCATGACGGTCAATCCTTTCCCAATCCATCCTATACCCTCCCGTAAACCATTCTTTGAATTCCCTATGTATCCCGGCAAATAGTAAAAAGTGATATTCTAAGCTTAGTAAAAAATGATGATATCATCAACTTTTAGCTTTCCCTTGCTTGACGATTTTACCAAAAAATAATAAACGAACCCCCCTTTCTTATTAGGAGTTCGTTTCAAGTCGAACGATCGTGAATTGTAATTTGCTCCATTCTCCAGCTCTTCCCTTACGTAAATCTCACGGTTTTTTTAAAGAGCTTTTAAACGCAACAGTTCCTGACGAATTCTTTCTAACTTTTGTTTGCATTCCTTCATTTTATCATTATTTTTTTCCGTCATCGCTTCAAATAATGTCGCCAATTCATAATCCATTTCCAGTCTCAAAACGGCGGTTCTTTCCATTTCACTCGTCTTTCTTCGAGAAGCAGTATTCATGACTTGTCTCATAAGGATTAGACACTCCCTTCAAAGCAATCTGGTTTTTCGAATATTTTTACTATTATAGTATGAGCAGCATTCATATGTTGCAACAAATTTGTGCGAATACCTATATACGGCTGTTAGGCTCGATGTTTTCCGTTCAACGGCTGTTATGCTAAAATAATGGACAAGAATAGGCATGTCATTTGTGCTCCGCTGCTAAATGATTCGTTGCTTTTTTTTACCCGAAATAAGCTGCGCTAAACGTAAGATATACGGAAAGGACGGTTTACATTGGAGTTTAAAGGATTTACGAAAACAGATTTTGATACCTTTCAAATCGCTGGGTTGGATGAACGGATGGAGGCCATCCGCGAAAGAATCCAGCCAAAATTCCAAACTATTGGCCAAGGGTTGACAAACGATTTATCCGTACGGATTGGGAATGAAATGTTTTTGCATATTGCAAAGCATGCAAGAAGAACCGTCAATCCGCCGAAAGATACCTGGCTGGCCATTGCTCATAATAAACGGGGATACAAACAGCATCCGCATTTCCAAGTTGGTGTGTTTGATGATCATGTCTTTGTTTGGCTTGCCTTCATTTATGAGTTGCCAAGGAAAGCAGAGATTGCCGCTAATTTTCTTGCCCATTTTGATGAGGTGGTGAAACTGATTCCAGAAAATTTTGTTATTTCCCTCGACCATATGAAAAAGGATGCGGATTCTGTTGCAAATATGGGGAAAGATGGATTGCGGAGTGCACTTGAACGCTTTCGAGATGTGAAAAAAGCGGAATTTCTTGTCGGCCGCCATATAGCAAAAGACAATCCATTGCTAAAAAACGGTCCAGCATTTGTCGATTTTGTTAAGGAAACATTCGAAACACTTGTACCATTGTACTTGATGGCTTTTTGAATTAATTTGGACAAAGTTTAGATTTCGGAGTTCAAAAAGTTAAAGGCGTCCAAAATCGGGCGCCTGTTTTTCATTTCAGCAGGATTTTCTCATCAGCTGCCGCTTCTTTTGCTTTTTTAACTGCACGATAAGCTGAATAACCACTGATTTCTTCAAACTCGCCGCATAGTTTCTTTTCTTCCGCTTTGCTTGGGACAACTTCTTTAAACCGGCGATACGCGGACATGAGCGTTTCCCGCCGGATCCCCTTTTCATATGCTGATTCAATCGCTTCAAAAAAGTGGATCACATCAACGATTTCCTCAGTTGTCCAACTGTAATCAATCGGATATTGGTATTCCATCTCGTTCACCTGCTTTTGTTTGATACAACAACCAATTTACCGTTAAATCATGGCAAACGCAAGAAGGTCAGTTCCCCCAGTTTGACCGGATCCGCTCAGCATCCGTTATCATCCGGGAGATTAATTCTGCCACCGTAGGAACATCGTTGATTAACCCCATCACCTGGCCAGCCCAGGCAAAACCTTCATCCTCTATCCCATCCTGAATAAATCGTTTATTTGCCTCCCCGCTAATGAATGAACGAAGATCCTCATAAGTGCCGCCATTCTTCTCAATTTCAAGAATTTTTTCTGTCCAGCGGCCTGCGATTGCCCTGGCTGGTGCACCGAGTGACCGCTTGACGACAACGGTATCGGTTTCATTCCCGTTAATCAGTTTCTTTTTATAGGCATCACATGCATGGACGCATTCTTTTGTTGCAATGAACCTTGTCCCCATCTCAATTCCGTCAGCACCTAAACTAAGAGCCGCCATTAGTCCCCGGCCATCCCCTATGCCTCCTGAAGCAATTACTGGTATGGAAACGGCGTCGACAACTTTCGGAATGAGTACGACGGTTCCAACATCATCCCTCCCTAAATGGCCGCCTCCTTCCTGGCCGACAACCATAACGGCATCTGCTCCTAATTCTTCTGCCTTTATCGCCTGTCTTTTGGCAGCAACCAGAACAAGCTTCTTCGCTTTCGTTCCTTTCAATTGTTCAAAAATGGGTGCCGGATTTCCCCCTGTCATGATAATTACCGGAACCTCTTCTTCAATTGCAATTTCAAGAAAATCTTGAAATGATCTGCCATGCTGACCGATGGCAAAATTAACCCCAAACGGATTAACGGTCATCGATTTTACTTTCTGTATTTCCTTTCGAAGCAGCTCGGGCTCATCAAGCGACATGGCTGTTATTTGACCAAGCCCGCCGGCATTTGAAACGGCGGCCGCAAGCTCTGAATAGGCGAGATGGGCAAGCCCTCCTTGAATAATTGGATAGCGAATCCCAAGCAATTTCGTCACCCTTGTTTCCCAGTTCATTCGTTCTCCCCCTCGTATATTATGTTTAGGCCCTTTTTTAAGAGCCCATAATTTCCTACTTTTCCTGTAATAATTCATTCAAATCTCTTGGGTGTCCCGAGATATTTCTAGATAATGAGATTAGGATCATTTGGGACAATTCTTTTTCCCCCTGTGGGCTTAACCACATTTTAAGACTGTTTCTCAGTGTACGTGCGGTGCTTCCTACTCGCAGGCTGTTCTCCCTGAATCTCGAACCTAGAGGATAGTAGCTCTAGGGCGGCTTTCGAATCAGGGCAAGTT
Organism: Neobacillus sp. SM06; assembly: GCF_050496765.1. Classification (NCBI taxonomy): domain Bacteria; kingdom Bacillati; phylum Bacillota; class Bacilli; order Caryophanales; family Bacillaceae; genus Neobacillus; species Neobacillus sp. SM06. Next base: position 252,460 of record NZ_JBNWEO010000013.1, read on the forward strand.
CTGATACACGAGGTTGCTGGTCGGCGTTCACACTAGAGATATCTCAGGGCATCCAAGAAAAACACCAATGATTCTAATTTGAAAGGAGGGGACAACCCATGAAATTATTTGTTGGTTTAGATATTAGTTCTTTTGATATTAAAGTTTGTATTTTGGACGATGAAGGAGAAAAGCTTACATCCTTTACCGTCTCTAACGATCTTCCAGGCGCCATGCAACTGCGAGATCATATTCTAGATTGCACCATGAACAAAAATGTTCAAGCATTAAAAATTGGATTAGAATCTACGTCCGTTTATAGTTTTCACCCATCCATGTTTTTGCATAATGATGAATCACTAAAGAGCCTTGGTGCCAAGGTTTTTGTCATGAATCCCAAACAGATTGCCAATTTTAAGAAAAGCTATTCGGATATGGATAAGACAGATGAGATTGATGCTTTTGTGATAGCTGACTATCTTCGTTTTGGGCGTAATTCCATGTCCGTGGTAAAGGAAGAACAGTATATTGCCTTACAACAATTGACTCGTTCTCGTTACCAACTCATCCATCAAGTGACTAAAGAGAAACAACATTTCTTACAACACTTGAATTTTAAATGTAATACCTTTTCTCAAGAGGTGGATTCATCCGTTTTTGGGAACGCCATGATGGAAATGTTCTCAGAAAAGTTCAGCCTAGATGAACTAGCACAAATGCCGTTAGAAGATTTGGCCGGTTTTCTTCAGGAAAAAGGAAAAAACCGTTTCAATGACGCAGAATGTGTAGCGAAATCCATCCAAAAGGCCGTACGTTCTTCGTATCGCTTAGATAAGGTAGTCGAAGATTCAATCGACGTTCTCCTTGGTACATCCATTGAAGTGATTAGAACACTTCAAAAACAAGTAAAGGAGATTGAAAAGGCAATCGAACGCATTATGGCTGGCTTAGAAGAGACTCAGACTCTTCAATCCATCCCTGGTGTTGGACCTGTATTCACAGCTGGTATTATCGCTGAGATCGGTCAAATTGACCGTTTTGAAGATGAAACGAAAATAGCCAAATATGCAGGTCTGTACTGGCGAAAACACCAATCTGGACGTTTTACTGCGGATGATACTTCCCTTTCACGCAACGGAAATCAATACCTAAGATATTACTTAGTTGAAGCCGCCAACTCAGTAAGAAGGCACATTCCCGAGTATCAAGAATACTACGCGAAGAAATACAAAGAAGTACCGAAACATCAGCACAAAAGAGCACTCGTTCTAACCGCAAGAAAATTTGTGCGTTTGGTCGATGCGCTACTACGCAATCACCAAATTTACACGCCGAAAAGGAGCGTAAATATATGACGCATATGCGCTAATAAATCCTTTTGCTAATTCCAGTAAATCCCAAAATTTTACTGGTTTAGTTTAGTGCTGCCTTTTTTCAGATATTTGATCCTTGATAACCAAATAACTAATTATTTTGTGCTTGACATATTACCGCAGGACTTATTAGAATGTTGTATTTAGTAATTTCGGTTTTAAAGCGTAAGAATCCTTTTAAAAACAAAAACTAATTGCAATCAAAACCAAAAGGGTAAAATCAAACGATTTTCTATGCACAAAGGCGGAATAATGCTATAATTTCATTTGTTTGTTTTATGGTTTAACTAAATAATTACGCGATTATCTAGTAAAGAGGTGTTACAAAACATTGTCTCAATATAACACACCGTTATTCAGCGGTTTACGTGAACATGCAAAAAAAAATCCTGTACAATTCCATATTCCGGGACATAAAAAAGGTGCTGGCATTGATCCGGAATTCAGAGAGTTTATTGGCGACAACGCCCTCTCAATCGATCTTATTAATATTGGACCGCTTGATGACCTTCACCAGCCAAAAGGGATGATCAAACAAGCACAAATCCTTGCTGCTGAAGCTTTCGGAGCGGATCATACTTTTTTTTCCGTTCAAGGGACGAGCGGAGCCATTATGGCAATGGTTATGGCAGTTTGCGGGCCGGATGATAAAATCATTGTTCCAAGAAATGTGCATAAATCGGTCATGTCAGCGATTGTCTTTTCCGGAGCCATCCCTGTATTCATTCATCCAGAGATTGATGAACAGCTCGGAATTTCGCACGGAATTACAACAGATGCCGTTGAAAAAGCCCTGGCTCAACACCCGGATGCCAAAGCAGTCCTTGTGATTAATCCAACCTACTTTGGCATTTCCGCAGATTTAAAGAAAATCGTGGAAATTTCTCACGCCCACGGCATACCTGTTTTAGTAGATGAAGCCCATGGTGTTCACATTCATTTTCATGAAAAACTGCCGCTGTCCGCAATGCAGGCAGGAGCCGATATGGCAGCAACAAGCGTTCACAAGCTTGGCGGTTCAATGACCCAAAGTTCCATTCTTAACGTCCGTGAAGGCCTTGTTTCCGCCAAACATGTGCAATCTATCTTAAGCATGCTGACAACAACCTCTACTTCCTATTTGCTGCTTGCTTCTTTGGATGTTGCCAGAAAACGCCTGGCGACAGAAGGCAGGGAGCTGATTGACAAAACGATTCAACTCGCGCAGTCCATTCGGGAGCGCATTAACCAACTTGATCATCTATACTGTGTCGGTGAAGAAATTCTTGGTTCAAAAGCAACTTTTGATTATGATCCAACAAAATTAATTATCTCTGTGAAAGATTTAGGCCTGACAGGGTATGATGTAGAAAAATGGCTAAGAGAAAAATACAATATTGAAGTTGAATTATCCGATCTTTACAACATTCTTTGCATTATTACTTTTGGTGATACGGAAACGGAAGGAGATTTGCTCGTTAAAGCTCTAAAAGACCTGGCCGATGAATGCGAACATCGAAGCGAAAAAGTTGAGCCGCTAAAAGTACTTTTACCAGACATCCCTGTTTTAGCTCTTACACCGCGCGATGCTTTTTACGCTGAAACAGAAATCATTCCGTTTGAGGAATCAGAAGGAAGAATTATTGCCGAGTTTGTGATGGTCTATCCGCCGGGAATACCAATTTTTATACCGGGAGAAATCATTACAAAAGAAAACTTGCATTATATTCGGGAAAATCTTGAAGCCGGACTACCTGTCCAAGGACCAGAAGACGATGAATTAAAAACCATCCATGTTATTAAAGAATACAAAGCCATTAGATAAAAAACAGGATCCGAAAATGGATCCTGTTGTTTTAATTAGACTGCTTTTGTTGTATTTTTATCCCCTTCTTGACTCTGGCAGTGGTGACAGCTGCATTTTGAGTAAAGAACTGTGACTTTTTCATCTTCAAAATGATCAATCGTAGAGTTGCAAGCCTGGCATACAATTGTACCCATCTTTTCATTCCCCTTTTCTTCGTAAATGATCATACTTTTGGAAACGCTTTATTCATCTCTAACTCTATAATAATATAACACATTTAATTTATCAACAGAAAATTGTATAACATTATTATTAAAAATTACTTCTTATCAACAGTATAAAAAGCAGACCCCGAAGGACCTGCTTTTTTCCATTTCTTTTATTCGTATTGGGTGACAAATGGGATGGACGGAAGGGTTTCACGGAAAAATTCTGCTAAATCAGCTGCTTGATACTTTTCCCTAATTCGGAATACATTCTGTAAGTGGTCTAAATCTTCAATATCCTTAGGATCGAGGAGTGTTGAACGGCCTGTTTGCATGCAGACAACAAGTGGTTTGCCGAAAAACATGCTTGTGTAAACAATTCCAAAATCATAGCGAGTGTCATCTGTTGTAAATCCCACAAATCTTACCTTGACGTTTTCATGCTCATCATACAACTTTTCGAATAAGTCCATCGGGGCGCCTCCTTTTTATTGGAATATTTAGAACTTTATTATAACCTTTTTTAATAAAAATAACAATTAGCAAAGCATTTGTTCAGATAGTTGTCATATTTCTTTTTTCAATGCTAGAATAAGAGTGTAAAAGATATCGGATCCGTAAGGGGGAAATGAAATGGCGGAGTCGGCCTACATTAAGCTTGTTCCTTCATCTTCAAAACAAGTCGTTACACTTGACGAAGTAAAAGATTTTTTTCATTATTACAAGGACATTACAGAGAAAACAGGTGATCAAGTAAATTGGAATTATGAAGCCTCTTCCTTCCCGTATGAAATCAAATATCCAGAAAAAGGAAAAGATGATTGGTTTTATTTATCGGCGACAAGCGACCGTTACAACACTATTTTAATTGGCGTTGATCAGGAAGAGACAGAGGACGGATCAGCGACTACGTATATTCAGGTTACGTTACCTGAAGAATCTACATATGGCGACAAAGGGAAAGCAAATGAATTTTGCAAGTTTCTTGCCAAAAAATTGCAAGGAGAACTCCACCTCTTCAACGGAAGAATTATGTATTATTACCCGCGAAAATAATTAGCTAAAAAAGCTCCGTTTCGGGGCTTTTTTGATTAAAAATATTTTGTTGGTAATGGTTAGAAAAAACGTGGGAATAATGTTTTTTTGTTAAAAAATAACTAACCCGTGAAATAGACCATTGTGAAATGAAATGAAGTGTACATGGTGAGGCTTAATGTGGTAACAAAAAACGCTTTTGCTGTTGATTCGGTCAGTTTCCGGCCAAGCAAGAAGGCTAAATAGAAAAACACAAAAAACATCAGCACTTTATACACCAGTTGATCCCGGCTCGATAGCCATTCAATTAACGTGTATCCGCTCCAGATCATAAATTGGAGAATTATGATTACATACATTTTCATCAATCCCACCACCAAACTCAAGAGGTATCCTACTTATATATATGTTTGTCCCGTGAAAGTTATTTTTTAAAAAAATAAAAAGGCCTTTCCGTTTTTAAAGGAAAGGCCTTTTGTTGCGTTAATTATTTTAAAATATGAATTGGGGTTCCAAGTGCTACTTCTGCAGCTTCCATTGTGATCTCCCCAAGAGTTGGATGGGCGTGAATTGTTAATGCTAAGTCTTCTGCGGTCATTCCTGTTTCAATTGCAAGCCCGAGTTCTGCGATCATATCGGAAGCACTTGCACCTGCAATTTGAGCCCCGATAATTAAACCGTCTTCTTTACGTGTGATCAATTTTAAGAAACCGTCCGAGCTGTCAAGGGACAATGCACGGCCATTTGCGGCAAATGGAAATTTCGCTGCCTTGATTTCAATACCTTCGTTTTTGGCTTGTTCTTCGGAATAGCCGACAGAAGCTAATTCAGGATCAGAGAAAACAACTGCAGGAATGCCTAAATAATCAATTTCGGATGGATGTCCGGCAATTGCCTCCGCCGCAATTTTTGCCTCATACGACGCTTTATGTGCCAGCTGCGGTCCAGGAACGACATCACCGATCGCGTAAATATTGCTTACATTTGTGCGGCATTGTTTATCAATTTCGATCAGTCCGCGCTCGTTTACTTTTACGCCTGCTTGTTCTAGACCCATTTCATCCGTGTTTGGACGGCGGCCAACCATAACAAATACGTAATCAGCATCGATTTTCTTTTCTTCGCCTTTTACTTCAAATGTTACTGTTACGCCGTCTTCTCTTTCTTCAACGCCTTTTGCCATCGCTTTTGTGTAAAATTCTGCGCCTTTTTTCTTCATTGTTCGTTTCACAAGCGAAGCCATTTGTTTGTCAAATACGCCCATGCCAAGGATTTCATCTGCACCCTCTAAAATGGTTACTTGACTGCCAAAGTTCGCGTACGCACCGCCAAGTTCGATACCGATAACGCCTCCACCGATTACCACGATTTTCTGTGGAATTTCGCTTAGGTTTAACGCACCGGTTGAATTCAGCACGCGTTTCGAATATTTAAAGGTAGGCAGTTCAATTGGGCGAGATCCCGTAGCAATAATTGCATTTTTAAACGTATATGTTTGCGCTGAATTCTCATCCATTACGCGAAGAGTGTTGGCATCAACAAAATACGCTTCACCGCGAACAATGTTCACTTTATTGCCTTTTAACAATCCTTCAACGCCACCGGTTAATTTTTTTACTATGCCAGCTTTAAATTCTTGGACTTTCGAAAAATCAACCTTTACATTTTCTGCTTTAATTCCGAAGTCTTCGGAATGAAGAGCGGTTTCGTAGCGATGTCCGGCAGAAATCAATGCTTTAGATGGAATACAACCAACGTTTAAACATACTCCCCCGACATATTCTTTTTCAACAATCGTTACTTTTTGACCAAGCTGGGCAGCGCGAATTGCTGCCACATATCCACCAGGTCCCGCACCAATGACGATCGTGTCTGTTTCAATTGGGAAATCTCCAACAACCATTTATTACGCCTCCATTAACAGTAGTTCAGGATCATTTAATAAGCGCTTAATGTGATTCATTGCATGCTGAGCAGTCGCACCATCAATCATGCGGTGGTCAAAACTTAGTGACAATGCAAGAACCGGAGCTGCAACAATTTCACCATCTCGGACAATCGGTTTTTCTGCAATTCGGCCAACACCTAGGATGGCAACTTCCGGATGGTTAATAACCGGTGTAAACCATTGTCCGCCAGCAGAACCAATATTCGAAATCGTACAGGAAGCACCCTTCATTTCATTTGGTGCAAGCTTGCCGTCACGAGCTTTTCCAGCCAGTTCATTGATTTCATTGGAGATAGTAAAGACTGATTTGCGGTCAGCATCTTTGACAACTGGAACTAGCAAACCTTTATCCGTATCAGCCGCAATACCGATATTATAGTAATGTTTATTGATAATTTCATTTGTTGCATCATCTAAAGAAGTGTTAAGTGCAGGGAATTCGCGCAATGCACTTGTTAAGGCTTTTACGATATATGGCAAGAATGTAAGTTTAATGCCTTTTGATGCAGCCACTTCTTTGAACTTCTTACGGTGGGCAACAAGTTTTGTCACATCTACTTCATCCATAAGAGTAACATGTGGAGCGGTATGTTTCGAATTGACCATTGCTTTTGCAATTGCTTTGCGGATTCCGCTCATTTTTTCGCGTGTTTCCGGATATTCGCCTTGCGGAATTGGCGCTGGTGCTGCTTTTGTTTCTTCAGCCTTAGCAGGTTCCGCCGCTTGCGCTTGCGGTGCTGTGCCTCCGCTTAGGAATGCGTCAATATCGCTCTTTAATACTCGGCCATTATCTCCGCTGCCTGCAACCAAGCGAATGTCTACGCCTTTTTCGCGAGCATATTTACGAACAGAAGGCATAGCAACTACGCGACGGTTTGGATCAACTTCTGCATTTGGTGCTGCTCCTGCAGCGGGTTTTTCAGGTGTAGCTTGCGGTGCTGGAGCTTCTGGAGCTGGTGCTGGTGCTGCTTGTGGCGCATCATGACCTTCATCGCCTTTAAATTGGAGGTTTTCATACCCTGGTGCATCAAATGTAACAAGAACCTGTCCAACAGTTGCTACTGTTCCTTCTTCAACAAGTACTTCTTGAACGGTACCTTCAACAGGAGACGGGATTTCAACGACCGCTTTATCATTTTGCACTTCGCACAATACATCATCTTCTTTAACTTTATCGCCAGGTTTTACAAACCATTTTACAATTTCACCTTCGTGAATTCCTTCACCGATATCCGGTAATTTAAATTGGAATGACAACGGGATTCACCCTCCTATGTTTTTGTTATTGGGGGAACAGTTACGATCCCCTAAATAAAATTAAAAGGTTAATACTTTCTTTGCAACTTCAATCACATCTTTATAATTTGGCAGCCATACGGATTCAGCTTGTGGGAAAGCAAAAACAGTATCAGGGGCCGCTACGCGCAACACTGGTGCCTCTAGGCTTAAAATGGCCCGCTCATTGATTTCTGCTACGACTTGAGCGGCAATTCCAGCTTGTTTTTGTGCTTCTTGGACAACGATAGCACGGCCAGTTTTTTCAACTGAAGCAATGATGGTTTCAACATCAAGCGGGCTGATCGTGCGAAGATCGACTACTTCAGCTGAATATCCTTCTTTTTCAAGCTCTTCAGCAGCTTTTAACGATTCATGTACCATTGCACCATACGTAATAATTGAAACATCTTTTCCTTCACGTTTCACATCCGCTTTTCCTAATGGAATTGTGTACTCTTCTTCAGGTACATCTTGGCGGAATGAACGGTATAATTTCATATGCTCAAGGAAAACAACCGGATCATTGTCGCGGATGGAAGAAATCAAAAGCCCCTTCGCATCATATGGAGTAGACGGGATAACCACTTTCACCCCTGGAGATTGAGCCATTAGTCCTTCCAAACTGTCAGCGTGCATATCCGGTGTATGGACACCGCCGCCAAAAGGGGAACGGATTGTTACAGGGGCATTAAATTTCCCACCTGTACGGTAACGTAACCGAGCCATTTGGCCGGCAATGGAGTCCATGACTTCGAAAACGAAACCAAAAAACTGAATTTCCGGAATTGGACGGAATCCTTGCAGGCTCAAACCAACAGCCAAACCGCCGATGCCAGATTCGGCAAGAGGGGTATCGAATACACGATCTACGCCAAATTCTTTTTGAAGGCCTTCAGTTGCACGGAAAACGCCCCCGTTTACACCAACGTCTTCCCCAAAAACCAATGTATTTGGATCATTTTTTAATTCTGTGCGCAGCGCATCCGTTATCGCTTGAATCATTGTCATTTGAGCCATGACTTACTTCGACTCCTTTGCTTGATAAATTTCATATTGTTCTTTCAATGTTTGCGGCATTTCTTCGTACATGATAGACATTAAATCCGTCACTTTTTGTTTTGGTGCAGCATCTGCTTTTTTAATTGCCTCTTTAATGTCTTCTTTCGCTTGTTCGATTACTTCATTTTCTTTTTCTTCGCTCCACAGACCTTTTTTCTCCAGGAATTTACGGAAGCGCACAAGCGGATCTTTCTTCTCCCATTCATTGTCTAATTCAGACGTACGGTAACGGGTTGGGTCGTCTCCAGCCATTGTGTGTGGACCATAGCGGTATGTCAACGTTTCAATAAGTGTCGGTCCTTCACCATTTACAGCACGCTCACGAGCTTCGCGAACTGCAGCATAAACAGCAAGCGGATCCATTCCATCTACTTGGATTCCAGGAATTCCAGCTGCTACTGCTTTTTGAGCTAGTGTACTTGCAGCAGTTTGAAGTGCAACAGGTGTAGAGATTGCAAACTGGTTGTTTTGCACAATAAAGATCGCTGGTGCTTTGAATGCTCCGGCAAAGTTGATTCCTTCATAAAAATCTCCTTGCGATGTACCGCCGTCGCCTGTATACGTAATGGCAACCGATTTCACACCGCGTTTTTTCATCCCAAGCGCTACACCCGCAGTTTGCACATATTGAGCGCCAATGATAATTTGCGGAATAGCGATGTTAACGCCATCTGGAATTTGTCCGCCTTCAAAATGACCTCTTGACCATAAAAACGCTTGGTACAATGGAAGTCCATGCCAAATGATTTGTGGAACATCACGGTAACCCGGAAGAATAAAGTCTTCTTTCTCAAGTGCGAACTGTGAAGCAAGCTGTGATGCTTCTTGTCCGGCTGTAGGCGCATAGAAACCTAATCTTCCTTGTCGGTTCAGCGAAATTGAACGCTGGTCAAGAATTCGTGTATACACCATACGGCGCATTAATTCCTGCAATTGCTCATCGCTTAAATCAGGCATAGCCGCTTCATTTACGACTTCGCCTTCTTCATTTAAAATTTGAAGGGTTTGAAACTGTTCTGTCACTGCATCGAGCGCTTGTTTTGCGTCGAGCTGGGCATTCTTTGTTTTGGAAGCCATCTTCGTCACCTTTTCCTTTCTTTCATTTAAGACTTTAGTAGCAAAAATCCACTAATTTAGGTTACCCAAAATCGTTAATTAAAATGGCAATTCACCGTTTTTAATAAAAGATTTTTCGGCACCGGATGACAGATAAGACAATTCTTTATGTTTCCAATTAGTTGTTCCACAAGAAGGATCACAAAAAACATACACTCTCTTATCGACGATCATCTTCTTCTGTATCAGTTGTTTTTTCAAATCACATTGATACAATTTTCGTTTCCACCATTGAGTTTACATCAACAAATAATTCGCGTCAATTACTATGATTTATTATTTTTCATCATTATTATATTAGAAAATCGTTTTTTATAAAATCACACCTGTACTATTAAAGAAGTCAAAACTGTACTACAAAAACGCTTCATTTTTGTAAATTGTTATAGAAAAGTTCATAAATTTTTCACAAAATCCATTGACAAATTCTTCGACATATTTTTTAAAGATCTTTATAAAAAAAATCGGCAGATTCTGCCGATTTTTTCTCGTTATGAAGTTTGTTTTGTTTTTAATCCGGCCGTTTGGTAAAATTCCAGCTTTTTTTCATTGTATTGTTTTGTTAAGTCATTAAATTGATTATTCGCCTTGACAATTTGTTTATAAGAATCGTTTAATTTATTGATTTGTCCTTCTAAGGCATCCAATGAGGCATTTTTATCTTTTAGCATTTGATACAATTGCCTGTCATATGAGATCCCCTGCTGGTACTGCTTGTACAACACATCATGAGCCCGATACCTTTTCATCATAATCGTATATAGTTGGTTTACTTGTTGCTTAAGCTCACTTTTTTCCAATTCGTTTCGAAGCTCCTGCACCTTTTCAAATTGCTTTTCTGATTCTTTTAAACTCTGTGTTTCTTTCTCCATCAACTTCTGCCGCTTATCCGTTAGAGCAAGAGCCTCATCTGATAATTTCACAATTTGATCATATTGCTTCATTCCCAATTTGATGATTTGATTATAAAGCTTCTCTTCTTTACTTTCTGCGGCAACGAGCGGGTCTTGCTGCTCCTCAAATCCCTTTTCGGCCACTGCGACTTTTTCCAAAACTGTGTACATTTTTTCAGAAGGTGTTTGCTGTTGAAAACAGCCGGACAACAGCAATGATATTGCTGAAACTATAAAGAGAATACGGATTTTAACAGGTATAGACATCAATAATCCCCCAATCTTAACCATTCTTACTATATCGAGACTTATCGAAGCTGACAAGAGACGGCTGGAAAGAATGTGAAGCGAAGAAGCTTGTCCCTTTTCCATTATTTTTATTCGAACGTTTTTTAATTTATGCTAGGCTACGGCCTATACAATGGCGGGCTGTTTTCATAGGCTATAGTAATCCCTCAGCTATAATCCTAGAGGTGAAAAATAATAGTAGAGGAGGAATCCTTATGTACGGATATTATGGCGGCTATGGTTGCGGTTACCCTGTTGCAGGAGGCTGCGGTGGTTTTGGTGCAGGTTTCGCCTTAATCGTTGTCTTGTTTATTCTATTGATTATTGTCGGGTGTGCCTGCTGGAACTAACAACAGAAGACTTTACACGAGAAGGCATGTGCCTTCTCATTTTCATTTAGAAAGAATCCAACAATTTCTTGAACGGAACAAAGGAAAAAATAAATCAACGTTTTTAATCTGAAATACATTTGTTAACTTTTCCTTGATTGTTTGTTATTCTATTGACAGAGAGCCTATTTTCGTTTTACAGGAGTGAAGAAAAGATTATGTTAACGATGGAGGATATTATTCGAGATGGCCATCCTACTTTAAGGCAAATTGCAGCAGAAGTACCGTTACCGCCATCGGAAGAAGATAAACAAATACTTAGAAGCCTATTAGAATATGTGAAAAACAGTCAAAATGAAGAGATTACTTCTGCTTATGGACTGCGCCCAGGCGTTGGATTGGCAGCACCACAAATTGATGTGTCAAAGCGAATGATCGCTGTTCATGTACATGATGAAAAAGGCAAACTGTACAGCTATGGTCTGTTCAACCCGAAAATCGTCAGCCATTCGGTTGAGCAGGCCTATCTGCTTGCGGGGGAGGGCTGTCTTTCAGTCGACAGGGCCATCCCCGGGTATGTTCCGCGCCATGCTCGTGTCACCGTAAAAGGCTTTGATGAAGATGGACATGAAGTGAAACTACGTCTGAAGGGACTGCCAGCCATTGTGTTTCAACATGAAATTGACCACTTAAACGGCATCATGTTCTATGATCTAATTGACAAAAATGATCCGTATAAAGTCAGTCCCGATGCAATCCCAATTGAAAGATGAAAGAAACCTCGCCTGATGCAGGCGAGGTTTCTCTTTTTACAGCTTTTGCCCTTAGATTTTTCCACCATGTATAATTCTTTTCGTAATGGTTTTATGCGACTGCTGATTTTTCTGAACAGACTTTTGGTTTTCGCGAAGAAGTATACACACCCGCAAAAATAATCATCAAACCAAGCAGCATGGAGATGTGTACGGGTTCCTTTAAAAGAACAGCGCCCCAAATGATCGCAGAAACCGGAACGATATACGTAACGAGCGAAGCAAATTCGGCACTCCCTTCTTTTACAAGGAAATAATACAGCAAATAGGCGAATCCGGATCCAAAAGCTCCTAAACCAATAAACGGAAGAAGGAATTCTAAATGGAAAACAGTTTTTGCTGAAGAAGGATCAAAGAACATCAATGTTACTAATCCAATGATGGTAGAAAGGAACAAAGTATAGAAAGAAATTTCTTGAACCGATAAGTTGGAAAGATATTTTTTTGACATTTGCGCTCCGATTCCATAGCTGATCGTTGCCCCCGTCATCAAAAGAACACCAAGCGTATTGCCCGAAAACAAATCACCAGGCTTGAGATCGGATAGGACAATAATTCCGGCAAAACCAATGACAATCCCGAACCATTGAGTTTTTCGCAAATGAGATGCAAAAAATAAGAAGCCGATCACAAGTGTCCAAACAGGCGTGGTGGCATTAATAATCGATGCCATACTTGACGAGATCTTTGTTTCACTTGTTGTGATAAACAGCCATGGCAAAGCATTGTTAGTCAATGCAACGAGAAACAGCTTTCCCCAAGGTAATTTTTTTAATGCGAGCCTCTTTTTCTGAAACAAGACCACTGCTAATAAAATCAGCATACCGAAAAAACTTCTGCCAAAGACAATCGCGGCGGGCGGCAATTCCACCAACAATAACTTCATAAACAAAAATGAAGTTCCCCAAATAAGGCTAAGGGCAATTAATGCACTATATAACTTCCCCATTATAAATCCCCTGCTCCTTTTCTTCCTGATAGTAAAACACTAACTGCTTCCCTGTTTCTTGTCAATTGATTTACAGTTGTGTTAATTCCATCATTATCCATGAAAAAATCAGCCATTTCATCATATAATAATCGTAAACAACCACCTTTTTTTCAGGAAAATATCAATATTTTCACTTGGCTGCTTTACATTGGACAAGGATCGTTTAAAATAAGAAGTAAGGAGATGATCCACTATGTTAAAGAAGCTCCGTAAAAAGCTCTTAAAACAGTGGAAAGATTTGTTGAGAAAAAAAACCATTGCTTAAATTTTGAGCCCTTCAAACTTGCGAAGGGCTCCTTCCTTATTGTAAATTGGTATAATAGCACCTGGATCGGTATTTTGACAATTCATCTGAATACAAGTATTTATAACGAATCGGAAAAAACATCCATGAAAAGAAAACAAATGAAAAACAGAGAATTTTTTTATATAATAGAAAAAGTTACTGTGGAGTTAGGAGCGATCAATCATGATATTTAAAGTTTATTACCAGGAAAATAACACCGAAGTACCTGTAAGGGAGAACACAAAAACCCTTTATATTGAAGCTGAATCTGAAAAAGATGTACGAACAAAACTCAACAATCGCGGCTACAATATTGAATATGTACAAGCAGTAAAAGGAGCTTTTTTAACATATGAACAAAAGAGCGAACACTTTAAAGTATTGGAGAATTGATAATTTATGAAATTTGTTAAAAACGATCAAACAGCTGTTTTTGCCCTGGGAGGTCTTGGGGAAATTGGCAAAAACACGTATGCAGTCCAATTTCAGGATGAAATTATTGTCATTGATGCCGGCATTAAATTCCCTGAAGATGAACTCTTAGGGATTGATTACGTCATCCCTGATTACACGTACTTAGTCAAAAACGAAGACAAGATCAAAGGGTTGTTTGTCACCCATGGTCACGAAGATCATATTGGCGGAATTCCTTATTTGTTAAAAGAAGTCAATATTCCGATTTATGGCGGGAAGCTTGCTCTAGGTTTAATTAAAAACAAGCTTGAAGAACATGGATTGTTACGAAACGCAAAGCTGATAGAAATTAAAGAAGATGACGTCATTAAATTTCGCAAAACTTCTGTTACCTTTTTCCGTACTACACACAGTATCCCTGATTCGTATGGAATTGTTGTTAAAACTCCTCCAGGACAAATTGTTCATACAGGTGATTTCAAATTTGACTTTACTCCGGTTGGCGAGCCTGCGAATTTAACGAAAATGGCTGAAATCGGAAAAGAAGGCGTTTTATGTTTGCTTTCCGATAGTACCAATAGTGAAATTCCTGAATTCACGATGTCTGAAAGACGTGTTGGCGACAGTATTCAAGATATTTTCCGCAAAGTTGAAGGACGCGTGATCTTTGCAACCTTCGCATCGAATATTCATCGCCTTCAGCAAGTAACAGAAGCAGCGGTTGCAAATGGAAGAAAAATTGCAGTATTTGGCCGCAGCATGGAAGCAGCAATTAACATTGGACTTGATTTAGGTTATATACGCGCACCGAAAGATACATTTATTGATGCCCAGCAAATTAACCGCCTGCCAGCAAACCAGGTTACGATCTTGTGCACAGGAAGCCAAGGCGAGCCAATGGCGGCACTTTCAAGGATTGCCAATGGAACGCATCGCCAAATTCAGATTATTCCGGGCGATACGGTTGTCTTCTCATCGTCACCGATTCCAGGAAACACCATCAGCGTCAGTCGAACGATCAACATGCTCTCCCGTGCAGGTGCGGAAGTCATCCACGGAAAACTAAGCAATATCCACACTTCCGGTCATGGCGGGCAGGAAGAGCAAAAGCTGATGCTCCGCTTAATCAAGCCAAAGTTTTTCATGCCGATCCACGGTGAATATCGGATGCAAAAAACCCACGCAAAGCTTGCTGTTGAATGCGGAGTAGCCGAGGAAAATTGTTTTATTATGGACAATGGCGAAGTGTTGGCTCTATCTGACAGTACTGCGCAAGTGGCTGGAAAAATTCCTTCTGGTTCCGTCTATATTGATGGCAGCGGAATTGGCGATATCGGAAACATTGTCCTTCGCGACCGTCGCATTCTTTCGGAGGAAGGGCTTGTGGTTGTCGTTGTCAGCATTAACATGAAGGAATTTAAAATTGCAGCAGGGCCTGACCTTATTTCTCGCGGATTTGTCTATATGAGAGAATCCGGTGATTTAATCAATGATGCACAAAATTTAATTACAAAACATCTGAACAAGGTGATGGAGCGAAAAACAAGCCAATGGTCGGAAATTAAAAATGAAATTACCGACACCCTTGCACCGTTCCTATACGAAAAAACAAAACGCCGTCCAATGATTTTGCCCATCATCATGGAGGTATAAAAAGAGAAGCCTCACTTCGTGGCTTCTCTTTTTCTCATTTTATAATCACTGAATCACTTTTCGTTCAAATTTGTCGAGGTCACTGTCGTTACCAATGGCAATTAATACATCATTGGCTTGTATTACTTCTTTTGCCTGCGGCGAAACAATAATCTGACTTCCCCTTTTAATCGCGACAATGTTAACGCCGTATTTTTTGCGAATGTCCAAATCGAGGATCGTCCGGCCGCCGATTTTTTCGCTGGCAACAAACTCGACAATACTATGCTCGTCGGATAAGGCCAAATAATCTAAAACATTGTTTGATGCCATATTGTTGGCAATGCGAATCCCCATGTCCCTCTCCGGGTGAACGACATGATCGGCACCAATTTTTCTTAAAACCTTTTCATGATAATCATTTTGCGCTTTCGCTGTTACATTGCGAACGCCTAATTCTTTTAAAATCAAAGTTGTCAAAATACTTGATTGGATATCCTCTCCAATCGCAACAATGACATGGTCAAAATTGCGAATTCCAATGCTTCTAAGCATCGCCTCATCTGTCGAATCGCCGGAAACGGCATGGGAAGCAATGGTTGAAAATTCATTTACCCGCTCTTCGTTCAAATCGATTGCCAACACGTCTTTTCCCAGCTCTGCTAGTGTCCGGCATATACTTCCGCCAAATCGCCCGAGACCAATGACCGCAAAATCTTTATTCATCCAAACTCCCCCATATATGAACGCTTTTATGTCCAGATTTACTCTCTTCATTTTAACACAATAAAAGTAAAAATTTATAATTTCCAAGACCATAAGAAAAACCGCCCGATCCTTTTTAGTTTGGTTCTGACAACTAGTCTGTTGATTTCCACTCTAATTATGGAATAAATTTCTTGTGTATATACTTTTCATTTAGGATGCTGTTTTTTATGAATTTTTTCAATGCTGATTTTGGTCAAAAAAATTTTGTTTCAGAATATTGGACTCCATGTCTTACTCTTTCGGCAATCGTAAAAAAGGTTAACATATAAATTCTGGTATTTCAAAAAAGGACTATCCGTATTTTATACGAATAGTCCTTTTTGCGTTGAGGCTTAATGGCTTATTCCGCTTTTTCTGTTTCATCGAGAACACGGTTCACACGTTTCTCGAGCATTTTCATTCCGCTGCCGCCTGCTTGAAAGTGACGCAACTTTCCTTCACGATCAAAAACGTAATATGCTGGAACATATTGATTTTCAAAAGTATCTGTCAGCTTGTGTTCGCTGTCGACAAAAATTGGCTGGGTAATGCCAAATTCCGCTGCAACCAGCTTGATTTCATCCACATTTAAATCGTTTTCTGACCTTGGCATATGAACGGCCACTACATTTAAACGATCTTTAAAAGAATCGCGAAATTCATTTACCTGCGGCATTGCTTCTTTACATAAATGGCAGCTGATCGACCAGAAGTGAATCAGAGTCGGCTTTTCACCTACCAATTCTTCTTTTGTTACTTGGCCGTTTAGCCATGTGGTAGCACCAGAAAGTTCCGGCATTTGTTCACGCAATTTCATCGCAAAAACCTCCCTTATGTTTGGCAAAGTGAAAATTGACTGAAGAAAAAAGCTCATTTTCCGCCTAGTTTAGCATTTGTCTCATATTAGCGTCGCCGATGTGACGAGTTGAAAAAAAGACCTAACACTGTTGCAGGTTAGGTCCTGATTGAAAAAACAAGCTGCAATTAAACGTTTAATGTTGCTTGACCTGGTTTCCAGTTAGCTGGGCAGAGGCCACCTGTTTGCAGTGCTTGTAGCACGCGAAGAGTTTCGTCAACATCGCGGCCGATATTGTTATGGTTAACAACTTGGTATTTCATTTCGCCTTCAGGATCAATAATGAACAATCCGCGAAGTGCTACACCCTCTTCTTCAATTAATACCCCATAGTCGCGGGCAACAACATGGTTTGTATCTGCTGCTAGTGGGTAGTTAAGATCGCCAAGTCCATTTTCTTTGCGGTCTGTTTTAATCCAAGCAAGGTGAGTATGAATCGTATCTGTCGATGCACCGATGACAACTGCATCTAAATCTTCGAATTCATCAAAACGATCGGAAAGTGCGGTAATTTCAGTTGGGCAAACAAAAGTAAAGTCCATTGGATAAAAGAACAATACAGTCCATTTACCGTTTTTCATGTTTTCCTCAAGGCTTACTTTTCCAAATTCTTTATTTGGCATTACTGCATCCATTTCAAAGCGTGGAGCTTGTTTTCCTACCATGCGTTCTGGCATATTAAATCCCTCCAAATATTTTTATTAAATGAGATACGCTATAGCACTTCTCATTTGCTATCTTTTCAAGATTACACAAAAAATAAATGGGTAATCTTATGTAGTTGAGTAAACGCAGGCTTGCCTTTGTTCACTCAAATTCCTAACAATAATAATTATAAAGTAAAGGCTATTTGAAGTCAATATTAAATGATAATTAATTTAAATAAATATTTATTATCATCTTTTTCTTTATCCTATAATAAGATGCCCTTTTTTTTCATTAATAAACGTGCTGTCAGCGGTCAATTTTTGCCTTAATTTGCTATCATTTTACCATATAACAGCAGGGTGATTAAAATAAAACGCCTTGGACTCGTTACTGATTATTTCCCTTAAAAAGGAGATACTTTGTAATTGTGTCAATCGCAAAGGGAATTGCCGCTTCTTTTGGATTTAATTTGGCATGATGAAGCCCAAAAGCTGAATCCACTCCAAGCCAAAACATAAAACCTGGGATTTCTTTTACCATATAGCCGAAATCTTCACCGGTCATTGCTTCTTTGCACTCAATTACTTCTGCTGTTGTCTGCAGTCTTAAAAAGCGGCAAAATTCGCTTGTTAAGTCTGCCTGATTGTATACTTGGTAATACATTGCACCATAATCAATTGTTGCTTCACACTCATAGCCAGCTTGGATTCCGCCGACAATCGCCTCAATGCGATGTTTTACCTTCTCCATTGATTGAGGCGACAAGGTGCGGATGGTTCCTTCTAAACGCGCTCGTTCTGCAATAATGTTTTGCACCGTTCCGCCCGTTATTTTCCCAATTGTAATAACAGCGCTGTCCAACGGATCAACATTGCGTGAAACAATCGTCTGCAGCTGCCCGACAAGCGAGCATGCAGCAATGACCATATCATTGGTTTGATGCGGATATGCTGCATGCCCTCCTTTTCCTTTTAGATCAATAAACAACTCAGAGGTATTGGCAAAAAGCAAGCCTTCTTTTATCGCGATCGATCCGACTGGATATTCTGGAGCAATATGCAGGCCGATGATCATGTCCGGACGCCATTCCTGCATAATTTCAGATTTCAGCATTGGTTCCGCCCCGCCGGGTCCCTCCTCAGCAGGCTGAAATATAAACAGCAAATCATCTTTTATTTGGTGTTCGGAAAAATACGTCAGCACTCCAAGTGCGATACTCATATGAAAGTCGTGTCCACATGCATGCATCCGTTCACGAGTAGAGGAGGAAAATGGCAAGCCCGTTTCCTCTGTAATCGGAAGACCATCAATGTCGGCGCGATAACCAATTGTTTTTGTCGGTTTTGAACCATGCACTTTGACAAATAAACCGGTCTTCCATTGTTTAATCGTTAAATGTTCTTGAGGAAGGCTGTTTATATACGCTAACAAATAGTTTTGGGTCTTTACTTCTTGAAAACCCAATTCCGGAATTTGGTGCAAATCACGGCGAATTTTAACAAAACGATTCACGTTTTCCACGTCCTTTTCCAAAAAGAAAGCGCGGAGTTCTCCACGCTTTCCATTTATTATTCCATTATAGCTGGCGAAGCTCTTGCTTAATTTCGGTTTTGGATTTTGTCTTTTCGTCGATATCTTTAATTTTGCGAGCAGGGGTTCCGGCAACAACCGTATATGGCGCAACATCATCAATGACAACGGCACCGGCTGCGACAACGGCTCCCTTTCCAACGGTCACGCCCTCAAGAACAACAGCATTTGCTCCAATTACGACATCATCTTCAACTACCACTGGTTTTGCTGAAGGCGGCTCAATGACACCTGCAAGAACGGTTCCGGCACCAATATGGCAATTCCTACCAACCGTAGCTCTACCACCAAGAACAACATTCATATCGATCATCGTTCCTTCGCCGATGATAGCACCAATGTTGATCACCGCACCCATCATGATCACCGCATTATCACCAATTTCCACTTGATCACGAATCGTTACGCCTGGTTCAATTCGCGCATTTATATTTTTTGTGTCAAGCAACGGAATAGCCGAATTGCGGCGGTCGTTTTCGACAACAACATCTTCAATACGGTCTTTATTGGACTCGAGCACTGATTGGATATCCGCCCACTCACCAAAAACCACACCAGCTTGTCCATTGATGAACGTTTTGGCATCCTTGCCAAAATCGATGCCTTCAAGCTGTCCTTTTACATAAACTTTAACGGGTGTTGATTTCTTGCTATTTTGAATAAAAGAAATGATTTCATTCGCATCCATCATTTTCATTCTGAAAACCTCCTATATGTATGATCAAAAATACTTTAGCAAACACAAGCAGCGAAAACAAGCAAAATCATCATTCAATTAAATGATTGCATTCCTGTCTCCTCTTTCACTAAATCGACAAAAGCTTGCACTTGCTTTAGCTGAAATGCCGACTCATATCCCAATAACCAAGTATCGCGTTTAAGGGGCTCCTGATTTTCATCTAAAAGAGAAACTTTGAAGATATTTGTACTTGCTTCGTCAAGCGTTATTGCCGGTAAAATCGAGTAGCCAATTCCATTAAACGCCATTTGCTTGCACGTTTCAATCTGATCGACGACAACTGTCCGCTTTGGTGAAGTTTTAAACATGCGCATCCACCAATCAAGGATTTCCTGATAGTAATTGGAATCACTGCGAAATTGGATAAAAGGACGATCAGTCTCCATTAATTGTTCAGGTGTGGAAATTTCTTTATCGACCAAATACAAAAGATCTTTAAAAAGATGGATTTTAATTCCTTTCCAATCAGGTTTGCCGCGGATAATGCCAATATGAGCCTGGTTGTCGTATAAATGTTTTAAAATTTCACTGCTCCAGCCGGTTATTAATGAAATTTTGACTTGGGGATAGGTTTCAACGTATTTTTTTAATACTTTTGGCAGCCAATTTTGGCCAACAATCGAAGCAGCTGCAATTTTCAGCGTTCCTGTAATCCCCATTTGCATGGAAGCAATTGTTTCCTTTACTTTTTCCTGTCTTGCCAGCACTTCATTTGCAAATTGAATGACCTGCTCTCCTGCAGGAGTTAGTGAAAGACCTTTATGACCTCTGATAAACAGCTTCGTCCCCCATTCTTTCTCAATGGTTTGCAGCCGCTGTGAAAGGGCAGGCTGAGAAACAAACAGCCTGTCTGCAGCTTTGTGCATATTCATTTCCTGGGCGAGAACCGAAAGCAGCCGAAATTCCGACAATGAAGACAATTTTCTCTCTCCTTGATTCCATTGTTTCCTACTGTTAGTTGCTTAATTCTTGTGTATTCATTTCCTCTTTTTTTGGAATAAATAAAATAAAGATCAAGCTGACAACCGCGAACACAAAGACAACAAAATAAACAGAATGAAGCGAAACCGTAAGACCATTTTGCAGAACTTGCAGCAACGAATCCGGCAGCTTGCTGCGATCTGTTTCTTTTAATAGAGCATTTGTTGAATCAACCGTGAATTTCACACCTGTCTTTTTTTCACTTTGGTTAAAAAAACGAATTAAGCCATTGTTTAAAATTCCTCCAAACAAGGCTGCACCAATCGTGTTGCCGAAATTGCGCATAAACATATTGGCAGCTGTTGCAATCCCCCGCTGTTGCCAGCTTACAGTACTTTGAATCGAAACGATAAACGCAGTCGATGTTAACCCCATCCCTACGCCAACGAAAAAAGAACCTGCCGCTGCCCAATACGGCCCTGTTTCGGCCGTCATCGTGACAAATACAGCACTTCCCAGAATGAGGGCAACTCCGCCTAGGATGGAAGTAATTCGATATCCAAGTTTTAAAAGCAAACGCCCGGAGACGGCAGAAGCAATCGGCCAGCCAACCGACATTGCTGTTAATGTAAACCCAGCAACAATCGGAGTCTGTTCCATCACTCCTTGAACAAAAGTAGGCAGAAAACTTGAAATGCCAATAAGCATCACGCCTGTCGTTAACGAAGTGATATTCGCAACAAAAATGGATCGTTCCTTCCAAATGGATAAAGGCATAACAGGTTCAACAGCTCGTTTTTCCTGAAAAAGAAACAGAATCAGTGCAATCGCGAACACCGTGAACAAGGTAATTGCCATTGGTGAATTCCAGGAAATACTACCTCCACCTTCAACCAGAACGAACATAAGCGATGAAATGGCAACTGTAAGAAGCACTGCCCCCGAATAATCAATATGATGTTTTTTCCTTTCAACGTGTTCGTGCAAGAATAGCCATAAGCCGGCTAATGAGAGCAGACCTAGCGGAATATTGATCCAGAAAACATAATGCCAACTTACGTATTGAACAAGCAGGCCGCCAATGGCAGGCCCAGTAATCGCAGAAATCCCCCAAACGCTCGATAAGTATCCCTGGATTTTCGCCCGCTCTTCTTTTGTGTAAATATCACCGACGATCGTTGTTGCGATCGGCATTACCGCCCCAGCTCCAAATCCTTGAATCAGCCTGTAAATAATCAGCGTCTTCATTGAAACTGCAAACCCGCAAAGGATGGAACCAATTAGAAAGACGATAATCCCAAACGTAAGAATCGGTTTTCGGCCAAACAAATCGGAAAGTTTTCCATAGATCAGCACCGTCACAGAATTCATTAGCAAATAGGCGGAAAAAATCCAGCTATAAAGACCGAATCCCCCCAAATCGGCAACAACAGCCGGCATCGCAGTGGAAACAATCGTTGCTTCGATGGCTCCCATAAACATTGCCAGCATGACTGATGCTAAAACAAGCGGCCGTTTTGTCTGTTTTTTCGGATTCTGTCCGCTTTTTTCAGTCTCGTTCATAAGAGCACCTCTTCTCCTTAAAAAATACAGCTCCCGGAAAGGGGAGCTTATGACTCTATATGGTTTTTGCTTACTTTTCTGATATGCTTATTCAATTGATGTAAGACAGTACTTCTTGGCAGAATCCCTTCAAAAATCCCCTCTTCGGATTCGATGCACAGGAACGGGTGATTGACTAGCAATTCCAGACATGTTTGCAATGACGCGCTGCTTTTCACACGCGGAACTGCCGTATTCATCACTTCCTCCACCCTTTTTTGCTCGAGCTTTTCAAATTCGATTCGCTCAAGCCCTAGAATAGAATCCATTAGGATCGGAGTACTGATTAACCCGTGGAGTTTATAATGAGGATCTAAAACCGGTATCGCGGTATAACCGCTTTTCGTTAAAACGAGTAATGCATGTTCAAGATTGTTGCCCACTTGTACATGTGCCACCCGTTCAGAAGGTATCATTAAATTCCGAATGCTGATTTCTAAAAATTCCCCACTGTATAGACTTATCATCGCCGAAAACTCCTCAATCTTTGTTATAACCCATTTATATTCTATCACAGTTTCCGCGAAAATGTCCGTTTTTGAAACCGTTATCCTTTGCTTGTCTCAATATTCCTAACAAGGTAATGGCATTTCGGGCACTCGTAAATGACGTTTTGATTTGACTGAGCGGTCAAAACCTTATCCATGTTTGCTTCCTGTTTGCATTTTGGACAAGTTACAGTTGGGAGCATTTTTTCCACCTCAATTTCGGTATGTAGGACATGATCTCTCATTTGGCATAAATCAAGAGTTGAAAAAAGGAACCAAAAGGCTCCTACTGGATGAGATCAAAAATTTCAATGGTGATCATATCAATATTGTCAAACTGATAACGTTTTGGTTTTTCCTTCTCGTTGTACACTTCTAATTCAAACGTCTCCGTTTTCGGATGGAACGTAACTTGGCATTTTTTTTCGCCGTCTACCTCAAAAAAACGTTGTGCCGGTTCCCCTCCATTGGCTTGTTCTTGAAGGTTTTTTAACCGTGTTAATATGCCTTGCAGCTGTGACATTTCCTACCTCTCCTTTCAAACGGAAGAACTATATATGATTATAATTCTCCTTTGGCATGTTTCTATCCTAATAAAAGGATGTAATTATTTAACAATCTTTTTTTACATACCAATATTAACAGCATAAAATACCTGTCTCTATTTGTCCAAACAAAAATTTTTTTCTGAAAGATTTTTTCCGCTGCCACCCGCTGAAATGGTCATCATTCCGTTTGATTGTTTCCTTTTGCGATGATTTCTTTCGGAATTTGATCGAAGAGGTAACTGTCCACTTTCCAGCCCTCGCCCCCTGCTCCCTTTTTGATTAACAAGCCTTCATAATGGCTTTTATACCCTACCGGTCCGTCCAATTTCTCGGGAAAATATTCAAACACATAGATTTGATTTGGCAGAAAAACGACTTTTGTTTTTCTAGAGAATTGATAGTAAGGAATATAGTACGGTGCAAAATCCGAACCATACGTTAAAAATTTCCCTTTTTCCTGCACAATGTTTGCTTTCCAAAAAAGCTGTTGGTAATTGTCCGAAAAATAAGGTCCGATAATTGCATTAATTTCCTGCTTGGTTCTTCCTTTTTCACTTAACGAAACTTGGGCTTTGTATGCATCCTTTAAAAAAGTAAATACATCGCTTCTTGTTGTCATTTCTGATGTTGCTTCAGGGGATAAAGGCACAACCGTGATTAGCAATAAAATTACAAGAATGAGCAATTTCTTCATTTTTTCCTTTCCTCCTTGGCTCAAATGACAAATAATATTCATTTTAGCAATATTTGTACTAAAATTGTCACAAATTCGTTCGCTAATAATAGACAAATAAAGCTTTTTTCTGTCACTTTACCCAAGAAAACAACGAAAAAAACAATGAAGTTGCAAGATGTAGAGAATAAAAATCCATTGACATGGCTCGATTAAAGCAATTCTTCATGTTCAAATAAATAGTGGTAAGAGATGTCGATAAATAAATAGCCGCTTTCAGTTAACGGAAACGAGAACGTGCGAATCGTCTCACCTGTTTCAATATCACAGTACAAATCAGATAAAATTCCTTTTCTTTCATTGCGCATGCGAATTATATTTTCCAAAAAATACGGGCGCCAGCTCCAATTTTTCCCGATATATTCATTCTGGGTAACCCAACCGTGCTGTGTTTTGAAAATGTTGGGAGAATTTTGAAAACCGTCCTCATCACAAATATACATCCGAAAGGCAATCTGGTTCATTTCTTTAATCAGTAATTCAAACAGCTCTTCAGAGGATCCTTTCTTTGCTTTTTGGACAATCTCCAAAACTTTTGCCTGGAATTCCTCTGCAGTGAAATAAAACTTTTCCAGTTTTCGCTTTTCATACGTGATAAAATCATGAAATTTTGCCTTCAAACGATCTTTTAACAGATCGCGGTCAACAAGTTCACCATTTGGAAATGAAAGATAAAATCCCTGGTAGTATCTGCCACCATTTTTCCAGGCAAATTGAAGCTGGTACTCCATTTCAATGTTTTCAAACAGCAAAGCGGCTCCGATCTTTCTGGCCAGCAAGGAAAGAGAATACAATACATCATTGAAGGCATTTCCCTTCGCTTCCGACCTTAGAGCCCGTAAGTTGACCTTTAAGATATCCGGTTCCAACTGACTGACCCGATCCAAGTAAGAACTGTCGCTCCCCATCTTTTCAATCGCTATTTTGATTCCATATGTGCGGTAATAGCGTAAAAGATGGTCAAATTGATCAAGATCTCCCGGATAATTGTCTTCCGAAATCTCTAGGACGATTCTTTTCAAGTTGATTCCCTTTTTTTCATATTCAAGCAATTCATTCAAAAGCGGCTCTCCATGTTCATACATTAATAAACCGGCTGACCGATTAAAGAAAAAACTGACATCTTCATTCGCAGTAAGCGCTTTGTCGAGCGCTTTTTTCAACAGAAGCTGATCGACTTCCACTTTATATTCATCCGGAATTTGCTCATCTTGAAAAAAAGAGCCTAAACTAATAATCTGACCGTCTGAAAAATATCTGCCTACTACTTCATAACCCATAACTCGCTGTTCATCAGCGCTAAAAATCGGCTGAAAAAAAGGAACAACATTTTCAAGGTCTGTTAAGATATCCAATGGATCCATTCAGATACCCCCATCCATTATTTCTCCTCCTATCATACCATTTTCACCGCAACCGTTTCACGATTATAAAAGCGGGAAAAATTTTATGAATGGATTGGTCAAGCAATGAATAAATAAACTATCAGAAGCAACAAAAATGATACACTTAGATAAATGCCTATTTTTACTTAAAAAACGTTAAGGCTGGTTAATTCAATGGAAACAAAATGGACAAGAAGAACGTTTCTTAAAAAAGCATTTACCGGCTTGCTTGGTGCAGTAGGGGTAAGTTCGGGAGGAATCCTTTACGCTCATCAAATTGAGCCCGGATTGCTCGAAATTAACCGCTTTCAAATTCACCATCCACTCATCCCTAAAAGTTTTGATGGGGTCACCATCATTCAGTTCAGCGATACCCACCTTGGATTTCAGTACACACTTAGTCAATTAAAAAAATTAATTACGAAAATGAATTCTCTAAAACCTGATCTGGTGTTTTTTACCGGCGATTTGATGGACGCACCGAATCAATACAAGAATCGGAAGCATATTGCGCCCGTTTTAGCCCAACTTTCGGCACCGTTAGGAAAATATTGCATATATGGAAACCATGATCATGGTGGATATGGATCCGATCTTTATAAAAACATTATGCAAGATGCCGAGTTCACTCTTCTAAAAAACGAAGCAAGACGGATACAGCAAATGGATGGCAGCAGCATCTATATTATCGGCATTGATGATGCGATGCTTGGCCGGCCAGACCTTGCCTCAGCATACAAACAAGTGCCGATGAATATGTTTACCCTTCTATTATCACACGCTCCCGATCTCGCCGATACAGCGGCAACTTATCCGATTCATTGGCAGCTAAGCGGACACAGTCATGGCGGGCAAGTGAAAATTCCGTTTTTTGGCGCCCTTGTAATCCCGCCGTATGCAAGAAAGTATCCGGAAGGCCTTTACTCGATCGGAAAATCCTCTCCTCTAAAACTTTATGTCAATCGCGGCCTTGGAACGACAAGACTGCCATTTCGTTTCATGGCAAAACCGGAATTAACCGTCTTCACCTTAAAATCAGGCTAAGAAAAACCCTTATGGGAAAACATAAGGATTTTTACGTTCTTTTTCTTAAGAAACGTTCTTCGACTTCGTTTGGCGGGATCGGCTTTGCGTAAAAATATCCTTGAGCTTTATGGCAGTTTGCATTGATTAGAAACTCAACTTGCTGAATCGTTTCGACTCCTTCGGCAACTACTTCCATCCCAAGGCTTTGGCCAAGATGAATAATTGTTGAGGTAATCGCCGCATCCTTCTCATCATGAAACAAATCGCGAATAAACGATTGATCAATTTTCAAAACATCTATCGGAAATTGTTTTAAATAGCTCAAGGAAGAATAACCTGTCCCGAAATCATCAACTGAAATTTTGATGCCAAGCTCTTTGATTTTTTGCAAAATCGGAATCGCTTCTTTTGTATCTTGCATTGCGCCTTCCGTAATCTCAATTTCTAAAAATGCGGGATGCACTTCATACTTTTTCATCATTTCAGCAATGTAACCGACAAGGTTTGGCTGCTGAAATTGTTTTGGTGAAATATTAATCGCCACCCGAAATTCATAAAACCCCTGGCGATTCCATTCGCGAATTTGCCAGCATGCCTTTTCAATAACCCAATTGCCGATCGAAATCATCAGCCCTGTATCTTCGGCCAACGGAATAAACAAATTGGGTGAGATCATGCCCAGTTCCTCATTGTTCCAGCGCAGCAAGGCTTCGAAGCTTTTAATCTCCCTTGTCCTTAAATTGATTTGCGGCTGAAAGTAAAGAGTGAGCTCTTCCAGTTCAATTGCCTTGCGCAGATGGGTTTCAAGGGCAACCACATTGGTCAGCACTGCGTTCATATCTGACCGGTAAAATTGATAGTGCCCTCTGCCGCGCTCTTTCACGCGGAACAATGCTTCATCCGCATTTTTAATCAGGGTTTCGGCGTCTTTCCCATCGCTCGGGTACATACTGATTCCGATACTCGGTGAAATAAAATACTCCTGCGAATTAAAATAAAACGATTTGGAAAAGTTGTGAATCAGCCCTTGCACAAATCGGTTTGTTTCAATTCGGTTCACATTCAGTAGCAAGAGATTAAATTCATCGCCGCCCTGCCGATAGACAAAACAATTTTTACTCTTGTAGGCAATCAACCGTTGAGAAACCCGTTTAAGGATTTCATCGCCAACAAGATGCCCAAGGGAATCATTTAAATATTTAAAACGATCCAAATCAATTGAAATAAGAGAAAAGGCCTTTTTCTCTCTTGAAAAACGGCGGATATTCTTATTTAAATCATCAATCAATGCCCTCCGGTTTCGCAAACCGGTTAACTGGTCATGCAAAACCATGAACTTAATGGTTTCAACATTTTTTGCCTGTTCTGAAATATCGCGGCAAATGATATACAAACCTGAAATTTGCTCATTCACTACAATCGGCACCGTCTTCAAGTGGACATCAAAAAGACGTCCGTTGCTATGTACCAGCCGGCAATCAAGGGTTTCAAGCGCATAGCCGTCAGCTGTTCTCTCAAGAATGGATTTAAAACTGGCCAAGTCACGATCGGCAATAAAATCATAAATCGATCGTTTCGCTAATTGCTTTTTAGTGAAACCGGTTAATTTGGCAGCTGCCGGATTGGCCTCAATCAACTGACCGTCAAGTGAGATGGAAAAAATCGCGTCCAAGTTATTGTCCACAATCGAACGATACCGCTGTTCACTTTCTAGCAATTCATTTTTCTCCCGGTGCTTTTCAGTAACATCCCTTGTAATCGCTACAATGTAGCGAACTGCCGAGCTTTCGTCTTTTACCGGTGTTAAAACCGTTTCTCCATAAACTTTTGCCCCATTTTCAATATAGAAATAGTCCGAATAAATAAGGACATCTTTTTTCTTCATTACCTTTTCATACTCACGTTTTAGGGGTACCGCCTGTTCATGCGGCAATGCTTCCTCCAGCGTTTTGCCGATTGATTCCAATGACATTCTTGCTCTTTTCAGCCCTGATTCATTTACAAATAAATAACGAAAGCGCGGGCCTTCTTCCACTTTCATTAAATAGACCATATCTGTCGCATGCTGAAAAATCATTTCAAAAAGAATCCGCTGAACTTTGCTGCTTACATGTTCCAGTTCTGCTGTTAATGCATGATTGATATATTCCATTTTATCAGCCTCTATACAGTGGGAAAATTTTTGTTCTTGCTCGATTAATTGGTTTTTGGATAATAGAGGATTTACCTCCATTGTCATTCTAGTATAATCATAATACAGAGTGCTTCTGAAAAGTAAGATAAATTTGCTTTAATCTGTTTTTATCTTTCATACTTTTATTTCTATTTTCCAGAAAAAAAGGTATAATATTGTTGTGTATTGGTAGAAAGGAGAAACTATTTTGAACAGTGATCATAAACATCCCCCAATCCAGTTTAATTTAACAATTGAAAACCTCTCTCAAGCCATCTATATTGTGAATCGCCATGCCAAAACGGCTCCAAATCCTAAATTTCTTTATAAGTTGAAACATGAAGCATTGAAGAAACTCTTGAAAGAAGGAAAGGCAAAAAAAATCGGACTCCATTTTTCGGAAAACCCTAGAAACAGCCAACAGCAATCGGATGTATTGGTTGCTTGCGGAAAGTATACTTTCCATATCCCGCCATCTAAACATGATTTTACCGAACTCCCTCATTTGGGTAAATTGGATAGCCACGTCCGAAATCCGAAAGCTTCCCTTTCACTTAACATGGCTAAAGCGATTTTGTCCTCCTACACAGGTTTGTCGGATTGCCCTCCGCCGCCATCAAATAAGAATCGCCACCATACGTATCAAAAACCAATTTTCAAAAAGCTTGGTGAACGTTATTCTTAAGCAGAAAAACCCGTTTTGTTCACAACTTGCATTCGTTCCGTTCCTTAAATTGAGCGTTTTGTGAACGTTGTCACATGGATCTAGACAGAGCTATCCGTCCGGCTTACAATATAAGTGTAAAGAATTTATAAAGAGGTGTTGATCCATGAAAGGAACAGCCATTTTATTTAAAGAGGATTCTGTGACGTTTCTCGAAAATGTTGACCACGATGTTTTCGAAGAAATTAAAAACCAATGCGGGTGCAGCCAGTGCAATTGCCAACTTGAAAACAAAATTGTCGACTTTGGTTCAGTTTCACCTGTTTTTTGGCACGAAGAAGAAATTGATTGGGATTACGGTTATTAAAAAACTATGTGATATAGATTCCACACCAACCTTAACGGTCTGATTAATCAGACCGTTTTATTTTTGATTTAAAAAACAGCGGAGCATAATGAACATGCAATAAAGTGTGGTAAAATAGCGTTGTGCAGGAAATTGGACGCCCCATTGGAAGGATGAAGAAGAAAGATGGAACATTTAATTAATTCAAAAGTAAAAAAGCTCGAGATTTCAGGGATTCGAAAATTCTTTAATATGGTGTCCCATTCAGACGATTTAATCTCATTGACGATCGGACAACCTGATTTTCCTACCCCAGAACATGTTAAACAAGCAGGAATTCAGGCCATACACGATAATTTCACCAGCTATACCCCCAATGCTGGCATTTTGGAACTACGTCAAGCCGCAAGCCAATTTGTTGAAAAAAAATACAGCTTACATTACAACCCGGAAACAGAAATCATTGTGACAATTGGAGCAAGCGAAGCAATCGATATCGCCTTTCGAACGATTTTGTCAGAAGGAATGGAAGTTATTTTACCAGGCCCAGTCTACCCGGGCTACGAACCGTTGATCCGCATGTGCGGCGCCATTCCGATTCATGCCGATGTTACTGAAAACCAGTTTCGCTTAACGGCGGAAATTCTCAAAAAAACCCTAACCGCTAAAACGCGCTGTATTGTTTTGCCATATCCTTCAAACCCAACAGGGGTTAGTTTAACAAAATCCGAATTAGAGGATATCGCCACGCTTGTTAAAGACCGCGATCTATTTATTTTGGCAGACGAGATTTATAGCGAACTTGTTTATGATCAATCCCATGCCTCAATCGCTTCTTTTCTTAAGGAAAAAACAATTTTGATCAACGGGCTATCAAAAAGCCATTCGATGACCGGATGGAGGATCGGTTTTTTGTTTGCACCGGAATATTTAACCAAGCATATTCTTAAAGTCCATCAATACAATGTATCCTGTGCCAATTCCATCGCGCAGATGGCTGCATTGGAGGCTTTGACTGCCGGTGTGGACGATGCACTAGCAATGAAAGAGGAATACAAAAAAAGGCGGCAATACGTATACAGCCGCTTGACCAAACTTGGTCTATCAGTTGTCAAACCGGACGGAGCTTTTTACTTTTTCATCAAAATCCCGGATTCCATCAAGTTAAACAGCTTTGATTTTGCTCTGGATTTAGTGAACAAGGCGAAGGTAGCTGTTGTTCCAGGGAGTGCATTTTCCGCCTATGGCGAAGGCTATTTCCGCCTTTCTTACGCTTCCGCAATGGCTGTCTTGCAAGAAGCGCTTGATCGGATCGAAGTTTACCTCGCCCGTGAGCATGGAATCAAATAGGTAAAGGGGTTTTATCAATTGAACGAAAAAAGCCTGATGTCCCGCTAATTCTGGGATTACATCAGGCTTCCTTATTACTGTCCTTTGTATTTACCATTGTTTTTTGGCGCTTTTTCTTTTTTGGCCTTATCTTTGTGAATTTTATTGGTTGCTGCTGAACCAAATTCGTGAGCAACCTCCTGGTTCATAACTGCTGAATCAAAACCTTTTTATTTTTCTGCTGCGGGTCATTCTTTTTCGTTTTTTTGGCCATATTCATTCCTCCCTTAAACAGTACTTTTGTAGTTTCTTGTTTTTCGGGAGGAATTATACTGGGCTAACCCATTTTTCTTAAAAACCGAACATCGCGATAGCCCTCTTGAAAATCGGTGGTAAACAGGCTGATTTCGACATAACTGCCCCGTAAATCGTTTAATACTGCCTCCAGTTCCCTAGCCGATTTTGGTTTTTCGTAGCCTAATCGCTTGATTTCATCCATTAAAATTCGAAATCCGCCATCGGTTTCAATATGACTAAACTTGGTTGGCAAAGCTCCTTTTGCATCGTTGATTAACACCAAATCCCAGCGAATTGGCCTTAAGCCATTTTTCGTTTTTTCACGGTAAAATCCTTCGATCCGTACCAAATAGCGGCCATCTTCGATATCATAAAATTTTTCTTCTACGTCATCAAACAACCCCATCGTATCGCCTCCTATGGTACATTATTATTTACTGCTCGGGTTATTTAGAAGAGAAAAGGGAGGAAAACCTTAAGGCGGTTCTCCTCCCTTTTTCAGTTTATTTCCAATATTTATAAATCGCCTGGGTTCCGCTGTTTTCTTCGCCTTTTCCAGCAAGCTGGTCGTACAAGGATTTTGCCAGCTGTAAACCTGGAGCGTCCATCCCCATTCCATTTGCTTCATCAATGGCAATCTTCATGTCTTTAATAAAATGCTTGATATAAAACCCGGGCGCAAAGTCCTGTTGCAACATCCTTGGAGCTAAATTGCTCAGCGACCAGCTTCCGGCTGCCCCTTTCGTGATACTTTTCAGGACATTTTCAGGGTCAAGGCCTGCTTTTTCCGCATAGATGATTGCTTCAGCAACCCCGATCATATTTGATGCGATCGCAATTTGATTGCACATCTTTGTATGTTGGCCTGAACCGGCTTTGCCTTGGTACACAATATTTGTTCCAAGTTTTTCAAATAATGGAAGGATATATTCAAAATCGGCCTTATCTCCGCCAACCATGATTGAGAGCTTTGCCTCTTGGGCACCGATGTCACCTCCTGAAACCGGAGCATCAAGTGTATGGATTCCTGCTTTCTTCGCTTCTTCGTAAATTCGTGCCGCAAGCGTTGGCGCCGATGTCGTCATATCGATATAGAAACTGCCTGCCTTGCCATTTGGAATCAATCCATTTTCACCTAGATATACTTCTTCGACGTCTTTTGGATAGCCAACAATGGTAAAAACAATATTGGCACTGTTTGCGATTTCTTTCGGCGACGCAGCCCATTTTGCGCCTTGTGCCAGCAATTCATCCGCTTTTTCTTTTGTCCTCGTATATACGTATAACGGAAAACCAGCCTTCACTAAATGACTCGCCATGCTTTTTCCCATTACACCCGTTCCAATAAAACCAATTATAGTATTTTCCGGTGTTACCACAGATCTTCCCCCTACGCTATCATGAAGCCTTCTCATCCGGGCTTCATGTTTCTTATCATCTTACAGTTTTTAACTTCTGCCATAACCAACCAGCTTTCATTATACGCTAAATTTATATCGACTTGATCATCCCGCCATCCACTAAAAAGGAACTGCCTGTCATATATGTATTGGCATCTGACAGCAAAAAGGCAGCCACCTTTGCAAACTCTTCAGGTGTCCCATATCGCTTAAGCGGAATAACCGCTTTCATTTGCCTTTCAATCGTCTGCCTGTCCACCCCTTGTTTGTCTGCATTTACCTGGTCTAAATGGGCAACACGGTCTGTAGCGATTCTTCCTGGGGCAATCGTATTGACCAATATATTAAAAGGTGCCAACTCCGCCGCCAAGGTTTTGGAAAGTCCGACAATCCCCGTTCTAAATGTATTGGAAAGAATCAAACCAGGAATCGGCTCTTTAATGGAAGAAGATGCGATATTAACGATTTTGCCACCTTGTTTTTTCAAAAAGGGCAGGGACTCGCGAATCAAGCGAACATACGAAAGTAAATTTAATTCAAAAGCAGATTGCCAATCATCATCCGATAAATCCAAAAACGATCCCGCAGGCGGGCCACCGGCATTGTTAACAAGAAGCTCCATACCGCCGAATGTTTCAACTGTTTTGCCTACAAGCCGTTTAATATCATCCGTTTTTGTAATGTCGGCTTGCATATAAGCAACCTTGCCTGCCCCGACTGCTTCCAATTCGCTTGCTTTTTGTTTTAATTTTTCTTCGACGCGGCCAGAGACCATCACATTGGCGCCTTCTTTTACAAGCTGCTCCGCAATCGCAAAGCCCAGTCCTTGGCTGGATGCTGCAATCAACGCTGTTTTCCCAGCTAAATTTAGTTCCATCATTTCTTCCCCCTTAAATGTCTCATTCTTCTTTATTATACTAAATAATCGAAATATTTTTCATATGAGCCACAGGACAAAAATCCTGAACCCTTGATAGTATTGACTTTATTTGATTATTAATTGAAAAAGTGTTTCCACGGTCACTGCGTGGAACGAATGCCTTTCGAGTTG
Source organism: Neobacillus sp. SM06 (assembly GCF_050496765.1). Lineage (NCBI taxonomy): Bacteria > Bacillati > Bacillota > Bacilli > Caryophanales > Bacillaceae > Neobacillus > Neobacillus sp. SM06. The sequence continues at coordinate 286,428 of NZ_JBNWEO010000013.1, forward strand.
TCAAATCTCACTTTAGACGAAATAGGACCAAATTCGGTCGTTTTATAATTTTTTTACCCTAATTTTTTACAGGGGTTTAATGGAAGATAGAAACTTTGCCTATTTAGACAAAAAGAAAAGCCATAATGAATCTCCTTTGGTAAAATAGAAGTACCAACACAACCATTACGAAAGGAATTCATTATGACTGATTCTATTATACCAAAATCATATTCAAATGTAATCTACCTTCAACCCTCATTTTCATTTGCGCAAGACAACTTCTCCTCTTTGCGCCACCTTCCTTATGTAAAATTGGCGCTTGATTTCCCTTGGGAAGAGGTTTTCGCTCCCATTGAACAAGAGTACATTAATGCAAGGTTTCAGCGAAATTGGGACAAGAGGAATCAAAGGAATTCTGATGAATCTCAAGTCGAATTATTTCCACATTTGCCAAGGGACGTGAGTGCGAAGCCAAAAAAATCGTCTAGAGGACGAGAGGGAATTGACTTTTATGTACTGTTAAAATCGTTTCTCTTAGCCCCACTTCTTTATGTGGAAGTCATGGTCACAAGTGTTCATTTCCAAGTGGTGGGGAACTCTGATTTTCGAATGGTTTGCGGTTTTACCAGCACTCCGTGCCTTAGGACCTTTGAACGTTTTGATCAGATTATGATCGAAAACGGATTATGGGAAAAGGCTCGTCAGCTTATGGTGAATTTCAACATCCAACAAGGAATTATAGAGAAAGAAGAACAATTGGCCGTCGATACTACACATGTCGAAGCCGAAGCCACTTTAAATGCAGTTCGCAAATGTGGCCATTCTGAACCATGCGATTGTCCGAAAATCCCTACGGATGACAATGTTGGACTTATGAGAAAAAGCAATACTGTTTCTTACATAGCCCATAAAGTAGCGCTTGTATGCGGTGTTAAATCGGAACTCCCATTATCTAGATGTGTTTTTAAAGGTGGAGAAAGTGATGCCATAACTCTCGAACCGACTTTGGAAAAGGTAAAGCAAGATCTTCCTGAAAAATTTCTGGAAAACGTGCAATACGTAAGCGCAGATGGAATCTATCAAAGTAAAGATAATCAACAATATGCAAAAAACATTCTTCAGACCAAACTATTGGCTCCGATTAATCCACGAAAAATCAAGGATCAAGAACTGGATGCCCGTGGAATGGCAAAACTCGATAAGTATGGTGTTCCACATTGTATTAGTGGACATAAGTTAAAATTGAAAGGGCTGGATGAAACAAAAAAGCAATACGTTTGGACATGTCCCGTATTTGATCCAAAGTATAAACAAGAAGGGCTCACTTGTTCGGAAGCCTGCCATATTCAATGTTGTAGCGGAGCCCAAACAGGCAGAACAATTCGGATTCAACAATCGCAAACGCCGCAAATAGATCCGGAATTTCCGCAACATCTTCAATCATTTAAAACAAAATTTTCGGAAAGAACGGCCATCGAGCGAGTTAACGCACAAGCCAAAGAAGGACTTAGCTTACGTAGAGTCCACAAACGGGGACGTGTAGCAGTAGAGGCCCATGTAGATCGATGCATCATAACCTCACACGTCTTGGCTTATATGTCCGTTCAAGAAACTGGACAGCTCTATCGAGGGTGGACAAAACTATCCGCATAGAAATTTTTAATAACGTAACTACCAGTTATTGTAAGTGCGAAAACTGATGACGGGATAAGTATGCCCTTTTTTAGGTTCCATTTACAAAAAAGATAAATAAGAAGTCGAGAAACTAAGAAAAATCATCTAAGGCCTTCTCCTCCATCCCAAAAATTTCAAGTTGCTTTATCCCAATTTTAATTTAGTCCTGTTGCTCTATAAAAAAGACAGATCTAGAAAACAGATCTGTCCACCTTGACTAAAACGTATGAGCCATGTCTTTTGCACGAGCAATCGCATTGGCTTTGATTTCTTCCGCTTTTTCAGGGAAGGCATTATGTCCTTCAACAAACAAGCCCTCAATACTTGGTACACCAAAGAAGTTCATCATCACGTTAATATAGCGGTGACCCATTTCCATTTCAGCTGCAGGGCCTTCAGAATAAATTCCGCCGCGAGCTTGGATATGCAAAGCCTTTTTGTCGGTTAAAAGTCCAACTGGTCCCTGCTCTGTGTATTTAAAGGTCTTGCCTGCAACTGCTACAGAATCAAAATAAGCTTTCATTACTGGCGGGAATGAGAAATTCCAAAGTGGTGTTACAAACACGTATTTGTCACCTGAAATAAACTGCTCGCTTAATTCTGCCAAACGCCCGACTTTTGCTTGTTCTTCAGCAGAAAGAGTATCAAATGCCTGACCGGAGCGAAGCTTGCCCCAGCCGCTGAAAACATCTGCATCAATTTCCGGAATGTTTTCCTTATATAAATCAATATGAACCACTTCATCGCTTGGATTTACTTCCTTATACGTATCCAAGAACGCCTTTCCAACTGCCATGCTGTATGACTGGCTTTCATCATGAGGGTGTGCTGTGATGTACAATAGTTTCGCCATTTTTGTTTTCACCTTTCCTTGTTTATTGACTACAGTTTAGTTTGAATCAAAAATAATAAAACTAACCAAGAAAAATATCTCGGTTTGAATTATTTTTAATTCAGAGCAAATGATACAAAAAAGAAAACGTCCCGTCAACTATTTTGAATCGCAGGGTAAAAAAAATCCGACTGTATGACAGCCGGTAAAAAAGGGGGAAACTGAGAATGTTTGCACCTTCAATGTGCATATCTATTCATTACCCCTATCGAAAACTTTTAAACCATTTTTTAATTATTTTACTGCAAATTTTACAGCTTCGATAACTTGATCTGTAGTCTGCATGGTAAGAACTGTTTCAGCGAGCTTCTGCATGTCAGTTTTGCTTAAATTGCGAATTTGCGAACGCGCCTTCAAAATGGATGTAGCACTCATTGAAAATTCATCAAGCCCCAGTCCAAGCAGAACTGGAATGGCAATTTCATCTCCAGCCATTTCACCGCACATTCCGGCCCATTTCCCTTCAGCATGGGCTGCATCAATGACCATTTTTACGAGCCGCAAAATCGATGGGCTGTATGGCTGGTACAAATAGGAGACCCGTTGGTTCATCCGGTCCGCTGCCATTGTATATTGGATTAAATCATTTGTTCCAATACTAAAGAAATCAACTTCTTTTGCAAATTGATCTGCTAATACCGCAGTCGATGGAATCTCAACCATGATCCCAAGTTCAATCTTGTCAGCAACCTTTTGTCCTTCTGCAACAAGCTTCTGCTTTTCTTCTTCTAGCAGCGCTTTTGCCGCGCGGAATTCATCCAATGTCGCAATCATCGGGAACATGATTTTCAAATTGCCATATACGCTTGCTCTTAACAGGGCACGAAGCTGAGTACGGAAAATCCCCTGTTCTTCCAGGCATAAGCGAATGGCCCGAAAGCCTAAAAATGGGTTCAGTTCTTTCGGCAATTCTAAATAAGGAAGTTCCTTATCACCGCCGATATCAAGGGTACGAACGACAACTGGTTTTCCTTCCATGCCTTCTAAAACCGCTTTATAGGCATCAAACTGTTCTTCCTCGCTAGGCAGCTGATCTCTTCCCATATAAAGGAATTCAGTCCGATACAGGCCAACGCCTTCCCCGCCATTTTCTTTTACACCTTTTAAGTCTTTAGGTGTACCAATGTTTGCAGCCAATTCAACATGATGCCCATCGGCGGAAACAGTTTTCTCATTCACGAGCTTAGCCCATTCCGCTTTTTGCGTTTCATACTCTTCATGAATTTTCCGGTATTGCTCAACAAGTTCAGGAGTCGGATTGATATGTACTTCTCCCTTCAATCCGTCAACAATAACGATATCTCCATTGTTAATTTCTTCTGTCGCTGTTTTAGTCCCAACAACAGCCGGAATTTCCATCGAACGAGCCATAATGGCAGAGTGGGAAGTACGTCCGCCAATATTGGTTGTGAAACCTTTAACAAATTGGCGGTTTAATTGGGCTGTATCAGATGGTGTTAAATCTTCGGCAACGATGATCACTTCTTCTGATATCATGCTTGGGTTCACCATTTGAACACCTAACAGATGGGTTAGAACACGCTTTGTCACGTCACGGATGTCTGCAGCCCGCTCTTTCATGTATTCATTATCCATTTGTTCAAACATTGTCACAAACATGTCAGCCGTTTCTTTTAGTGCCACTTCTGCATTTACTTTATCTGTTTTAATCTTATCTTCAATTGGTGAAATTAATTCGGGATCACTTAAAACAAGTAAGTGCGCTTCAAAGATTGCAGCTTTATCGGGGCCAAGTTCATTGCTTGCATGATCACGAATCGCTTCAAGCTCGGATTTGGCTTTGCTCATTGCCGCTTCGAACCGCTTTACCTCCGAATCCACATCTTCGATTGTTTTCTTGGCAAACGTAAGATCGGGTTCAACAAGACGATATGCCTTTGCAATTGCGATCCCATTTGAGGCGGCAATTCCTTTAACAAACGTCATTACTCTGCCAAACCTTCTTTTTTCAATGTTTCTTCAAGGCTGTTTAATGCGTCTTGAGCATCGCTTCCTTCTGCAGAAATTTTAATGTCTGCACCTTGTCCAACACCTAAAGACATAACGCCCATAATTGATTTTAAATTTACTTTTTTTCCTTTATATTCTAAATTGATTTCAGAATCAAATTTGCTCGCCGTTTGCACCAATAATGTTGCAGGTCTAGCGTGAATACCTGTTTCAGCGATTACTTTAAATTGTTTTTCTGCCATGATCAATCAATCTCCTTTAAAAATAATGTCGAAAAGTGAAAATTAATGCTTGCCTCATTAACTTATACAATTTGCGTCATTTAGTCAACTACCCATCAATAGACTAAAAATGAAAGAAAACTCGTCGATTGGCGAATCCCTATGGAAGGTTCATGAGGCGTAGTTGAATTTATTACGCTCAAAAACGGCACATCCTGTGCCTTTCGCCTGACTAGGGCATCGTGCCCGTCGTGGGTCAGAATTATGATATAAATTCAGATTTACTAAGAAAATCAGGCATATTGGACTTTGGATAGAACTAGTTTTCCCCTAAACAAATGAAAGATGTATAACGGACTGAAAACGAAAAAGAAAACAAGCTGCATTAGTAAAAAGAATATCACGATTTCCTTCAGTCCGACAACTAAAAAAATCATATTAGAAAATGAAAAGTTTTTGACAAAAAAAACTGCCAGCCAATCAATCTGCCGGCAGTTGCACCATGCTGCAAATTTTGCAGTATTTTGGAAGCTATTTTTTCGCTTGAAAATTGATTTCCTTTACCGTTCGTTTACTGCTGAAGAAGAAAAATTGCCCTGATCATCGGCAGGAATGACTGCTGCATTTAATGCCTTTGTTAACTCTTCTGAATAATGCTGCTTTTGCCGATCGCTCCAGCAAAACCTTTCAGCCATATAAGCAATGACTTGATTGGACCACTTGCGTACCGTTTGGATATCAAATAATATTTTTCCAGTCCGGCGATGAAAGAAATCAACGGGTGTTGCTGCCATTTCTTCTTCAATCGCATAAATAAGCTGGGCAAACAGTGAAAGCGGCAAACCAAATTTTAGAGCTTCTGCTTTGAATTTTTTGGCAAGCTGGAAGACCGTTTTCACATTTGATCCATAACGATTGGCTAACATTTCCGCATCTTCGTTTGTCAGTCCTGCTGCTACGCCGAGCGCGATATGGGATGCAACAAACGTTTTATAATTTGCTGATCCGCCGACATCACCGCCGGAAATCGGCAAATGCTTTGTGCAGCATGCCGGGAAAGTTCTTCCCTCTTCTGTCGAAAACTTTTCTGCTAACCGATCTGTAACCATTTCCGCCATTTTCCGGTAGCCCGTTAATTTTCCTCCAGCGATCGTAATAAGACCTGAAGCTGATTCCCAAATTTCATCTTTTCTTGAAATTTCCGAGGCGGATTTACCCTCTTCGTAAATAAGCGGACGAACACCAGCCCAACTTGATTCAATATCTTTTTCACTTATTTTTACATCAGGAAACATATAGTTAATGGCATTGATAATATAGCTGCGATCGGCAATCGTCATATAAGGAGTTGCAGCATCTTCATTATAGAAGGTGTCTGTTGTGCCGACATATGCTTTGCCTTCACGGGGGATGGCGAAAACCATTCGCCCGTCGGGTGTGTCGAAATAAACTGCTTGCTTGAGCGGAAACCGGGATTGGTCAATAACGAGATGAACCCCTTTTGAAAGCTGCAGCACCTTTCCTTTTTTGGATTGATCCATATCGCGGATCTGGTCAACCCATGGACCTGCCGCATTGACAATTTTCTTGGCAACCACCTCGAATTTTTCCCCGGTTAATTGGTCTTCCACTACCGCCCCTCTTAGTTTTCGCTGCTGATCATAAAGGAACTGAACGACTTTTGTATAATTGGTAACAACCGCCCCTTTTTCATGTGCCGCTTTCATGACTTCAATCGTTAATCTTGCATCATCTGTTCGATATTCTACATAATACCCGCCGCCTTTTAGGCCGGTTTTTTTAATCAGGGGTTCTTTTGCAAGAGTTTGATCCGTTGTGAGCATGGAACGGCGTTCTGATTTTTTCACTGCAGCCAAGAAGTCGTAAACCGCGAGCCCGATGGATGTGCTAAATTTGCCAAATGTTCCGCCTTTATGAATTGGCAAAAGCATCCATTCCGGAGTGGTGACATGGGGGCCGTTTTCATAAACGATCGCCCGTTCTTTTCCGACTTCGGCAACCATTTTTACCTCAAATTGTTTCAAATAACGCAATCCGCCATGAACAAGCTTTGTTGAACGGCTGGAAGTTCCCGCTGCAAAATCCTGCATTTCCACTAAAGCTACTTTCATGCCTCTTGTTGCTGCATCAAGTGCGATGCCTGCTCCAGTAATACCTCCTCCAACTACAAGTACATCAAAGATTTCTCCCTGAAGTTTTTCGATAATTTCTTTTCGGTTTAAAACGGAAAATTTCATGTTTCATCGTCTCCTTTAAAATAGAAAGAGACCACAAATATCATTACCGCGGATCCGATAATGCATTTGTGGTCTCTCCGATTTCTCCTGCCTTTTATTAACTTAATTATATAATATCATAAATAGGACAATTTGCATACTTATTTAAATGCCATCGCCGCATTTACTGCCTTTTTCCATCCAGAATATAAATCATTTTGCACATCTCGGGACATATTTGGGCTGAATTGACGGTCAAGCGCCCATTGTTTAGAGATTTCCGCCTGGTTTTCCCAAAAACCGACGGCAAGTCCTGCTAAATACGCTGCTCCAAGCGCGGTTGTTTCGTTCACCTTTGGGCGTTCAACCGGTACATTTAAAATATCGCTCTGGAAAGCCATTAAAAAATTGTTTTTAACAGCCCCTCCGTCAACTCTGAGCGTTTTCAGCCCGATCCCAGAGTCTGCTTCCATCGCCGAAAGCACGTCTTTTGTCTGATAAGCCAGCGATTCAAGTGTAGCCCGGATAAAATGTTCTTTCGTAGTGCCGCGTGTTAATCCGAAAACAGCACCGCGAACATGGCTGTCCCAATAAGGTGTGCCAAGTCCGACAAAGGCAGGAACAACATATACTCCATCGGTCGAGGCAACTCTGATGGCATATTCCTCGCTGTCACTAGCATTTTTTAACATCCGAAGGCCATCCCGAAGCCATTGGATAGCGGATCCCGCCACAAAAATACTGCCTTCCAACGCGTATTCGACTTTTCCATTCAGCCCCCAGGCAATAGTGGTCAAAAGGCCATTGTCCGATTGCACGGCTTTTTCACCCGTATTCATCAACATAAAACAGCCGGTTCCATACGTATTCTTCGCCATGCCTTCATGAAAACAGGCCTGACCGAATAATGCGGCCTGCTGATCGCCAGCGACACCGGCAATCGGTATTTCTTTGCCGAAGAAATGATAATCAACGGTTTTTGCGTAAATTTCCGATGAAGGGTGAACTTCCGGAAGCATCGCTTGCGGAACCGTTAGAATCTTCAATAATTCTTCGTCCCATTGAAGTTCATGGATATTATACATCAGTGTCCGTGAGGCATTGGAATAATCTGTTACATGCGCTCTGCCACCGGACAATTTCCAAATCAGCCACGTATCGATCGTCCCAAACAGCAATTTTCCTTGTTCGGCTTTTTCCCGGGCCCCTTTCACATTATCAAGAATCCACTTTACTTTTGTTCCAGAGAAATAAGCGTCGATCAGCAGGCCCGTTTTTTTGCGAAAAACTTCATTTAAACCCCTAGCTTTTAGTTCTTCACAAATCTCGCTTGTTTGCCGCGACTGCCAGACAATCGCATGGTAAATAGGTTCACTTGTATCCTTGTCCCAAACAACCGTTGTCTCCCGCTGATTGGTTATCCCAATCCCGGCAATTTGCTCCGGTTTTGTATTGGTTTCGGACAGAACAGCAGCAATAACAGATAGAATGGAGCCCCAAATTTCATTCGCATTATGCTCAACCCAACCCGGCTTCGGAAAATACTGGGTAAATTCTTTTTGCGCAATATGGACAATCTCCCCCTGTTTGTTAAACAGAATCGCCCGCGAACTGGTTGTTCCTTGATCAAGTGATAAAATGTATTTTTCCATAAAAATCCCCCTCGTTTTACTATTTCATTCAATTGTTAACGATTTCAAATTTGTCCCATAGTTCTTTTTTTGAAGTTGTGACCGCCTCTGCCCCTGATTTTAAGGCATTTTCCACTTCTTCCGGTGTGCGAATCAAACCACCAGCAAACACAGGGATGTTCAGGCGTTGCTTTACTTCTTGAATCATCCATGTCATCGCTCCCGGCAGGACTTCTATATAATCGGGCTGTGTTTTTTCAACAAGCTTGTAGCTTTTTTCCAGCGCGTGGGAATCAAGCATAAAGATCCGCTGAACAGCCACTACTCCTTTTTGCTTTGCTTTTAAAATCACACTTGATTTTGTTGAAATTAAACCATGTGGTTTGAATTCCTGACAAATGTACTCGGTCGCGTATTCATCGTTCTTGATTCCATGGATTAAATCGACATGATAGATCATTTTCTTTCCATTTTGCTTAGCGAGTTGATTAATATTTTTCAGCTGAGCAATGTGCATATCAAGAAAAATTCCAATCTGATAAGAGCTTTTTAAAAATCGTTCAAATTCTTTCATGTTGGCAGAAGCAGGTAAAATTTTTTGATTCATTATCTGATGTTCCTTTCCCCAATCAGTTCTTTTGGAAGGTTTTTTTGCAAAGTATGCGTTCTATAAAATAAAAGGGCGGTTGATCATGTTAAAAGTCAATCGCCCTTTTTAGCCAATCAGAATTTATTTTCTGTAAGTCGAATGTGAAATGTCTGATGACCTTCCTACGTTCACCAGCAGGCAAATCTCCCTCTCGTATAAACGATTCATCCTTGAAAGAGAGGAAGCCTTTGGGAGTGCTGGATTTGATATACGCAAAATTAGCTATATAGCCGAGATGATCTCGCCTTTTTAGTTGTCGAAATTTTTTGGTGGAGATTTAATAAATCATCAAGCTCCCTGCTTTTGCTGAGCGTTTGCTCACTAGAAAGGCCTGTTTTGACAGCGGATAAAACCATTTCGTTACGCTTTGTTTCAATTTGATGCAGTAAAAATTCCATTTTACTTAACGCCTTCATCCACAGCACCCCTTTCCTATATACATATTTTACTATTTAGAACAAAAATAGGACAAGGGTTTTGCAGAAAAAAACATATTTTTCAATACCTTTTTCTGGCTAGCTCCGCGGTGTCGCAATATATTGATAGATTACATGACCACCGTGCTGTCCAATTCCACGAAAATGCTTAAAATCCGGTCTTTTGACAAGTACCGAACGAAATTTCAAAAAGTCCTCTTTCTTCACATAAAGTTCGGAAAGAGCACCAGACTTTAATTGATCCAATAGCCCCTGAATGCTTTCTTCGTTCACTAAAATCTCTCCTTTGACCATTTACAAGCTAGCAGCTATTTAGAGTGTACTGCCTTCGAAACAGTCATTATATTAAAATAAGAAACGTATCTTTATACAAGAAATTTTAAAGGATGACGATTCCTTTTTTCAAGATTTTATGAAATTGTCATATTAAAGACTTTACGAAAATAAAAAAGTAGTGCAAACTGTTATTTAAATAGATTTTTCATTGGTATAAGCTGGCAGGTAAAGGAGAGAGGATCATTGAAAAAAGCAGAAGTAGGAAATGTCATTGAGTTCCGCGGGGGATTGCAGGGAATCGTTGAAAAAGTAAATGAAAACTCTGTTATTGTTGACCTAACGTATATGGACAATTATCGTGATCTGGAACTGGAGCAGCGTACTGTTATCAACCATAAAAATTACAAGGTAATAAAAGAAAGCGCTTTTTAATCACAGAATACGCTTTCGAAAAATGAGCGGCCTTTCTGGCTGCTTTTTCTATTAAAGCCAATAAATCAAATATGCCCTCACCACTCGAAAGGGTCATTGGGCATTGGGAAAAATTAGTTGCTGTCGTTTCCGTTTTTTCCAGCTAACTCCTTAAGCGATTTTATTTTTCCATGCGGATTCTGATCCTGCTTGCGAACCGTCCATTCCCGTTCTTGTTCACGTTTTGATTTTGACATAGGTAATCCCCTCCTTTCATCTTATAGGATTTTCTTTTTTTTTCGATCTTATGAAAATGTGAGGTAATTCCTTTCCCTTTCACGCGTTATTTTGTTAAAATAAACTTTGTTTTTAGAAAGGGGAATAATTGAATGAAATTACATACAGTCGATCTGCGCCTTGTTCTCGGGTTGGTGCTTGCACATTTTCTTCTTTTTTTCAGTTTTAGCGAAAGATCAATTTTCTGGTATATTTTTGCTGCTTCCATCCTCATGCTAATTGCATATGCCACGTTTCAAGGAGAAGTTGACGACGAAGTATCTTTTTTTTCCTACATCTTCTTCGGCATTCTTTCCGGCGTGCTTCTGTTCGCAGTAATCTGGCTTGCTTATAAAGGCATCCAACTCTTTCATCTGCCATTTGAAAGTAGTGTGGGCCGCTTATATAGATGGTATGCTCCATCAGCTTTTTGGGAGTTTTTAGCGTTAATTTTAGTTGCTGCACCAGGAGAAGAATTTTTCTGGAGGGGATTTATCCAAAAAAGGTTAATGAAAAAGTTTAACCCCTTTGCCAGCATTTTGCTTGGAGCCGTTTTATACGCTTCAGTACAAATTTACTCTGGCCAATTGTTATTGATTCTTGCCGCATTATTCACCGGATTCGTCTGGGGCTGGCTGTATTTTAAGAAAAAAAGCATGCCATTGGTGATTGTTTCACATCTAATTTTTGATGTTCTTTTGTTCATTCTTATACCATTAAAATAAAAGCATCTGATTAATTTATACAGATGCTTTTGTTCGTATTGCGATCGCTATTCACCTTTTATTTTTAACGGTTTCATCCATAACAAGATAAAAAAAAGAAGGCTCACATAACCGAACAGCGGATACAAATAGGAAAGAAGTTCACCATAATCAACAAGGCTGATGATATAGGCAATTGAAAATATAAAAATAACGGAAACAATCGTCGGGATTGGTACATATTGTTTCATTTGCCGCTCTAGTCCAAAAACATTTCCAATCACAGAAGTGAAAATTTCACTATAAATCACAAGAACGAAAATCCAGTAAAGGCTGGAGGCAACATTTTTCATGATTACTGCCATCGGAATTTGATAACTTTGCAAATTGGGCAGCATGATCAAGGTAAAATGACTGGAAAGCAAAATAACCGTCAATGCAATCCCACCTAAAATTCCGCCCCATTTGATTGTCCAATCATCCTTAATCTCTGTTGCAATCGGCACTAAAACCGCTTGAGCCAATGCAAGGTTAAAGGCTGAATAGGAAAACGGAGCAACTACGGCCTTCCAGCCATCGTCTGCATGGGGAATCCACAAAAGCTGCTCCACAAAATGCGGCATTTGAATCGAAAACCCCATAAGCAACAAACTAAAAGAAATCATCAGTGGAACGACAAACGTATTTACAACAAACAACCCTTTTACCCCGACAAGCATCACCGCTATTGATAAAAAAATCGTTAAATAAACGCCCAAGCTTTTTCCAAGTCCAAGCTGTTCTTCAAAAACGGCACCCGCACCCGAAAGCATAACCGCACTTACTCCAAGAAGCATGAACAGCATCAGTAAGTTAATCCCTCTGCCAATCCAAGATCCGAACAAATAAATCGTGAATTCCTGATATGATTTTGCTCCAATTTGCGCGGCCATTCTCATTAGTTTTGTTCCCATCGCGATCAGCAAATAACCGCTCATGAGGATGCTAAGTAAACCAAAAAAGCCGAACCGTGAAAAAAACTCTACAATTTCTCGGCCTGTTGCAAATCCTGCCCCTACCACTGTCCCTACATAAACAGCCGCAATTTGCAACGCAGCCGCCCATTTCTTTCCCCCCATATAAACGCTACCTCCTCATCTTTACTATATGTGGAGATGGACAAACAAAGACGAGCTTTTTTCTCGGTAAGAAAAAATTTCCATAAACAAAATACTTGAAAGTCAAAAAAGGTCAGAGTATACTCAAGTCATAAAGGTCAAAGTTAGTCAAAGTCAATTGACCAAAGTTTTTATTTAGAGGAGGTTTTTATTTATGCTTTGTCAAATGTGTAAAGAAAACCAAGCAAATCTGCATCTAAGTGTGAATATTAATGGACAACATAAAGAAATGAATCTATGCCATGTATGTTATGAAAAGGAAAAGAAAGCCCTTGGTGCCAATTTCGGAGCACCATTCAACTCCTTTGGAAATTTTCCATTTGATCAATTTTTCTCGGCAAAAAATAATCCGTTTGGACAGCCGAGTCAACAGGCGAATAGTAACTTTCACCAGCTGCAAACAGAACAAAAAGGCGGAAATGGCTTCATAGACCAATTTGGCCGCAATTTAACACAGCTGGCGAAAGCAGGTTTAATTGATCCGGTCATTGGCCGTGATGAAGAAATTAAACGGGTGATTGAAATTTTGAATCGCCGCAATAAAAACAACCCTGTGTTAATTGGTGAACCTGGGGTTGGTAAAACAGCCATTGCTGAAGGACTTGCCCTTAAAATCGCCGAAGGACAGGTTCCTGGAAAACTGCAAAATAAAGAAGTTTACTTGCTTGATGTTGCTTCCCTTGTTGCGAATACAGGCATCCGTGGACAATTTGAGGAACGGATGAAGCAACTGATCGCCGAATTGCAAAAACGGAAAAACGTGATTCTCTTTATCGATGAAATTCACCTGCTTGTTGGTGCTGGTTCTGCAGAAGGTTCAATGGATGCAGGCAATATTTTAAAACCTGCTTTGGCAAGAGGCGAACTGCAAGTTGTCGGGGCAACGACGTTGAAGGAGTATCGCCAAATCGAAAAAGATTCTGCTTTAGAGCGCCGCTTCCAGCCTGTTCATGTACTTGAACCGTCGCTAGATGCTGCCGTTGAAATTTTAAAAGGAATCCAAGCGAAGTATGAAGATTTCCATGAAGTCAAATACTCAGAAGAAGCGATCAAAGCTTGCGTACAGCTATCGCACCGCTATCTTCAAGACCGCTTTCTGCCAGATAAGGCAATCGACTTACTTGATGAAGCCGGGTCAAAACTGAACTTGACTTCCGACTACAAAAGCGCTGAGCAAATCGAAAACAGGCTAAAAGAAATTGCTAAAGAAAAAGAAGATGCTTTAAAAGCCGAAAACTATGAAAAAGCAGCAACATTGCGCGATGAAGAAGCAAAGTTGGAAAAATCGCTAAACACTGCTGCCGCTTCTGAAAGACCGGTTGTTGACGTCGCGCATATTCAAGAAATTATTGAACAAAAAACAGGTATACCTGTTGGCAAGCTGCAAGAAGATGAGCAAGTGAAGATGAAACATCTTGAAGAAAACATTAACCGGAAAGTGATTGGACAAGCCGAGGCTGTGAAAAAGGTTGCAAAGGCAATCCGAAGAAGCCGAGCCGGCTTAAAATCAAAGCATCGTCCGATTGGTTCTTTTCTCTTCGTCGGGCCGACCGGTGTCGGTAAAACAGAATTAACCAAAACCCTTGCAGAAGAGCTATTTGGCTCAAAGGACTCGATGATACGACTTGATATGAGCGAATATATGGAAAAACACAGCGTCTCAAAATTGATTGGTTCACCGCCAGGATACGTAGGCCATGATGAAGCCGGCCAACTGACAGAAAAAGTGCGCCGAAATCCTTATAGCATCATTTTGCTGGATGAAATTGAAAAAGCGCACCCGGATGTACAGCATATGTTTCTGCAAATAATGGAAGACGGCCGCCTTACAGACAGCCAGGGAAGAACTGTAAGTTTCAAAGATACGGTTATTATTATGACGAGCAATGCTGGCGTCGGCCATAAAGCCATTCATGTCGGTTTTGGAAAAAATGATGTTGAAGAAGAATCAAGCATCATCGACTCATTGGGCAGTTTCTTTAAGCCTGAATTCCTTAACCGTTTTGACAGCATTATTGAATTCAAGGCTCTTGAAAAAGAACATCTGCTTTCAATCGTTGACTTGATGTTAAACGAGCTGCAAGAAGCTTTAAAAGAACAACAGCTTGAACTAACAATCAGCCCTGAAGCAAAAGAAAAACTCGCGGAACTCGGCTTCAATCCAATCTTTGGCGCCCGTCCATTGCGCCGTGTCATCCAAGAACAATTGGAAGATCAGATTGCTGACTTTATTCTTGATCAGCCGGAAGCCAGAATACTGGCAGCTGTCGTAAATGATGGCGAATTAAGCGTGACCGCCGAAACAGTTACCTCAAAATAATCAAAACCAAAAACACGAAGCACAATCCTTGTGCTTCGTGCTTTTTTGGTCTAGGAAATAATAAATTGTTTTCCCGTTAAAAAAAACGGTGTGAACACCGTTTAAAATTTGCCTGCAGGCAGTCCTAATTTTTTTAACAATCGAATGGCATCTGCCTTTTCTGTATCCGTTAAACTGGACATCAGTTCATCAATTCGCTCTGCATGTTCCGGAAAAATTTCTTCAATCAGTGCTTGGCCTTCCTCAGTTATTTGAGCATAGGTAACGCGGCGGTCATTTGGGCAGGCAACACGCCTTAACAAGCCCTTTTGTTCGAGTTTGTCGACAACATAAGTGATGCTGCCGCTTGCCAGCAAAATTTTACCCCCAATTTGCTGCAAAGGCTGATCCCCTTTATGATAAAGAAGTTCAAGAACAGCGAACTCAGTCGGATTCAAGCCGTTCTGTTGAATCGCCTTATTTACATGCTCATTAATGGCTTTATAAGCTCTGGAAAGAACAATAAATAGTTTTAGCGATTGAGCTATTGAATCCTTCTCCATTGTAACAATCACCCTTTTTAACAATCAGAATTCGTACCATTGATACATCATTTTTGATTTCCTAACATTTTTCAAATATCTCAATTTCAAAATTATTATAAGAAAATTTTACTAAACTGTCAATTTGCTTCGATTTCGGTTGTAATAAGGATCTAGTTGTTCATTATCTTTTACAACCATTCTTAATGACCGTTTCTCGAGGTTCACTCCCATTTTTAAGCAGCATTCAATTCGTTGGATTGTGCCGCACTTTTTCCCTATTCTTGCGTCCATTCGTCCGTGAAAATGGTATAATAAAAACAGTCAATTTTTACTAGAGGTTTTTATATGAAAAAAATTCACGGCAATGGTTTACTCTATATTTTAATTGTTATTCTTCCCGTCGTACTTTTTGGCAGCTATTTTTTCAACGGAATTATCAAGCAGGAGAAGGAGGAAAGAAAGAACCAGGCTATTTGGGTTGGATCCATTCATCAAAAAAACTGGGATCAATTCATCAGTGAAACATTAACAAGCTTAAGTATCCTCTCCATGTCAGTAAATACAAACCTAGATTCACCGGATAAAATTCAGCCGTTGTTAAAACAAATTCAAAATCGTGATCCACGGTACGGTGAATTATTTTTGCTGAACCGAAACGGAAAAGTGCTTACTGAATCAGATCCTATTTCTTTGACGCCTAATTTTTCCCAAATGGATTATATTCATGAAGCGTTAAGGATGAATGATACCATCATTTCAAATCACCCGGAAACAGGAAAGAACGGGCAGAAGATTATTGGGCTGGCTGTTCCAGTTTCTGACGAAAACCATACGCTTAAGGGCCTTTTTGTTGCCCAGCTAAGAATCGATTACATCGCCAATCTGATGAAAGTCCTTACACCCGATTCAGAAGTGGTGATCGCCAATGGCACGAATACGGTTATAACAAACGCCAACAGGCTTCATCCGCCTTTGGAAAACAGCGATTGGGTAAAGGTGCCGCTAAACAATCTGCCGTGGAATGTCAACGTAAAAATAGCGAAGCAGGATTGGAAAGTCATCAGCAAGGAGTTTGCCGAAAAGATTTTGCCAGTGCTTATCGTTGTCCATGTTTTTTACCTTTTATTAAAATATTTTTTACTAAAAAGACAAGCCAGAGAAGAGAAGAAACAAAACGAAGCACAAAAACTGGAGCTTGTCGGCACCCTAGCGGCAAGTACGGCGCACGAAATTCGCAACCCGCTTACCGGTGTAAAAGGTCTGATTCAGTTGTTAAGCGAAAAATACTCTGCCCCGGAGGATCATTATTATTTTGACGTGATTCATAAAGAACTCGATCGAATCAATGAGATTGTCAGTGAATTTTTGATACTTGGGAAACCAACTGCTCAGAAACTTGAGGTTGTGAATCTAACGGAAACAATCGATGAACTAAGACCGATCATTATATCAGACGGTCATCTTCACAATGTCGATTGTGTTTGGCGACTTCCATCTGAACCTGTCAATGTAGAGTGTGTCAAAGACCAAATGAAGCAAGTGGTCTTAAACATCACTAAAAATGCGTTTGAATCAATTGATGGCAAAGGAACATTGGAAATCACCCTTAAAAAGCAGAATCAGGATTGTGAGATCAAAATAGCCGACAACGGCAAAGGAATTCCAAAAGAAGAGTTAAAGAAAATATTTCAACCATTTTACACCTCAAAAAAAACAGGCACCGGTCTCGGTTTGGTCGTATGCAAACGAATTGTTCATTCATTTGGCGGAACCATTCAGGTTGAAAGCCAGGTTAATGCTGGAACAACTATCACAATCCAACTGCCACTAGCCTTGTAAATCGTTCCTAATCTTTAGGAGCGGTTTATTTTTTAGGAATCCGAAAGATTAAATTTATCTTTTTCAAAAATTTATGTAAGATAAAGATGGTAGAAAAGAACAATTGGCGGAAGCGCCTTGGTCAGCCCAGACAAGCTTAAGACGGCACCCGCAGGACGATCCTGACCTCCGGAGGGGGACGGCTTAAGACATCGAGCTGTTCAAAGCAGAGCTTCTCACAAGCAACTCGAAGATGCTTTTCGGGGATGAAAACTGGCTAGGCGCTCCTCGAAAAAGCTATCGCTTTTCCTTCGTGCGATGCTTCGCTTTCGAAGCTAATTCTTGTGGAGCTAGATTCAGTAAACTCATGCAAGGTTGTTCACAAGGTAAAAATTTATAATTTCTAAGACCAACGAGTGAAGGAGAATGATGGATGGGGCAGCAAGCAGTAATTCAGACAAAGGCAGCAGATGCCAACAGTTCAACCGTTTTTAAAATCCTGTTTATTATCGGCATCAGCCATTTATTAAATGACGCTATCCAGGCAGTTGTACCGGCAATGTTCCCAATTTTGGAAAAATCAATGGGTCTATCCTACACCCAGCTTGGTATCATCGCTTTTTCATTAAATATGGTATCTTCGGTGATGCAGCCGGTTATCGGCTTATTTACCGACAAGAAACCAATGCCGTTCGCCCTGCCTGTTGGATTGACTTTTACATTTGCCGGTGTCCTCAGTCTCGGGTTTGCGGCCAGCTTTCAGTGGATTGTTTTGTCCGTCATTTTTATCGGACTCGGTTCTGCCGTATTTCACCCGGAAGGATCCAGGGTAGCGCATATGGCGGCGGGAACTAGAAGAGGACTTGCCCAATCAATTTATCAGGTTGGCGGCAATTCCGGTCAGGCTTTGGCCCCTCTTATTACGGCGTTAATTTTTGTACCTTTAGGCCAAAAAGGTGCTTCCTGGTTCTCCATTGTTGCCGCGCTGGCGGTCGTTTTGCTTACTTATATTGCCATTTGGTACAACCGGCAATTAGTACAGGCAGCTGCCTCTTTGAAAAAGAAAGCAGCGGTCAAAGGAAACCGGGACAGAGTTGCCAAAGGGGTTGGAAAAGCGTTATTTTTAATCCTGTTGCTGATCTTCGCACGGTCTTGGTACATATCCGGAATGACAAATTTTTATGCTTTTTATGCCATTCATAAATATGGCATGTCGATCCGGGAATCACAGTTTTTCTTGTTTGCCTTTCTAGTAGCCGGTGCTTTCGGAACCTTTTTTGGCGGCCCACTTTCCGACCGGTTTGGCAAGAAAAATATCATTGCCTTTTCCATGCTGGCGACGATTCCTTTTTCAGTGCTCATTCCGTATTTGCCATCCTATGCGGCCTTCCTGTTCCTTCTTGCCGCCGGCTTTATATTAATGACTAGTTTTTCGGTTACCGTTGTTTATGCTCAAGAGCTCATCCCTGGCAAAATCGGCATGATGTCAGGGCTAACCGTCGGGCTTGCATTTGGCATGGGGGCTATTGGATCAGTTGGACTGGGCTCGATCGCCGACTTAACCGGACTACCGACAATGATCGGGTTGCTCGGCCTTTTGCCAATAATCGGTCTGACAAGCTACCTCCTTCCTTCCGACAAGCAAGTAAATGCATGGAATAAATGAAAACTCGCCGACTGGCGAGTCCTTTGGACGAAGACAGAGGCGTAGTTGAATTTACCACGCTCGTATACCTGCCACATCCTGTGGCACTCGCCTGACTAGGACGTCCTGTCCATCGTCCGTTCAGAAGTTATCCATATAAATTCTGATTAGCTAAAGAAAACTCAGCTAAATGAAAAAGATGGGAATTTTCTCCCATCTTTTCTTTTAACCTTTGATTTGCTGTATTTTTTGATAAAATTCCTCTTTTTCTTCATCGGATAACATTCGCTCCGCCATTGGGAAGAGGACATTTTCTTCTTTCGCAAAGTGTTCCGTTAAAATATGGTAAGCATTTTTTGCCAGGTCCTTTATGTTTTTCATCTCATCATCCGAAGTTTGAACAGCTTCTGATTTTTCCAAGAAGCTCCGAATGTATTCTTTTGCCTGATCATGCTCATATTCCATAACAGCAATCGGGCCTGAAGTTGTCCCGATATAGGCACCCAACATAGGAAACAGCACATTTTCTTCCCGTTCTGAATGTGGGTCAAGCACTGCTTTAAATTCACTTACTTTGTTTCTTAGTTCAGCAAAATTTACAGCGATCGCTTCGTCATTCTCAATTTTTTTTGTAAGTGAAAACACTCCATCCAACATTTCGTATAAACCTTTGTGTTCCCTTTTTAATTGAGCCAGCCCTGCAGATAATTCAACTTCAGGCATACCTGAAAATGCATTCATGCAACCACTCATTTTTTTCACCTCATTGTTTTTTCTACGTTTAGTATAAAAGCCCAATCAAGAAAATGGTGTGAGCGAGGTCACTGCAACCAATGATTTTTGTTTACGTTCTTTTCGTTGTGACAATCTCGTGAAAATTTTCTAAAATTTTCGAAAAATTTACTTCTTTTTGCTCAAAAAATATGGCAAACTTTCATATAATGGTTGTATACCATTCTGAAAGGGTGACACTATGAGCTATCCGAATTTTCGAGATTTTTACCAAAAAGCCTTAATTCCAATTGGTATGAATGACCGTACCGCATTTTCTTCAAATGACATTTCATTTTCGGCACTCCTGTCAACCCATTCGTATTGTCAAAAGTTATATATTAAAAAGTTAATAAATCCTTGATTTAGTGGGCTTTAAAATGCAAAAAACTTGCCACCCCCTAAAATCTAAGGATAATTGAGGTTACCCCACACACAACATCCCAGATTGGAAGTGACAAGTTTGTACCCTCAATTATTAACTTATTTAATGGAATTTATCAAGCATCAAGATCAGGTAATTCGAACATTACTTACACTTCTCGTTGGAAAGGGTATGTTTGAAAAACCTGAAGACGGATTAACCCCCGAATTTTGGACAATATCTCTCTTATTCTCTCATTTCCATTGTTTTTTAAAATTGGATTGTCTTTCGTTATTCTTCAAAAAGGCCATGCTGCTTGACAAGGAGCCTCTGCGGGCATGACTTCCCAGCCGAGCAGCCAGATGTCACAACATCGGCATCGCCAAACAAGGCTATCATGCCCGCCACTCCTAATCAAGCTGGTGCTTTGGCTGAAGTTTGGCACTGTTACACTCGAACTTCCTTAATTACTAATGAACCCTGATTCTCATAGAATTCTTTTGGTGATAGATCTAGAATGCTTGAATGCATTCGTCTTTCGTTATAAAATACCATAAACTCTGTGACGACTTCATATGCTTGTGCATATGTTTCAAATTGCCATCTAGATAGGCAATCGTCCTCAAAAATCCGATGAAATGATTCGATATGGGCATTCATATTTGGCGTTTTGGGCGGTATTCTTTCATGCTCTATTTTATAATTTTCACAAAACTCCTCGAAAGTATGAGAAATAAACTGTGGTCCATTATCTGTTCGGATAACAGGTTTTTCCAAAGCATTAAGTAGTTGGCGTTTCAGTAGTGCTCGTTGCATTGCTTGATTGACATCGCTGCCTGTACAACTCAAGCCCATATGATAATCGACAATCCCCCTGTCATAAACGTCAATAATTGACATGACAAAGAAAAAGCGGTCTTCACCTTCAACAAATCCGTATTTTATATCGGCTTCCCACATTTGATTTGAGCTAGTAATGATGCGATTTCGTGCTAGTTTTCTAGGATGCGAGACTTTTTTCTTACGCTGTGGACGTAAGATCCCTAATTCTTTACATAATCGGTACACTTTTTTCTTGTTAATGACGAGGTTATGGTTCCGATAAAGAAACTTTGTGAGCTTGCGATAGCCATAGTTATAGGCATCGCCGGCAATCCCCTCTAATAAAAACTCCTTGATCTGTTCATCTGATACTTTTTGGCCGTCCTCTTTGAAAGAATAGCCTGGTGCTGGACGTCCCTCACTTACTTTTTTCTCTTCCACACGGTAGTTTTTTTGATAATAGTAGGTGGAACGAGGAATACCAATGATTTTTAGCACCACTGAAATGGAGTAGCCTTTTTGAATCCACTTTTCAGCTACTTCAAGTTTTTCAGCAAGTGAGGGTTTTTCTTTTTTATAAGATCACGTAAAATCGCGATTTCAAGATCTTTTTCACCTAGTAGTATTTTTAGTTTTTCGTTTTCTTTTGACATTTCTTTTGGGTCAAGATCAGGCATAGCTGTGACATCTACATCACCGTATTGCCCATTTTTATATTCCGTACACCAACGGCCTACCATATTAGCATTAAGATTATAGCGACGAGCCACTACCGCTTTTTTGCCAGTCTCCAAAACCTCTTTTATCACTTGTAGTTTAAATTCTTTTGAATGTTTTGTTCGTGCCATGATGACAACCTCCTTGGTACATTAAGTAGTATAAAATAGATCACTCTTATTGTCCAAGTTCATTTTGGGGCTAATGAGAAGAAACGCCTGTTAATAAACCTTATCGAAAACTTCAAGTCGATGAACTTCCTATCATCGAAACCTTTGAAAAACTTGATTATCAAAAACTCCTCACCGATTATCTTGAGAAAAACGGTAAACCCTTAAAACCGGTTCAAAGACGTTCAAATACAAAAGCAATTGTACCTAAGTCAATGAACTGTCCAGCGTGTGGTGCTCCATCGGATTATCTTTATGCCAATAATGGAGGCAAAGGACAGTATCAATGTAAGGTATGTTCCTGCCTTTTTAACAATAAGAGTCGTTATTTGAAAGAGGCTATTCTTAAGTGCCCTCATTGTTCAAAAACCCTTGAAAAAGTTAAGGAGCGACAAGATTTTGACGTGTTCAAGTGCAAAAATAACGATTGTCCCTATTACCAAAAGAAACTAAACGGCATGTCTTCCAAAGAAAAGAAACGGTTTAAAAAGGATCCGCAGGCATTTAAATTACGATACATTTTTCGCCGGTTTCACCTTGATTTTAAGCCTCTTTCCAAGGAATCACCTGAACTTCCAGTAGTGGATTTGTCAAAGATTTACGCATCTCCACATACATTGGGGTTGATTCTAACTTACCATGTCAACTATGGCCTTTCAGCTCGTAAAACAGCTGCCATTATGCAGGATGTCCATGGTGTATCCATTTCACATCAAACGATTTTGAACTACGAAAACAGCGTCGCTCTTTTGCTTAAGCCATATATTGATCATTACCCTTACGAGCTTTCCGATCAATTTTGTGGCGATGAAACCTATATTCGAGTGAATGGTCACTGGCATTACTTATTTTTCTTTTTCGATGCGGTGAAGAAAATCATCCTTTCTTATCCGGTCTCACCGAATCGAGATACGGTTTCCGCTATTCGTGCAATGGATGATGTCTTATTGAAGATGAAAGAGATTCCAAAAGATTTAACCTTTGTGGTAGACGGAAATCCGATCTATCTGCTAGCCCAACATTTCTTCGCACAGCACGGCATTTCCTTTGATGTGAAGCAAGTGATTGGGCTGACAAACGACGATCCTGTTTCGACGGAATACAGACCTCTTAAGCAAATTATCGAGAGACTTAACCGCACTTTTAAGGGCAACTATCGTTCCACTCATGGCTTTGGGTCGGAACATGGTTCAGTTTCTTTTGTCACGTTGTTTGTGGCGTACTTTAATTTCCTTCGTCCACATGCAAGTTTAGAGGGCAAAGTCCCGGTAGTGAATCCAGAACTATCAGGGCTTCCTACAATGCCCGCGCGATGGACAAAGTTAATGGAATTAGCTCAACGCTGGATTATCCAGCAGCGGTCTACCTAACTTTTTGTTTAGCAGAGCCCTTGAATAAAACTAGCATCCGGCGAAGCGAACTCTTGACAAACCGAACTAGCCAATGGTTTAAAATGGAAAAACCAAGGGCTATTTAGCATGCCTTCTTTTTGTCCCCGTCGCCCTTGGTAAAGTAAACGCAAACCATTGGCGTGTTTGTCAAGAGCGGTTGCGGGGGCATACCCGCCCAGTAAATGGAAGAAATATTAAATCGCTAGGTAGTTTTCATAGAACTTTTGACACTACCAACCCATTGGCTGATCGCCCTTGAAGGTGAAATAAAGCCTGGATAGCAGAAAGACTATTATCATTGGAAAGTTTGCCTTTATTCCGCAAATGCGGATGGAAGCTTTAACTGGGATCAAGTTTTTTATAAATCTCCGGCAATGGATTCGTTTAATGAAGCAATTGAACTTGCCCGTACGGTTGAAACATATGGTAAAAACGATGAACTCCACACTTCAAACCTTCAAGAAAAAATCAGCTAACCCCATCATTCCTTCTTACCATTTCGCTTTCCCTTTTTTTCAATCCCTTTGTGAAAAAACATACATATAGGAAAAATCATTTTGGTCTTTACATGAATGACAAAAAAAGGAGCTAAGCTGCAAAATAAGCAGCTGGCTCCTTTTTTCTAGGCAAGCCGGAATACGATTCCGTGCCCGCCCTTTGGATATTCCCATTTAATATTTTGGTATGGACAGCCAATTCGGCAGCTGCCGCATTCATGGCAGCCTTCATAGCCAACTTGCATCCGCGTTCCTTCCCATTTATAAACTTCGGCAGGGCAAAAAACGGTACAAAGTTTTTCTGGACATTGGGTCATGCAAACATCATGGTCAAGCACCGTTAAATGAGATTTCGTATCACATTTAAACCGGAGAAGGTATTGCTTTTCCTCAAGAGTAGTTGTTGACATTTTACTTCACCGCCTTCCAGGCACGATACATATCCTTAAGTACGTTGATCGTTCCCCGCTCTGAAGTGATGCTGCGCATAATATCCTTTTGTTTATCCCGTTTTGGAGTACCATCAACAGTAAAGAATTTGCTTGCCGCTTTGTTCATCATTGGAACGTATTCTTTAAAATATTGCGGGTATTTTTCAAACGTATGGGCGGCATCTTTGTATTTTTCCAAATCCTTTATGATAAAGCTGTTGTACAAGGCATCACGATAGCTATTCAGTCTTGAAGCGCTGAAATCATTGGCTGCTTTTGCTTTGACAATAGCTTCTGCTGCCATTTTTCCTGACGCCATTGCCATGTTTGATCCCTCGCGGTGGATGGCGTTGACAAGCTGTGCGGCATCTCCAACAATGACGACCCCATCACCGACAACTTTTGGAACAGATCGATAGCCGCCTTCCGGAATTAAATGGGCGAGATATTCAGCCGATTCCCCGCCTGCGAGCATTGGTTTGACCATGGGATGATTTTTTAAATAATCGAGCAGATCATACGGTTTGAGCTTCGCCTTAATCATACTTGATAATGTAGTTCCAACACCGATGTTTAAGCTTTCTTTATTCGTGTATAAAAAGGCGGTGCCCAAGTTGCCCTGTGTCGAGTCTCCAAAAATTTCGATTGTGCATCCTTGATTGTCTTCAAGATTAAAGCGGTCATTGATTTTTTCTTTCGGCAAATTAATCACTTCCATTACCGTTAAGGCCACTTCGTCGGGGCGAAGTTCTTTATGGAAGCCCAATTGTTTTGAAAGGAGGGAGTTGACCCCATCGGCCAAGACTACAACATCGGCAAAAAGATCACCATCCGGCCTGTCGGTGCGAACGCCGACAACTTTTCCATTTTCAACAAGACACTCTTTCACAACCGTTTCATTGATCAGAAGGGCACCAGCCTCGACAGCTTTCTTAGCAAACCACTGATCAAAATGCGCTCGTAAAACGGTAAAGTTATTGTAAGGCTCAACGGCCCACTCAAGTCCCTTGTATCCAAAGGAAACAACTGATTCTTTATCCATCATCCAAAATCGCTGTTCAACCACAGGCCGCTCAAGCGGCGCTTCCTTCCAAAATTCCGGAATAAGCTCTTCCATTTGTTTTCGATACAGCACGCCGCCCATTACATTTTTACTGCCGGGGTATTCCCCGCGTTCAAGCAGCAATACATTTAAACCGTTTTTCGCGCATACATAGGCGCAAGCGGTGCCGGCCGGACCTGCTCCGACCACAATGACATCAAATTTTTCAGGCATAGCTTACTTCACCGCCTTTTTCATTCTTAAGCTGTTTTAACTGCTCTGTCAGTTTGGGAATTATTTCAAGTGCATCCCCTACAATTCCGTATGTGGCTACATCGAAAATCGGCGCATTCGGATCTTTATTGATGGCAATAATCAACTCAGAGTTTTTCATTCCCACAACGTGCTGAATGGCTCCCGAGAGTGCCACAGCGAAATAAATTTTCGGTGTAACCGTCTCTCCTGTCTGGCCAATTTGCAGCTCATGCGGGAGCCAACCTGCTTCCACGACATCTCTTGTACCGCCAACACTTGCCCCGATCGTCTCAGCAAACTCATAGAGCAATTGGAAATTTTGTTCATCTCCCATTCCTTTGCCGCCGCAGACAATAACATGGGCATCAGCCAAGCTTGCCTTTTTTGTTACCTCATTCACAATCTTTAACACTTTAGTCCGCATGTCTTCTTCTTTCAGGTCGATTGTTTCTTCAATTATTTTTCCCGTTCTTGCAGCATCAGCTTCGAGAGCCTTCATCACTTTTGGTCTTACTGTTGCCATCTGCGGCCGATGTTTTTTGCAAAGGATCGTAGCCATGATATTTCCCCCGAAAGCCGGGCGGCTCGCCTCGAGCAAACGATTATTCAAATCAACATCCAACATGGTCGTATCGGCGGTTAAACCCGTGCTTAAGTCTGTTGCCACTGCACTTGCCAAGTCTTTTCCATTTGGCGTTGCCCCGTAAAGGAAAATTTCCGGCTTGTATTTTTCTGCCAGCTGGATAACGCCTTTCATATAGGATTCGGTTCGATAGTGTTTCAGCACTGGGTGATCGATTACATATACTTCGTCCGCCCCATGGGCGATCACTTGATTTGCCAGCGCTTTTATACCTTCACCGAGCAAAACGCCTGCCAGTGGAACTTCCAATTTATCTGCCAATTTTCTTCCCGCACCAAGCAATTCTAATGAAACTCCCGCAATCTCTCCGTCTGTCTGCTCAATGAATATCCATACTCCACGGTATTCGTCCAAGTTCATATAAGCCCCTCCCTGCAACACTATCAGCCTGTTATTTTGAGGTCAATAAATCTTTTTTCTCCAATAAGATTTCCATTAATTGCTTGACTTGATCATCTGCAGAACCTTCAAACTTTTTGCCGCCTTCGGGTCTTGGTGGAGTAAACATCTTGCCAACGATGGTAGGCGATCCCTTTAACCCGAGCTGTGCACGGTCTACCGCTTCAAGATCGTTCACAGTCCAAATAACCGGTTCATACCTAGCAGCCCGTATCATATTTGGCATTGGTGAATAGTCAATATCGTTAATTTCTTTTTCAACTGTTAGTAAACAAGGCAATTCAGATTGAATAAGCTCATAACCATTCGATAACTTTCGCTTGAGCAAAACTGTATTTTCTTTTTCATTCACTTCCGCCACTTCTAAAACACTCGTAATCGGCGGGATATCAAGCCTTCTGGCAATTCCGGGACCGACCTGTCCGGTATCTCCGTCGATTGCGTGCTTTCCGCAAATGATCAGATCAATCGGAAGCTCTGACCCGATTTTTTCCAAGGCTTTTGACAATGCATAGCTTGTAGCAAGCGTATCTGCACCGGCAAAGGCTCGGTCTGAAATTAAATAGCCCTTGTCCGCGCCAATTTCAACGCTTTTTTTAATCACTTCGGTCGCTTGCGGCGGCCCCATCGAGACAACGGAAATCGTGCCACCAGTTTGCTGTCTAATTCGGACAGCCTCTTGAACGGCATGTGCATCGTATGGATTTAAAATGGCCGGAGCACTGCGGCGGTCGAGTGTGTTTGTTTTTGGGTTAATTTTAATGATTTTTGTATCTGGTACTTGCTTCACACAGACGACAATATGCATGTAGAAATTCCCCTCCTCCATAATAGCGGCTCAAATTGAGGTTTACGCTTTTTTCTTTTTATAAAATGCTATTTATTACGATATATGAATCGCAACATAAGCATAGTACCAAAGTATTTTTCTTTTTGATGCAAAATTAGATTTTGAAAGGTTCATGGAGTAGAATCTTGAAGTGAAGTTTATTGTGGTGAACATAAGAGTAAAACTTGCACTAATTTAACTATAAAAGGGGATATTTGAACAATGATAAATATCACAGTCAGCAGATTTCTTGATTTTTTCAATTCTTATACCCGAAAAAAGCAAAAAAATAAAAGGAAAACATCGTGCATTTCTGCATGCTTTCCTCAGCCTCTCACTCTTAAATTTCAACAAGTTTTTTTCCAGGCATAACCTTTACCATTTTTACGAATGTTTTCCCTGCATTTTCGGATTCTTTATGTGACCGAAAGGTTCGTTGATATTCATTAATTAACTCATCCAGTTCTTGGCTCAACTTTATAGTCATTTCGTTGGTAAAACCATTTTGGCTAGCACAATGAATCATACTTTCTCTTTTGGCTTTGATCTCTTCCAGCATCTTTACGGCACGACGATTACTATTACTACACAACCGAATAATCCTCCTAATTATGACCCTTAAAGACTGCAGTCATTCCTAAAAAAATAGTCTACTTGATGCATTATGACAACTTTTACTATAAAAGTAAATAGTTTCGCAAAATTAGACAAAACAAATTGTTTTTTTTTGATTTTCGACAAAAACCTGTCATGGTTTGTGATCATTTACCGACATCGTCCTTCTTTTTTCAACAAAAATCTTTCAAACTTGAGCATTCGTTTTCTTTTTTTCAGCGAAAACCTTTCAAACATGAGCATGTTCGCTCAAGAAAGGCTTAATCAAATTATCACAATGTAAAAAAGCAAGGTGGTATACACCTTGCTTTTTTACATGCAGTTTTACAGCATTGGATGGTCGTGTTTAGCTTTCAAACGCTGCCATCTTTTTTCAACTTCTTCTGCAAATTCTTCCAAGAGCGGTTTGTTTTCCTCTTTTAGTAAATGCTTTGTTTTGCCCATATACTTTAACCAATCGGAAAGCGGAATTCGCTTGTTTTTTGTTTCTGGATCATACGTAATCGTTGTAACTCCCTGCTCCACTTCATAAAGCGGGAAGAAGCAAGAATTTACAGCTGCTTCCATAATCGTGCTGCCATACCGATCTTCAGATTTCCAGTTTAATGGGCACGTAATCAGGATTTTGCCGTAAACTGTACCGACGTTTTGCGCATACCACTGCGCTTTAGCACCTTTCTTTACCAAATCCTGCGGGAATGCTTCAGAACCGGTAAAGACATAAGGAATATTGGTTGAGGCCATAATTTGAGCCGTATCCTTATGGTGGAATGCTTTCCCTTTCTGGGTTTTCCCTACTCCCGTTGTGCTTGTCATATGACCGAATGGTGTCGAATAAGACATTTGCGATCCGGTGTTCATATAGCCTTCGTTGTCGTATTCAAGCATGATTAATTTATGTCCGCGAAGCGCTGTACCTATCGCAGAGCCCATGCCAATATCCATGCCGCCGTCGCCGGTTATCATCACAAAGGTTGCATCATCTGATACTTGGATTTCCCCGCGACGCTTTAATTCAAGGAAGGCTTCGACAGTACCAGAAAGCGTTGCAGCACCATTTTGGAACAAGTTATGCATCATTGTTTGCCTGTGGGAGCTGTACGGATACGATGTTGTCGTTACATAGGCACAGCCTGTTTGGAAGAGCGTGACAATATCTCCTTCAATCCCTTTAAAGAACAATTCAAGGCCTGAGAAAATGCCGCAGCCCGGACAAGCGCCATGACCGGACGCCAGTCGTTTCGGCTTCGTTGTTAGAGCACGAAGCGGCGGGATTTTCACTTTTAATTTGTTAGTATCTGGGTCCATTTGGACATCAATTAAACCGGTTTTGTACGCATCTCCATGCTGCGGTTCAATCACTGGTTTAAGAGCTTTTTCCGGATTGCCGGGAACAATCCCGTAATAATCGAATGGCTTTTCAGCATAGCCTTTCTCCGCTGCATCAAGCGCCAATTGGAAGAAGCTTTCGGCATCGCTTGCATAGAAGTCTTTTCCGCCAAGACCGAAAACTCTGCTTAGAACAATGGTTTGGTTTCCCTTTTCGTCTTGAAGGGCAGATTTCACTTCATGTGTTAAGTTTGGACCGCCAGCGCCAAAGGAATCCGCACGCTCACCAACTAAAACGGCTTTAACATTTTTGAGTGCTTCGCGAATTTCTTTTGCCGGGAAAGGCCGGAGAATGTTCGGGCTGATCACACCTGCTTTAATTCCTTGTTCACGAAGTTTGTCTGCGACATCTTTCGCTGATTCTGCTGCCGAGTTTAATAGGAATACTGCCACTTCTGCATCTTCCATATGATATAAGTCAAGAACCGGATATTCTCTTCCTGACAATTTAGCGTACTCCGCTGCTACTTCTTTAAAGACCTCACCAGCAGCGTACATCGCTTCAGATTGCTGATAATGGTTGTTTAGGAGATTGTCTCCATCCATATGCGCACCAATAGTTACCGGTTTTTTCGGATCGCGAATAAAGTTGTATTCTGTATTACATTCGCCAACAAATTGCTGAACAACAGCACGATTTTTGAAAAATTCAACACGCCGTTTTTGATGGGATGTCCAGAAACCGTCATATGCAACAATTACAGGGAGGCGGACTTTTGAGTGTTCGGCAATTTTCAGTGCCATGATATTCATGTCATAGACTGCCTGCGGTGTTTTTGCTGTTAAAATAACCCAGCCAGTATTTAGTGCATAATATAAGTCAGAATGATCCCCCCGAATATCAAGCGGTCCGCTGACAGCCCGAGTAACCAAGTTTAGCACCATTGGGAAACGTGTACCGGACTGAACCGGAAGCTGTTCAAGCATATATAAAAATCCGTTTGCGCTTGTCGCATTAAACACCCTTGCACCTGTTACCGCTGCACCGTAACAAATACCTGCAGAGCCATGTTCACCATCAGCAGCAATCAATTTAATATCATGCTCGCCGCGCGTTTTCATTTGATCTAAGTATTGCGCCACTTCGGTAGAAGGCGTAATCGGAAAATACCCCATAATATGATAGTTAATTTGCGCTGCAGCCATAGCCGCCATTTCATTCCCTGATTCAAACACTGAAATCTGCTCTGCTAGTAAGCTATTATTTAAATTTTCTTCTAACACTGCCATTATGAGATCCCCCCTGCCACATAAGGAAAGTTTTGCTTCACGCGATGTTCTTCAGCATAGCCGATGACTTCCCTCAGATCGCTTAATGCGTCTGTCGGACATGCCTCAACACATTTTAAGCAGCCTTTGCAGTATTGATAGTCGATACCTTTTAAAAACATTTGTTTTCTGCCGCGCTTATCCTCGCCTTCTTCCCAAACAAAGCACATATCCGGGCAAACGTTATCGCAGGCAGCACAGTTAATGCATGCTTCTTGCTTAAACTCAGGCAAGAATCCTTGTCTTGATCCGCTTAAATCTTTTAAAATACTATTCGCCTGGGCAGTAACGACCCCGCCTAGTTCTTGTGTATTGAATCCAAGGAGCGGCAGCGGCCGGGAGAAACTTTTTCCTTCTGCACCTTCCGGGACTTTGTATTCTTTAAACCGAACTTCATTGTAACCGCGGTTGAATGTGCGCAGGTTTGGTTCGACAAGATGCGGGTATTTCTTTTCAAAGGTTTTCCGGATCACGCCTCTCATATTATCGGGATCCAGAAAGTCGCAAATCCGATAAAGCGCCCCAAGCATTGCTGTATTGACCTTCGTTTTCTCTTCAACCGCAATGGTAAGCGCATCCACAATCGCAAGAGTGCCATATTCCAGTTTTAAATCTTTTTTTACATCATCAAAATCACGTGTAGTATTCACGAGAACGATTCCATCTGCATTCAGCCCGCTGACGACATCGATCGTTTTGTATAATGCTTCGTGAAAAACTCCAACCACATGCGGCTGTTCGATAGGACTATGGTCGCGAATCGGAACCCCTGGATCACAAAATCGAATGAAACTTTTTACTGGAGATCCTTTCTTTTCCGAACCGTAGGATGAAAAGTTGGAACCGTTTAAACCGAGTCCTAGTACTGCTGCTTCTGCAAGCATTTTACCAGCCAAATTCGCTCCAAGTCCCCCTATTGATTCAAGGCGGATTTCATAAAATCCAAGGTCATTTTTCTTTGGTAAGACTGACATAATCTCCCTCCCTCTATTCTTAAAGAAATTCCCATAAGAAAACAGGCTGCTCATTTTCATGCAGAATTGAGCATTGCGCGCTTGCTGTCCTTATGTTTTCAGAAATTAAGTTGTATTTTGTAAAATTAACTTCCCTGTCATTATTGTATGGCAACATTTTTTCGTAAGCTGTGACAAATGTTAAACATTTTAAAATATTTTGTAGTACACATTGCTTTCGTTTGATAAAAACGTTATTATATTCGGCTTTATTAATTGAGAATAATTATATAACAGGGAATAAATTGTTATATAACAATCGATACAGCTATGGGGATGAGGAATTCAACGTGATTATGGGCGGATTCGACGTAATTGGAGAGGAATTCAACGCAATTGGAGGCGGATTCGACGTAATTGGAGAGGAATTCGCCGCAATTTTGGGCGGATTCGACGTAATTGGAGAGGAATTCGCCGCAATTTTGGGCGGATTCGACGTATTTCAAGACGGATTCGACCACTTCGCAAGCGAGTGCAGCGGGGCAGTATTAAAAAAGTTCGTCTCCCTTCAAAGAGACGAACCCGATTGTTACAGATCGCTTATCACAATATAAGTAGCCTTTACCGGGCCGTGGACACCAACGACTAAATTTAATTCAATATCGGCTGAGTTGCTTGGACCAGTAATAAAGTTAACACAGGAAGCCACTTTGCCTCCCTGTTTCTCAATCTCGCGCATTTTCTGTGCGGCCTGGGTCATTCTTGGTACAATTGAGCTTTTTGGAACAAGAGCAATATAGGTGGTTGGCAAAAAGCTGACGGTTCTACCGCGGTTTTCATTGCTAAAAAGAACGACGGTTCCTGATTCTGCAAGTGTAATGTCACTAATGGTAATTCCAACATTTGCACGCTCTGCTATTGCAATATTTTCCGATCCACGCTTATAGTCCCATTCATGGACATCAATTGATTCTGCTGGCCATTCCTGTTTCAATAAAGGATCCAGCCCCCATTTGCTAAAGCGCTCATCCCTCCAAGTGATAACCGGCCCGCCACCATACTCTTTTACAACCTCTTTTATCGTTGCCGCCAAGGTTTGCGTATCCGAAATATGAATAGCCGTATGAATGTTTTTGCATTGGTTAATCAGTACTTCCAATAGTTCATCCTGATTAGCATGTTTTAATACTTCATGCTGCGGCTGATGCTTCCATCTAGGCCTTTCAACTGGCTTTGTGATTCGCGAGCGGCCAAGGTTTTTTGCGATTTGATTGAGAAAATTTTCCCGGTTTTGAATCGTACCTGTCATGACTTTTTCTCTCCTTTTTCGCGATTTTTAAACCAGTCTCTAAACCGTTCTTTATTCGGAGCGGGAAAGTCGCGGATTTCCGTCCATGCCTTAAGCGGCCCGGGACCTTTTGAAATTTTCCCTCCATCTGTAAATGGATTCATCGCTGCCGGGGCGATTTTTGAACCTAATTTATATAACATCGGTGAAGCGGCACCAAGACCAAAAGCCTTCATCGCTAATTTTTCCGAAATTGGTGCTTTGCCCTCTTTTTCAACGATGATTTGGCGATGTTTCAACAGTAAATTATGCAGCGGAATCTTAACTGGACAAACTTCAGTACAGGCACCGCACAATGACGAAGCATACGGTAGCTCTTTGTATTCATCATATCCACCAAGCAGCGGGGACAAGACAGCACCGATTGGCCCGGAATAGATCGATCCGTATGAATGACCGCCAACATGACGGTATACTGGACAGACATTAATGCAGGCGGCACAACGGATACATTGAAGAACGGATTGGAATTCACCGCCCAAAATGCTTGAACGGCCATTATCCACAATCACAAGATGAAATTCTTCAGGCCCATCGGCATCCAGCTCTTCCCGAGGTCCGGTAAGAACCGTAATATAGCTCGTTAACTTTTGACCCACCGCGCTTCTTGTTAGTAAACTGACCAGCACCTCCATTTCTTCAAAAGTTGGCACAATTCTTTCCATGCCCATAACCGTTATTTGCGTTTTCGGCAGTGCGGTGACGAGATCGGCGTTTCCTTCGTTCGTTACAAGACTAAACGATCCGGTTTCCGCTACAGCAAAATTACAGCCGGTGATGCCAATATCTGCAGCCAAATATTTTTTTCGTAACGTTTCACGGGCAAACTGTGCCAGTTCTTCAGGTTTTGACGTTTGATCATAACCGAGCTTTTTTGCAAATACATCGCGAATTTGTTCTTTATTTTTGTGCAATGCTGGCACTACAATATGCGACGGCGGGTCATGGTCATCAATTTGCAAAATGTATTCGCCGAGATCGGTTTCAACTACTTCGCATCCTTCTTCTTCCAAAACGGCGTTTAAGCTAATCTCTTCGGTCACCATCGATTTGGATTTCACTATTTTTTTTGCATTTTTCTTTTGAATCACACCGCGAATGTATTCGTTTGCTTCTTCCTTTGTTTGAGCAAAAAAAACGTGGCCGCCTCTCTTGGCAACGTTTTCACTTAATTGTTCTAAATAGTAATCCAAATGGTTGAGGACATGCTGGCGTATTTCTTCCCCATGATTTCGCCACTCTTCCCAGTTGCCGAGTTCCTCTGCAGCATTGCGCCGCTTTACTCCCATACCATCCTGTGCCCCTGCAACAGCTCCCCGCATAAAATCATCATGAATGCCTTTATCAACGCGCTCTTTAAAGGGGTCATTGCCTATTTTCATTGCCATCCGAAAAAACCTCCCTTTCTCCTTAGCCTTCCAGCGAGCTTCAATGCGACCGTCGATTAGAATGACAAAGCTCAACGGTCAATGTTTGTTAAAATTCCACCGCATTACGGTCTACTGTTTAAAACTTCCGCAATATGCAAAACCTTGATCGGCTTTCCTTTACGTTCAATTCGACCTCCAATATTCATCAGGCACCCCGCATCAGCACCAATCAGATATTCCGCGCCAGTTTCTTCGACATGCTGCACTTTTTCATCCACCATTTGTTCAGATATTTGTGCCATTTTCACTGAAAATGTTCCGCCAAAACCGCAGCATTGCTCTTTTCCCGGCAGTTCTGTAAATGTAAGTCCTTTTACATTTTTTAAAAGAAGCATCGGGGCTTCTTTTACGCCGAGCAGCCTTGTCATATGGCATGAAGTATGGTATGTAACACGCCCTTCAAACGTGGCACCTACATCTTCAACCTTTAAAACATCCACTATAAATTGGGTTAGTTCATATGTTTTTGCTGCCAATTTTTTCGCTTTTGGCTCCCATATAGGATCCCCTTTAAATACTTCCGGGTACTCGTGGAACATATAGGCGCAAGATCCGGACGGGGAGACAACATATTCTGCATCGGCAAAAGTATCAATCATCCGCTTCATTGCCTCTTTGGCTTCGTTTACATACCCGCTATTATATGCAGGCTGCCCGCAGCAGACTTGGGATTCAGGGAATTCAATTTCACAGCCAAGGTGTTCAAGTAACTCGACAGTTGCTTTTCCAACATTGCCTTGAAACATATCAACCAAACATGTTGCAAAAAGGGTTACTTTCATCGTTTTCCATCTCCATTAATCGTAAGTTTGCAGTCAACCGGTCATCAGATGACTGAAGAAAAGAGTAGTCAGAAATCTAGAAATCTACTCTTTTTGTTCATTATCCTACTGTTAGAAAGGGTTTTCAATCATTTTTTTTCATCATTCATTTTCATGAAAGAAAACAGGAAGTTCTGCAACCCCCTTGATGCTTTATTTTCTCCTATTTGATTGTTCATAATATTTTGCCAGGATGGCCTCAACATTTTCAAGATGAACCATCATAAAATGGCTTGCCTTTGCCTCATCTTGATCCCGAATCGCTTGGAAAATCAAATCATGTTCATCATACAATTGGTCGATTGTAATTTCGTTCGAATACAGCCATACTCGACGGGTTTCCTTCATTGTGACTGCCATCATTTCAGACACTTGATTCAACAAATTGATTAAAAGTGTATTTTGCGAGCATTTGGCAATTGCCAAATGAAATTTCAAATCGGCTTCTTCCCCAAGTTCCTGATTGCCATGAGCTCGTTTCATATCGTTCAGCGCTTCTTCGATTTCCCCCAGCTGTTCTGCTGTTCTTTTTTTGGCAGCAACAGAGACTGCACCAACTTCGATTATTTTACGCACTTCCAAAAGGTTGGAAATATCTTCTTTATTCATTAAAATTGCTGTAGACAACGGAAAGATAATTTGATCTGTTGAAAATTCTTTAATAAATGTACCTTCCCCTTGCCGCATTTCAATGAGTCCCATTCCCCTTAGCGATGTCAGCGCTTCCCTGATGGCTGAGCGGCCTACTTGAAAGTTTTCCGCAAGCTGCTGCACTGAATCGAGTTTTTGCCCTGGCATTAACTTGCCCGTGCGAATCATTTCATAAATCGCTTCTGTTACTTCCTCATAAATTTTTTTCGGCTTTATTTTTTTATAAATCATTTTTCCAGCCCCTAGTCTATATAACATTTCTTTTTGACAAAATTCTAAAAAAACAAATACTGTAATATTAATCATATAAAGAAAAGTAGCCGCTGCAAAGGATAATTTTTATTTATAATTATCGAAAAACTCTTGTAATTTTTGCAATTCCCCCATATAATTCTCACTAGCAGCACCATTCATCCAGTCATCTGATGACTTCGGAACATTTGTAAGCGGTTACTATTCTAAAAGAAAGGACGCATTTGGGAGAAAAATAAAAAATTAAGGGGGTATTTGTTTGTTTACAGCAAATTCAACTGCAGTAGGCGGGAATCTCGCTCTTACTGCCATCGTTGCACTAATTCCGATTCTCTATTTTTTCTGGGCATTGGCCATTAAACGAATGAAGGGGCATATCGCTGGACTTTCTACTCTATTGATCGCCTTAGTTATTGCCATCATCGCGTACAAAGTACCCGCTGGCATTGCCTTTATGTCGGCAACTCAAGGTGCTGTTTATGGAATTCTGCCAATCGGCTGGATCATTATCGCATCAGTATTTTTGTACAAACTGACTGTTAAGACGGGACAGTTTGATATTATCCGCCATTCGGTACTGTCGATTACCGAGGATCGCAGGCTTCAGGCATTATTAGTCGCCTTTTCATTTGGTGCCTTTTTGGAAGGTGCCGCAGGGTTCGGTGCCCCGGTTGCCATTTCCGCTGCTTTGCTTGTCGGACTTGGATTCAACCCGCTTTATGCAGCAGGTCTTTGCCTGATTGCCAATACAGCGCCCGTTGCCTTTGGCGCAATCGGAACACCAGTTATTGCAATGGAAGGCCCTACTGGCGTTGCGGCAACTGAAATTTCAAAAGTAATTGGCCGCCAGCTGCCGTTTTTATCCGTATTTATTCCATTCTATCTTGTTTTTATTATGGCTGGGTTTAAAAAAACAATGGAAGTGTTGCCAGCTATTATTGTTTCAGGCGTTTCATTTGCAATTACGCAATTTTTATCATCCAACTACTTAGGGCCTGAACTCCCAGATATTCTTTCATCTCTTGTGTCCTTATTCGCTCTAGCAATCTTCTTAAAATTTTGGAAACCAAAATCAATTTTCCGTTTTAAATCTGAGCAGGAAATAGCGGCTACAGTAGCTGCTGAAAGCTCCAGTAATCACCGGGAAACTTACACAGGCGGACAGGTGTTCAAAGCATGGTCTCCTTTCTTGATCTTAACTGGACTTATCTCTTTATGGGGTATTCCTACTATTAAACTGGCATTGACAGGCCATTATGCAGGTACAAACATTGTTTTGAAAGCGGTTAACGTTCTTGGTCAAGCGTTAACGTTTGTTCCTGCTGTGCCGTTTTTAAACAACAAAGTCGCTAATGGCGCCGGGCAGCCTGTGCCTGCAGTTTATAAACTGGAATTGCTTGCAGCGGCAGGAACCGCCATTTTGATTTCAGCTTTGATCACCAAGTATATTGTCTCCATCTCTTGGAAAAATTGGATTGCTACCTTTGGAGAAACGTTAAACGAATTGAAATACCCGGTTATCACAATCGCTTCTGTTGTCGGCTTTGCCTATGTAACAAATGTATCCGGCATGAGCACTTCACTTGGTATGGCGTTAGCAAAAACAGGCTCGGTTCTTTTCCCGTTCTTCTCGCCGTTCCTTGGCTGGCTTGGAGTCTTTATCACCGGTTCGGATACATCGGCCAACGTCCTTTTTGGCAACCTGCAAAAAGTAACGGCGACATCGATTGGAATGGATCCGACTCTCGCCCTTGCAGCAAACTCTTCTGGGGGAGTAACAGGAAAAATGATCTCCCCGCAATCGATTGCCGTTGCTGCTGCGGCCGTTGGACTCGTTGGCCGAGAATCGGAATTGCTTCGCTTTACGATTAAACATAGTATTTTCCTAGTCTTCCTAATCGGCATTCTCGTCTTCTTACAAAACAACATCTTGGCCTTCATGCTGCCATAACATAAAAGCAAAACCCCTGCCAGCTGGCGGGGGTCTATTTTTTTGCCCACCATTCCGCTATAATTAACTGTTGTGTTTAACCTATAAAAGGAGTTTGATTTGTCCGAATGAACGTCATTTGTTCTACTTTGAATGCAAAATATATTCACACGAATCTTGCTATTCGCTACTTAAAGGCATACGCTGCACCCGATTTTGCAATCAAATTAAAAGAATACACAATTAAGGATCCAACTTTAAGCATTGTCTCTGATTTGTACCAGCAGCGCCCTGACGTAATCGGCTTTAGCTGCTACATTTGGAATATTGAAGAAACCATCAAAGTCATCAAAGTGCTAAAAAAAATTGATCCTTCCATCCATATTATCCTCGGTGGACCCGAAGTGACGTACGATACGGCTGAATGGATGGAAAAAGTGCCGGAAGTGGATTTTATCGTCATTGGAGAAGGCGAACAAACGTTTAAACAGCTGCTATCAGCAATCGAATCCGGTCAAAATTTCGCAGAAGTTCCGGGCATTGCTTACCGTGAAAATGGCCAAGTCTTGTTTACACCGCAAATGAACAAGCTTGATTTACGCGATCTTCCATCCCCTTTCCGTTTCCCTGAAGATCTTCCTGACCTCGGCAAGAGGGTGGTTTATATTGAAACGAGCAGAGGCTGTCCTTTCAGCTGCCAGTTCTGTTTATCATCCATCGAGGTCGGTGTCCGCTATTTTGACCGGGAAAAAATTAAGGCAGATATCCGTTATTTAATGGCAAACGGTGCGAAAACTATGAAATTTGTTGACCGGACATTTAATATTAGCCGCAGCTATGCGCTTGAAATGTTCCAATTTTTAATTGATGAACATGTGCCCGGCACTGTTTTCCAATTCGAGATCACAGCCGATATTATGAGGCCGGAAGTAATTGAGTTTCTTAATAACAATGCTCCGAAAGGATTGTTCCGTTTTGAAATCGGCGTTCAATCGACCAATGACTACACGAACCAGCTCGTGCACCGCAAACAAAATTTTTCAAAGCTGACAAGAACGGTTACGATGGTAAAAGAAGGCGGAAAAATTGACCAACATCTCGATTTGATTGCCGGTTTGCCTGAGGAAGACTATCACTCTTTCCGCCATACCTTTAATGACGTTTTTGCATTGCGTCCGGAAGAATTGCAGCTTGGTTTTCTTAAAATGCTGCGGGGCACAGGACTCCGTCTAAGAGCGGCGGAACATGGCTATACCTTTATGGATCATTCTCCATACGAAATCGTTGGCAATAATGTCCTTTCGTTTCACGATATTATTAAAATCAAACAAGTGGAAGATGTATTGGAGAAATATTGGAATGATCACCGAATGGATCATACCGTTGAATACTTAGTAGCAAAAGCATTTCCTTCACCATTTGATTTTTTCCAAGAATTTGGCACGTTTTGGGATAAAGAAGGCTGGGCGCGAATCGGTCATCAGCTGGAAGATTTATACCGCAGGCTGCTGCTGTTTTTAAAAGCAAAATCGATTGCCGATTTCGATGTCATAATGGGCTTAATGAAATACGATTATTTGAAAAACCATAAATATAAGCCACGCAAACCTTGGTGGGAAAGCAATTTGGAGAAAAAACGGAGGAGTGCCTTGTACAGCCAAATTATGAATCAGCCACAGCTTTTAGGCGAAACGTTCAAAAGCCTGAAGCTCGATGAAAAAAGCTTAAACAAACATACAATGCTAGAAGAATTATCGTTTGATCTTGGATTGTACATCAAAACAGGTATTATTAAGAAAAAACAGTCAGTCCTTCTAGCCTACTTTGATCCGGTGAAAGAAAAAACGTTCATCTATTCTATTTAATTGAGTTGAGGGAAGTCCGTAGGAATGGCCTTCCCCACTCACATCCATTCCTAATAAATCAAAAGAGAATTCTTTTTTCATCTGTTATTTTCTGGATGGGAGCAATATTTTGGGTGAATTCTAATGTACCCTCATATTCCCCGTTTTCATCACGTACAGCAAAATAACGAATATAAACATACTTTCCCGCAAATTTAATCCAAAAATCTTCATGATCTTTTTTTCCCGATTTAAAATCTGCCAACAATTGTTCCACAACATGAACGCTTTTCGGTGGATGGCAGTTTTGGACGGTTCTTCCAATCACGGCTTTTGTACGGGCAAAAATCCGCTCTTTTCCATGTGAGAAATA
Organism: Neobacillus sp. SM06; assembly: GCF_050496765.1. Classification (NCBI taxonomy): domain Bacteria; kingdom Bacillati; phylum Bacillota; class Bacilli; order Caryophanales; family Bacillaceae; genus Neobacillus; species Neobacillus sp. SM06. The sequence goes on from NZ_JBNWEO010000013.1 coordinate 326,459, forward strand.
ACGGACAACATCATCTTTATCAATAAAAGTAATATCAACTGGTAAATGATTCAACATTAATTCCAATTGTGCTACAGATAAAATTCCCGTTTCAAACCGAATAAAGCCTTTAGCGGCTGCTTCTTCTTTTATTTCTTCACGCTTTGGATTCCATACACTTTCAGGGCCTGCTAAGCAAAAACCTATTTCATCACTTTCTTGCGCTATTTTTAACCATTCATCTTCAGTAAGGGTTTCAAGCGCCATCGGAAACAAGATCTGTTCCTCTCTAAAAATCATATCACTTACTTCCTGGACTGCATAAGAAACAGCATGAATCACTTTTTGCTTTTCTGCACCGTTATCATTTAATAACATTTGCTTTGCTTCTTTGATGGCTTGACGTATACGATCATCCACTCCCCACATCACTTTGGAAGGGCCATTAATGCCGTACTTTTCTAAATAGGGAAAAAGTAAATTTTCCTTGCGGCTATAGTGTTTGTCAATATCGAATAAAAGGTTTAAATCTGAAATCAGTTTGTTTCGATTTTCTACACTTCCATCCTTTTCAAAGCGTTCAAGATGAAGCTTTATTTTAAAATTAACGAGCAAATCGATTTCTTTGTTTTCGAGTTTAAAGGTATGAATAGGGTGCCCTGGTGTTTCTTCCGGCTGATCTGAATGGTGAATCTCATCAATCGAGCCTTTAAAGACAGCTGCATGAACTGAACATAAACGCTGTACTTCCTCAACAGGAATTCCTTCTTCTTCCATAAGCGCATGTTCAAGCTGTGAAATTTCTGCGACACTAATATGTCCAACAGCATTTTCGAACTGTGATTTTACTTCTTCAACACTTTTACCGTTATGCAAATCTTTAATAATTGATTTTAAGAGTGCTTGCCGTTCAGATGGATGTGTTGGCCTTAACTCACGGTTATTAATGATCTCACTCATCGTATTCTCCTCATTTCATAAAAAATAAGATTTTCCCTCGAGAAACAACATTTGAAGAAGTTTCTTAAGATTTATGATAAGCATACTCACTTCCAGCAACTCTAAGTGTGATTGAGTTCACTCTTAAATAAATGAACTTGGTACAATTTTTTGAACTTTCGAATTCCGATCCAAAATTAAAAAATCGTCAAAATTACTTTTCAAAATGCCACAACATACCTATAATAAATATAGGATTCCGACAATAAATGATCGGAATAATTTTTTTGTCTAATGTATAAATTTTTTTTATAAAAAGTATAATTTTTTTAAATAGGAGGGGTGCGAATGAATTTAAAAAAGCTAGAAGCTTTTATGTTTGTTGTTGAGAAGAAAAGTTTTTCGGAAGCTGCCTTTTCTTTAAAAAGCTCCCAACCTGCGTTAAGTTTGAAGATTAAAAGCTTAGAAGATGACCTTGGCGTGAACCTTCTTGAACGCGGACTAGCAGGAGTTCAGCCGACGGCTGCAGGAAAAATTGTGTATCAAGCTGCGAAAGATATTATGAAAAGATGGATTACATTAGAAGACGAACTACATAGCCTTCAAGATGTTCTTTCAGGTACTTTAACCGTCGGAGCAAGTACAATTCCTGGAACCTATCTCCTTCCCCCTTTACTAAAGGAATTTCGACACAAATTTCCTAAAGTTGAGGTAGTTGTCGTTATCGATGACTCAAAAAAAATGATTGAAAAACTGTTGGATCGCCAAATAGATATTGCCATTGTCGGACTTAAGCAGGAATCAAGTAAAATAAAATTTAAACAAGTTGCTTCTGATTCACTAGTTTTGATTACTCCAATCGGTCATCCATTAGTTCAATCAAAGGACCTTAATTTTAACGAAATTCAACGATTTGACTTTGTAGTAAGGGAAGAAGGGTCAGGAACAAGAAAAGTAATGGAGGAATTTCTAATCCAGCAAGGGTATGCTCTTCATGATATAAAAGCAGCTGTATCCATCGGCAGTACAGATGCCGTTATTGCAGCCGTTGAAGCGGGACTGGGTATAAGTTTTATTTCAAAATTGGCAGCTGCAACTGCAACAAAAGCAAACCGGATTGAGATAATTGAACCTGTCATTCCGTTTAGCAGAAATTTTTACTTCGCTGCATTGCCTGAGGAAGAAAACCGCCCGATTATTAAGGCATTTTCCGATATTTTACCGCAAAAAAATTAAATGCAAGGTGGATATATTTATGAAAAAAAGGATTTCATTGCTTATTCTTACATTATTGACATTTGCACTGGCAGCATGTAGCCAAAACAATTTGCCTAACAGCAAAACAACTAAGAATGAAAAAGCAAATGCAGTATTTAAAATCGGAGCAATTCCTGACCAAAATGCAGCAGATTTGGAAAAAGGCATGACCGCAGTAGCCAACTATCTCCAAGAAAAAACAGGCCTGAAGGTTGAATTTGTACCATCAGTAGATTATGCAGCCCTTGTGACCGGTTTCCAGCGCGGCGATATTCACTTAGCATGGTTTGGCGGTTTAACGAGTGTTCAAGCTCGAAACCGCGTACCAGGTGCCCAATCGATTATACAAAGACCTAACGATGCAAAATTTCATTCTGTTTTTATCACCAGAACCGACTCGGGTATTAACTCAATAGCAGATTTAAAAGGGAAATCATTTACCTTTGGCAGCGAAAGTTCAACTTCCGGACACTTAATGCCGCGCTATTATTTATTGGAATCTGGCATAAATCCTGAACAAGATTTTGATGGCAAACCGAACTTCTCCGGTTCGCATGATACCACATACAAGCTTATTGAATCCGGAGCGTTTCAAGCAGGTGCCTTAAATGAAGAAGTATGGCAAAAAGCTGTTAAGGAAGGAAAAGTTAATCCCAAAAAAGTGAAGGTTTTCTATACAACACCAGCTTTTTATGATTACAACTGGACGATCAACAGCAATGTTGATGAAGTTTTCGGAAAAGGGACAAAAGAAAAAGTAAAAGATGCTCTTCTTTCCTATAATGGGGATCAAAAGGAAATCGCAGAGTTATTCCAAACAAACAAATTTATCGAAACGAAGAACGATAACTATGACAAGATTCAGAAAGTCGCAAAAGAACTCAAGATCATCAAGTAGGAGAATAAACAATGCTTTCAGAAATAAAAATTGAAGCGAAAGACATTTCAAAACATTTTGAGCAGAAGCTCGCTTTATCTTCCGCATCTTTTTCCATCCATCAAGGGGAATTGATAGCTCTTATTGGTCCAAGTGGTGCTGGGAAAACTACCCTCCTTAACATCCTTGCAGGGAATCTGCCTGCTGACAGCGGGAAGGTGCTAATTGATCAAAGACCGCTATCTACCTATCGGAACAGGAAGGCATTTGCCAAAAAAATTGGTGTCATACGGCAACAATTTGATCTTATTAAACCAATTGCTGTGATCCATAATGTTTTAGCAGGAAAACTAGCTGATTGGGGATTGCTGAAATCCATTTTTTCCCTACTTTTCCCACAAGAGAAAGAACTTGCACTAAAAGCGCTTGAAAGGGTTGGTCTTACTACAAAGGCATATGAGATCACCTCCACCTTATCGGGAGGCGAACAGCAGCGCGTTGCGGTCGCTCGATTATTGGTGCAAGAACCTGAAATTATCCTTGCAGATGAACCCGTTGCTTCTCTTGACCCGGCAAGGGCTAATGATCTATTAGCCTTATTGACCGGCATTGTTTTAGAACAAAAGCAAACACTGATTGCTAGCCTGCACTCTGTCGAATATGCCCGTAAATACTTTACAAGAATTATTTCTTTAAAAAATGGAGAACTATTCTTTGATTTACCGACAGAGAAGGTAACAGATGGAATGTTAAAGGACCTTTATCAACTAAAAGGAGAAGGAGTAAATGACCATCCCTTTCCTACGTCTTCATAAACGTTTCTTTCTTACCCTTTTGTTGTTTTTGGTTTTTGGTCTTAGTCTTTTATCGGTAAAATGGGATGCTGACCTTGTTCATGCAGGAGGTATCCAAGCAATACGCCAAATCATGGAGGGATTCTTTCATCCCGATTTTTCTCCTGCTATATTGCTGTTGGGGTTAAAATCAGCTTGGACTACTCTATACTATGCGGTTGCAGGGATGACATTAGCTATTATCTATGCATTTATTATTGGAATTTTGGCATCGGGCATACTGACTTCAAACCGCATTGCAAGACTTCTTTCAAAAATTTTTTTCAGAGGTGTCCTGGGCATTACCCGTTCAATTCATGAACTTATTTGGGCTTGGTTGTTTGTGGCGGCAGTCGGTCTTTCCCCATATGCCGCCATTTTTGCTCTGGCAATTCCTTATGGAGGAATTCTCGGACGGATTTTTGCTGATATGTTGAATGATATTCCAAAAGAACCGATAAGGGCATTGGAATCTTCGGGTGCTTCCCGGTTACAAATCCTTTTCTATGGTTATCTTCCTCTCGTTTGGGCTGATATGATCAGCTATGCAATGTATCGGTTTGAATGTGCAATACGCTCAGCAGCGATTATGAGTTTTGTCGGCCTTGGCGGGCTTGGATATCAAATTCAATTAGCGCTTTCTGATTTAAAATATGATCAAGTTTGGACATATATTTACTTATTAATCATCCTTGTATTATGGGTTGATATTTGGAGCCATTTTATTCGTAAAGAACTGAAAGAACAACATTTTCAAAAAAGGCTATATCTCGGGTGGATTTATACACTGCTTCTCTTTCTTCTTATCATTGCTGCATGGGGATCTATTACGATCGGGCAGACCAACGAATTTTTGGCGTTATTTTCTAAAAAAAATGCCGCGAGTGTCAAATCATTTTTTGCTGACATGGTTGGAATAAGAGAAGTTGATAAAGCATTTTTAAGTTGGGAAAGCTGGTCAAATGCGTTGATATTGACATTTCAAACTTTAGAAATGAGTATTATGGCCATTGGTTTTGCAACAATTGCTGCTTTTTTGACAGTTCTTCCCTCTGTCAGAAATATTGCAAACGCAAGTTTAGAAGAATCAAAAAAATGGTATAAGTGGATTTTATATGGACTTATTCGTCTGCTTTTTATTTTTTCACGATCTGTACCTGAATTGATATGGGCAATGATCATCATTTTTATCTTCAAACCCGGTTTACTACCTGGTGCGATCGCACTAGCACTTCATAATTTTGGAATCTTGGGCAAGCTATGGGCTGAAGCAATCGAAGATATGGATTTGGAACCAATTCGAAACTTGTCATCTGTTGGCGCCTCCAAAGGACAAATATTCTTTTACGGAATTTTTCCTGCCGTTTTGCCAAGGTTTCTTACGTATATTTTATACCGTTGGGAAGTGATTATGCGGACAACGATTGTTGTCGGATTTGTCGGTGCTGGCGGACTAGGGATGGAATTCAAGCTGGCAATGAGTTATTTTCAATATACAATGATTACACTTCTGCTTATATGTTATTTGGCTCTTGTTCTTCTGGCAGATTTCGTTTCGGAAAGTACAAGGAAGGCAGCGAAATAAATGGTAAAAGATAAACCGGCATCAAACCGGCTTATCTTTCTTTTTGCTTTTTTTTGTATTGACTTTTTCCATCAATGGAAAATCTAACAACTTCGTACCATTTATATCACCAAATTCAACGCTAAATTCTTCGCGCACATTTGTATCCTTTGCTTTCTTTTTCATTTACGATCTTCCCTTTTTTCCTACTATTGAATTGCGATTAGCTCCTTTAATCGGCTCTTCTCCATTTGCAAATTCAGCTGAAAACTCAGTTTCCTGATTATTTTTGTGAGGTGTTTTTGAATATTTCTCAACCACATTTATTTCCGCTTTTCGCTTTGCCATTTTCCAAAGCCTCCTATTGTATAGTAATAATCTCGATTTTATTTTCACGACAACGCGCCTTTATTATCCATGCCAGTTATTTCTTTTTATAAAAAAACATTGTAATCTACATTCTATAAATAACAGGAGGAATGCAAAGTGAAGCAAAATAAGAAAAATAACCAAGAAAATTTAAGTATTGATGAAACGCTTCCCCATCAAATCAATGCCCCAAGTTTTAAAGAAACCGGCATGAAGATGGAGCCGCCCTTTGTGAACAAATACGGAGTAACAATTGGTGACAGCCGCTATGCATCATCAAATTCCCCTTTAGAGAACTGGTCAAAAGAAACCGATCCGGAAATCATGGCAGGAGATGAATGGGTTCATCCAACCAATGATATCGGCTGGAACACCACAGAAAATCGAGAATTGTTAGAGGAAAAACGGAAACCGCAAGCTAGCCCGTTTATGCATCCAACGAAAGATGTAAGCCATGGCAGTGATTAATTAAATTAGGGCAAAATTATCCGGGGAAACCCGGATTTTTTTTGTCCACATGGATCATTATTCCGGTATAATGGAAGCATGGTTTTCGTTTTCGCACAGCTAAATGTAACCGTATACAAAGAAGGGGGAAAAACCATGCTGCCCACAGCTGCAAAAGAGCAGATCATTTCGATTGTTTCGCGTGAAAATTTTGATGAAAGTAATACAGGTAGATTAGTATATTCCTATGATGCTACTCCGAATTTTCAATCACTCCCAGATGCGGTGGTAAGCCCCCGCAATACAATGGAAGTAGCTGAGATTGTGAAAGTTTGCAATGAACTGCAGATTCCCATTGTTCCACGCGGTTCAGGCACCAACCTTTGCGGCGGAACATGTCCAACCGAAGGCGGAATTGTTCTTCTTTTTAAACATATGAACAAAATCCTTGAAATTGATGAAGAGAACTTAACGATTACCGTTCAGCCCGGCGTCATTACGCTTGATATGATCAATGCCGTAGAAGCAAAAGGCCTCTTTTATCCGCCTGACCCAAGCTCAATGAAAATCTCAACAATCGGCGGCAATATTAATGAAAATTCTGGGGGACTGCGCGGCTTAAAATACGGGGTAACAAGAGATTACGTAATCGCTCTCGAAGTAGTTCTCCCGAATGGCGATGTAATCCGCACTGGCGGTAAACTGGCAAAGGATGTCGCAGGCTACGACTTGACCCGCCTTTTTGTAGGATCAGAAGGAACGCTCTGCATTATAACGGAAGCAACCTTAAAGCTTATTCCGATGCCGGAAACGAAAAAAACAATGCTTGCGCTCTATCAGGATATTGATGCAGCAGCAAGAACCGTTTCAAAGATTATTTCAAATAAAATCATTCCGACAACACTTGAATTTTTGGATCAGCCAACATTGCAAGTGGTTGAAGCCCATGCACAAATTGGTCTCCCTACCGATGTTCAAGCCGTTTTATTAATTGAACAGGACGGACCGCCGGAAGTAGTGGAACGCGATTTAGCCAAAATGGCTGAAGTTTGCAAGCAAGAAAATGCCGTTTCCGTAGAAGTGGCCTCAACAGAAAACGAGGCGGACGCACTAAGAACAGCAAGGAGAACCGCTCTTTCCGCCCTCGCAAGATTAAAGCCGACAACGATTCTTGAAGATGCAACCGTCCCTAGATCGGAAATTGCGAAAATGGTACGAGCAATCAATGAGATCGCAGAAAAGTATAACGTGAAAATCTGTACATTTGGCCATGCAGGCGATGGAAATCTTCATCCAACCTGTCCAACAGACTCGAGAAACCATGATGAAATGGAACGCGTCGAAAAAGCCTTCGCTGAAATTTTCCAAAAAGCGATTGAATTGGGCGGCACGATCACTGGTGAACACGGCGTCGGTGCCATGAAAGCTCCTTATTTGGAATGGAAGCTCGGCAAAGAAGGCATTAATGCCATGAAAGCAATTAAACAATCGTTAGACCCGAACAATATTATGAACCCAGGCAAAGTTTTTGCAAAAGACAGCAGGAAGCGCGTGGTGGTGACAAGATGACAACGGCAAAAGAGCAAGCAAGAATTCAACAGCAATTTAAGGAAAAAATGAATGAAGATGAACTGCTAAATTGTATGCGCTGCGGTTTTTGTCTCCCCACTTGCCCGACATATATCGAGTCCGGCTATCAAGAGTCGCACTCACCTAGGGGAAGAATTGCCTTAATGAAAGCAGTTGTCGATGGGCTTATTGAACCGGATGAAGATTTCGAACGTTCGCTTGAGCTTTGCCTCGGCTGCCGGGCATGTGAACCGGTTTGCCCTTCCGGCGTGAATTATGGTCATCTGTTAGAAGACGCCAGAGATCTGATCAATCAAAATAAAAAGTTTTCCCTGCCGGTCCGTGCCGTGCGGAAAGCAGTCTTTCAAGGTCTTTTTCCGCATCAAAACCGCATGCAAAGCCTTACAGGACTAATTGGCTTTTACCAACGATCCGGCATTCAAACCATCGCACGGAAAATCGGTTTCTTGAGTTTACTTCCGGATAGCCTGGCAACAATGGAAAAAGTTCTGCCACACGTTCCGACGATGAAAGAAATGAAAAATCGGCCGGCACACCTTCCCGCTATTGGCAATCAAAACTATCGGGTCGGTTTTTTTAGCGGCTGTTTGATGGATACTATGTTCATGCCGACGAATGATGCAACCATGAAGCTGCTTCAGCTTGCCGGCTGTGAGATCGTCATTCCAAAAGATCAGGCATGCTGCGGCGCACTGCACGGTCACAGCGGCGAAAAAGCCAGTGCTAAAGACCTTGCAAAGAGAAATATTCAAGCATTTGAAGATCTGGGTGCAGACTTCATTATCACCAATGCCGGCGGCTGCGGTGCTTTCCTGCTTGATTATGATCATTTATTAAAAGATGATCCGATATGGCGGGAACGGGCAAAAGCATTCACCGAAAAAATAAAGGATATTTCAGAAATACTCGTTGCCGTCCGTTTTCACGAAAAAGTCGAGCTCGAAGTTCCCGAACAAGTTGTTACCTATCAAGACTCCTGCCACCTTCGCAATGTGATGAAAACGGCAGCCGCTCCCCGTACGCTGCTGAAAGCGATAAAAGGAGTGGAATACCGGGAAATGAAGGACGCCGACCGGTGCTGCGGCTCAGCAGGCATCTACAATATTGTTGAAACAGAAATGTCAATGAAGATGCTTGATTATAAAATGGTTCAAGCGAAAGATACTTTTGCCTCAACGATCGTAACCGCCAATCCCGGCTGCTTGCTGCAAATGAAGCTGGGAATCGAGCGCGAAGGCTTAACAGCAAAAGCCAGAGCCGTCCATATTGTCGATTTGCTGTTGGAAGCAGTAAAAGCGTAGAAATCAGCCAAATTTAGTTTTTCCAACAATAATTGGATTATCCAATTGCGAAACATTTCCACACATTAAAATTTCCTAACTTCGAAAACTATTCCTACAGAGAAAAACTCTCTGAAGTGAATAATAGAATGGAGTGGAAACATATGGCAAGAAGCAGCAATAAGCTTTTGGTTCCCGGAATTGAACAATATTTGGATCAGGTAAAATACGAAATTGCCCAGGAATTTGGCGTACAGCTTGGTTCTGATACGGTTTCCCGCGCAAACGGCTCGGTCGGCGGCGAAATTACAAAACGGCTTGTTCAGCAAGCTCAAGCCCAATTATCTGGACACTCTCCTCAAAAATAAAATAAAAATGGAAAAAAGTCCGGCTAAAAGCCGGACTTTTGCTAATCGGAATTATGGCGCTCCCATTCATTGTGATTCAATTGAATATCAGGCAGCAGCTCAACTTGGATGTTTAGCTGTTCCTTAATTGGCTGTTGAAATGTTTTTTTTCTTGTTCTTCTGCCTTTATTTCATTTTGACTATTGTTTTCAAACTCGTGTTTGATTTCTTTGTCAAGCTTCTCTTTCACAACATCTTTTGCCTTTTCTACCGGTTCTTCAATCTTTTTTACCTGCCCGGGAGCACGAAATACAGGAGGTTGCGGATAGTTGGCTGAATCTTCTTTTTTACCTTGCTCCTTGCTGCCCCCTGAAGTTATTGCCGCTGGTGAAGCCTGTGACGCTGGTGGTGTTACTTTTTTTCCTCTAGTAGCTTCTTTAGGCTGTTTAGCAGGTGTACTTGGTACTGAAGCAGCTTTTGGTGTCGCTGTTTCATTCTTTTCCGCTTTTGGGCTTTCTTCTTTGACACCGTTCATTTCACCATGTGATGACGGTTGCTTTTTCTCCTTTGACTGTTGCTGGCTTTCCTTATATTTACCAGTTGTAATCCCCAATTGATGAGCTTTTTCCAGTTCTTTCGGAGTACCGTTCAAAACAGATAATTCCAGATGATTTTCCTTTATGATTGTTTTTATTTCTTTCAGGTTTTCCGATAATATTTTTTCCGCATTTTCTTCTTTTTTATCGGTTCTCACCGTGGAAATTACAACAAGATGATGCTCGTTCAAATACCCTTGTTTTTTCATTTCACTCAAAAGCAATTGAGTTAAATCAGCAATTTTTTTCTTTTTCCAATCGCCAATACGGGCAACAATCTTCTTTCCGTCCTGATTGAAGGCAGTCACTTTCAATACTTGCATTTTTTTGTTTAAAACAAGTTCAATGCTAGGGTTGACGTCAATTGACACATAGGCATATGCCTTGTTATTTTGAGACACGGACAAAAAAGATCCGAAAAAAATGATCAGTGCAATGGCCACTGCTGCCAATGATTTCAACGATAGCATTCGTTTTAGAAAGGGAATGGATTGTTTTTTCTCCGGAAGTCGAGAGGGAAAAAAAACAATTTCCTCGCCAATGGCATATGGCTGATTTTGTTTTCGGGCGCGTAAAAATTCACCGTCAGGAGTTAACAACGTTAAATAGCCATCATTAATTTCCATCACGATTCCTTTTTTCATGCTTCAAGCACCCCCCTTAAATAGTCCTTCATATAAATATAATCACTTGTTAAAATAAGGGCGATCGCAATAATATATTTACGATTTCGCTCAATCGTTTTTCTGCTGACCTTCACCATTTGTTCTAATTGTTTGATTGGAAGGCGCCTTTTCTCTAATAGGAGCTGAAGCAATTCTTTATTCTCTACAAGGACTTTCGCGATTTGGATAGCATTTTTTCTGGCATCTGCGTGCTTCGGCGAATTTTCAAGCAAATCGCTAAAGCTTAATTCGAATTGCTGCAATTGTTTCTGAAAGTGAAAAATTTCCTCTTTTCGCCGTTCTTCTTCCGTTTTCTTTTGAAAGCTTTCAAGGGAAAGTTCGTTCATGATTACAGTTCCGGGCGAATCATCCTCATGGTTTGCAATCGTAAGATCCATACTGAGGTGTTGGTTTCTTGTTTGCTTGCGAATGTAATCAATTACCCTTCTTTTAATCAACACATCGGCAAAGCTTAATAACGATCCTCCCCGTTCGGGAGTAAATTTCTCAATTGCTTCATTAAACGCAATAAGGCCAATGCTAAATTCATCGTCTGTCTCATGGATGTACCGCTTACATACGGACGATACCGTTTTTGCAATAAATGGCTTATAGGCATCGATCGTTTCATTTAATAAAGCTTTGTCGCCTTGCTGGATCATCAGCACGGATTCTTCTAATGGCTTTTTTTTCTTTTTGGCCATGAACAATAAACTTAGCACTACCCTCACCTCTCTATCTACACAATTATAACATACGGATAGGGTTTGGGGTTTTGTGGGGGTAAGGATCGGTAGAAAAGATAGCCCCAAATCAGGCTATCTTTTCCTGGCTAAGTTCAAAACTATTCAAGGTCGTTCTCTTTTTGCCCTTTTATGAACAATTTACCTTCTGCTTGACTTTGTTCGATTTGTTCATTTATCTTTTTTGGGATTTTTTTGATTTCCTCTTTGACCGTTTTTTTTGTTTCATGTCTCGTTTCATGTCTGATTTCTTGATTTATTTGTTGTTTGATTTGCTGCTTTACTTGCTGATGTTCTTGTTTTACAACTGAGGGAACGGGTTTCGTCTCTGCATGGACTTGTTCCTTTGTTTGTATATTCCCAGTCGTGGAGACTGGAGCTTTCATTTCTCCCGATTGAGAAACTGCAGCATGCACTTCCGCTGTAACAGGGGCAGATTTTACTTCCGTGGTCACTTTTCCCTCCGTGGAAATTTCTGTTGGATTCTTTCCTGCTGTCACTGTTTCCGTTACTGCTTTTTGTTCTTCCTTTTGCGCTCTTTTTGCGAGTTTTTGCTCGAATTTTTCTATTTTCTTTGCAAGTTTCGCGTAGCTTTTATCAATGTTTTTTTGTAAGGCAGCTCTTGCAACCGGATTTTTCACTTTTTCCATTGCGGCTGTTAAGGCTGTGATATTTTTCGACAAAATTTCTTGAACTTCGTTTACTTGTTCATCATCATTATTTTTCGATACAGACTGATCCTCAGTTTCTTGGTTCCCAGATTTTGCTTGCTCGCTAGCAACCTGAACTTCCTCTTTATTAGCAGTATTGGTCTCAGTTTTAACGGTCGAAGAAGATGTTTCCTTGTTTTCATTGATTAATTGATCAGCTTCATTCATATTATCCATTGCTGCTCGAATTGCGGTCAAAGCTTCATCCTGTTTCCCTTCATGAAAAAGGGCTTCAGCTTCTGCTAGACGTTCGGCAGCATAACCTGCCAGCAATTTAGCATCCTTCACTTTATCAAATGCCAGAGCGAGCTTAATTTTTTCAAAAGCGAGCTTGGCGAAATAAAAGAAGTCTCCAGGCAATAATGATGGTGCTTCTTTACTTTCTACAGCAGCTGAAGTTGTAGTTGTCTGACTCGTATCTGTTGTTGCTGTCACAGCTGGCGTTTTATCAGCTGTTCCTTCTGCAAAAGCATTCGATGCCGAAAAGACAAAGGTACCTGCTAGTACAACAGCAAGTGTTCCTTTCGCGATTTTGGATACTTCTTTATGACTAAATATTTCCATCAGATTCACCTCTATGTTTTTTTCGCGGCCGCATTTTCACTAAACAGGTACGCTTTCAGAAAAATGATTATGGGGGTGAATAAAACAAAAATCTGGTTCTCTCAGCAAATTGGGCAGTCCGACCTAGAAAAAAACAACCCCAGTCATGCGGCTGGAGTGAATGAGAATTCAGCTATTCGCGAGAAGATTTGACTATAAGAAAATATTTTATGATCCATCCGACGGCTAAACCCAATGGCAAAAAAGCCATAGGGAGAAAGACCGGGCCGAGGTTTTGCTTAAATAAAGTAAATCTGGAGGAATACATCAGTCCAACGGTAATAAAATAGGCGGCAAAAACAAATGGCAAGAATGAAAAACGCTCATCGGGCGGCATCACAATCCGATAAGCATCCCACATGGCAAACATATAGACACAGGGATAGAACATTAACCATTCGTAATTAACCACAGACTCCGCTCTTTCGATTTCTCCAAGGAAGCTATAGATGATTGCAAGGTTGAATTGACTGTTAACGTTAATGACAAACTCCAGTAAAACAAACAAAATCCCTTTAATATACTTTCCCAGCAGCAGTTGGCTGAAGCCGGGCAAGGCAATGTTCCATAAAATAGCTTCCAGTCGACTCATTGTTTTCATCATTATTTCTCTCTTTTTATTTTATTTTTTTCCAGGCAGGTTAAATTTTTATCATCGTGAATTTAGGATATCCATTTTTCTGGAAAATTTACGTCTGAATACATCAAAATAACTTGTTTACGTTTTTTATAAACAGACAAAAAGAGCGAGATGTTTTCTCGCTCTTTTTGAGCTAAACTGCCAAACTAAAAAGGACCGGGCGGTTTTTGCCCGGTTTTTCTTAGTCATGGAGATCCATTGGGTTATAAAGTTTAACGTCTGGATTTTTTTCCTGGAACCAGCGCATGGCAAAGTCGTTTTCAAATAAGAAAACAAAATGGTCAAAGCGGTCGCGAACAAGCAGGCTGCGCGAGCTGGAGAGGTTTTCATCAACCACATCGCCTTCAATCCATCTGGCAATTTTGGAACCCAGTCTTTCCATCAACACTTCTGCATTATACTCATTTCTCATCCGGTGTTCAAACACTTCAAACTGAAGCTGACCGACAGCACCAAGAAGGTATTCGTCTGTTTTTACTGTTTTGAACAGCTGGATCGCACCTTCCTGAACAAGCTGTTGAATTCCTTTATAAAACGATTTTTGTTTCATCACATTTTTCGCCGACACACGAACAAACAGCTCAGGCGTAAATTGAGGCAGGCGGTCAAACTGGAAATCTTCTTTGCCAGTCGTCAGCGTATCACCAATTTGGTAGGTACCCGTGTCGTAAAGTCCAATGATGTCACCGCTGACAGCTTCATCAACTGTGTTCCGTTCCTCTGCCATAAACGACGTTGACTGAGACAATTTTAGTTGCTTTCCTAAACGCGGGAGGTTAACCATCATGCCGCGCTCGAATTTCCCGGAACAGATCCGTACAAAGGCAATCCGATCACGATGTGCTGGATTCATGTTGGCCTGAATTTTAAAAACAAACCCGGAAAATTGGTCTGATAGCGGATCAATTGCTCCAGCTGTCGAATTCCGGGCTTTAGGCGGCGGGGCAAATTGCAAATACGTTTCCAAAAAGGTTTGGACTCCAAAATTTGTCAATGCACTCCCGAAAAATACGGGTGTTAATGCTCCCTCTGCTACTTTTTCGGGCGAAAATGTATTTCCTGCTTCATTTAAGAGCAAGACTTCTTCCAATGTCTGGTCATAGAGGCCAGACTGTTTCAATGGATGGTCGCCATCAATTTCTCCGTCATCGTTCAGTGGAATAAACCGGTCGCTCTCATCGACGCGGAACTGTTCGATTCGGTTGTAAAAACGGTCATAGATGCCGAGAAATTCTTTTCCCATGCCGATTGGCCAGTTCATTGGATAGGATTCAATTCCGAGAACTTCCTCGAGCTCTGCAAGAAGCTCAAGCGGCATTTTCCCTTGGCGGTCCAGTTTGTTCATAAATGTAAAGATCGGGATTCCGCGCATGCGGCAAACCTTGAACAATTTCAATGTTTGCTCCTCAATTCCTTTGGCCGAGTCAATGATCATGACTGCACTATCAACAGCCATCAGCGTCCGATACGTGTCTTCACTAAAGTCCTGGTGTCCTGGTGTATCCAAAATATTGACCCGAAAACCGTCGTAATCAAATTGCATAACACTTGACGTAACCGAGATCCCGCGCTGCTTCTCAATCTCCATCCAGTCGCTTGTTGCAAATTTTCCGGTTTTCTTGGCTTTTACCGTACCAGCATCACGGATGGCACCGCCGAATAATAATAGTTTTTCCGTTAACGTCGTTTTACCGGCGTCAGGGTGGGAAATGATCGCGAATGTTCGGCGCGACATTACATCATCTTTAAAATTGATACTCATTTCGCTTTCCTCTCTTTTTTTGCTAATCAGACTTTATATCCATAAATTCAATCTTATAGTTCTCAAGCAAAGTTTGCAATCCTTTACGTAAAATTGCGCAGTTCACTTAATTGATGCATTCATTCTAGTATTTACCACTAATTACCATCCCCTATTTTCAGCTAGACCTTTTATAATAGAGACAGACTCTTAAAGTATAGGAGATGAAGGGTTTGAATCAAAGTAAAAAAGCAGTTTCAAAGTTCATACCGCTCTTGGCAGCGTTTCTTATAATCACAGCAGGTTTAACTTGGTTTTTAATCGGATCGAATCAGGAAACATCCATCCCATTTTCCCAAATGGAAAAAACGATTCAAGCTGAAAAAGGACAAGCCGTTTCACTTACAGAAAATGCGGATGGCAGCCTGCATTTAGTGACGAAAAACGGAAAATATGTGTCTCATGTGCCGCCAAATAGTCAAATGGTGAACAAACTCGTTGAAAAATACAATGTTGATTATTCTTTTTCGAGCAGCAGCCGATACGGTAAGTGGATATTAGGCGGTGTTGTTGTCGCGCTTGCTGCTGCCGCTTTTGCGCTGCAGAAAACAAAAGGCGGTTTTGGGCTCAGCAATTCAATGAAGAACAGTCTTGCCAAACCGCGTCCGCTTCCTTTGATCACACTGGAGGACATTGGCGGACTCAGTGCGGAGATGAAAGAAGAAATCACCCAAACCCTTGCCATTTTAAAAGAACCGGAAAAAGCAATCAAAATGGGCATCAAACCGCCGAAAGGCATTCTTTTTTACGGACCCCCTGGCACGGGAAAAACGCTTCTAGCACAAGCGATTGCCAAAGAAATGAACGCTTCTTTCTTTTCTACTAGCGGGTCTGCTTTTAACGAATTATTTGTCGGGGTCGGCGCTAGCCGCGTCCGTTCATTGTTTCAGAGCGCCCGTAAAGCAGACAAGGCGGTTATCTTCATCGATGAAGTCGATGCCTTGGCCGGAAAAAGAAAAGCACATGGCGGAGAAGAAGCAGAAAAAACATTAACCGAACTGCTCGTTCAATTGGATGGCGGTCATAACAATGATGGCATTCTTTTCATTGCAGCAACAAACCGAAAAGATATGCTTGATGAAGCGTTCCTTCGCCCGGGACGAATTGACTTTACCTTCCATGTTCCCCTTCCTGATACAAAAGGAAGAAGGGAGATTATTGACATTCATTCCAAAGGAAAACAGCTTGCTGAAGATGTTTACATGGTATTGGATGATTTGGCTGAAAGCACTTCTGGATTTTCAGGTGCCGAACTGCAGTCGCTGTTTGAAACAGCTAGCAGACGAGCCCTTCGCAATGGCCATAAAGTGATCGAAAAAAGCGATCTTGATTATGCACTTGATCGCACCATTCTTGGCAACACTTCCCGTTCTTTGCAGGACGCGGAGACAAAACGCAGGGTTGCAATTCATGAAGCTGGACACGCTGTTGTTGCTTCTATTACAAAGCCAGGTTCTGTAAGAAAAGCAACGATTATTCCGCGTGGCGAGGCTCTCGGATATGTCGCTCCTATTCCAAAGGAACTACACCTTTCAACGACAAGTGATTTACTCGACCGCGTCGCAATGGTACTTGCCGGAGGGGTCGCTGAGAGACTGTATCTTGGTGAACATAGCATTGGTGTCAGCGGCGATGTCCAGCAGGCCAAGCATATTATCGAGCAAATGGTTGATACTGGAATGTTGGAGGACGGGTTTTCACTGACATTCAATAAACAGGACAAAGAAACAAAAATGCAGGAATTATTTCAAAAAGGGCTTGAAAAGGCCGAAGCAATTATCAAAGGCAATCAGGCACAGTATATGCAGCTTGTCGATGCATTATTGCACAAAGAAACGCTTGAAGGGGCGGAAGTCGAAGAAATTGTTAACGGGGCAAACACCCTCGTTATCGCGTAACGCCAGACAGACAACTGTCTGGTGTTTTTTGTTTAAATTTCTTTTCTGGTGGAAAGGTATTGAAAAAGGATCCGTTTTCCGAATTTTACGGTAAGGAAGTGTGCACCGATGTTGCAAAAAAATGAGCATGATTTGTCCTTTCACGAAGAAAAATATGAACTGAAAGCAAAGGAATACTTAAACAAACCGAAAAAAACAGATAAATTGCTTACGAAAGCAGTAAAAAAAGCCATGATCCAGAAAGATTCTTTAGGGAATGCATGGGACAAGCTGAAACTATTAACAGACCTTGTCAGAGCCTATACAAAAGGAGATTATCGCAACGTATCTCCCGGAACGATTTTAACCGTAATCGGAGCAATTATTTATTTTGTCTCACCAGTTGATCTTGTCCCGGATTTTATTGTTGGTCTTGGCTTATTTGATGATGCCGCCGTCATCGGCTTTACCTTAAAAAAAATCGCTTCCGAACTCGAGGCTTTTAAACATTGGCAAACAGAGGCAAAATAAAAAGCGGGGAAACCCCGCTTTTATTCTTTTACCAAGTAAAGCATGCAGCACCAACAATGATGAGCAGAATGAACAGCACAACGATTAAAGCAAAGGCGCCATAGCCAGCGCCAAATCCACCGTAGCCGCATCCTCCAAATCCGTATCCTCCGTATCCATATCCATACCCGAATGGCATATAAATAACCTCCTTATTATTTTAATAGAATCCTCCAAATCCCCAAGAAGCCCCAATAATGATTAACAGGATAAACAAAACTACTAACAGGGCAAAACCGCCGCCGTATGCACCTACAGCACCTGACATGTTCATTACCTCCTTTTGTAAATTCCATATATCCTATTCAACAAAGAGAAAAAGTGCAATTGACACCATAACAAATAAACCGCATTTCGCAAAGAAAATAAGCCCATTTCTATAAAAATGGGCTTACGCCTTACAAGATTCCGCGTTAGGCGCCTTTATCTATTTTTCGATTGGTCCCCTTGTGCGTATACCGGTTCTTCTGATTTTCACTTTAACGTCAATATCTGCATACGCCTCAGCAAACCGCCTATCCCATTGATCTTTTGTTTTTTTAAACTGCTGGGCGTGCTGGCGAAAAAGAACTTCACCAAAACCAAATATATCCGATTGATATTTTTTTTGTGCTTTTTGAATCGTAGATGTGATCTCCTTTTTAATTTGCGCTTCAGCTAATTTCTCATATTTTGCATAGGTATGTACATCTGTTAACTTTTCAACACATTGATCCCCATCCAAATACGATTCCGCCCGGACATTTACACGAAAGCGGGGAATTCCATTGATCATTCGCGCCGTTCTCCGCGTTTTTGAATTATAAATTTGGAGAGCAAAAAATTTGTTTCTTCCGCAAGGGACGGAAACGGAAGTGCGGCGAATATTGTCTTCAATCCATAAATAATTGCGGGCATCTGAAATCGATAAAAAGCCAACCAATTTCTTTTTTTTAAAAACAGCCAACGAATTGAGGACGGCCAGCGCATCTGGTGTTACTTTCTTCATATTGTCAACACTTATGCCCTTTTTGGGATTGCCTTGGATCGTGACTGCTGCCATAACAGGTTGCCTTCCTGGGGAAACCATTGCCGAAATCACGTCATTCAAGCGGACATCGGGATCGCCGCCCCAATTTTTCACCATCGAATTCAATTGGGTAAAAAGCTTTAATGCAGTTGATTTTTGAAATTGATATGTTACCCTTAGAACGTCACTCGCTTGATTGTTTCTTGCAATGACAATATTGAAATCATCGCGGATTTCCCGATTCCGTTCAAGATAATCCAAAAAACTCATCATTCCTCCTCTCGCTGCTTCTTCGCTAAATAGTAATGTTTTCATATGGGAGTAAATCAAATTTCTTGATATCCCGATGTTCATTTTTTGCGCCAGTTCAGACAGTGTCCGCCCTTCCAAGCTAAAAATAATGGACGGGGCATAGCCGCTAGTCGTTTTAGCGTTCAGCTCCTGCGCATTCAAACCCTCAACAGTCATTCGATATTTCCCATCATCTCCTTTGTCAACCGCAATTCCTGTTACAACGGTGATGGAAGAAAGCTCGCGCTGATCCCAGCAGCCACTCAGCAGCAAAAGACTAAGAAAGGAAAGGACAAACCGTTTTTTGCTCATTTGTTAGGCCCTCCTTCTGCTTGGGGCGGCGATGGATTGACATCCGAATATACTTTTACATTGTTTTCCGTGCGCAAGTATTTCGGACGTTTCTTCATTGCCCAAAAGGGCGCACGAACAAACACATCTCCTTGATCTTCAACAATGAACGGGGCAATCGGAGCCAGATAGGGAACGCCAAATGACCGTAGCGAACTCAAATGTGCGACCATAAAAATCAGTACTAAAAGCACGCCATACAAACCTAAAATCGATGCAGCAATAATAAATATAAACCGCAGCAGCCTGGAAGCAGCAGCGAAGCTATATGTAGGCGACACGAAATTGGCAATTGCCGTTATCGAAACAACGATAATCATAATATTGGAAATAATCCCCGCTTCGGCAGCCGCCTGTCCGATAACGAGTGCTCCGACGATCGATACCATTTGCCCGACCGCTTTTGGCATCCTTACACCTGCTTCGCGAAGGATTTCAAACGTAATCTCCATTAAAAACACTTCAACAACCGCCGGAAAAGGAACCCCTTCCCGCTGGGCAATTACACTCAACAAAAAATTAGTCGGAAGCAATTCTTGATGAAATGTTAGCACCCCTACATAAATGGACGGTGTCAATAGAGCAATCATAAAGGATAGATAGCGGATAATCCGGATAAAACTACCAAGCAAAAAAGGCTGGTAGTAGTCCTCAGAGATTTCAAAAAAATTAACAAAAACAGCCGGAACAAGTAAACAAAAGGGTGTTCCGTCAATCAATATAACCATTTTCCCCTCCATTAAATTGGCGGCAACGGTATCCGGCCTTTCCGCATTTAAAGTAAGCGGGAAAAAGGTAAATGTTTTGTCTTCAATCATTTCTTCAATATTGCCCGATTCAAAAACGGCACTGACATGAATTTTTTTCAAGCGATTGCGGACTTCCTCAACGATGCTCTCATTGGCAATCCCGCGAATGAACCCAAGGTAAACCGATGTTCTCGAATCATCGCCAATAATAAATTCTTCAAATTGTAAATTCGGATTGCGAATCCTTCTGCGGATCAAACTGACATTTGTCGCAAGCGACTCAATAAATCCATCTTTCGGGCCGCGGACAACCGTTTGGGTACTCGGCTCTGTCACAGCTCTTTTTTCATCAATCATCATATTGATGGCAATCGTTTGCGCAATCCCTCTAACCGAAATAACGATACTGCCATTTAAAATGGCCCAGCTAACTTTTTCCGGCGTTTTCAGCAAATGAATGTTTGCACCGCCAAAGCTTTCTTTGATTAACGCTCCTAGTTCTTCAATCGTATTAATAGTTGTGTCGTCTTCCAAATGGATACTAAGAAGCCTTGCCGTTGTCTCTGTTACACTTTTTGAATCAACCATTGTTTCCAGGTAGTAAAAATAAGCTTCTTTTCTGACAATCTTCCCTTCGACGGCACAGAAATCAGCAGAAGTGCCAAATGAAGTCATTAACGCTTTATGCAAGGTCTCAAAAGTAATATTTTCGCTACTTGCCTCCTGTGGCTCCTCGACACATGTCCCTCGTTCTTCTTTCCCTTTTATTTTGCTTTTTAATTTACGGATCGTAATTAACGGAGGCATTTTCTCACCTTCATTGTTTCAGCGTAGTTTTCTGCTGTTTCCACACCAACAAGACAAACACAATCATTGGTATAAAAAATTGAAAAGGCAGATGCAAAAAGTAAGGTACGATTTTTGTCCCTTCCTGCAAATGATCGGCAAAATCTACGGAAAGGAGGACAGAAAAAAATGAAATAACCATAGCCATTGGCATAGAAAAATAGCGAAAAGGGATTTGAAAAATATGCTCCAAACCTTTTAAACCAGCAAAGAAAAAAATGGACCCCTTAACAAAAAGATTTAGCATCATAATAAAAACAACAAGGGCATCAATCCTTTCGATAAAGTTCCCAATTGACACATTGCGCGCTACACTTAACAAGGGAAAATTTGAACGCAGCATCGTATCTACACCGAGCGTACTGACCATCAAAATGGAAGAAACAATGATAAAAAATGAAGCAACAGCGACCCCAATCATAGATGTCCGCAACAAATATTTCGTATTGGTGACATTTGGAAGAATGACAGTAAAAGCAATCAATTCACCATACGGAAAGGTGACAACGCCGGGAAACACTGCCTTGGCAACCGGTTTGAACCCATCTGACAACATCGGCTGTAGCTGAAAAAAATTCACCTCTCCGCTTACCATTAGAAAGATTGTTAGTAATGCAAAAAAGCCAAAAAGATAAGGTGTAAAAATCTCGGAAGTCCTTGCCAATACTTCTATTCCGAGGTAAATGACATAGCCCATCAGCAAAGTGAATGTCAGTGAAATAATTTCAATCGGCGTGTTGGGCATAATGGCCGACGCCATCAATTCACAAAATCACGAACAACCCTGCATGAAATATAAAAAAAATAAACGATATACAACCATGACAAGATAATCGAAACTTTACGTCCAAAACAATCGTTTATGATTTCAAAAAGATTCTTACCTGGCATTCGCATTACTAGCAAATAATAAAACCAAATGATTCCAATTCCTAAACTAGCGCCGATGATATTGGCAATCCATGCATCATTTTTGGCATCATTGCCGCTGCCTATCACGATTGCGCTGCCAAGTAAAAAGTTCAACAGCAATGTCAGCAGCTGGCTCAACGAAATGTTTTCTTTTTGATTTTGCATGTTACCGTTGATTCTCCCCTATTTTTCGTTTTGTAAGATACATGCGCAAATCAATGATCATGCTTATAAGGAAACCAAAAAATGCACCCGTAAAAACAATGTATTTTCCGACAGCAATTTCGGTATAGAAAAGGTTTAAATACGATTCCCAAAATGAATAGCCAAAAATCACTGTGTCAAAAAATGTGATGATGATTGACAACAGCACACTGATGATAAAAAACGCCAATGTTACCATTCCCTTGTCACCGCTCCAATAAATTCATTATGATAGGTATAGAGTATGTAAGGATGTCCAACATTATCCATCGTATTCAATTAAGAAAAACCGAGCAAAAACCGCCCGATCCTTTTTAGTTTTGCGGATAAACGGAGTCTGTTGATTTCCGCTCCGGGTGCAGAATAAATTCCCAAAGACGTTTAGCTTTTCAAGAAGTTTGGAAAAATAGAAAGATTCTTATATGAACTTTTAAACATCAATCAATGTCTTTTAACAAGTAATCAGCTTTCAGGAGGAGAAAAAATGAACATGCTCATTCAGCTGTTAGATCAATACGGATACATCGTCCTTTTCTTTTCCTTGATGTTGGAATTAATTATCATTCCAATCCCAAACGAAATTTTAATGAGCTATGTAGGATTTCTCGTTTATCAAGGAAAATTGAATTATTATTTAACGATCCTTTTCGGCGGTTTGGGCGGCATTATCGGGGTTTCGATATCGTATTGGATTGGATACAAATTAGGGGCGCCCTTTTTTGAAAAATACGGAAGCAAGATTCATATGGGGCCTGAAAAGATCGCAAAAATATCCAGATGGAATGAGCGTTTTGGTAAAAGACTGCTCGTATTTTCCTATTTCATTCCAGGCGTTCGCCATATTACGAGTTTATTCTCAGGCATTACCCGGATCCCTTTTAAATCGTATGCCCTTTTCGCCTATATTGGTGTATTTTTCTGGGTGGGGACGTTTATTTCGCTAGGAAGAATCTTTGGTCCGCAGTGGGAGAAATTCCATCAGCAGGCAAACTTGTATATCGTGATAGCTATTCTCGTCCTTGGCGGCGGCTATATCGTTTATTTTCTGATCAAAACAAACAGACAGAAACTATCCGAAAATGCAGTTTTACTGTTCGAAAATTTTTTCAAGCGCTTCAACAGTTTTCTCAAAATTAAGCTCATTGTTTTTGCAATGGCGCTTGTTTTTATCGCTCTTTTCAGCTTAATGATCGGCCTGATTCAGGATTTCATCGAAAACGAATTTGGCCAATTTAATACAATTGCCAAAACAGTCATTCTTTATTCGTTTAATGGTACGTGGAAAAATAGCATGTTGATGTTCAATCAGCTAACTTCGTGGGTCACCTTTGTAGTTGTTGGTATACTGGCTGTTATCTGGATTTTGTTCAAAGGAAAGAATAAATGGCTTGAAATTCAGTATTTTATCATCGCCATGTTGGGGGCAGTTACATTTGGCAAAGGGCTGAACTTTTTGTTCTCGTTTATTCCGACGGCAAAACCGATTAGCAAATCCTTTCCAAATGACCAAGCATTGATTGCGATTGTCCTTTTTATCTTTTTCATGTATGTGATCATCCGGCACAGCAGAAGCACGTTCATGAACAGCATAATGGCACTTGTGATCCTTTTCTTCTTACTGTTTCTATTTATCAGCAAAGTATATCTAAATTTGCAGTATCCAAGTGATTTGACTGCCGGCTATGTCTTCGGCGGTGTTTGGGTAAGCCTAATTATTTTATTAATAGAGGGATCAAGGCTCCTAAACTTGATCAAAGCAGAAATTAAAAAAGAAAAGAGGTAAATCCATCGGATTACCTCTTTTCTTTTATGACCATTTCGTCAATCCGGGCAAAGGAATGCCCTTTTTCTATCAGTTCCTTGATCAGCTGCTTCAGCGCTTGAATTGTATATTTTGGCGCTTCTTCTTCTGCTCCAAAGGTCACACCGCAGTCATGCAGCAAAATGACTGAACCGAGTTTAATATTCTTCCTGAGATGATGTAAAATCTTGTCTTTTCCGCCCTTGCTGCGCCAATCACCCGCCATGACCGACCAAAGAATAAGGCGGAAATCTTTGTGAATAAATAGGTCAAAGATATTCAGCGCCCCCCACGGCGGCCTGTAATAAACCGGCCGTTCTCCTGTAATTCCCTCAAGGATGTCTGCTGTTTTCGCCACTCCCTGCTTAACCCTCCATGGAGTCATCAGCCAATTGGAACGGTGAACATAATTGTGAATTCCGATTAAATGACCTTCCTTGTATATCCTGCGAATCACTTCCGGGTATTGCTCCGCCCTTGATCCAACAACAAAAAAACTTGCTTTCACTTGATATTTTTGCAGCAAATCAAGCAATTCATTTGTATAAACCGGGTCTGGTCCATCATCAAAGGTGAACGCAAGTCGTTCATCATGGCTCGCTTTTTGAAAAACGCCAATCCCGCCCAAGCGCGATAATCCAAACGGAATAAGAGTATACAATAATAGCAAAGAGAGTAAAATAATTAGAAGTAGCAACACGTATTTGACCTTCCTTGTATGAAATCTTTATAAGACCTTCCAATCTTGCAATCTATTATCCATGCAAAATGGTTTTTCGCCACGCACCAAATCGTCCAAACTTTCTTTGTTTGCTTAAATTTGCAGGAACAAATATCCGATTGTCCATCAAATCAACAATCAGCCGTACGGCATAAAAGGCTGATCGATTTGTTTGGATTTTTCGGCAATTCTCTTTCATTCTGGCAAGCAAAAGCTCGTTCTCAAGCATGCCGTTTAGTTCGCAAAATAACTCATCTGGCTGCTTTACCTGAATGGCTGCCCCGGCATCCGTCAAATAGCGGGCATTGTCCTGTTCTTGACCGGGCAGTGGTTTGTATAGCAGCATCGGCAGCTCCATTGCCGCCGCTTCTGACGTTGTCACTCCCCCCGGTTTTGTAATCAGAATATCCGAAACAGTCATCAGTTCATCAACAAGATCCGTATAGCCAATTAGCTTGATAGCATGCTTCGAACCGGATAACTCGCTTTGCAGCCGTTCTTTTAATTTTTCATTATGCCCGCATAAAACAAGAAGCTGCAGCGGCTCTGGAAATTGTTCAAGCGTATTTCGGTTCAGCAATCCCTTGCCAATTAACCCCTCGCCGCCTCCCATAATCATTATCGTCCGTTTGTTTTTTTCCAAACTAAATTTTTCTATTAAGGCACTAGGATTCTTTTTTTTAAGAAATTTTGACCTAATCGGGATTCCGGTTGCCGCAATTTTTTCTGCTGGAATTCCGGTGCGAATTAGTTTTTCCTTTATTTCATTCGAGCCGACAATATATTGATCCGTATGGGGATGCAGCCAATAGCTGTGATGCGTGTGATCGGTAATCACGGTAACTAATGGCACAGTTGTCAAACCAGCTTCTTTTAATTTAGATAGCACGCTTGAAGCAAACGGATATGTGCTGACAACAATAGATGGCTTCTCTATAACTAAAAGCGACAACATTTTGCGCATTCCCATCGAAAAAGCCGCATTCAATTTTTTTGAGAAGGCAGTGCTTTTGTACGTTTTTTGATAAATGTATCCATATAATTGTGGGAAGGTTTTAATCCCTTTCATATACACAAAATGGCTGACTGGAAATAAAGCTGGATGAGCCCATTCCATAAAGTCAACAATCATTGTTTGAATGCCAGGTTCGTCAAGTTTGGCTGCCTCTTCAATTGCTTTTGCCGCCTGTACATGCCCTTCGCCAAACCTGCCTGACAAAATCAGGATTTTTCCTCCGCGATTTCTTCTCATATTGATCTCCTCACAATGTTTTTTACCATTGTTTCCAATTCATTTTTACGAAAAGGGTTGTTACCGCATTGTTGACTTTGCTCACGATGTAGCATGGAAACGAAATCAACAGCATTTTCCTAACGCCGTATGAACGGTTCGATTAAAAAGACAGATGAATGTCAAAAAAAGTTCATTCGAAACAAATTATTTTCTTTGCCAAAAAAGTGAACCTTTTTTTCGCTTTTTTCGTCTTTTCATTGTAGAATAAATAACTGATTAGCCGCAAAGGGATTTTTAGTCATATTGGAGGAATACACAATGAACGAACCGGTACTTACGATTGTTGTGCCGTGTTATAACGAAGAAGAAGTTCTATTCGAAACAACCAGCCAGTTAAGCAAAATGCTTTCGTCTCTGATCGTCGAAAAGCTTGCGGCCCCAACGAGTAAAATTCTTTATGTAGATGATGGCAGCTCCGACAAAACGTGGGAACTGATTGAAGAACTATCCCAACAGCATCCCTTCGTCAAAGGGATAAAACTAACAAGAAACTATGGTCACCAAAAGGCATTACTTGCAGGTCTTGAAACGGCTCGAAAAAAATCAGATTGTGTCATTTCGATTGATGCCGATTTGCAAGATGATATTTCTGTTATTCGTGAATTTATGGTTAAATATTTCGAAGGGTACGATATTGTGTATGGGGTTCGTAAAAGTCGCGATACCGATACCTTTTTCAAAAGAGCAACGGCTCAAGGCTTTTACCGCTTTATGAATAAAATGGGAGTCAATGTTGTTTATAATCATGCCGACTACCGTTTGTTAAGCAAACGAGCACTAGAAGAATTGAGCCGTTACCCTGAACAAAACTTATTTCTGCGCGGCATTGTTTCATTGATTGGCCTGAAATCGACAAAAGTATATTATGACCGGAAAGAACGCTTCGCCGGAGTTTCCAAATATCCGCTAAAAAAAATGCTTGCCTTTGCATTTGACGGGATTACCTCCTTCAGCGTTGTGCCGATCCGGATGATTACTTTAATCGGAGCGCTATCCTTTTTCATTAGCAGCATAGCCGGAATCTATGCATTGGTGGTGAAATTTCTTGGCCGGGCTGAATTGGGCTGGACGTCCATTATCATTTCCATTTGGTTTATTGGCGGACTGCTATTAATGAGCGTCGGATTGATTGGTGAGTATATTGGAAAAATATACGAAGAAACGAAAAACCGCCCGCGGTTTTCCATTGAAACAGACCTGTTTTCCGAAGAAGAAACACTTGTGAAAGAAAAATCATTTTATTTTTCAAGGAGAAACGAATAAATGCTGCAGCACTCTTTTGTCCGCTTTTTGTTAGTCGGGGTTGTTAACACAATTGTCGGCCTTTCCGCCATGTACTTTTTTCTGCATGGTCTGTCTTTTTCCTATTGGACTGCCACCTTTATCGGAAATAGTGTCGGCGCAGTTGTCAGTTATTTTCTAAACCGAACATTCACCTTTAAGAGCAGCACAGCTGTCGGAAAAAGCATGTTCCGTTTTGTTGCTGTCATTCTTGCCTGCTATTTTCTTTCCTACTATCTTGGGGAAAAACTAGCCATAATTGTTCTTCAGCAATTACCGTTGATCAGTGATAAATACGCTGCAGATGCAGCCGTTTTAGTTGGAACCGGGATCTACACAATCAGCAATTATCTCGGACAGCGAATGTTTGTTTTTGGTGAAAACAAAAGGGACCGTCCCCAAATGGGATGATCCCTTTTTTCATTCAATCAATTTTGAACATTGGCTACGTTGTTTAAAAAACCCGAACCACTCGGCCATTGAAATGTTGAGCCCAATATCCGCTTGCCATATTGGCAATGGCTACCCCTGTTGAATCTTGGGAACCGATAAATTTACCGCCGCCCATATAAATTCCAACATGTCCATCTTTCTTATATGTATCAAAGAATACGAGATCACCCGGCTGCATTTGGCTTGCAGGAACTTGTCTGCCTGCTCCGGTTAGAGCATCTGTACTTGCAGGGACGGAAATACCTGCTTGGGCGAATGCCCAATGAACAAAACCGGAACAGTCGAAGAATCCATTGGCGATATCGGAAGCTGATCTGCCGCCACCAAAAACATAAACTGATTTTCCAAAATAACGATACCCGGCAGTTAAAACCGTATTTACACTTCCCTTTGAACTGCTAGAAGCTGCCGGCCGGCTAGTGGTGTATGAACTAGTATTGCTACTTGCTGCTGAACTTGAACTTGCAGATGTTCCAACGCTCGATACTACACTTGAATTGGTGTTTTGTGCCGGAATTGATGTAGAAGGTTGGGCAACTGATTGCTGAATAAGTGCCTGTTCCATTACCGACTGCTGTGAAGCCAATATAGTATCTTGTTTTTGCAAATTGGCTTTTTGTGCAAGACTGTTTTGTTGTTTTTGTTGGAGTTGCTGCTTTAATGTATCATTCTGCACTTTCTGGCTGTTGATTTGCGCTTGCATCGCAACCAAATCAGCTTTCATTGATTGTAAGTCAGCAAGCCTTTTTTCAACTTCTGTCTGTTTCGCTTCTACTTGCTGTTTGTCCGCCTCATGCTGTCTGATCAAGTCCTGGTCAGCTTCCACTATCGTTGTAACCGCACTGACGCGGTCGATTAAGTCGCTAAAGCTTGATGCCCCGAGCAATACATCAAGATAGCTTAGTTCTCCGCCCGATTCTTGGAAGGAGAGTGCACGCTTTTTTAGTACCTCATTTCGCTTAGCGATTCGATCTTTAAGAATAGTAATTTGACTTTGAAGCTGAGCGACTTCTGCGTTTGTATCTGTAATTTTCCCTTCGGTGCTTACCATCATGTCACTGTTTTTCTGAATCGCCTGATCAAGGCGGCTTACTTGTTCATTTAGTTGTGCAAGTTGAAATTGAACTTGAGAAATGGTGGAATCAGCCTGCGAAATACTTGCCTGAATAGTTGTGCGTTGTCCTTGAATACTTTGCAAAGGATTATTTGATTGCGCTTTCACATTTGGAACCGCCATAAAACTTCCAATCCCGAGCATAACTGTTGTACTAATCACTGCCAGCTTGTTTTTCATCGTTCTTCCCCTATTCTCCCGGCAAACATACATATTCCTTTCGCTCACACGAGGTCTTTTTATCCTATTTCGACATAAATCTATGTATCTACTTGTTTATAAAACTCTATTTTGTGACAAAATTCTTACTATTACAGCTACTATTGTCCTACTTTTCATAAGTATAGCATCATATTTTGTCAAAAAGGTAATAAATAGATTACATTTATGTTTCAAATCGCATTTTTCGATTTTTTTTCACAAAATGGACAATTTTAATAACTCACTACGTGTTCATGATTTTTCTGTTTGGCAAATAGAAAAAAACTCGCCGAGGCGAGTTTTTAATCATCAACCGGTATTTCGAAGTCCTGCTGCAATGCCGCTGATGGTAAGCAACACTTCCATCAGCAAGTCATCTGCAGGTTCTTCTTGTTTTCGCAGCTGACGGATCAATTCCACTTGCATGAAGTTTAACGGATCAACATACGGGTTGCGGCGGTAAACCGATTCCTGAATGTTTGGCGTATGGTCGAGCAAATCATCATCGCCCGTGATTTTTAAAAGAACCTCTTTTGTTCGTTTGAATTCATCAACAATATTATCAAAAATTCGTTTTGCCACTTCCTGATCTTGCACTAGAGAAGTATATTCCTTTGCTGTGGTAATATCTGCCTTCATCAACGCCATTTGCAAGTTATTAATCGTTGAACGGAAAAACGGCCATTCTGCATACATTTCTTGCAGCAATTTTAAATGATCCTCGCTTGCACTTGCATAACTTTCTAAACCGGTTCCTGCAGCATACCAAGCAGGCAGGAGCTGGCGGGATTGCGTCCAGGCGAACACCCACGGAATGGCCCTTAGATCTTCAAATCGGCCGCGGTTTTTCCGGCTCATCGGCCTTGAACCAATGTTTAAATCTCCAAGCTCGCGCAATGGGGTTGCTTCATGAAAATACGTTAGAAAATCCGGATCTTCAAACACAAGGGATTGATATTTTTTTAGCGAAATGGCAGAAATTTCTTCCATTGCTTCTTCCCACGTTACATCGCGCAAATGTCCTTGTTCTGAATCAGTCGAAACATGGGTAGCAGCTTTCAACAACGTTGACGCAGCCTGTTCCAAACTGCGGTAAGCAATATCTTCAAGCAAATAGCGGGAGGATAAGACTTCCCCTTGCTCCGTAATTTTCACACCTTCCCCAAGTGTCTCCGCCGGCTGGGAAAGAATACTGCTATTAAGGGTTCCGCCGCCTCGTCCGAGCGAACCACCGCGCCCATGGAAAAATTTAAGTCCAATCTGATAGTTTAGCGCCATGTTGTGAATCTCAATTTGCGCTTTGTACAACTTCCAGTTGGCTGTGAGGGTTCCGCCATCTTTGCTACCGTCCGAATAGCCGAGCATAATTTCCTGCTGATCACCCATGTTTTTCAAATGCTGACGATAAACGGGCATTTGAAATAATGTTTCCATGATTGCCGGACCTGCGTTTAAATCATCAATCGTTTCAAGCAATGGAGCCACATTTAAATGACTTTCGACAGTACCGTCGGCATGATAGTTGTTTACCCCTGCTTCTTTTGCCAATACAAGTACCTCGAGTAAATCACTCGGCGATTTCGTCATACTGACAAGATAAACCATAATTGAACGCCGACCAAATTCTTTATGGGCTTTCTTGATCATTTGGAATACTTTGATCATCTCTTGTGTTTCTGGTGAATAATCCTCATTTGGCAACAATAGCGGGCGTGGATCTTGGAGAATATTTTGTAAAATCGCGACTTTTTCCTCTTCCAAAAGCGAAGCATAGTTCTCCGCGAGACGAACTTTGGCCAAAATCTCCGAAATAGCAGCCTCATGCTCTCCACTATGATTGCGTATATCCAATGTCGCCAAATGGAAGCCAAACAGTTCCACTTGCCTGATCAGTTTTTGCAGCAATTTCATTTCATGTGCAGCTGGATGGTGCTTTGTTAAGCTTCGCTTGATCATGTACAGATCTTCTAACAGCTCCTCAGAGGAAGCATAGCCCAATTCCGATTTACCGACATTTTTTAAACGCTCAATAATGATGGCAAACTTGCGACGATACGCCTCGGCTTCAATCGGCCATCTTTTATCTTCAGTCAAGTATTTCTCTTCATCCTCTTTGAGCGAATTCAGGATTTCGTCACTGATCAGAGCCCTTGTGGTTGAATGGCTGTAGCGCTTCATCAAGTCGACCAAAACAGCCTTATATTTTTTTAACACTAAACGGCGTTGCTTGTGAAGAGTTTCCCAAGTAATTTCAGATGTAACATTCGGATTCCCGTCGCGATCCCCGCCAATCCATGATCCAAAGCGGAGAAAATTCGGGACCTTCCAATGAAAATCGGGATAATGGTTATCCAATGAGTCTTTCACTTCTTGGTGAATATCGGGAAGGACATCAAAAAGCGTCTGATCAAAGTAATACAATCCGTTGCGAACCTCATCCAACACGGATGGCTTGTGGTGCCGCAGCTCATCTGTCTGCCAAAGAATGGTTACTTCATTAAATAGGCTTTCTTCCAAATTTGTCCGTTCATTTTTTGTTAAAATTGGATTATCCATATTTTTCAAAATTTCAGCAATCCGTTTTTGGATTTCGAGAATCGATCGCTTTGTCGCTTCTGTCGGATGGGCTGTTATCACCAATTCCAGCGACAGCGTATTGAGAACATTTTGAATAATTTCTTCACTGACTTGGTTTTCTTTTAATGAAAGCACCGCACTATCCATCGACCCCGGCTGGACCATTGTTTCTTTTTCCAGCTGGTATTGACGGCGGCGGCGGATGCGATGATTCTGCTCTGCAGCATTAATCAAGTGAAAATACATGGAAAAAGCCCGAATAATTTGCATTCTTATTGGTGCGCTCATTTGCGCAATTTCATCTTTTAATTCTGAATAAGTCTGTTTATCAAATTCATTCCTCAGGGATTTGCACATCAACCGGATTTTTTCAACTTTGTTAAAAAGTTCTGGTTCACCGTGACTGACAAGAATTTCACCAAGAATTTGGCCAAGCAGCTTGACATCCCGGCGCAACGGAAGACTGCTGTCATTAACTTTTGCGCTTGTTAGCATTGTTTCACCTTCCCTTAATCAAAAGATTCTCTAAATTTTTTACTTATAAATATACCATACGTATGCAAAAAAGGCACAGAAATTATTTTCTACTTGGCTATATTATTTCAAAATCTTTTCCCTTATGAGCCACAGGACAAAAATCCTGAACCCTTGATAGTATTGACTTTATTTGATTATTAATTGAAAAAGTGTTTCCACGGTCACTGCGTGGAACGAATGCCTTTCGAGTTGTCAAATCTCACTTTAGACGAAATAGGACCAAATTCGGTCGTTTTATAATTTTTTTACCCTAATTTTTTACAGGGGTTTAATGGAAGATAGAAACTTTGCCTATTTAGACAAAAAGAAAAGCCATAATGAATCTCCTTTGGTAAAATAGAAGTACCAACACAACCATTACGAAAGGAATTCATTATGACTGATTCTATTATACCAAAATCATATTCAAATGTAATCTACCTTCAACCCTCATTTTCATTTGCGCAAGACAACTTCTCCTCTTTGCGCCACCTTCCTTATGTAAAATTGGCGCTTGATTTCCCTTGGGAAGAGGTTTTCGCTCCCATTGAACAAGAGTACATTAATGCAAGGTTTCAGCGAAATTGGGACAAGAGGAATCAAAGGAATTCTGATGAATCTCAAGTCGAATTATTTCCACATTTGCCAAGGGACGTGAGTGCGAAGCCAAAAAAATCGTCTAGAGGACGAGAGGGAATTGACTTTTATGTACTGTTAAAATCGTTTCTCTTAGCCCCACTTCTTTATGTGGAAGTCATGGTCACAAGTGTTCATTTCCAAGTGGTGGGGAACTCTGATTTTCGAATGGTTTGCGGTTTTACCAGCACTCCGTGCCTTAGGACCTTTGAACGTTTTGATCAGATTATGATCGAAAACGGATTATGGGAAAAGGCTCGTCAGCTTATGGTGAATTTCAACATCCAACAAGGAATTATAGAGAAAGAAGAACAATTGGCCGTCGATACTACACATGTCGAAGCCGAAGCCACTTTAAATGCAGTTCGCAAATGTGGCCATTCTGAACCATGCGATTGTCCGAAAATCCCTACGGATGACAATGTTGGACTTATGAGAAAAAGCAATACTGTTTCTTACATAGCCCATAAAGTAGCGCTTGTATGCGGTGTTAAATCGGAACTCCCATTATCTAGATGTGTTTTTAAAGGTGGAGAAAGTGATGCCATAACTCTCGAACCGACTTTGGAAAAGGTAAAGCAAGATCTTCCTGAAAAATTTCTGGAAAACGTGCAATACGTAAGCGCAGATGGAATCTATCAAAGTAAAGATAATCAACAATATGCAAAAAACATTCTTCAGACCAAACTATTGGCTCCGATTAATCCACGAAAAATCAAGGATCAAGAACTGGATGCCCGTGGAATGGCAAAACTCGATAAGTATGGTGTTCCACATTGTATTAGTGGACATAAGTTAAAATTGAAAGGGCTGGATGAAACAAAAAAGCAATACGTTTGGACATGTCCCGTATTTGATCCAAAGTATAAACAAGAAGGGCTCACTTGTTCGGAAGCCTGCCATATTCAATGTTGTAGCGGAGCCCAAACAGGCAGAACAATTCGGATTCAACAATCGCAAACGCCGCAAATAGATCCGGAATTTCCGCAACATCTTCAATCATTTAAAACAAAATTTTCGGAAAGAACGGCCATCGAGCGAGTTAACGCACAAGCCAAAGAAGGACTTAGCTTACGTAGAGTCCACAAACGGGGACGTGTAGCAGTAGAGGCCCATGTAGATCGATGCATCATAACCTCACACGTCTTGGCTTATATGTCCGTTCAAGAAACTGGACAGCTCTATCGAGGGTGGACAAAACTATCCGCATAGAAATTTTTAATAACGTAACTACCAGTTATTGTAAGTGCGAAAACTGATGACGGGATAAGTATGCCCTTTTTTAGGTTCCATTTACAAAAAAGATAAATAAGAAGTCGAGAAACTAAGAAAAATCATCTAAGGCCTTCTCCTCCATCCCAAAAATTTCAAGTTGCTTTATCCCAATTTTAATTTAGTCCTGTTGCTCTTATATGAAAAAAAGAAACCTGCCAATCAGGCAGATTTCTACAGTTTTGAAAAAAAGAGTATCAATCTTTGCCGGCGGTGCGCTTTCCCCTCCATTTGATAAAAACATATATAGCTGTTAGTGCTATGGCAAGGATAATGGCCGGACGGACATAAGGTGCAGCCGCCTGGTTTATATGCGTGTAATTTGCTCCAAGCGTATAGCCTAAATAAAGAAATAAAATCGACCACGGAATAATCGCCAAAACGGTATACAGGGTGAAACGGGCAAAAGACATTCGGGCAATCCCGGCCGGAATCGAAATGGCATGCCGAACAACAGGTATAAACCGGGCGGTAAAAATAACACCTGAACCATAGCGGCTAAACCATTGCTGCGAAAGATCAATATGGTGCGGGCGGATCAGCAAATATTTTCCGTATTTATCCAATACCGGTCTGCCGCCATAGCGACCGATCCAATACAAAAACCACTGGGCAACTACCCCGCCAATCGTACCGGCAATAACCGCTCCGAAAAATGACAGATCACCTTTTGAGATTAAAAACCCTCCGTACGCCAAAACAATTTCACTTGGAATCACTTCGACCATCAACGCTAGGGCAATTCCGGTATACCCTAAATTTGATAGCATGTCAAAAATCGACTGAACAAAATGCGACATTGTCTACCTTCCTCATATTGTAATGTAAGAAACCTCACCATTCCTGGATTGGGTTTCATTATTTTAAAAGACTTTGAATCGGTTCGATAAGTTCTAATTAGTTTTGTGATTTTATTCAATTTTCGTTTTAGGAAATTACTCTTCGCAGATAGTAAGCAGCAGAGAATTTTAATGTTTCAGAAGCTGATCTTAGTTCGCTTATAGAGGGAACCTCAATTCTACCGTCGTACCCTTTCCTTCTGTACTTGTGACATTGATTTCACCTTTATGCAATTTCACAATGCTCTGTGCAATCGAAAGGCCTAGTCCAGTACCGCCTGTCGAGCGGCTTCTTGCCTTGTCAACCCGATAAAACCGTTCGAAAATATTTGCAAGTTCGTGTGCCGGAATCCCGATCCCATAATCTTTAATGACAATCCGAATCGAGTTCTCATTTTTTTCTACTTCCATCTCGATCTTGTTGGCACTGTACTTTAGTGCATTATCAAGAAAAATAATCAATAATTGTTTGATTTTTTCTTCGTCCGCCTCAAAAATAACCGGAGGATCGCTTACCTTAAGCGTAATTTCCCGTTTGTACACATTTGTAAAATTTCTTACCATTTCCATACTTAATTTTGCTAAATCAATCACATTTTTTTCAAGAACAACTTCATTCTCCAAGGTGGCTAATGCTAATAGGGTATCTGTCATTTTTTGTATTCTGCTTGCTTCTGAATCAATGGCCGTTATTGCCTCGTCGGCAATTTCTTTGTTGCTGGTCCCTCTTCGTCTCAATAGGCTTGCATAGCTTTTGATAATGGTTAATGGAGTTTTTAACTCATGAGAAGCATCCGAGATAAACTGCTTTTGTTTTTCCATATTGGTTTGCAGTCTTTCGATCATCCGGTTGAAGGTTGCTGCCATTTTTTGCAGTTCATCCTTTTTATCGGCTGGTATAGCAATTTTCTGCGGCACACCGCTTCGCTCAATTTTTTCCATCGTGCCGATCATCTCTGCAATTGGCCGCATGATGGTATTTGCCAGCCATCTGCCCCCAAGTAATGCCAGCAACCCGGCAAGAATCGTAGTGATTGTTAGAATGAAAATAAGCATATCTTTACGCAGTTCAAGCCCAAGCAATCGCTCACTTATTTCGATTGTCCCGACTACATTTTTATTGATAATGATCGGCCTGCGGACAATTAAAACTTGCTTTTCTCCTTGACGAATTCGAATCACTCGCTGTTCAACCTGCGGCTTTTTACTGAATTTCCCCTTAAGCCCTGTTAGATGACGGTCATTTGTTACTTGTTCCTCGATACTGCCATCAGGCCTAATCATTCGAATCAACGTATGGGAGGTTAAGTTATCCTTTAAAATATCACGGGTATTTGATTGGGTACCATATGTATTCAACTCATCAATTATGTCTTTAGCCCGCTGGACTAAAACGATTTCTTCCATACTAACAGTAAATTTCATGAATGAAACAAAGATGACGATATTGGCAACAATTAAAATACCAATCATCCATGCGGTTGTGAGCAAGTTAATTTTGGTTGAGATCTTCATTTAGTTCTCCTTTAATGTAAAACCAATTCCGCGGACAGTATGGATGAGTTGAACCGGAAATCCTTCGTCGACTTTTTTCCGAAGATGTCGGACATAAACATCAAGGACATTTGTTTCTCCCTCGTATTCATACCCCCAGACATTAAGGAGAATGTTATCCCGAGGAACGACTTTGTTTTTATTCAAAAGCAGGTAAAGCAATAAATCATATTCCTTCGGAGTCAATGCAATTATGTTTCCTGCGCGCTTCACTTCTCTCGTATCCAGATCTACACTTAAATCCGCGATCGAAATTTTTGAGGTTGTTTCCGCAACGTCTTTTCCTGCAGAAGCTTGTCTAAGACTAGCCCGGACACGCGCAAGTAATTCCTCAATCTCAAAAGGCTTTGTAATATAATCATTTGCCCCCTGATCAAGTCCATTTACCTTATCGAATGTCGAATTCCTTGCTGTTAATAAAATCACCGGCAATCGTTCATTGACTTTCCGCAACCGCCTCAGCACTTCTATTCCGCTAAGTTCAGGCAGCATTACATCAAGGAGAAGCAAATCGACTCCTGCTTTCAATGCGGACTCCAACCCTGATTTCCCATTGTCCTCAACATGCACTTCATATCCTTCAAATTCTAATTCCATTTGTAACACCCTAGCGATTTGGGCTTCGTCTTCAACAACTAAAATCCGTTTAGCCATGCTCTAACCCTCCTTCAAAAACACAATTCACTCTATTCAATGTAGCACGAATGACAAAAGTTTTAAATAATGCTTCAGGACATCATTTTATTTAGACCTTGCAACAAACTAGCAAAAAATAGGAGAATTAGGCATTAGAAAATCTAGTAGTGCCCGGTTTGCTCTAAAAAATAAGAGAATTGGGCATTAGGAAAGCCTGTAGTGCCCGGTTTGCTCTAAAAAATAGGTGAAACGGGCATTAGGAAAGCCAGTAATGCCCGGTTTGCTCTAAAAAATAGGGGAATCGGGCATTAGAAAAACCAGTAATGCCCGGTTTGCTCTAAAAAATAGGGGAATCGGGCATTAGAAAAGCCAGTAATGCCCGGTTTGCTCTAAAAAATAGGGGAATCGGGCATTAGAAAAGCCAGTAATGCCCGGTTTGCTCTAAAAAATAGGTGAAACGGGCACTCAGCAGGGTCCATAAACGAATCATCACCCGATTACCTAGAATTCCCCATTTTTATTACTATCTTATGGCGATAAACGTCTATGCCGACCAGTATTTTCCTTTTACTGTTCAAGAGAGAAGTTAAGATATAAATTCTGATAGTAGAACAAAAAACCGGGCATTTCTTGTATGCCCGATTCATTCATATCTCTTATTTTGCCTGTTTCAATTCCATTTTTACCTCGGCACAGCGTCCCGGCGTTGGAAAAAGCTTGCCCGCATTTAATAGATTGTTTGGATTAAATACATCACGAATGGCCGTTTGGGCCAAAATTTCGTCATCATTAAACACAAATCGCATCTCTTCCCGCTTCTCGATGCCCACGCCATGCTCGCCCGTAATCGAACCGCCGACATCTGCACAAACGCGGAGGCATTCACTCCCGGCTTTTAGTGCCCGTTCGATTTCTCCAGGCTTGCGCGCATCAAACAAAACAAGCGGATGAAGATTTCCGTCCCCAGCATGAAAAATATTGGCGATGCGCAAATCGACTTCTCTGCTAATTTTATCAATCCGCTCCAACACTTCTGGAAGCTTGCTTCGCGGAATAACACCATCTTGAACCAAATAATCCGGAGAAATGGCACCCATTGCGGCAAATCCTGTTTTCCGGTTTGCCCACCATCTGGCTCGTTCTTGTTCGTCCTTTGCGACCTTCACTTCACGGACATTTCGCTTTTTACAAACATTTACAATTGCTTCAATCTGGTCATCAATCCCGGCGGCAATTCCGTCGACTTCAATTAATAGCAGGGCCTCAATGTCAAGAGGATGACCGACGGGAAAACCGGCTTGTTCAACACCCTCAATCGCAATCTTATCCATCATTTCCAATGCCGCCGGAACCATCCCTGCAGAAATGATATCTGATACTGCCTGGCTGCCGTCTTCAACTTTATCAAAATACGCTAACACCGTTTTTTTGCCTTCGGGATTTTTTAATATTCGCACTGTGATTTTCGTAACGATTCCAAGTGTTCCTTCCGACCCTGTCAACAATCCAAGCAAATCATATCCGGGAGAGTCAGGAATACCGTTTTCACCAATCTCAATGATTTCTCCATTTGGTAGCACAATTTCCAGACCTAAAATATGGTTCGTTGTAACACCGTATTTTAAACAGTGGGCACCGCCGGCATTTTCCGCGACATTGCCGCCAATAGTACAGGCATATTGACTTGATGGATCCGGAGCATAGTAATAACCCCGATCAGCAATCGAGTTTGTCAATTTCAAATTGACAAAGCCCGGTTCAACAACCGCTCTTCGATTCTCCGTATCCACATGCAGCAGTTTTTTCATGCGGACTAAACTGATGATTACCTCTCCGTTAAGCGGGATTGCCCCACCACTTAAACCCGTGCCGGCCCCCCGTGCCAAAAACGGCAGTTGGTTGTTGTGGCAATATTTCACTACAGCCGCCACTTCTTCGGTATTGCGCGGAAAAACAACCGCTTTCGGCAACGCTTTGTGAATCGTAAAACCATCGCAATCATAGGAAAGCAAATCTTCTTTTTTATACAAGATTGAGCGCGGGCCTTTTAGCAACTTGGCAAGATTTAAAATATGCGGATCTTTGGATTGAATCGGTTGATCGATCATTTCCGGCCCTCCTGTTCCTCTTCTTTTTTATAGGCCCAGTCTAATAATTGCACGGTATGAACAATTTTTTGGTTTCTGCCATATTTTTGAACGCCCATCGCCATTTGCAGCATGCAGCCCGGATTGCCCATGGAGATCATTTCAACGTCATCCGGAACATTTGTCATCTTGCTTTCCAGTACCGCACTAGCCATTTCCGGATTGGTAATATTGTAGATTCCCGCACTTCCGCAGCACCGGTCAGAGTTTGGCATATGCACCATTTCCACACCCGGAATGTTTAGTAACAGGTCACGCGGTTCTTCGCGAATTCCTTGTCCGTGAGCCAGATGGCAGGCATCATGGTACGTAATCCTCGTTTTAATCTCTGCTTTTGGCTTTTCATAGCCTGTGTCATAAAGGAATTTGGAAATATCTTCGACCTTTGCCGAGAATTCCTCCGCCTTTGCTTTCCATTCCGGATCATTATGGAATAATTCGGGGTATTCCTTTAACATACAGCCGCAACCAGCCGCATTGACAATCACTGTTTCAGCATCTTTAAACGCTTCAATGTTTTGTTTGGCAAGCTTTCTTCCCATTTCGCGATCTCCAGCATGGACGTGCAATGCCCCGCAGCATGTTTGATTTTTTGGAATCGTGACATCGTTCCCATTTCTGGTAAGAACAT
The DNA here is from genome assembly GCF_050496765.1 of Neobacillus sp. SM06. NCBI lineage: Bacteria > Bacillati > Bacillota > Bacilli > Caryophanales > Bacillaceae > Neobacillus > Neobacillus sp. SM06. The sequence goes on from NZ_JBNWEO010000013.1 coordinate 366,181, forward strand.
TGATTGTCGATTCATTAATATCGCTGAACATCACATCCATAATGCAGCCCGTCAGCATCGCCACTTCACGCTTGCTCTCGTTCTTCGCTTTTATGAGCTTGATATTTTTGTATTTTTTCCGCATTGGCGTTTTAACTTCCGGCATGATCGCTTCCATCTCAACCAAATGATCTGGCATGACATGGATCAGCCCTGTTTTTCGGACAACTTTTTGCAGGCCGCTTTTTTGGTAAAATTTTAGCAGGCTCCCTACTGAATTTAAACGGTTCGGATGCGGGAACAGCCCTTCTAAAAACAGCTTGCTGACGATTTTTTTCGCCCCGGTCAGCGGCATGGCTTGAAGAACCTGCCCGCGCGCTTCCTCAATCAATCCGCCAACGTCAACATTTGCCGGACAAGCGGTTGTACAAGCACGGCAATCAAGGCACGTAAAGACCGGATCCTTGAAAAATTCATTTACTTCCAATTTTCCTTCGGCAACCGACTTGATCAAATGCACCCGTCCCCTTGGCGAATGCTGCTCCTGGCCAAGTTGTTCATAGGTAGGGCAGGATTCCAAACACATGCCGCAATGCACACAATCCGCCCATTTGCTCTCCTTTGGCGGGTCGCTCCACAAATAATTGCCCAGCCCGCCCTCCGTGCATGCAGGACCTTCGTTCACATCGATTTCTCTAAGGCTCATCGTCTAAATCCCTCCAACAAAACGTTTTGTATTCAGAGTGCGATTTGGATCAACTTTTGCTTTAATTCCTTCCAATAAGAAAAAGTAAGGAGGTTTCTCACCCCAAACACTGATTTCCTTTCGAAAAACAAAAGGTAAATGCTTAATAATGGTATAGCCGCCTAGACTGGCGACAAATGTTCGAATAAGGGATGTGGCCTTTATTACATCTTGACTGGCGCCAATTAGGTTTATATGAACAATTCCATGGCCGAGTCCGCCGTGCGCTTCAATTTTAAGCTGGTGAGGATCTTGGAGGAGAGTGCTTTGTTTGATTACGTTCAAAACATCCAGGTTTTTCACCCCAATTTTCAGCGATGCTTCGGTAGCGTTTTCATTTTTTACCCGCAAGCCGTTTGGAGAAATTTCCGTGAACCTTTGCCAGAAAGCAGCCGCTTCATCCTGTTCAAAAACAACCATTTCAGCTCCATCCGGCAAATTTTTTCGGACAAATTCTTCTTGGTAACGAACCGAACTTTCGACATCTTCAAAGCTGATGGCTACTATATAGTTGGCATTTCCAGTCAATTTTTCCGCCAAAGATGGACCGATTGCTTCAAGTGAAACCGGCTCCATTGCTGAATCCAATAGTTTCACAGCAAAGTCGCGGATCTTATCCAATTTTCCATTGGGAAAAGCCAGCAAAATAAGGCTCTCAAACTTAGGCTGAGGACGAAGTTTAAGGGTAATCTCAGATATGACACCAAGAGTTCCCATTGCACCAATAAATAATTTGTTCATATCATACCCTGCGACGTTTTTTACTGTTTTGCCGCCAGTGCGGATGATTGTGCCATCCGGATACACAATGCGCATGCCGATGACCAAATCCCTTGCAGACCCATATCCAAGCCGTTTCGGACCGCTGTCATTTGCCGCCACAATCCCGCCGATCGTCGCTTCGGATGCCCAGGCAGGGTCCAAGGGAATTTTCTGGTGATGCAGTAAGAGAGTGTCCTGAAGTTCGTTAAATTTTGTTCCGGCTTTCACTGTAACAATCATATCGCCCACAGAATGTTCGATAATACCGGTATAGTACTTTAATGACAACAGAATGTCCGCGGATTCTACTACCCCACCGAATCCCCTCTTCGTTCCGGCACCTGCAATCGTAATCGTTTTTCCATTGTCATTAGCATACTTCAGTAGATCGCTGATTTCCTGTTCTGTTTTTGGATAGACGATGATGTGCCCATTGTTCCCCAGTGATGAAAAATTGCTTTTCCCATCTTCCATTTGCTCTTTCGGAATTACCGTTTGCAATCCCGTCATTAAATCGGCAACAATCATATAGACACCCCTATTTGACAATTTTAAAAAAATCCCGCGAAATTCGACTATTTGAAGTTTTTAGAAAAATTAAAACCCAATTCCTCCCCTCTGAGGAATTAAATTTGCCAGTCTCCTTTTTTGTTTAAAAAGTAAGCATACGTTTCATTATAAGAAACCGAGTTTCGCCTATTTTGCAAAAAATAAATTTCCCACAGGAAAATGACTTGGTTTATCTCCAAAATAACATTTTTTTCAGAAAATTTCAATTTGATTATACACTTAATTTCCCCCTTTTTGACCCCAAATTCTCTAACTCGTCCGATTGGGCTGATACCCGAGCCGCTTTGAGATCGTTTTACCTGTTTTCTTAATCAACGGCATTAATTCCTCCAGCCGTTTTTCTGTCATCCTTGTAGATGGTCCTGAAATACTAACAGCAGCGGTGATATCGCCTTTATGATCAAAAATTGGCACAGCAATGCAGGTAATTCCCTCTTCATTTTCTTCCATTTCAACGCCGTAGCCTTGTTTCCGTATTTTTTGCAGTTCTTTAACGAAAATGGTTGGATCAGTGATTGTTTTTTCTGTATGTTTTTCCAACCCTTTTTTCGCAATAATCTCCGCCGCTTCGTCCCCCGGTAAATGCGCCAAAATCACTTTTCCGACACTCGTGCAGTGCATGGAAGCTCTTTTTCCGACCCTCGAATGGGTTCTTAAGGTTTCGGTTCCTTCCAACTTTTCAATGTAAACCACTTCTCCCTGGTCGTAAACGACAAGATGAATCACTTCGTTTGTCGCAGATTCCAGTTCCTTTAAATAGGGTTTTGCTTGTGTTCGCAAATCAAGAGATTCAAGCAGCATAGAGCTTAATTCCAAGTATTTATAGCCTAATTTGTACTTTTTGGTTTCCTGATCCTGCTCAATAAAGTCATGAGCGGCAAGGGTACTTAATAGTTTAAAAATCGAACTTTTATTTAGATCCAAAAGAGAGGCAAGTTCGGTTACCCCCATTCCATCCTTTTTCTGGCTTACATACGTGATGATTCGAAGTGCCCTGTCGACCGATTGAATCATTGGCTTTCCCCCAGTCCTAGCTTTTTTGAATCATTATAACATACTGGCAGGAAAGGAATCTCGATAACATGTTTAGCAGCAAACCAGATGATTTCACAATTATTTTTATTTGTATCAAAAAAACAGGAACCCGTCTTCGAAAAGCGGGCACCTGTTATTAGTCTTGATCTTTGATTGATACAGTTTCACTGATTTCAATTGCGCCTTTGACGGATTGGGCCATTGCGCAGTTTTTAAATGCAACGTCCAGCGACTTTTGAAGCTGCTCAAGCTGCAGATTTTCCCCATCGACTACATAGTGGAACGAAATCTTTGTGATCCGGTTTGCTTCGTCCGGATTTCTTTCTACTTCGGCTGTGATTTCAATTCCGTTATAGGCAATTCTTTTTTTCTCCAATATTTTTTTAAAAACACCTCCGCTACATCCGGCGATTGCCGAAACAATCAACTGCACCGGCTTAAAGCCAATATCGGAATTTCCGGAAATGCTCAGCTGGCCAAATTCAAATTCTGTTTGAAATGCACCCGTTTCACTCAGTTTAAACTTCATCATTCTCCCTCCTTCCACTTCGATTATGCCAAAGAAATGTTAATTTTTTATTAAAAACTGCTAGACACTACTGATTTTTGGCACTAAATCCAATTCGATGGTGTTTTTCATGCGGAAAAATTCCTTAAGAACGTCAATCGCTTTCGTATTCTGATACGTTTTTGCATTTTCAAATTTTTTTAAAATTTGTTCTCCCGCCGATACAATTTTGTAGCGATCCTCTCGTTTAAACTCCCGACCGTTGATCGATAATGTCTGAATTCGATGACCTTTTGGATTATACGGCTTAAACGTCATAGACATTCCGCTTGAACGCAAAATATAGCCCCCTTTTTGCTCAAATGGATCGGCAGAAAAAACCTGTTCCAAATTGGTTTCGAGTGCTTTAATCAACTGTTCGCCGGATAGTTCGACGAGAAAAATCTCCGGATTGGCCGGTATGATTTGAAACAGGTCATATTCCGTAACCGGCCCGGGCGGAATCGGCGTACCGTACCGCCATCCATGGGAAAAAGCAAGATCCGCCTCGTATTGATGCAAATATGCCTCCGTAATCAGCTTGTCCATCGGAGCTTCGTTTAAAGTCCCACGGTGCAGCAATGTTTTTGTCGCTCCGATTCTGTTTTCTTGCATGCTTTCATAGGGCGCAAGAATGCTGGCAGTCAAAGAAGAAATCTCCCCATCCCCCTGATAATCTTCCGACTCAAGCGGAACCAACTGGTAATTCATTGCTGCGATATGGCTGTTTTCCAGTCCGATATCAAGCCTGCCAACAAATGAGCTGCTTGACCCAGCCTGTACGATAACGGTTTGATTCTCCACAATGGGCTTCATGACCCTATCATGACTATGTCCGCTCAAAATAACATCAATTCCACTGACCAATGAAGCGAGTTTTACATCAAGCGGCAAACCCATATGGCTGATCAAAATAATGACATCAACCGATTCTGCTTTCAGCTGTTGAATAATGTTTGGCAACTGATTGATTCCTTTATTAAAAACCAATCCGGTTGAAAAAGATGCTGGCATTGTGACATTGACATATGGATAGGTTAAGCCTATCAACCCAGCTTTCACCTCCCCGATTTCTTTTATTTCGTACGGAGCAAAAATCGGCTTTTTTGTTTGCTGGTCCAAAACATTGCAGGCCAATGTGGAAAATGGCAGCTTTTCCGTCAGCGTTAAGAGCTGTTCTTTTCCATAGGCAAAATCCCAATTTCCGGGAACAACCGCATCAAGACTCATTTTTTCCAGCAATGGAAGAATCGCCTCTCCTTTGGAAAAAACAAGTGGTGCTGTCCCATGAAATAAGTCACCGCCATCGACAAAAAGGACATTTTCATTCTTGGAGCGGAGTTCTTTTACGAACTGAGCCATTTTCGCAAATCCGCCGACGTTTCGAATAAACGGCCCATTCCCTCCCCAAAATAATTCTGGATGTTCCGTAAGAACACCGTGTGTATCATTTTGCTGAACAATGGTTAATAATTTTTGCATTATTTTCCTCCTCATTTGCTTTGCAAATAGTTTACCCTGTTTTGCAAAATGGTAACGATAAAGGGGAGTGTCATTTTAGAACTGCCAGAGCGGAGGATGAAGATGGAAGAAAACAAGCAGCAAACAGTCGATTCACGGTATATTCAGCAGCATTTGGCGAACGAACGCACATATCTAGCATGGATTCGCACATGCATTACGATCATTGGCGTCGGATTTTTAATAACCAATCTTCACTTTTCCAGCCTTTCCGCAAAAATTGGCTTGAGTGATTTGCTGGCGCAAATCGGTGGCCTTGCTTCGATTATTGTTGGCATCGTGACCCTTATTTCTACCACAGTCAGCTATTTTAAAAAAAGCATCGACATTAACAGGCAATCTTTTGTCTTCTCGAAATTTCTCATTTTAACCTTGTCGTTCTCCTTACTATTGATTGTCCTTGCATTTGGATTCTATTATTTGTTTGTCTGGGGGCTCATTCCGGCCTAGTAAAAACACCCATCCTTTGCATTTATTGTTTTGCGGTTAACGCATTAATTGCCTTCTCGAAATCAACGAGTTGATCCAGTACTTTTTTCTGGAAAAAGTTGAAACTGGATCGGTAAAGATTAAAATTTATTAATATTCAGAAATTATTGTTTTTTCTTTTTCATTTTGTGCTATACTACTTGTTATTCGAGTGCATTTATTTTCCACTAGCTCCTTTTAAGATGGAGTAAGAACAATCATAAGGAAGGGTATAAAATGGAGTATTTATTTGCAGAGCAAACCCATAATTTAAAGTCATCGGCAGTCAGGGATATTTTAAATGTCATTCAGCAAGGAAATGTTATTTCTTTTGCAGGTGGCCTTCCGTCGGAGGAAAATTTTCCGCTTGATGCGATCAATGCAGCGTACGAAAAAGTTTTTGCATCCGGAAGATCGTGTTTGCAATACGGGTTAACGGAAGGATTTATCCCGCTTCGAGAAGCCATTCAGGCAAGAATGGCGCAAAAAGGGATCGAGTCGGATCCTGGCCGCATTCTGCTTACAACCGGCTCGCAACAGACCATTGACTTATTTTCAAGGGTAATGCTCTCGCCGGGAGATGTTGTATTAACAGAAAACCCCACCTACCTCTCGGCATTGCAAGTGTTCCGCTTCAACGGTGCTGAAATTATTGCCGTAAATGGTGATCAAGACGGAATGGATCCGCTTGATCTTGAAGAAAAAATAAAAATACATCACCCTAAATTTGTGTATGTTATCCCAACTTTCTCGAATCCGGATGGGAAGGTATGGAGCTTGGAACGTCGCAAAGCCGCTTTGGAATTATGCGATCGCTATAATATTTTAATTCTGGAAGACGATCCATATGGAGATATTAAATTTCAGGAAGACGAAGTTTATCAACCAATTGCTTCGCTGGATAAGCAGCTAACCCATGTCATGTACACGAGTACGTTTTCAAAATCGGTCGCCCCGGCACTAAGAACAGGCTGGGTAACGGGTCCGGCTGAAGTGGTGCGAATGATGGCGCAAGCAAAGCAGATGGCTGATCTGCATTCCAGTTCCATCGATCAGCAGGCACTATACTATTTACTAAGGGACTTTCCGCTTGACAGGCACATCCAAGTCTTAAGAGAGCAATATCGCAGCCGAATGCTGATCATGCGCGATTCTTTAACGAAATTGGAGCCTGGCATCTTTAATTGGAAAGAACCAAAAGGCGGTATGTTCATTTGGGTAGAGGCCGCAGGCAATCTGAATACAGCCACTCTGTTAAACACGGCTGTCGCAAGCGGGGTTGCCTTCGTGCCGGGTGCGCCATTTTTTGTAGGTGAAAACGAAGGGCTTAACACCTTCCGCTTGAACTTTAGCCACTCGACACCAGAAAAAATCAAACTCGGTATGGATCGGCTTGTGTCCGTAATGTTGAATCCGGTCACAGCGTAAAGCGAAAAAAGCAGACTGTGAAAAATTTACAGCCTGCTTTTTTCTATTCATACTTGCAAAACATGGTGTTGATGGATGCTTTATTTGTCATCTCCTCAACATCAAATAAATCTGGTTATTGACGGCTCCTAGTGAGGCGACGCCATTTTGGACATTTGACAGCAGAACGATGAATTTTTTTCCGTTTTTGCTAAAGCTGTTCAGTGCATTCCATCCGGGCAGGACGCCATGGTCGGAATAGCTTCCGGGGTCGCTGTATAAACCCAGCGCGTAATTGCTTTTAAATGGAGTGAAAAATTGCTTTAAACTGTCCCCTGATAAAAATTTTCCCGAATAGAGGGCTTTGTCAAATAAATAGAGATCATAGGGGGTCGTATAAACATCACCGCTGCCAAACAGCTGAGACATATCCGGAAGTGTGGGCGAAATGTATTGTTCGTCCTTCTCCTTGTAGCCTTTGGAAGCATAAGGTTGGTCGGCATATGTCTCTCCAAAGCCTGTATGTTTCATACCTGCCGGGTCAAAAATATGCTGTTTTACATACGTATCAAGCGGTTCTCCTGAAATTTTTTCAACAATAAACGCAAGAATGGCATAATTGGAGTCGCTGTAATTCCACTGTGTCCCAGGCTGAAATTTCAATGCTCCGCGTGCAATTTTCTTGATCAAATCATCATGGGAAATTTTCTGTCCCGTTTCTGCATGCTCGGGAATCCCCGATGTATGGGTTAACAAATGATAGAGCAAAATTTTATCTCCATTCGGAAAATCGGGAATATATTTTGCGAGCGGATCGTTGATATGTAACTTTCCCTGTGCCTGCAGCTGCATCACAGACGTCGAAATAAACACTTTTGTAATCGACCCAATATAAAAAACAGTCGAAGAATTATTTGGCTGTTTGTTTTCCATATTGGCAAATCCATATCCTTTATTGATTAAAATTTTATTATCCATCACCACTAACGCAGCACCGTTAAAATGCAAACTTTTCAAGTACTCGTCAATGGCTGGGTCATTCAAAACGTCTTTCACTTCGGGAGACAATGGCTTCTTTAAAGGCGCCTTTTTTTCTGAAAAATGATGTTCCAATTTACCGGCATTCGTTTTCGTCTTGGTGGTGTCCTGTTGCTTAAGAAAATACATCAATAAAAAAGTCGCTAGAAATAAGAGCAACAATTGGTAAAATAACCGTTTTCTCGCCCTTTTTTGCCGTGTGCTGTTTACGCGGTTTAGTCGATCTTTGCGTGTCTCCGTCATATCCCTTCTCCCTTCCCCTGCATTATACAATGGAATCTGAAAGGAAGGAAGAAGTTAAAGAATCCAACTTTCACATTTATTGAGGCTGCCTGCTCCTCTTAATGGAAAAGCAGGCAGGCCGTTTTTAAACTTTTTTGCTATTGTCTTTATCATATTCAAGCCGGTCATTTGTTAAAGACCAGCCTGTTTTGAGACCAAGGATAAACCATGCAAGGGCGAGCGCTCCAAGGGCAAAAATCGTATCGCCAATGATCCTAAGCCAAACAAATAAGTGGACAATCGGCCGCGCCATAAACTCTGCTGAACGGGCATACCACATGCCATGCTGCACACTTGCCCATGTTTGCATCAAGCCGATTGGCAGAAGACTAATCAATACCATTAAAATCAGGCCAATATTAATAGCCCAGAAGGCAAATGTCAGCGCACCGGTTTTCCATCCTCTTTTTACCGTCAAACCGCGTAAACAAAAGAGCATTAGACCGATGCCAAGCATACCATAAACGCCAAACAATGCTGTGTGTCCGTGGACAGGCGTCGTATTAAGCCCCTGCATATAATACAAGGCGATTGGCGGATTGATAAAAAAGCCAAATAACCCGGCACCGACTAGATTCCAAAAAGCAACACCAATAAAGAAATAGATTGGCCACTTGTAAGCAGCCACCCATTGACGGGCGCGGCTTCGTGTTACGTTTTCATATGCTTCAAAACCAATTAATACAAGTGGAACGACTTCTAGTGCGCTAAAGGCTGCACCATATGCGATCACCCCTGTAGGTGTTCCGCTAAAGTACAGGTGATGGAACGTCCCGATAATCCCGCCGAACAGGAAGATAATGGTGGAGAATAGCACCGAGGTGGTAGCAGTCCTAAGCCCCAGCAACCCCATTCTTGTAAAAAGAAAGGCCATGACGACTGTTGCAAACACTTCAAAGAATCCTTCTACCCAGAGGTGGACAACCCACCAGCGCCAATATTCCGCAATGGCCAAATTACTGTGCTGCCCCCACAGCAATGCCGGAATATAAAAAACAGGTATGGCTGTAGATGCGATTATAAACAATGCAAGCAAATGCCGGCTTTCTTTTAAATTTTTAAAAGCAGGCCAAATGGCACGAACCATTAAAAACAGCCATAAAAACAAACCAATTGTTAAAAAGAGCTGCCAAAAACGTCCGGTATCTGTGTATTCATATCCCTGATGCCCAAACCAAAAGTTTGCAACATTACCAAGCTTTTGCTGGACGGCAAACCACTGTCCGACCATTGCTCCCACTACAATGATCAATAAACAGACAAATAGGAAATTGACGCCGAAGCGCTGAAACTTCGGTTCGTAACCTGAAACGGCAGGTGCCATGAACAGGCCTGTTGCCAGCCAGGCGGTAGCAATCCATAAAATGCCTAACTGCGTATGCCATGACCTTGTTAACGAATACGGAATCCATTTATCTAGCGGAATTCCATAAAATCCGCTCCCTTCAACTTGATAATGCCCCGTTATAGCTCCGAGTAAAACTTGCACAAGCCAGAGGGCAGCAACGACCCAAAAGTATTTTTGGGTAGCCTTCATCGATGGCGTAGGATCAAGCGCAAGTAATGGATCCTTATCTGGAAATGATTCCTCCGCTTCATGATGTTTTTGAGCAGCGTAATACCATGCCAAGCCGCCTATTCCAGCCAACAGCAGGACAAAACTGACCACAGACCAAACAACCATTTCACCTGTTGGCCGGTTGCCAATTAAATCTTCATTCGGCCAGTTGTTTGTATAGGTCACCTGATCGCCGGGGCGATTTGTTTCGGTTGCCCACGTTGCCCACCAAAGAAAACTAATAAACGAGCGAAGGCGGTCAGGATCTTTGATCACGTTTTTCGGCATGGCGTAATCGTTGCGTAATTTGTCAAACTTAGGATCATCTGTAAATAAAGAAGCATAATGCCTGCTAACATTCGCAATCGCGCTTGCCCTTAACGGGGAAAGCGTAATTTTTCCTGTTTCTTTATCGTAAGTATTTTTTCGAATTTCTTTTTTCAGCCTGGCACGAAGAGCAGCCTGGTTTTCATCATTTACTGCAGAGTAGTTTTGACCAAATTCCTGCTTGGCCCAGCTGTCTAACATCCACATGGATTCGCGGTGGAGCCAGTCAGCTGTCCAGTCTGGCGCGACATAAGCACCATGCCCCCACACACTTCCCAATTCTTGCCCGCCAATTGATTGCCAGACATTTTGTCCCTGCTGAATATCTTGTTTTGTATAGATAACCGTCCCATCAGAGGAAACAACTTGATACGGGATAGGAGGTTCAGTATAAAGAAGACGTCCGCCATAATAGCCAAGCACGGCGAATGATGCAATAAAGACAATTGCCAAACTAATCCATAATCTTTTGTAATGCACGAAACTTTCCTCCGTTCAATATGGTTTCGAATTCCTGTTTACCTTTTCAGGGAATCCTAACCATATATTTTCCTTGATTTGGAATAAAATACATTTAAAAGTAAAATAATCGAACCAAAAAAGCAATCGTTTTGAAGCTTTGATAATTTTTCTAGTAAACATCCTATTTACTATGCTCGGCTTAAAAATAGGTATAAAATAAATATGTAGATATTATCTTTTTCATAAAGGTAATCGGCATCACGGAATTTGGAATTCATGAAAAATGAAGGAGGGGCTCTAACATGTCATTACGGTTCAATTACCGTTCAGAAAATCCGGAAAGCTACGAAACACTCATTAAATTGGAAGGGTTTATAAACAAAAGCGGGCTTGACAAAAAAATCTATGAACTGATTAAAATTCGTGCTTCACAAATAAACGGCTGTGCTTTTTGCGTTGATATGCACACCACCGATTTGCTGAAAATGGGAGAAACAAGCCAACGTGTGAATTTAATAAGTGTTTGGCGTGAAGCAAATGATATTTTTACAGAAAAGGAAAAGGCTGTTCTGGAATTAACCGAGACTGTTACCTTGATTGCAAAAAACGGTGTACCTCAAGAGTTATACGAGAAAGTTCGTACATTCTTTTCAGAAAAAGAATATGTTGATTTAATTATGGCCATTAATACGATCAATTGCTGGAACAGAATAGCCATCTCAACAGGAATGTATCCAGGCTGCTTTTAATCATTCCTATAAGTTGCCTTCGTTGTCAAAAGCGAGCGAACAGCAAAACTGAATCCTCAGCAATGTGCTGAGGATTCAGTTTTGAAAAACTTGTTACATTGTCATTTGATATTACAAAACTCAACAGGGCAGTTTTCGCAGTGAATCTCGTTTTTCAAATACTGTACATGATGGACGGTAATCATTTTTCGTTTAACTGAAATAATCCCCAGATCTCTTAAATCCGTCAGCATTCTCGAAACCGTTTCTCTCGCTATCCCACATAAATTCGCTAATTCCTGGCTTGATAGTTGAAGATGAATAAAAATTCCGTCTTCTTGTAAAATTCCATAGCTATTGCACAAACGGATCAGGGTGGAATAAAGAGCCCCCTTTTTCCCAAGAAGCACAAGATCGCGAAATTTCGTAATCGTTCTGCGAAAATGATCGTTCATCCATTTTAAATATTCCATCGCCAGTTTGCTATTTTGAAAAAGTTCCTGTTCAAGCGTTTCAATATCAATTGCAGCAACTTCCGTATTTTCAAGCACTTTTGCATTGAAAAAATAGGTTGGATTTTCCGTAAATAACGTTAACTCGCCAACCATATCATTTGTTTGACAAAGACGCAATCCGAGTTCTTTTCCATCCGAATTCACTTTCGAAATCATAATCTTTCCATTTCGAATAATATACATTTCTTTCGCGGGTTGCCCTTCAGAAAATAAGAAGGTTCCTTTTTCTGCGAAAATAGTCCGCCCAGAAGACTTCAGCAGCTCATTTAATTGAAAAGAAACGGTTTCAGAGTATTTTTGAACAATCATTTTGTCCAACTCCCTATCCATAAGGTCAAACATCCAACCCATAATGAGTTGCCCATTTAGGGAGTTCGAAAAAAATCACAGAGGACTAGATTTAAATTGGCATCCTGTTACCTCTCTAGTCCTCATAGCTGATTAAAACTCCCTGTTTCTCCGATAAAGAATGTAACTCCGTTTAAAATAACTAAGCGGGGCGCTCCACACATGAACTAAACGTGTAAATGGCCAAATCCCGATTAGAAGAAAGGACAGCAATAGATGGAGCTGAAAACCAAATGGTACCTCTTTCATTTGCTCAGGATTAGGCGTAAAGGTAAGCAATCCTCTCACCCATGGACTGATTGTCTCCCGATAATCAAACGTCGGATATACCTGATTGCGAATTAACGTATTGTAAAGTCCGACAATGATAATCAAAAAAATAAGCCAGATTGTAACCATGTCGCTAACATCACTTGTCAGCCGAATCCGCGCATTTGTATGACGGCGGCTCAATAAAATAATGATCCCCACGAGCGTCAACAGACCCGCAAATCCCCCTCCGTAAACCGCTCCGACGTGATAGACTGTTTCAGTTATCCCCGCATTTTCCAGAAATGCTTTTGGGATCAGCAATCCTGCCACATGCCCTAAGAAAACAAGCAAGATCCCGATATGAAACAGCATGCTGCCCCATTTTAACTGATTTTTTTCAAAAAACTCACTTGATTTTGCTGTCCATTTTAATTGATTTACAGAGTAGGAATAAATATGTCCGCCGATAAAAATCGTGATCATTAAATAAGGGAAAATAACCCATAGAAATTGATTCATTTTCAATCACCTTCCCTTAATAAAATGATTTTTTCGATAGCATCCATGCCCGATAAACACGCCGAGGCCAAATAGCCATAAGGGCTTTTCCTTTGTTCCAATTCATCCTTCAGCTCCTGGATCGAGTCTCTGAAACTATCAAGCAAGTTTGCCCCGGTTTTTAGCGGGGCAGCCGAAACAAACTCTAGCACAAGCGGGAAAAAATCAGGCAGCTCTTCATCTGTCATTAAAAACCCATTTTCTCTGTATAATTCTTTTAACTCAACAAGAATCTGCCCCCGTTCCCGCCGTTCACCTGCTTTTAAATAGGTGAGGTTGAGCGGGCACTTTGGATTAAAGTCAAACAAATTAACATACTGTTCGGTTAGATCATCCAGTGAGATTTCACCAATTTCACCTAAGAAGGAAAGCAATGGTTCCTTTATATTAGAATCTGTGAATTGATTGGCTTCATCTACTAATTCTCTCCATTGCAGCCAGCATTTTTCAGGGTATTGCAGCAAATAGGAAATCATACGGAAAGAATTTCGCACCTCAATTTCATTGTTTGAGAAAATGAAATTGTCCGTTCGTTCCATCATAACCACCTACCTCGCATGTATTACAATCGAATTCATAACCTGTTGAGCCTTGTTCCTGATAAAGATTTGCAAAATTTTCTTTATGTGCCGTAGGTATAACAAAGCGATCTTCGTATTTTGCAATTGCCAGCAAGCGGTACATTTCCTCAATGAGATGAGCATTCATGCCAACTTTTTCAAGCAGGACACTGCTCGGGGTCTCACCCAGTTTTTTTGCTCTCATATAATGGCGCATGACGACCATCTTTTGAAGAACGTCCTTTATTACGTCTGAATCGCCGGCACTTAGCATGCTTGCCAAATAATCGATCGGGATTCTCATTTGGCTGATTGCTGGAAACATTGATTCAAGGGATCCGTTTAGATCCTTACCTTCAAACAATTGAGTAAACGGGCTTAACGGCGGTACATACCAAACCATTGGTAAGGTTCGGTATTCCGGATGAAGTGGCAAGGCAATCTGATATTGAATGGCCAGTTTGTAAATGGGCGATTTCCGGGCAGCATCGAGCCAATCCTCCGAAATGCCATCTCTTTTTGCTTGCTCAGCCACTTTTGGATCATTTGGATCAAGAAATAGGCTTAATTGTTGTTGATACAGCTCCTGTTCACTTGAAACGGAAGCAACTTCTTTCACCCGATCGGCATCATAAAGCAGAACGCCGATATAGCGCAGCCGACCAGTACATGTTTCTGCACAAACAGTTGGCAGACCGGCTTCGATTCGCGGAAAACAAAAAGTGCATTTTTCCGCTTTTTGCGTTTCCCAATTAAAATAAACTTTCTTATATGGACATCCCGTCATACAGTACCGCCAGCCGCGGCATTGTTCTTGATCGACTAACACAATTCCATCCTCATCCCGTTTATAAATAGCGCCGGACGGGCAAGAGGCAACACAGCTTGGGTTTAAACAATGTTCACACATTCTTGGCATATACATCATAAATGCTTGCTCAAACTCAAATTTTATTGATTCTTCCAGTTTTTGTACATTTGGATCTTTTGGTCCGGTCACATGTGCACCTGCCAGATCATCTTCCCAGTTTGGCCCCCATTCAAGTTCCATCGTTTCACCAGTCACAAGCGATTTTGGGCGGGCAACCGGCTGGTGTTTTGATTCCGGACTACTCGTTAATTTTTCGTAATTGTATGTCCACGGTTCATAATATTCATCCATTGTTGGCAGATCTGGATTGTAGAAAATTTTCCCTAAAGCAAGTTTGTTTACTTTACTTCCTGACTTTAATTCCAGCTCATTGTTTTTGAGCATCCAGCCGCCCTTATATTTCTCCTGATCCTCCCATTGAATCGGGTAACCGACACCTGGTTTTGTTTCTACATTATTGAACCAGATATATTCGGCACCCGGACGATTTGTCCATGTATTTTTACACGTCACACTGCATGTATGACAACCGATGCATTTATCCAGATTCATTACCATTGCGATTTGCGCTTTAATCTTCAAGCCAAGACACCTCCTTCATCTTGCGTACAGTTACGTAAAGATCCCGCTGATTCCCAATTGGACCGTAATAATTAAACCCATAGCTAAGCTGGGCGTACCCGCCAATAATTTGCGTTGGTTTTACATGGATTTTTGTCGGGCTATTATGTGTTCCTCCGCGTTCTCCGGTGATGGCAGTGCCTGGTGTATTAATATGTTTGTCCTGCGCATGGTACATATAGAGTGTTCCTTTCGGCATTTTGTGGCTTGTAACAGCCCGAGCAGCAACAACGCCGTTGCGATTAAACACTTCTACCCAGTCATTATCTTTAATCCCGGCTAGCTCAGCATCTTGATCACTGATCCATACATGCGGGCCGCCGCGGAACAAAGTGAGCATCATCAAGTTATCCTGATAGGTGCTGTGCATATTCCATTTTCCGTGCGGTGTTAAATAACGGAGTTGGACCTCTTTTTCTTGATGGCCAGGAATATTGTCCCGCTTTGCAAAAACCATTTCCGGAAGGGTCGGTTTGTAAATAGGGAAACTTTCTCCGTATTCCAGCACAATTTCATGATCGAGATAAAAATGCTGTCTCCCTGTTAAGGTACGGAACGGGACCATTCGCTCAATATTCGTTGTAAAAGGCGAATAGCGGCGGCGGTCTTTATTTGACCCCGTAAAGATAGGCGTTGGAATCACTTCACGCGGCTGCACGGTTATATCGCGGAACGTATGCTGTTCAGCCGCCCGATCCTCAGCAATATCCTTCAATGAAAGACCTGTTTTTTCTTCGGCATCTTTCCAGGCTTTCAGCGCCACTTTGCCGTTTGTGGCACTCGATAAACACATCATGGCCTCAGCGGCGAAACGGGCTGTCTCAATACTTGGCAGTCCATGGGAAATCCCTTTTTGCTCAATCGTTCCATTCATTCTTTTCAACTGCTCATATTGTTCCTGAACAGAAAATGCGATTCCGTGGGCGCCAATCGGTTTCGTTTCTGCTAATGGCCCGAGGGCAATGAATTTTTCATATACTTTTGTATAGTCGCGTTCCACGAACGCAAACCTTGGCATTGTCACGCCAGGTATCGGTTCGGCTTCCCCCTTTTTCCAGTCACGCACTTGGCCGAATGGCTGGGCGATCTCATCCGGTGAATCGTGCTGAAGCGGGATGGAAACGAGATCTTGAACAGGTGAAGGAAACTGTTTTTCTGCCATAGCTGAAAATGCTTTGGCAATTCCTTTAAATGTTTCCCAATCCGTTTTTGCTTCCCAAGGCGGGTTGATTGCCGGATTGAATGGATGCACAAACGGATGCATGTCAGTACTTGAAATATCATGTTTTTCATACCAAGTGGCCGCCGGCAAAACAATATCCGAATAGAGTGCATTGCCCGCCATCCGAAAGTCAACACTGACAAGAAGATCCAGCTTTCCTTCTGCCGCTTTTTCCCGCCATTTTATTTCTTCCGGCTTCATTTGATCGTTTTCTTTTCCTAATAAGCCATTGGCTGTGCCGAGAAGATGTTTTAAAAAGTATTCATGCCCTTTTCCTGAACTTGAAATTAAATTTGAACGCCAAACGAATAAATTCCGCGGAAAGTTCACAGGATTATCCGGATCTTCTATCGCAAATTCCATTTTTCCTGTTTTTAATTCGTCTACGACATATTGAATTGCTGCTTCAGCTGTTGTAGCGCCTTGTTGTTTTGCCTGTTCATACAGTTCTAACGAATTGCGGTTAAATTGCGGATAGGATGGAAGCCAACCTAACCGGGCTGCTAGAACGTTGTAATCTGCCGAGTGCTGATACCTTGCTTTTTTCACAAGCGGCGAGGCAAGATCATTCATCGAAATTTCTTCATACCGCCATTGATCGGTGGCAAAATAATAGAATGACGTTGCGTTTTGCAATCTCGGCGGCATGGACCAATCGCGGCTAAAAGCAATCGTTCCCCAGCCTTCAGGGACGCGCACTTTCTCCTGGCCAACGTAGTGAGCCCATCCCCCTCCATTCACTCCTTGTGAACCTGTTAATAAAACAAGATTGAGAATGCTGCGGTAAATGGTATCGCCGTTAAACCAATGATTGATTCCTGCACCCATAATGATCATCGATTGCCCTTTTGTATCAACCGCGTTTTGCGCAAATTCCCTCGCAATCTTTATCACTTGTTTGCGGTCGATTCCGGTAAACTTTTCCTGCCACGCGGGTGTATAGGGTTGATCGTCATCATAATTTGCCGGCTTTCCATCTTGGAGTCCCGGCCGGTCTATCCCGTAGTGCGCAAGCATCAGATCAAAAACCGTTGTCACACAGATTTGTTCACCAGATGCCAATGTTACTTTTTTCACCGGTACTTTTCGCGAAACAATTTGGGTCCCCTGTTTATCAAAATAAGGAAAATCAACTTGTACCTTGTCATCTTCCTGGCCAAGTACAGTCAATTCCGCTTCATATGGATTTCCTTCTTCATCTTGTGAAAGAAGATTCCAATTGCCCTTGTTTCCCCAGCGGTGCCCGATGCTTCCGTTCGGAACGATAATCTTTTTTGTTTGATGGTCAATGACCGTTGTTTTCCATTCAGCTTTTGTTAAAGGCAAACCTAAATCATTTGCTGTTAAAAAACGGTCTGCGGCATATGCGTCGCCATTTGTTTTTAACTTAATTAAATAGGGAAGGTCGGTATACTTTTGCGCATATTGATAGAAATACACTGTTTGGTTGTCAACATAAAATTCTTTTAAAATAACATGTGTCATGGCCTGAGCCAGGGCTGCATCTTCACCTGGCTGAATCGCGAGCCAATCATCGGCGAATTTTACGTTTTCTGCATAATCAGGACTAACAGTAACGATTTTCGTCCCTTTGTAACGCACTTCTGTCATAAAGTGGGCGTCAGGCGTTCTTGTCATCGGCACGTTGGAACCCCACATCATAATATAGCCAGCATTGTACCAGTCACTGCTTTCAGGAACATCGGTTTGTTCGCCCCATATTTGCGGGGAAGCTGGCGGCAAATCGGCATACCAATCATAGAAACTTAGCATTGGAGCGCCAAGCATGGATAAAAATCTGGCGCCAGCGGCATAGCTCACCATGGACATAGCAGGTATAGGCGTAAATCCGGCAATCCGGTCCGGCCCGTATTTTTTTAACGTATAATGAAGCGAAGCGGAAATGATTTCGTTCACTTCTTCCCATGATGTTCGAATAAATCCGCCTTTTCCTCTGGCAGATTTGTATTGCATCAAGTGATCAGGATTCTCGACAATCCTTCCCCATGCTTGAACAGGATCGTTTTCTTTGGCTAATGCTTCGCGGTATCGTTTTAAAAGACTGCCGCGGACATACGGATATTTCACGCGCAATGGACTGTAAACATACCATGAAAAGCTGGCGCCACGGGGGCATCCTCGTGGTTCAAATTCTGGCATATCCGGACCACAGCTTGGGTAGTCGGTCTGCTGGTTTTCCCAGGTGATGATTCCATCCTTTACAAAAACCTTCCAACTACAGGAACCGGTACAGTTAACGCCATGTGTTGTTCGAACCACTTTGTCATGCTGCCAGCGGTCACGATAAACTTTTTCCCATTCTCTGTTACCGGCTGAAAGTTGGCTCCAGCCATCCGAATAATTTTCCAGTGGCTTGAAAAAACGGAGTTTGCTCATCCATTTTGACGATCTGGTTTTCATAGAAATCTCCTTTCAATAGGAGGATTCAGTAACTTCAAATTTTTTTCTTTCCTCCTTCATCTTCTCGGTTTAAGTGTAAACGCAAGCAGAACTAAGAGGTATCAGGGGAAAGCCGCAGTTTTATCAGGAAAATCACTTATTTATGTGTAGTGACTTACCCGATTAGACACAAATTGTTTTTGCCATATAAATGAAAACTCGCCGACTGATGAGTCCTTTGGACGAAGACAGAGGCGTAGTTGAATCTACCACGCTCGTATACCTGCCACATCCTGTGGCACTCGCCTGACTAGGACGTCCTGTCCATCGTCCGTTCAGAATTTATCCATATAAATTCTGATTAGCTAAAGAAAACCGGGCAAAAATCGCCCGATCCTTTTTTGTTTGGTTCTGACAACTAGTCTATTGATTTCCGCTCCAGGTGCACACTTTCCGGGGGGGGGGCGTGCGGGTGAGCCACTAGTGACCGGTTTGCACTAAAAAGTAGGAGGAGCGGGCATTAGGAAAGACAGTAATGACCGATTTACCTCGAAAAATAGGCGGAGCGGGCATTAGGAAAGCCAGTAATGACCGGCTTACCTTGAAAAATAGGCGGAGCGGGCATTAGAAAAGCCAGTAATGACCGGCTTACCTTGAAAAATAGGCGGAGCAGGCATTAGAAAAGCCACTAGTGACCGGTTTACCCCGAAAAATAGGAGAAGCGGGCATTAGGAAAGCTACTAGTGACCGGTTTACCTTGAAAAATAGGAGGCGTAGTTGCCCTTTTCACGCTCAAAACGGCACGTCCTGTGCCTTTCGCCTGACTAGGGCATCCTCGAAAAAGCTGTCGCTTTTCCTTCGTGCGATGAGTAAGCTGCCGAAGAATTCCTTATCCTGCCCATCGTGCGTTCAGAATTTATGGATATAAATTCTGGTGATTAGCTAAAAAACGCCTTTTTCAAAAAGGCGCAAACTTCGTTATAACTCGTCTTCAATCAATAAACTGAGAAAGAAGTTCATTGTTAAGATCGTTTTTTCATTTTTAAAATTTATATCAATGTTTCCGTTTAACATCCTTACTTCATCGGCAAGCCGGGAGAATGCTTTTTCGGATAATTTCATTTGCTTTTCCGTTTCGATTTGAACTGAAAATTGATGCTCGGATCGCAATTCGATTAGTACGTTCACCTTTTGTTGCGACTTTTGTATAAATGCATGATCAAGCAAAAAATCAAATATGGAAATTAGTTTTTGCTGAGCGTTTTCTGAAAGCAAGGTAATCCGCTGATCAAGCAAGATAATGTCTAATTTGTCTCCCCAGATGAGTTTCTTTTGGACAAAGTATTGGGATAGGAATGCCTTTTTGATTTCTTTTTTTTCATCATTTTGGGGCTCTCCCTTTCTTCCCTGCGTGTAAGAAAGAACAATTTCATCAGAGAGTTTCTTTAAATAGTTAATTTCCTCATTGGAAAATTTCCTTTTCGTTCGCTGGCCAATCAGCAGGACACCAATTAGTTGTGTTTGAAAAAAGAGTGGAACAGCCACTGCTGATTTCAATTCTTCAGCAATTAGAATCGGAAATTCGAGAAATTCATCTTCAAGTTCTTCAGGAAACTCCGTGATCAAAAACTCTCTTTTCGTTTTTAATACCCGGCCGCAAATCCCCTTTCCACTTCTGACAACAATACCGATGTAGCGATTATTAAGAGAACCGATTGCCAGCTTCCAGCGAAACTCCATATTAATCGGATCATAGAATGCTAAAGCTGAGAAATCCGCCTTTATTCCAGCAACAACTGAATTAAGTTTTAAAGTTAATAAATCTTTTAATGTTATTTTTCCCATCATTATCACCTAATTGTCCAAGAGGCCTCTTTTTAGTGCAAATTGAACCAAGTCTCTTCTTGTTGAAAGATTTAATTTTTCCATCGTTTTGGCTTTATGGGTTTCGACAGTTCTCGGGCTGATGTTCAGCAGTTCCCCAATTTCTTTATTTGTATACCCTTTTGCGACAAGACTGAATATTTCCTTTTCCCGTTCCGAAAGAAGATCAAAGGAATCATCGTATTCTTCGCCGGAATCATGGAAAACATGTTCAATTACTTTTTTCTGAGCAGTTGGATGAAGATAAGCCTGGCCGGAATACACCTGTCTGATGGCGTCAATCAGTTCCTGACCGAGCGAGGACTTTAACAAAAAGCCAGATGCACCCGCTTTCAATGCTCTAAATAATGATTGCTGGTCATCATGCATGGACAGTATGAGAACTTTTATATGAGGATAGTTTTGAATAATTTCACTCGTTGTCGGCAGTCCATCTCTTCCGTTTGGCATGCTTAAATCCATAATGACGACATCCGGATTGGTTTGCGGGATCTTCAACAATGCTTCATTTCCTTCAGCTGCTTCACCAATCACGATCATATCCTTTTGGGCATTCAGCAGCATTTGCAGCCCATCCCGGACAACTGCATGGTCATCAACCAAAAAAATTCGAATTTTGCTCATTATCATCACCTTGATAAAATTGGAATTGTCACCTGAATCTGCGTCCCCTTTCCAATTTCCGATTGAATCTGAAAAGATCCGCCTAATATGGAAGCTCTTTCTTCCATACTATACAAACCAACTCCGTTCCGATTGGAGGGATTCAGTTCAAAGCCTTTCCCAAAATCTGTTATTGACAGGGATACATAGTGTTCAAGCTTATTGACCACAATATCAATTCTTTCCGCCCCTGCATATTTTGCCGCATTGATTAGCGCCTCTTGTGCGATTCGGTAAAGAGCGGTTTCAATTGCCGCCGGAAGCCGCTCATTTTCGCCAATATAGGTAAAATTTATTTGAATTCCGAACCGTTTGCCAAAATCGCGAATAAAGTTTTTTAGCGTTGCAATAAGACCATGATCATCGAGAGTTGAGGGTCTCAATTCCGAAGAAAGATTGCGAACGTCTTCAATCGTTTGTTTTACCATTTGCTGAAGCATGCCGAGATGTTTTTCCATATCCTTTTCATTTTGAAGAACCGACTTAACAATATCCGTTTGCAACAAGATGCCGAACAAGGATTGGCCAATCCCGTCGTGAAGCTCTCTGGAAATAAGCTTTCTCTCTTTCTCTTGAGCTTGAAAGATAGAGTGGGTAATCATTTTTTCAATTTTTTCATGCTCTGCCTTTCGTTTTTCACTCACCTTTTGCAAGCCCACAACAATGCCTTTCTCCCCGGTTAACGTTGTGTAATTCGATATGGTAGCTAAAACAGGAATTAAGCAGCTATTTTTACTTTTTAGCAAAATTTCCGTCGGGTTTTCTTGAACATTGTATAATAAACAGTTTGAGGAATCGCAAATTTTATCTACGCCCCGATAAGTGGAACAAATATCACAGAAATTGGTAATGTCAGTCGACTCAATTCCAAGGAATTTTCTTCCTGTTTTATTTATACTGACAATATTTTTTTCTTGATCGAGAATCAGTATGCTTTGACTGCTATTCTTAATGACGGCAAGCAATTGTTCTTGGTGGGATCTAATTTTCTTCTCCTGAACATAAATGATCATGAAAAAAACTGTGATAATCATTAACACGAAAAAAAAGATTGGCAGCGCATTCTGATAATGAATATCCACTTGAAGCATGGACATGATTGAAAGAACGATTACGAATGAAACCAACATCGCAATCATCCCATTTTTCAACAGAAACAGCAGCAAATCTTTGTTCATAATCCGCTCTTTTCTATTCATGTTTAGCCTTCTTCCGCCTTGCCTATCTTCCCGTTTCTGATTTTTCCTACTTTCATCTTCTATTTTTCCGGTAATGGATGTTGTGATGCAGGTCACAGAAATTGCAAACAGTTTTTACTATTTCATGAACATTATCATAATACAAAAATTCCAATGCTCATTGGCTTTTAATTTATGAATAATTTTTTAACATTTAAAAACGAGCCACTATATAATGCTACATATAAACTAGACAATAAAAAAGGAGTTTCTTAGTTGTATGTCAACCACTCGAAGAAAGTTTAACCCAGAAGAAAAAGCGCAAATTGTACTGGAAATCCTAAAGGAAGAAAAGTCAGTTTCACAGCTCGCTTCTGAGCATGGGATCCATACCAATGTCCTCAACCGGTGGAAATCCGAGGTGGTACAAAACCTCTCACAGCTGTTTGTTGATGATCGTAAAGGTATCACCAAAATGAAAAAAGAATATGAACAACAAATCAATGAACTCTACGCCGAGGTTGGTAAGTTAACCACCCAATTGTCGTGGCTTAAAAAAAAATCTGGCCTCTAACTTTACTCGTGAAGAGCGTATTGATCTCATAGAATGGGATTGCTCCGAACACTCCATCCTCGTACAAGCGGATTTACTTAATCTAAACCGCACCAGTCTTTACTATAAGCCGGTCCCTCCCTCTCCGGAGGAAATTCGCCTCAAGCACCGGATTGATGAGCTATACACAAAGCATTCTTTTCTGGGCTATCGAAAGATAGCTGCCATTATGAATCGAGAAGGGGATCTTATTCACGAAAATACAGTAAGAAAGTACATGCGAGAGATGGGTATTATGGCTATCTATCCCGGTCCGAACCTTAGCAAACGGGATCTCCAGCACCGGATCTACCCCTACCTACTTCGAGGGCTAAACATTACTCAGCCCGACCAGGTTTGGAGTGTGGATATCACGTATATCCGGATGAAGCAAGGCTGGATGTACCTCTACGCCATCATGGATTGGTATTCTCGCTTCATTGTGGATTGGCAATTGGATCAAAGCCTTGAAATCGGGTTCGTATTAGAGACTATGAGAAGGGCGCTAGCCAAACGCAAACCCGCCATTATTAACAGTGATCAAGGGAGCCACTTTACCAGCCCACAGTACACAGATTTGCTAAAGGAGAACGAAATCCGCATCAGCATGGATGGCAAAGGCCGTGCAAAGGACAACATCGTTATAGAACGGTTCTGGCGTAGCCTGAAGTACAATGAGATTTATATCAACGACTATACTAGCCCGCGAGAAACGAGGCAAGGTGTGGAACGCTATATCCATCTACACAACCACTACTTACCACACCAGTCATTGGATAACCATACACCAGCTGCTGTGTATAACCGGGATGTTGTACTGTTATCCACATGTGAATAACAGTAGCGGTGTTCGTCAAGAAAGTTGTCTTATATTTATATCTAAACTTAAAAAATCCTACCGCGCTTCGCTTGCTGCCCTCTTCATAAAAGATTCGTTCTAACGAACCAATCTTTTATGAAGAGGATGAAATTTTACCAACATTTCAGCGCTTTGGGGTGATCTTGGGTGTAGGAGGAAACCATTTCTCCCACGCCTTCGCTTATACTATGTCCTCCACCTGTGGACAATATCTAATTGGCGCTATTCCCCTCAATTTCCATACAGGAAGAGGAGATCAAGACCCTTGTATTATAGAAATATCTAAGTAATTTAATCTTGTATACACCTTAATTTTTCAAAAAAACTGTCTTGACTTCTTGTAGCACCATACTATTCACCATTCAAACTGTGATATTTTTCAAAGAATGGGATTTGTTTAGTTGATAGAATGAAACAAAAACTCTAGGGGGAAAATGAATGTTTAAGGCAGGAAGCAACATGAAAATCACCGTGAAAATCGCTCTATTTTTTTTGATAATGTCATTGATTAGTATTGCAAGCTATTTGATTATCAACAGTTTTCTATCCGATCAGGAAGAAGATGCCCAGATTATCAACCTGGCCGGCAGAGAGCGGATGTTGATTCAAAAAATGAGCAAGGAATCATTGATTTTAGCAACTAAGCAAACATCTTCGAATAAAGACGTTCAAAATTTGACGGCAACGAGAAAAGAATTTGAGCAACTATTACAGGCGCTTATGAACGGGAACAAAAAGCTTGAGGTACCCGCAATGTCTTCCGAAGAGACGTTGCAGCAATTGCAGAAAGTAGACCAGTTGTGGCAGCCTTTTAAGGCAAATGTTCAGAAAATCGAGAAAAGGAATGATCCATCGGGCCGTGCGCTTAACGATATTGTTACAACAAATGAACAACTCTTGTCGGAAATGAACAAAGCAGTATTGCTTTACGGAGATTTTTCTCGGCAAAAAGTGAAAGATGTTAAATTTCGCTTACTCATTTCAAATTTAATTATTATCCTTTTTAGTATTGCAGGCTGGTGGATTTTCTATTTTCAGATTGCCAATCCGCTAAAAAAATTGTCTGCTGTAGCAAATCAAGTGGCAAAAGGGGATTTGACTGGTGAAAATCTTTACATAAATCGCAACGATGAAGTCGGAATTCTCGTAAAATCTTTTCATCAAATGGTCGAAAACCTGAAGGTATTGATTTCCAATATCCAGCAAACCACCTTGCAGCTGGCTTCTTCTTCCCAACAGCTGAATGCAAGTGCTGAAATGAGTTCACAATCCGCAGAGCAAGTGGCGGCCATCTCGCAAAATTCTGCTGATAAAATCGCTAAACAACTGAATAGCGTCGATGAAGTTTCAGTAGTCATCCATGGCATGTCTACAGGAATCGAGCAAATCAAACAAAACAGTGAGTACATGTCGGTCAAAACGAGGGAGACTACGCAACTTACAACGATTGGTGAAGAAAGTGTTCAAGAAATTGTCATTCAGATGAAGGATATCGACAATTCAATTAAAACACTAAATGAAATTATCCAATCTCTAGATGATAAATCAAAAATCATTAATAACATTGTGAGTATCATTACAGCTATTTCTGACCAGACGAATCTTCTTGCTTTAAACGCTGCAATTGAAGCGGCAAGAGCAGGAGAACAAGGAAAAGGTTTTGCCGTAGTAGCCGAAGAAGTGAGAAAGTTAGCGGAACAATCAGGAAGTTCGGCAAAAGAAATAACAAAGATGATCCAAGAGGTACAACAGGAAACAACAAGGGCAGTCAATTCAATTGAAGAAAGCCTCGTGAAGGTTGCAAGTGGAATCGAAACTTCCAGAAAAGTAAATATTTCATTTAAGACAATTGAGGATGCGATTGCCGATGTCAGGGATATGGTGGTGAACGTAACAGCGTCTGTTGAGCAAATCGCAGGAGCCAGCAAAAATGTCGAACAGGAAATAGAGACAGTAAAAAGTGCAGCTCAAGAAAATGCGGCAAATGGACAAGAATCTTCCGCAGCAACCGAAGAGCAACTCGCGTCCATGCAGGAAATATCGTCCTCGTCCCAAGAATTAGCCTCATTAGCCGATCATCTACAGCAGGAATTGCATAAGTTCAAAGTTTGATAAACTATTAAAGAAAGGCCCGCTGAAATATCCAGCGGGCTTTTCTTTTTTCTTTTAGGCTGATTTTCTTGTGTGGTCGATGTTTTGGTTTTGATTGCTATATTTTTTCATTAAGAAATAAGAGATAAAGATTGAAATGACTGCAAGGATGATATAAATGACAAATCCTTTGGCATATCCGCTAATTCCATATACATCCGTAAATTTCCCTAATAACGGTGGAACGACGAATCCGCCAAACGCACCTAAACCACCAACCCATCCACTTGCTCCTCCAGGCGCTTTACTGACGTATGTTGGGACAAGTTTAAAAACAGCCGCATTGGCAATCCCCATACCAGCCCCCATTATAATTTCACCGACGAGCGCAACGCCAAAAGAAGAAGTAAATGTTAAAATAACAGATCCGAGGAGAACAAACGAAAAACTCATAATTGCAATTCTTTCACCGCCGAATCGGTCGCTTAAGCGTCCGCCATATACACGAATAATTGAAGCAAAAAGGGAAAAACCAAGTGCCATTAAAAGGCCTGCAGTTCGGATACTCATGCCATGAAACTTAACCCAATACGTAGGAAACCATGATGTCAATGCTAGAAATCCGCCGAATGATGTAAAATATAATGCAACCAATGCCCAAGTCCCCGGAATTTTCGCTGAAGTTTTTAAAGCTGTTGCTACATTCCCTGATGGGAAAAGCTCCTGACCCAATTCGCTGGAAACTTTGCGTGCTTCAATATCTGTAAAGCCTTTCTTTTTCAACTGGAAGTAATAAGCATCATTTGTGAAGAAAGCATAGATCAAAGTACCAATAATAAGGAACGCAAGCCACATTGTATAGGCAGCCGGCAATCCATATGCTGCTAGAATCATTGGAAGGATAATACCGAATATTCCTGGGGCGGTGTTTCCTAAACCGCCATATGTTCCCAATGCCAAACCTTGTTTATTTTTTGGAAACCAATACGAGGATTGCGGCCCGCCTACCGAAAATGTAGCTACACCGCAGCCGCCTAATAATCCAAAAAACAAGACCCATGGGAATTTTTCCGTTGTGAGCTGCCCTGAGTAAATAATTGAAGTTAAACCGATCATTCCAACGATCCCAATCGATAACAGGATAATCATTGGTTTTTTCCCTCCGGCCTTGTCGACCCATGCCCCAAAAGGAATTCGTAACAGTGAGCCCAAAAGCTGCGGGGCACCAACTAAAAATCCGAGCAACAATCCTGACAGCCCCAGCGCTTTGTTTAACTCTGTTGCAACTGTTCCAAATAAGGATACCGCCGCAAACCCAACAAAATAGCCAAACGTTGCCATTGTCAAACCTGTTTTCGGATTTCCTTTCAATCCGTACTTAGCAATTAGATCTTTATTCTTCATACAATTCCCTCCCTTTATAAGGAAATCGTAATCCTTTAAAAAACAAGAAATATGTGACCAGCGTCACAAATAAATTTTGTTACCATTTTCGTCAAAAAAATATCGTTAAATTGTCAAAATTAAAAGCCCAGCTGATGGTGACTGGGCTCCTACTATGAACAAACTATAGGGAATTTCGTGAGCTTATTTTACAAAACATGCTCGAAGTTATTTTCATGCTAAGAGAAACTTATCTATCCTTGATATTTTTCAACCTCTTCCCTGCTGCAATCAAGAATATTGGCGATCGTTTTAACATCCATCCCTTTTCGCAGCATTTTTTGAATGATTTCCTTTCTCTCTTTTTCTTTTCCCTGTTCTAATCCTTGATCAATTCCTTGTTTTATTCCCTGTTCAATTCCTTGTTTTATTCCTTTTTTAATTCCCTCTTTTATCCCTTCCCGGCGTTCTCCTCGTATGTTCGATAATTGATCTCGCAAAAATTTCAGCCTGGCTTCGTATAGTTCCTTATTTTCCTTATTTGCGCTTAAATTTTCCCACTCGACTAGGGCTTCTCGAATTTCCTGTTCATTCATTGCCAAGACCTCCAATTCCTGAAAAATCTCTTCGTCAAAGACTTTCTTTTGATAATTGGCTGCTGAGAGCATCATCAACCACGGTAATTCTTTCGGCGGATTCTGCTTCATTTCTCGTTTGTATTTTTTCCATTTTACCATAAATTGTGACAGATCGATCGCATGGAATTCAAGATGGGGGCTCCAACTAAAATGTTCAGTATCTTCTTTTATGTGAAAAACAGTATGAAAGCTATCGGTTTCGTGAGGAAAAAGCGGGTAATTTACTATGTTGATCATGATCGTGGGGGGCAGCAGTTGATAATCTTCACCACTTGCTAAGGATGCAGAAAACAACTTGGACCAGTAGTAAAGCACTCGTTCTGGCATGTCATGCTGATGGGACAATTGAATCTCAATATTGATTCTTTCGCCATTGGAGGTGTGCACAAGTACGTCCAATCTGCTCGTTTTTCCATCAAGGGCCTCTTTAATGAGTTCGGTATTTTCATATTCAACATCTGTAATTCGGTCATTCTCTTTTCGGTGAAGCAAATCATTCAAGAAGGCAATGGTAATCGACTTACGGCGTGGATCTCCAAACAATTGTTTAAACATAAAATCCATTTTCAAATCAAGATATTCTTTTGTCATGTGGGTCCATCCTTTCGGGGAATTTAGGAGAATACGAGAGGCTATCAACAACTTTATTAAAGCTCACTCGTTCAAAAAAATCAATCTACTTTTCTAGCATTTTTATGACCTTTTTGTTAACTTTTCAAAACGAGGGATAAAATGAATACCGCAGCTTTATTTGCAATCAGCTTCTACCTGAAGTTTTTCAGTTTCGTTATCCTTTGAGTAACTATATAAATGCAGGCTTCTCACAAAAGAAAAACGCCCTTATTCGCCAAGGACGTTTTTCTTTCTTTTCTGTAGTGATGACCTGTGAGGGGCTCGAACCCCCGACCCCCACCCTGTCAAGGTGATGCTCTCCCAGCTGAGCTAACAGATCGTGATGTTTTCTATTTTTATTGAAGACAGTAATTACTATAATATGATTTCAAAGGGTTGTCAACAGCTATTTACCACTTTAACGATTTTCCACAAAGCCATTTTCTTATTTTTATGAAGAGGGTGCTGGGAATCATATATAAACGTTTTGGAAGCCTGGGGTGAACCGCACTATAAATGGGATGTTTTAACACATGAACTGGCGTCGATATGAGACGTGACTAGCTTCCTTGACAAAATTCACCCTTAACGTTAAGCTGTTCCTAAAATCAGAAAATTGGTGATAATTTTTTAAAGCCGTTTGTACCTTTTTAAATAAAATCGAAAAATCTGGAGGTTGACTGTATGAAATTTGGAGTTGTTATTTTTCCATCAAAATCGCTTCAAGATTTGGCTAATTCCTATCGTAAACGGTATGATCCGCATTATGCCTTAATTCCTCCACATGTAACGCTAAAAAGTGCGTTTGAGGCTTCGGAAGAGGAAATTAAACCCATCGCCGATAAACTAAGGCAATCAGCAAAGGAAATCGAACCTTTTCTGCTGGTGACGACAAAAATCAGTTCCTTCCAGCCGGTGAATAATGTGATTTACATTAAAGTAAACTCGACGCCAGAATTGGAAGCGCTGCACACGAAAATCAGTCAAGAATTCCCGGGAGATCCTTCAGAATATTCGTTTGTGCCCCACATTACCATTGGGCAAAAGCTATCAAATGATGAACATTTTGATGTTTATGGCTCTTTAAGAATGTTGAAAGTGGAGCATAAAGAAGAGATTGACCGTTTCCATTTGCTCTATCA
This sequence comes from Neobacillus sp. SM06, assembly GCF_050496765.1. Lineage (NCBI taxonomy): Bacteria > Bacillati > Bacillota > Bacilli > Caryophanales > Bacillaceae > Neobacillus > Neobacillus sp. SM06. Next base: position 395,999 of record NZ_JBNWEO010000013.1, read on the forward strand.
GCTTGAAAATGGTTCTTGGACCGTTTATGAAACATTTCGTCTTGGAAAGGAAGCATAAGCAGTGACTGTCACGATCGTATCAAATAAAAAACAATTAGAGGACGCTTTTTTCGTCCGGAAAACCGTTTTTGTTGAGGAACAAAACGTTCCTGTTGAAGAAGAAATTGACCAATATGAGGATGACTCTCACCATTTTGTTCTATACAAAGGAGAAGCACCGATCGCTGCTGGTCGGTTTCGCATTGTGGACGGCTACGGCAAAGTCGAGCGCATTTGCGTGTTAAAAGAAGCAAGAGGCACTGGTGCTGGCAAAGAGATCATGAACCGAATTGAAAATTTTGCTTCTGAAAAAGGCTTAGAGAAGTTAAAATTAAATGCACAAACGCACGCAATTCATTTCTACGAGCGCCTCGGCTACGAAGTGGTCTCCGATGAATTTATGGATGCCGGCATTCCTCATAAAACGATGATAAAAAGACTTTAAACTAAGTCATACACAAAAAGCACACGCAATCCGTGTGCTTTTTTATTAGACTTTCCGATCAAAACGCCGGCCGATTCCGGTGAGTTCCGCGTACATCTTATCTATTGATCCATTTACTGGTTCGACCTTCTTTTTCAGTTCTAAGGATGTTTTATGAACGGGAAGAGTATTGGTTTGAAACAGGCTTGCTTTTCCGGTGCGCCCAATTTGATCTGCCCGAAACGGATTGATGTCTTCCCTCATATCTCTGAGACTGTATTGCTGATAGGATTCAAAAGATATTGGCAAAATATAGCCCATTAGCAAACACCCCTTTTTGTTTACAATTTACCTTTACCCTTTTTTTAAAAATTGAAACATCTTTTTTATGGTATGATTAGATTTGTCCTATTTTTAATAACAAATGAGGGAAAACATTGAAAACGGCACTTTACGAAAATAAACTTATTAAACTTGAAACGTTGGAACGGGAGAAGTTTCAAAAAATATACAACGCCGGCAAAAGAGATGAGCTTTCTTGCTCCTCTTGCGGCCAACCAGTCCGCCTATATCTCGGCATCGATCGCGAACCATATTTTTTTCATGTGTATTCTGTTCAAAAAATATGCTCCGATCCGTCGCCCGAGCAAAACCAAGTAAAAGAAGAGGTTCCAGCCTATGTCGAGCAAAATGGGTTTCGGCTCCCAAAAGGACGGGCCATTACGGCCGAAAAGAAAAACAGTAAGCCTTTTCGTCCCGCTAAAAGAATTCAAACGGATTCCCCTTTCCGCTTTTCCAATCAATCCATTCAAAATTTAGGGGAACCTTATTTGCAAAAATTAGCTAAACAAGGGATTGTGCTTGATCGAAATCAAGCCGCTGCAGTTGTTAAAACAGACGGAGCACTGCTCGTATTGGCGGGTGCTGGCAGCGGAAAGACTCGGGTACTCACAGCCAGAACGGCCTATATGCTTGATGTGAAGCGAATCGATCCCCGAACGATCATGCTTGTCACTTTTACTTCGAAAGCGGCTCTGGAAATGAAAAGGCGATTGCTTTCCTATCCGAACATGAACAGCACTACAATCAATCAACTCGTCACGGGTACATTTCATAGTATTTTTTATCGGATTCTTTTATTCCATTCCCCAGAAAAATGGTCTGGAGAGAAATTATTAAAAAAGGATTGGCAACGTGATCGCATTTTAAAGGAAGCCGGCAAAGAGCTCGGACTCTCGGAAAAGGAATTTGCCTTCGATCTTGCATTGCAGCAAATTGGCTTTTGGAAAAACAGCTTGATTGCTCCAAATGCGGTCAATCCCGAGTCAAAATGGGAATCAGATGTATCCTTTTTGTATCAAAAGTATGAGGATTATAAAATGCAAACGGATCTGTTTGACTTTGATGATATGCTTGTCGGCTGTTATCAGCTTTTCACCTCTTCACCGCAATTGCTCGAACGCTACCAAAATCGGTTTCACTATTTTTTAATTGATGAGTTTCAGGACATCAATAAAGTACAATACGAACTCATCAAACTGTTTTCCGCGAAAAACAAAAATGTATTCGCAGTAGGTGACGACGATCAAGCAATCTATTCGTTTCGCGGCAGTGACCCGCGCTATTTGCTCGAGTTTGAAACGGATTTTCCGAATGCTGAAGTTATCGCCTTGAATCAAAATTACCGTTCAACCCATGAGATTGTTGTTGCCGCAAATCAGATTATTTCCTCCAATAAAAGCCGGAGGCCAAAGAAAATGGCTGCCCAATATTCATCGGCCCAGCATCCGATTGTATTTTTTCCATATGATGAAGAGGAAGAGGCAACAATGATTGTCACCGATTTACAAGAGAAAATGGAAAATGGTGCCAATCCGTCCGATTTTGCGATTCTCTTTCGGACAAATGCTGCTTCGCGGGCGATTTTTGAACGGTTGGCCAATTCCAATCTCCCTTTTGCGATTGATCAAGATGCCGATTCCTTTTATGAAAGACGGATCGTCAAAAGTATGCTTGCTTTTTTAAAAATTAGCATCAATGAGGACGATACTGCGGCACTTTCCGATATTTTGCCGCCATTGTTTTTAAAACAAGCGGTGCTAAAAGACATCAAAGCGACAAGTATTTTACATGATTGCAGTTGTTTGGAAGCACTCGGCCAGGTGAAAACCGGACACTCCTTTCAGGAAAAAAAGCTGAAAAACGCAGTGGCCCTGATCCGGTCGCTAAAAACATGCAAACCGCTTGGAGCAATCGAAGTAATTGAAAAAGAAATCGGCTTTCAAGAGTTTTTAAAAAAGCGGGGAACAGAAGCAAATCAACTTGAAAAAGGTTCAGACGATGTTAGGGATTTAAAGGTAGTGGCAAAAAACTTTGCAACGGTTGAGGCACTTTTGGAGCATGCGCGCCATATGGCTGCGATGAATAAAGAAGTGAAGAAGATGGGAGTGCATCTAAACAATAAAATTACCTTAAGCACCATTCACCGGGCAAAAGGATTGGAATACGGGACTGTTTACGTAATCGGAGCGGTTGATGGCAGCCTGCCCCATGACTTTGCGCTTGGAAACGCGGATCAGGCTGCAATGGAAGAAGAACGCCGCCTCCTTTATGTAGCAGTAACCCGGGCAAGAAATCAACTTTATTTGTCAATCCCACAAAGGCGGCGCGGGAAAAAAGCACAGCGCTCTCGCTTTCTTGCACCCCTGCATTCATAAAATCATAACCACCCTGCAAAAAGGGTGGTTATGATTTATTTTTTGTTCATCATATTGGCAATGGTGTTAAAGTCGAGCTGCTTGCCGTCATTGATGATTGATTGGACAATTTTATCTTCTAATTCCTTGTTGACTGGTTTGTTGGCAATTTGCGAAACACGGCGAATCACACTGCGAACTGTTTTTTCGTCTTTAAAATTGGCATTTTGCAATGAGTTCGCCAAATCGAAGATGTCTTTCATATTAACGCCTGTTTTTTTCTCAATATTCTTAAAAAATCCATTATCCATTTTGAACTTTCACGCTCCTTCATAAACTACTTTATTGTATGAAGGAAGGCAGAAAAGGTGAAGGGTGGCTAAAATATAGCCACCCTTGCTGCAAAGCTCTTATTTATCAATAAAAGCTTGCCCCGACAATGATCAATAAGATAAACAATACGACGATTAATACAAAAGTGGAACCGCCATAGAAACCGCCGCCGTAGCCGTAACCGCCCCATCCGAAGCACATAGACTGTCACCTCACTTATCTAATCTCATGATTAAGATATGAGACAACACGAAAAAGTGTATAGGCGCGACCACTATTGAACAAGGATCCGGGCAAGTTTTATTTTCGTTAAACAGCTCTATTACGGCATCAGACACGCAAACACTTCCAAAAATTACCCCTTTGGTTTAAAAATTAAGGCACCGATAAATCCAAAAATGATTGCAGCGGAAATTCCTGAACTTGTTACTTCAAACATTCCGGTTAAAACCCCGACAATGCCATGCTGCTGCACTTCCTGGAGTGCCCCATGAACAAGGGAGTTGCCAAAGCTTGTTATGGGAATTGTTGCACCTGCACCCGCAAAGTCAACAAGTGGTTCATAAAGGCCGAAGCCATCCAATACCGCACCAATGACAACGAGCAAGCTTAACGTATGTCCAGGAGTCAGCTTTGCAACATCAAACAATAACTGGCCAATCACACAGATGAGCCCGCCGACCACAAATGCCCAGAAAAACATTGCTCCCAACGTTCTTCACCCCTTTTCTCCATTCATTTCAATCGCCACAGCATGTGCAATACAAGGTATCGTTTCATTTTGTTGAAAACTTAATGGGGACAATAGTGCTCCGGTTGCCACTACAAGAATGCGCTTGTATTCCCCCTGTTTCATTTGATTTAAAAGATGCCCGTATAAAACAGTCGCCGAACACCCTGCTCCGCTCGCACCGGATTGAACAGGCTGGTCTTCCTTATAAATTCGCAGCCCGCAGTCATCAAATTGACTCCGTTCCATGTTTAAACCACTTTTTTGAATTAGTTCAAAAGCGGCTTCAATTCCAATTTTCCCTAAATCTCCGGTTATAATTAAATCATAGTACGAAGGTTCTAACTGCAAATCGCGAAAATGAGCCATGATCGTGTCTGCAGCTGCCGGAGCCATCGCTCCACCCATATTAAATGGATCAGACAGCCCCATATCGACTACCTTGCCGATTGTTGCCGAGGTGATGTATGGATGATTTTGCGTACCATCATTTTGACAAACAAGTCCAACTCCAGCTCCGGTTACGGTCCATTGCGCTGTAGGCGGTTTTTGCCCGCCGTATTCGGTTGGATAGCGAAATTGCTTTTCTACGGCTGCATTATGGCTGGAAGCACCTGTTAGAACATAATCAGCCCCTTGATAGTTTACAATGAACGCAGCAAGTGCAAGTCCTTCCATTGAGGTAGAGCAGGCGCCAAACAAGCCAAAATACGGAGTTTGCATGGTTCTGGCTGCAAAGCTTGTCGGCGTTATTTGATTTATTAAATCGCCAGCAAGCAGAAACTTGACTTGCTCTTTTTGGATATTTGCTTTATGTAATGCTGTATGCATTGCTTCTTCCAGTAAAACACGATGGGCTTTTTCATAGGATTCCATCCCCATCCATAAATCCTCGTGCAAAATATCGAAATCGTTGGCCAGGTTTCCATTTGCTTCAAAAGGTCCACCGGTAACTCCAGTTGCGGCGATGATTGGCCGGTTTTGAAAAACCCAAGATTGGTGCCCTTTTAACAATTACAAAACCCCCCATATGACCAAAACTGATTTCACGAGTACGACCACAAATGCGGAAAAAACCCCAAAAAGAATAACGGATCCCGCTAATTTAAACATATTGCCGCCGACACCGAGCACAAAGCCTTCGGTACGATGCTCTATCGCAGCGGAGATAACAGCATTTCCAAATCCTGTAACAGGCACAGCACTGCCAGCACCGCCAAATTGGCCGATCCGGTCATATATACCAAATCCTGTTAAAATCATCGACAAAAAAACCATTGTCGCAACAGTCGGGTTCCCAGCTGTCTGTTCCGTAAAATTAAAATAGTAAATATAAAAATAACTGATCGCCTGGCCAATCACACAGATCAATCCGCCCACAAAAAAAGCTTTAATGCAGTTTTTTAAGATAGGCCGTTTTAATTCATGCTTTTGCTGAAGCTGTTGATATTTTTGCTGCTCTGGCGTCACGTTTTTTTGATTATTCGCCATTGTCCTTCTCCTCCTTATGTCGTTTCATCTTTGAGCTTGATAATGGACTGAAGCTGTTTTTCAGCTGCTTTTTTCGAAAACTTGGGATTTTTCATTCGTTCGTTCAGTCTCACTGCTTCTAGAAAAATTTTATAGTCGCTGGAGACACTGAAATTTTCGTTCGGATATTTTTTTTCAAGAAGCTTGTTCATTTTGGCTTCAATCGCTTTCATTCGGAATCTGTGCAAATGCTTTACCTTATAGGCGACAAGCGTATCTTTTTTCCCCTGAACAACTGCAACGTCATAAATTTCGGGAAATGAACTGATGTCATGTTTAATCCTGGCAGCAGTTCCAGCCTTAGTAGGGTTGTTGTTAATGATTTGTTTTGGGGCAGGGTTGGTTGTTTTTAACAGCGCCAGTTTGCTGTCCTGCGTTTTTCCATTTTGGCTGCATCCTCCGATTGCAGATATGACTAAAAGGATCCATAAAAATGATTTGCAAAAATTTTTCATAAGCATTCCTTCCCGCCTATTCACTCAATTTTTTATACGATTTTCTTTGCATCATCATTTGGATGATGGTCTGTTTTTGCCAATCGGTGAGTTTTTTTATTTTCCACTGAGAAAAAAATTTTATGCCCTGCCAATTTTTTCATTTTTAAAGAAAATGGGAATTTCGGTAGATACTTGTCCATTCACAACTTTTTTGAATGAATATCGTACTCATGATAAACAATAAGAAGGCGAAGAGATGGTATTTTGGAATCGAAAACAAAATCGTTCTTGTGTTCGAGACGGCATTCAACAGGTCGGAAAATTCTTCCCTTGTTTGAACCACAAAAAACCGAACTGCCTGGCAGTTCGGTTTTTTGCTTAGATGGTAAAACAGTTTCTTTCTTCCAAGTAGCGGATTATTTTTCGAATCGCATCTTCGACTGTTTCGCGGTCGCTTTCAATGACCATTTCCGGCTTTTCCGGTTCTTCATACGGAGCGGAAATTCCCGTAAAGTTAGAAATTTCACCGTTTAGCGCTTTTTTATACAACTGCTTTGGGTCACGTTGTTCGCAGACAGCAAGCGGGCATTTTACATATACTTCAACAAACTCATTTGCGGCAAACAGAAAACGAACCCGTTCCCGATCACGAAGGTATGGTGAGATAAATGCGGCAAGCACAATGCACCCTGCTCCCACAAACAACTTTGCGACTTCGCCGATGCGGCGAATATTTTCAATTCGGTCCGTTTCGGAAAACCCCAAGTCCGAATTTAAACCGTGACGAATATGATCGCCATCCAACAGGAAGGTTCTCAGCCCTCTGTTGTGAAGCTCCAACTCAAGCGCATTGGCAATTGTGGACTTGCCCGAGCCTGATAAACCCGTAAACCAAATGACTAGACTTTTGTGGCCATTTAGCCTTTGCCGCAGGCTTTTATCAATCGCTTGTTTTTGCCAAAAAACATTTTCCAAGCTAAACACCCTTTTTAAAAAAATTCTCAAAAATTGCAATCAGTATAACCAAACTGTTAAGCGGATCGCACAAACAAATAGCTTTCAAGCTCATCAACCATCAAATTCGTTTGATACTCGATCAGTTTCGCAAAACTGCCTTTTGTTTAGTTTCCCGCTTCCCTTTGTTGTTTTAACCCGTCCATCAGAACATCGATGACTTCCTTGCGGCTGAATTCTTTCGGTGGCCGTTGTCCATTTGTCAACATTTCGCGTACCTTCGTTCCCGATAAAATGAGCCGGTCTTCAAAGGTATGCGGACATGTTTTAATGGATACCAGCCCATCGCATTTATAGCAATAAAAGGAATGTTCAAATTTCAAGATGGCGATGCCAATTTCCTCAGGATCAAATCGTTCAAAAATTTGCTGGGCCTCATACGTTCCATAGTAATGGCCGACCCCGGCATGATCCCTCCCGACAATGAAATGGGTACAGCCATAATTTTTGCGGACAAGCGCATGAAAAACTGCTTCCCGCGGCCCGGCATACCTCATTGCCGCTGGATAGCCGGCAAGCACAACGCGGTCTTTCGGATAATAGTTTTCAAGCAAAACTTGGTAGCTTTTAATGCGGATGTCTGCAGGGATATCATCCTGTTTTGTCTCGCCGACAAGCGGATGAAGCAAAAGGCCATCGACCGTTTCCAATGCCGCTTTCTGAATATATTCGTGAGCGCGGTGAACCGGATTGCGTGTTTGAAAGCCGACGATTGTTTTCCAGCCTTTTTCTGAAAAAATCTGCCGCGTTTGCCGCGGTTCTAGGCAAAACGCTTCTTCGCTCTCCCACTCAGGCTGGCGCCAGACTTCAACAGGACCGCCCAGATAAACATTGCCGCGATTAAACAGTTTTTTTACGCCAGGATGATTTTCATCGTCTGTCCCATAGACCATTAATGCCTCCAGCTGTTTGTCAGGCTGAAACCGCTCCAAGACATGGATTTTTCCGACAGCCTGCTGATTGTATGTCAGTACTACCTCTTCACCCTTTGTGATTTCTGCAGCAACCTGTTCCGAAACAGGCAAGGTGACCGGGATCGGCCACACCAGCCCATTTGCGAGCCGCATCTGCAAAACAACTCTTTCATAATCAATTTCGCTCATAAAGCCATCGAGGGGGCTGAAGGCGCCATTTGCAAGGCATTTTAAGTCCGAAAGAGCCGTTGTGTCAATTTCAATACTTCGCCTCTTGACGCATTCCTCTTTCTCACCATAACAGTTAACCAGTTTTCCACCGTGCGGCTGATTTTTCACCAATTACACCTCTTTACTGAAAGTTCTTTTTATCAGACTTTGCATATTGGCGGCATGCCGTTGTTTCACCATTCGAACCTCTTTTCGAATTTCTTCAAAATATTTTTTTGAACCCATCTCGTTGTGATGGCGGTACTCCGTCAACGGCTCAGATAAAAAATGGAAATCGTAATGCTGAATCAACCTTAACCAGAAATCGTAATCGTGGGTAAACGGCAGACTTTCATCAAAATATCCTATTTCTGTAAAAACTTTCATCTTCAGCATTACCGTACAGCCATTAATCGGGCATCCGCCTCTCATCCTTTTTAAAAAAGAGAGCTTATTTCGAAATGTTTGCCCGATCGCTTCACTACAGATATTGCCTAATGCGTCGATTATATAAAAAGCAGAATGGGAAGCAGCTGCATTCATTTGTTGCATGTATGCAAGTTGCATTTCTATTTTGTCAGGCAAAAACCGATCATCCGAGCTTAGCCAGCAAAAGTACTCTCCCGTTGCATTCCGAATGCCTTCATTTAAGGCAGAAGCGGTCCCTCCATTTGTTTTTCTGAAATAACGGATTTGAGGCAAATAAGGTTTCAGCAGATCCTGATGCATTGTTGAACCGTCATCGACAACAATGACTTCGATTGATTGGTAGGTTTGAGAGAGCGCACTTTCGACGGCTTCCTGAATATATGGGCAATTGTAAAACGGAATTACGATTGATACTTTCGCCGTCACTGTTTACACCTCTCCGCTCGTATATTTGCTGCGGAAATATTGAATGATATCACGAGCGGACTGGCGAAAGGAATATGCGGGGCTCCAGCCAAGCTTTTTGATGGCTTCAAGTCGATCCGAATTGGGACCACCCGGCTGCAAGGAGGTTGATTCTTCTTTCTGTTGGAGAGTGAACTTCACTTTTGCAAGTTCTTGAAATTGCTCGGCAACCGTTTTTACCGTTCGCATTGTTCCTGTTCCAAGATCGTACTGCTCGCCCGGCTTTCCTTTTTCAAACAAAAGGGCATATGCACTGACAGCATCGCGGACATCCAAAAAATCCCTTACTTGTGCTCCATCCCCAATGGAAAGAACGGGTGGAATCGCACCATTCTCCATTGCAACAATTTTTTCGGCAAAGATTGAACAAACGCCTGTTGAAGACCCAGGGCCAATTAGGTTGGACGGATTGGCAATGAGGATGTTCATGCCAAAAAGCTGATACCATGTTCTTGCAACAAGGACTTGCATCGCTTTCGAGACGGCATAAGGATGGAGCGGATCCGAAGACAATGACGGCATTTGTAAGGTGGAACCTACCACAATCGTTCGGGCATTTGGTGCCTTTGTCCGGATGCCTTCAAGCAAATGAACGGTTCCCATCACATTTGTGTGAATCGGTTCAGCCGGATTTGTCCATGATTCGGCCACACTGTTTTTCCCGGCAAGGTGAAGAACAAAATCGGGCTGGACGAAGGCAATCACGTCCATCACTTCCCGATCATTTCCGAGATCGCATTGCAAAAATGAACCTTCTGCTTTCCTTCTTCCTAACCCAACCACCTGAACATTTTTTTCGGAAAAATATGCACAAGCGTGCTGACCTGTAAATCCATTTGCCCCAGTTATCAGAATTTTCTTTTGCTTAGCCATTGCTCATCATCCAGTTGGACAACGCCGTAATCATTTCCGGATAATCAGGGACAGGATCGGGAAGTTCTTTTCTTGTATCCGTTAAGGTGCGGTCGAGGACGATTTTGCCGTCCGGAACGATTTCCACATCCGTTTTTTTGAAAACGTTCTGAAGGAGCAGGAGCAATTCATACTTGGATATTTTTACAGGAGCCGTTAAGTGGTACAAGCCGGACAAGTCCAGGGTGATGGATTGATCGATTACCTTTGCCAATTCTAGAGTTGTGACCCCATTCCATAAAACATTTTGATAGCCGTTGATTTTTCCGGATTGTTGCATAAACCAGTGAAATAAGCCGATTCCAGTTTGTTTCTTTTCAGGCCCGATAATAGAGGTGCGGATCGTTAAGTGACGTCCGCTTGTTACTTCTCCTAGTGATTTTGTTTTCGCATACACGGACACCCCATCTGGAAGATCTGTTTCCGTATACCCTCCCTTCGTCCCTTCAAATACACAATCGGTGCTGATCTGCATGACTTTTCCGCCATATTTGTCAGCCAATTCCGTTAATAAATGCGGCAGTAAACTATTCAGGCAAATCGCATCGGTCAGTTGGCGAGCAGCCTGTTCATTTAATAGTCCAATACAATTCACAATAACATCCGGGCGCAGCTTCTCTATTAATCTGCGAACCTCGTCAAATTGAACAGCGTCTAAAAAAATGGCATCTTTTTCTTGACTATTTCGGCTTGTAAACAAAACTTCGATTTCTTTCTTTTTGCGAAAATAATTCAAAATCATGTGTCCAGCCATTCCACTGCCGCCTAAAATGAGAAGCCTCATGATAAGAAGCCTCCCTTTATCAACAGCCCTTTCAGCTCTTGCTTCGTCATCAGTCCTTCGCTTGAGTTGTAGCTTTCGAGTTTCACAGAAGAAAAACCGCTGTAGTGCTTTCTTAGACCGGGGATGTCGATCGTCGGCAAAATGACGTAATAGTTTTCATCAAAAACAATTGTATTTTTGCTTTCGTATTCGGAAAAAAGAATTTCATGCAATTTTTCGCCCGGACGGATTCCCAGCTCGACGATTTTAACCGTTTTTTTTCCGGATGCTTCGATCAATACTTCTGCAAGGTCAAGAATTTTGCAAGTGGGCATTTTCATGACGAAAATTTCTCCGCCGACACTTTCATAGGATGCTTTAAAAAGCAATTTAATCGCATCCTCAAGCGTTAAGAAAAACCGTGTCATTCGCTTATCGGTAATCCCAATCAAATTTTTAGTCCTTATTTGATCATTAAATACATGGATGACGCTGCCATTTGTTCCTAAAACATTCCCTCCTCTGACACAAACAAATTTCGTATCCGTCTTAAGCATATTCGCATGAATAATCAGCCTTTCGCCCATCGCTTTCGTGAATCCATAAAAATTGGATGGGTTGGCTGCTTTATCTGTCGAAATATACACGACTTTTTTCACATGATGTTTGATTGCAGCCTCTATTACATTCTGCGTTCCGATGACATTCGTTTTTAACGCTTCCAGCGGTTGATCCTCGCAAACGGGCACATGTTTTAATGCTGCTAAATGAAAGAGGTAATCAACGCCGGCACAGGCTTCAATGATACAGTCTTTTTCTTTAACATCGCCGATGATAAAGACAAGTTTTTCATTCGCAAACTGGCGCAGCATGGCAACCTGACTTGATTCATTCCGGGAAAAAATACGAATTTCCTTTGGATTTTTTTCTAAAAGCTGTTTGACTAGTTCATGACCCCAGGATCCTGTAGCTCCTGTTACCAAAATGGTTTGATTTTCAAACAACACCCGTCCCTCCCAAAATAAATTTGACTACTTTTGCCGATACATTCAAATCTTGATAGCCGTCTGGCAATGGCCATTGTCTAGGCTCCCTTGTCATCACTTGCACACTGCGCAAAATACTGCCCGCATCCACACCTGAAACAATATTGCTGCCGACCTCGACTGTTTCCGGTCTTTCCGTACTATTGCGCAACGTCACAGCGGGAACGTGATAAATACAGCTTTCTTCTTGAACGGTGCCGCTGTCAGTCATAACGCAAAATGCATTTTGCTGCAGTTTGACAAAATCAAAAAAGCCGAATGGCTCGTGAAATTCGACAAGGGGATGCATTGAAATCCCGGCCATATAGTTGAGCTTGGAGCGTGTCCGCGGATGAACACTGCAAATCATTCGCAATCCAAAATGGCTGGCTACAAGATTTAAACCTGTAAGAATTTCTTTAAAAGAATTCTCAAAATCAACATTTTCGGCTCGATGAACAGTGACAAGAAAGTAGTTTTGTTTCGATAACTGCAAGTCTTTTAAAATCGTACTTGCAGCAATCTCATTTTTAAAATGGGTTAATACCTCATAGATCGGGTTGCCGGAGACAAAAATTTTCTTTGACGGAATTCCTTCTTTTACTAGATTCTCCTTGCTTTTTGCGGTGTAGGGCAAATTGAATGTTGACACTGCATCGATGACTTTGCGGTTTTTTTCCTCAGGTACGTTTAAGTCGAAGCAGCGATTGCCAGCTTCCATATGATAGACGGGAATTCCGATTCTTTCGGCCAATAATGCAGACAGCGCACTGTTTGTATCTCCGAGAACAAGCATTTTATCCGCTTTCTCATGCTCAATCATTTTCTCAAGTTCTCGGTATATCGTACCCAGCTGTGCGCCAAGCGTTAATTGCTCCATGTGAATATGGTAGTCGGGATTGCGGATATTGAGTTCTTTGAAAAAAATATCGCTAAGCGTTGCCGTGAAATTTTGCCCTGTATGGACAAGAACATGCTGATCCGCATACTGGTCGAGCTTTTTTATAATCAGACTTAATCTGATAATTTCCGGTCGAGTTCCTAGAACTGTAAGGATCTTCACTTGTTTCATCTCCTAATAACCGTTTCTTTCTCTCTTTATGGTGTACTCCTTATAACCTATGTCCGTACAGAATCGTTGGACTAGTTCACAAGCCTGTATAAAAAAAAATCAGCTCTTATCCTGTGGATAAATGCTGATTCTCTTATCACGATAAGCTATTTTTTTGATTTCGTGCGTTTATAAACGAGAGTAGTTTTGGCCGATAGATTTTCTCAATTACTCTCATTTCCTGGCGCATTTGCGGACGAAATTTTGACGTGCCTGATGCTGCGTGCTGTCTGAAATGTGTCAGTGCTTCATCCAAATAGTGCATTTCGTATCCATTCAGGAGCAAGCGGAACCACATCTCGTAATCCTGGGTGTACTTCAATTTAGGATTGAATTCCCCAACTTTTTTAAAGATGTCCTTTTTAATCATCACGGTACAGCCATTCACCACATTATAGGTTAAAAATTCGTGATAAATATCATTCGCCATATGCCCCAGTTTTCGGCCGCAAAAAGGAATCACAATTTCGTTATGTTGATTTATAACATGATAGTTTGTAAAGCTGATTTCTGCTTTGTTGTTTTGCATAAATTCCATTTGCTTTGAAAGTTTTTCCGGAACAAACAGATCATCAGAACTAAGCCAGGCAATGTATTCACCCGTTGCTGCAGCAATCCCATCATTTAAAGCGGTAGCTGTCCCGCCATTTTCCTTTCTGAGATAAGTAAGTTTGTCCCGAAACGGGCGAATTTTATCCACAAAGTCAGTTGAACCGTCATCTACCACGATGATTTCCGTATTTGGGTAAGTTTGTTCCAAAGCGCTCTGAATGGCTTGATCAACATATGGACAATTGTAAAATGGAATAATAATGGACACTTTCGGGTTCATCTTTGCTCACCGGGCGTTGCCGAATGGATGGAATAAATCGCATTCATCCCATATTCCTCCAATTCTTGTTCCCAAAGCAGCTTTTCAAGTCTTAAATTGTAGCAGGCAATTCTTGTTGGCATTGTTCCGTACTGCCCCTCCCACTTCATCGTACCGTCTGCCTGAAGCTTTTTCGATGGCCGAATTCTTGTAAAACCAACGATCACGCTTTCATCATCCAATACTTTGATTCCCCGGCACCAGCCCAGATGTTTTCCTGAAGGCGTCAGCTTATTTAAATCTAAAATCTTGCTAACTTTTAGAGTTTGACGATCGACCATCACCACTTTCCCGGTTACTTGCGTAAAGTAAAGGAAATTTCCGAAAACGACTCCATCATGAATAAGATCTCCGCCAATATCGATTTTTTTTCCCGGCTTTGTTAAACAAATCGCGTCTTTCTGCAGGCAGCGTGTTGCCCAAACATCTTCGCCCAGTTGAAAAACAAAGTTTGGATGGGAATGATGTGGTTTAGTCGTTGCGATTTTTCGATAGTCAATCGCCCGGGAAAATTTTTCCCATGGTTCCATCCCGGTTACAGACCACTCCTTTTTGATTTCGGCCTTTGGGGAGACTTCTAGCACCATGTCCAAGCCAGTATTTACAATAAGGAAATTTCCCGACTTGGTGGGTCGAACATGATGAATGTCATTAAAACAAGGTAAGGTTACATACCCCATCCTTTGAAAATCAGGCAGTCTAAATACGAGTATCTCGGTATTTGTTCCCACATAGAGAAGGTTTTGTTCCATTGTTCCCGCAGTAAATGAGATGGAAGGATTCGTATTTGGAAGGACTTCAGGCGGGGAAACATATTTGACGCATGTTTTTGCCGTGTTTTGCTTAGGTGAAACTTTTAAAATCAAGCCTTTTTCATATTGCTCCCAGTCATTAAAAACCCCATTTTTTTGCTGGGCACCAATGACATAAAACTGATCCACTTTTCTCACCTTCCTTTATTTTTTTCCAAGGCCCAAAGATTGCAGCATGATTGAAAAATTCATATGGTATCGTTCAAGACTGAAATTGGTTTGAACATGGGTTAAAGCCTGTTGTCTGATTTTCTCTCTTAAGGGCAAATTGCTCATGAGCTCTTTCGCCTCTTTTACCGCATCATCAATATTGCCAATTTGATAGTATTTGCCGGTCTGATTATGAGTGACCGCTGTACGTACACCATAACAATCGGTTGTCAGCACAGGGCAGCGGCTGGCCATTGCCTCTAGCGGTGAATAAGGTGCACCCTCAGTCTTTGAAGTCATGCAGAAGAACCCGCCAGAATCGCCGATTTTTGAAAAATAATCTCTCATTTCACTATTTGGCACATTTTCGAAAATAGTCAAATGATTTTCTACATTAAGTTCCTTGATCAATGCTTGGAATTTTTCACGCTCTGCTGTAGTCGACAGCGTCGGATCCTCGAACATATAAAGTTCTATTGCCGGATGATCTTGGATCAGCTTTTGGCCAATTTTAAGAAACTCGCTCCAATTCTTGTTATCTTCAATTCTCCCAATCCATCCTATAATGGGCCTTGGGTGTTTTGGCAGCGGTTTGTAAGCATACATCGGCCAGTCAAGGCAATTATTAAAATTGTATTTTGGAATCGTTGGAAACAGGTCATTAAAGATTTCCATTACATATGGCGTTCGTGGTGTTAACAGCCCATTGGCATGCTGGACAATCATCGGTTTTGCATGAGTCAGCACCCTTCGTGCATACTCTTTAGCTCCAAAACCTTGAATTTCATAAATAAATTTCCCTTTATAGCCTAATTTCCGAAAGCGCGGCATTGTGCCAACATCTGATGTAACCACAACTAAGTCGTAGCTCCCTTCATCCAAAATCTGTTTGATCCGCTCATCCTCATTCGTAATATAAACGGGTGCTCCATGATCATTGATTAACGATCGTTCTTGCCTGTAATAAAGAAATTCGCATTGGTGTTCTTTAAGAGCGGCCCGCCGCTGACGATTCAAGGTCTCAAGCCCGCCGCTCGGCACATAAAAAACAAATAATATTTTCATAACTTCCTCCATCATCTAGCATGTTCTACCCATTCTTCCTGGCTCCATTAAGACAAACAAGGTAGAGCTTGACTAACGACTGTACACTTTTACAATATGTAGCAATTTTAAAATGGTTCATCAAAACCTATACGCTTGATTCAAATGGTTCATATGATATGGTGGGACTCCCATCATTTAGGATGACGAACTACTTTCAAAAAGATTTAAGGAGTGAATGGATTGAACCCGTCTGTTTGTTTTATGATTCCTACCACGGCCGGAAGAGAGCCGGTTCTCTATTGGATAGTTGAGCATCTCTGCAAAGACATTCCGTCTCCCTTTCACCTGTATATTTACAATGATCATGCAAAACCGCTTATCAAATCTCTTTTTGCAATTTTAAACAAGCACCAACGAAGGGACATTGAACTAGTCGTTTACAATGATACAGGACTTCTAAATTCTAAAAAATCCGGCGCAGCCGGAGCTCGACGGCTGATGTTTGAACAAGTCAAGCGCAAATTTGATGTGGTTGTTTCACTTGATGATGATATGCAATTAATGCCAAACTGGCTTGAAACTATTCTTGAAGCAATGGAGCAGTATCCAAATCACAATGTTTTCACGGGCATTGTGCGAGGGCGGGATGGCAAGATTCAATTTGCCGGCTCGAAGTTCACAATCAAGGATCAAACATTGTATCGTCAGGAATTAACCGAAATAAAAGGCAAATACGATGTGACCGACTGGGGGCCAATCGGTTGCATGGCCTTATGCCGCTCCGCTCTTTCGGAATCCATTTCGATTCCGCCCATTTATATTAGGGATGATGCGTCATTGTTTCTGGAACTTCGCCGCTTCGGCTGGAATGAAACAGTCGTCGTCACTAAAGCGGAAGCAATTCACAAACCAATTCCCGTTCCAAGCTCAAACCTTCGCCTAAAAGAAGAACTGGAAAAGGAAGCCAATTTCTTCCGCAATCAATACGGTTTGGAGTTCGGGTATTAGCCATCCATGAAACATCCTCGACCCTTTAGGAATTCGAGGATGTTTTATGGCTAGAAATGATTTCCTGTATTTTATCAAGTAATTCGCTTACTCTTATTTCGGTGGAGTGTCGTTCACGAACCATCTCATACCCTTGTTTGGCAATCTTCAGCCGTTCTTTCTCATGGTGCAAATAGTAGTACGCTTTTTCATAAATTGTCGTTGGCTCGACGGCAACAAACGTTATTCCATCAACAAAACCAAGATCCACCAGCTCTTGAGACGGTGTTGCCAGAAGCAGTGTGTTGCACGCCGTCGTTTCAAAATATTTCATCACTGGAAAATGATCGTTCGAATCGCAGGTAATCTGCATTTTTGCCCGATTAATTTCTCTGGCATAGTCCTCGCCAACAAGCACACCGGCACTTGCGTCCGCAAGATTTTTATAACCCGGGTGCGGATGATAGACGAAACCTGGTTCGTTCCTCATGATTTCAAGCATTTTCGCCCTAGCTGGGTAAAGATGTTTGAACATCGCCCCGGTCATCAGCCAATTAATTTGTTTTTCCAACTTGTAATCTTTAAAAATCTCATGCGGGACATGATGTGGGAACCAAATGAACCGGTCGGCAAACTGTGGAAACCACTTGAAGCTGGCTTCCCGGTAAACCGTAAAAATATGGCGGATATTTTCCCTTTCAAAAAATCGACCACGTTCAAATATTTTATATTTTAAGTCATGCATAATCGCGCCGTATGGCATCGAAAGCTTCGGAAAACCGTACACTCTTGGGGAATAATCGGGTTTAAAGTCATTTATCAAAATAAAATCGGGTGTAAAGCTTATCCCTTGAAGAATCTCTGAAATGTCCCCATCTCGATCAAGGGCAAGCACTTGCGCCTGCCTTTTCAATTCCAACTCCAAATAATAGGAGCTCTTTTCAACCCGCTGCAAAAAACTTTTCGTCAGAAACAAGATTTTTAGCACCGTTTGATCCCTCTTTTTTTCTTAAAAAAATCGGAAAGAGCTGAAAAAAGCTCTTTCCGTAAGTAATAAATTTACTCTTCAATGGCAACAATTTTATCAAGAACGACAAGAACCGTTCCGGCTCCCGGGGAGGCAACAAATTCAAATCTTACATAATCCCCCTCAAGATCTATCACTCTTACGCCTGTTAACGCAGGCTCACCAGGAATTTGTGTCTGTAACACATACACTTGGGTAATAACCGTTCCTGCCAGCATGAGATCAAGCAAGTATCTCCTTAGTGATCGATTTCCTCTTTGCATGTTTTATCCCCTTTCCGTCTATTTCTCAGCCGTATTCAACAGCTCACTATTTTTATATGACGATTGCTCTAAACGGTTTGGACAAATTCCATAGGAGTACAGCCTGTTTTAAAAACAAATATATGCTGCTATTTTCTTCGTTGATAATATTCGAGAGTTTTCGCAAGCCCCTCTTCCAATGAAGTGTGCGGTGTCCATTGCAGGACTGTTTTTGTTTTTTTATTGCAAAGCACGCTTCGCTTAATATCGCCCTGTCTTTCCGCTAAATAAATCGGCTTAAGAGAGGAAGATTGGATGGTCTGCATCCGTTCAAACAGTTCATTGATGCTCGTTTCAACTCCGGTTGAAACGTTCAGCACTTCTCCAGTTCCATTTTCTAAAGCGGCGAGATTTGCACGGGCTACATCTTCGACAAAAATAAAGTCCCTCGTCTGATGGCCATCGCCGAAAATAATCGGTGCGGTGCCGCAAACAAATGCTTTGGCAAAAATGGCTGTCACCCCGCCTTCGCCTGCAGCGTTTTGCCGCGGGCCATAGACATTGGCGTACCGCAAAATGGTAGAGGGAATTTCATACAACAGAGCGGCAAGCTGCAAATACTTTTCGGCGGTTAATTTTGAAAGTCCATATGGGGATAGAGGGTTTGCAGCATGATCGGATGGAATCGGCAAAAACAAAGGGGTGCCATAAACAGCAGATGAGGACGCAAAAACCATTTTTTTCGCTTCGTATTTTTTGGCCAGTTCAACGAGTCTGATCGTTCCGCCAATATTAACCGCTCCATCTTCATAGGGGGATCGAATCGATTGCGGGACACTTGCTTGGGCAGCTTGGTGGATAATGGTATGAATAGAGTGATGGCGAAAAATCTCTTCGATTCGCGGATCCAGCAAATCCATTACATACACCGGAAAATCATCAGCTTTGATATTTTCCTTTGATCCAGATGATAAATTATCTAAAATAACCACGTCAACATTTTTTTCAGCCAGTTGATCAACAATATGGGAACCAATAAAACCGCAGCCCCCGGTTACTAAAACCGCCAATGGCGTTCCCTCCTCCAGTTAACATACGTGCTAAAAACTTCATTTTACCTTATGAAACGAAAAGAACATGAGTGAGTCCAATTCTGTTTTTTCACAAGAATTTTCTGTCTGTTTTTCATATACTGCATGTGAATCCGTTAAGGAGGGACAACCCCATGAATATTTTATTCGTTTACTATTATCCAAGCGGAGGAGTTGAAACGCTTGCCCGCCAACGAAGTCTTGCTTTAAAACCGTATGGAATAAAGTTTCACTTTCTGTATTACGCAAAAGGCCCCGGCCTGCAAAATATCAAACGCGAAAAAACATTTATCACCCATTCCGATGAAGAAATCCGCCAGATTTTAACGGAGGGGAATTACGCGGCCATCATCGTTTGTTCTGATCATTTATTTACAAAAAAAGCGAGGGACTTCGGATACAAAGGCGTGATCCTATACGAAGTCCAAGGTCTTGGAAGTTACCAGCAAGCCGACAACTGGCTTCAATCTGCCCAAACCACCATTCGCTCCAATGCAGATGCCCTGCTTTATCCCAAAACTCCTCACTTAATTCAATTAATCGATAAATACTACCCCGATATGAAAAAATTTTCGTTTCCCAACTGTATCGCGACAAAGATTTTTAAATACAAGCCAAATACTAAACATCCACAGCCCATCATTGGCTGGGTTGGCCGGATCGAAAAAAATAAAAATTGGGAAGCCTTTCTCGAGATTGGCGCCCGGCTCCTCTCATTAAACCCCAAGCTTGAATTATGGATGTTTGAGGATGATTCTTTTTCTGCAGCAAGCGAGCGTACCCATTTTGCAAAAAAGGTGGAAGAACTCCAATTAACTGACAAACTTAAAATCTATAAAAATCTTCCACATAAACAAATGCCCTATTATTATTCGCAGATTGGCCATTCAGGAGGATTCCTTTGCTCTACCTCAAGGGTGGAAGGCTTTGGCTATGCTGTTCTTGAGGCAATGAGCTGCCGCTGCCCCGTTCTTTGTTCGAATTCTGACGGAATTTTAAACATCGTCACACACAACTTTTCTGGTAAAATTTTTCCGCAAGACGATCTGGATACAGCGGTGATGGAAGCTCGCGAATTGCTGTCAAACTCAGCCGAAAGAACCCGCTTGAGTCAGACCGCCCTTAACCAAATTCAGCTACATTTTACCCCTAGCCAATATGCCGCACACTTTTTGGACATGCTCAAAGATTTACATGTCAACAACCCATGACTGAAGTCACGAGGGTTCTCGACTAATACCTAAAATAAAAAGATTGGCTGCTGGGGAACAGCCAATCTTTTTATCGCTGCTGCATACTTTTTTAAACAGCGACAGGTTTTCACATGTTTTTTTTCCGCTTGCCACAGCCGCATCCTTTTTTAACTTTGGTTTGTTCTTGCTTAATCACTTGTTTTGCCGCAGGCTGTGCTGCCTTTTTTTGCCGATACATCTTCATCGCTCCTTTGAAAAATTGATTCTCCATACTATATGAAGCAAACAAAACCTTGCTCATTTTAGTTGCCTAGCATGTTGGAGACAAACAATTCAAGAATGGATCCGACCGCTGCAACAGCGAGGATGACAATGACGACGTCACCGGCAACCGGGAACAGCCAATAAAGCAAAACCAAAAATGTACTTGCCCAAATTCCCGTGCACCAGTAACAGCTCAGCAGTTCTCCGAAAAACTTCTTGATGCCGGATGATTTTGGAACATAATAAACCTCTGTTTCGCCTGCTTCGTTTACCTCACTAAGCTCGTCGAAAAAAGGCCTCCGCAAAAATCCGCTAATTTTATCAAAAACCAGTAATCTTGTTAATCGGAACGATGCTAACCCCAGAATCAGAATCTCCCAGAAATCTGCGGAAAACACAACCTCTCACCTCTTGTTTTGTACTGTTGCAATCAAGGCTCGTCAGTTAAGGAAAATAACCAAAAGTTGGGCACTTTGCTTATTCCCATCTCTCCACTTTCTTCATAATCTGTAAATGAAAATAATCTTAACTATAAGGAGGATAAACCATGAGTTGCGGTACTGAATTTTACACAAGCAATTGTGTATGTGATACTTTACTTGCGATCGTTGAAGCACAAGACCGTGTTGACAATGGCTGTTCCACAAGCTGTAACCGTGCAATTCAAGAACTAGTTGGCGGGGTAACGACCGGGGGCACCAACACCATTCCAGTTATTTTAACCTGTAAGGACACTTGTCTGCCATATATCGGGTTTGGCGCATTAAGAGTTCCGCTCACCGCTACCTTTACTTTCCCTATTTCAACTATTTTCCGAGTTGTCGAAGTCGATCCCGAAACATGCTGCGCCACCCTTGAGCTTTTAAGCTTACCAACACCACTTGATGCAACGGGAGCTCTTGATCTTCCAGCTATTTTCACAGCTCTTACCGGGGCAACATTGGTAGGAACAGGCGCCTGCATTACAGTCGATCTTAATTGCTTCTGTGCAGTCACATGCCTTCCGCCAATCGAAATATAGAGAGAAACGAAGGGGGTCAAAACAAGCCCCCTCTTTTTTTGTTGTTATAGCGGAAAAAGAAGCGATTTGCTCTCTTCCCTACTATATTTATGAAAGTGTTAAAATTTAGCTTGTACGAATGAATCAATTAAAAAAGAAAAAACGCTTTTAAAGCGTTTTTTAAAGTCCCTTCCATGAAGGCAAAATCGAAAGCTGCTCAAATTCAGTAATGGGAATTTTTTTGATTGTCCTGGCAACCTTGACTTTGACGAGATCTCCTCGTTTGCTCAATACCTGCAAATTTACTTTTTTCCCATTAAGAACAGCTTCACATATTGGCCTTTCGATTACATTTGGATAACGTGCTAATCTTGTAATCAGCGCTCTAAGTTCATCCAACTGTTCAGTTTGGCTAGTTAGATTTTCAGCAGCAGACTCTTCACTTCCCATTTCGTCCCCCATTCCTCCTAAATCAGATTCATGGTCTGCTTCACTTTCTCCATCCGCTTCATCAAAAATTTCCCCGCCCTCGTCTAGGTCTATTACTGCTTCATTCGCTTGATTGAATACGTGTTCTTCTTCAACCTCACATTCCGCAACATCTGTTTCTTCTGCGCTTGCCACCTGATTTTCCTCTACCATGGCTAGATCTTTGTCTGCATCTGAAAACTCACTAATTTCCGCTTGGACAACAGCTTCAGTCATCCGCGAAATTTCTGATTTTGTTGCAGCTTCACCGTTACCCTGTGCACCCGCATTGCGCTCATTATTACCAGAAAGGATTTCGTCACGAATCGCCTGATGATTTTCTTTTTCTATAAAGCTTTGTTCAACAACCGGCCGTTCAACAATTCGTTCTTCCTTCTGCTCAACACTGACTGCTGCCTGCGGTTGCTTTACGTCATTGTTCGGCCGCTGTTTTTCGATTAAAATTTCCTCTTTAAAATCAGCTTCATCATATCTTTTCAGCGTATTTTCCTGGTCGTCAACTTTAAATCGGTAGCTCTGTTGCATTTGAAAATGATTTACTTCAAACTCCGGCTGCCGAATAAACAATAAAGGCTTCGTTTTTAATTTTTCCTTTGGCATATCTCCCTCACCTCTTTTTCAAAAAGTTTCTCTGCCTTCCTATTATTTGTATGCATAAAGTCGATGGTGTTGAAAATAACGCATAAAAAACAGCCTGCCCCCATGATCGGGACAGGCTGTTTTTTTAAAATTATAAAATATGAAATCCGGAATCCACATGAATATTTTCGCCAGTGATGCCGCGGGAAAGATCGCTGAATAGGAACACAGCAGTATCGCCGACTTCTTCAGGTGTTGTCGTCCGTCTTAATGGTGCTTTTTCTTCTATCTCTTTCAAAATCGAGTTAAAATCGCTAACCCCTTTTGCCGATAATGTCCGAATCGGGCCGGCAGAAATAGAATTAACCCGAATGTTTTCTTTGCCGAGATCGGCGGCAAGATAGCGGACACTTGCATCAAGGGAAGCCTTGGCCACGCCCATCACATTGTAGTTTTTGATTGCGCGTTCGCCGCCAAGATAGGTTAACGTCACAATGCTGCCGCCTTCCGTCATTAGGGTGCGCGCTTCTTTCACAACCGCTGTTAACGAGTACGAACTGATATTTTGGGCAAGCAGAAAGCCATCTCTTGTTGTATTCAAATACTCGCCTTGAAGCTCTTCTTTATTCGCGAACGCAATGCAGTGTGCGATTCCATGAATCACGCCGACTTCCTCTTTGATGGACGCAAAGCATTTGGCAATCTCTTCATCTTTCGTTACGTCACATGGGAGAACAAGCGTGTTTTCTGCTTCCAGCGAATCGGCAAGCTCACGGACACTGCTTTCAAGTCTTTCACCTGCATATGTAAAAATAAGCCGGGCACCCGCCTGATGAAGGGAGCGGGCAATTCCCCACGCAATGCTGCGCTTATTGGCTACACCCATTACAACAAATGTTTTTCCATCTAATGATACATTCATTTGAAAATCCTCCTGTTATCACAAGTTATTAGTACTTGGTACTAATTTTACACTATTGCATCTTAAATGAAAAGTGTTTACCGCGATTAACAAACCTCGCAAAATTCAAGTTCGCGTTTCAACTGATCCACATATTCTTTTGAACCAGTGACAATCAAGCGGTCATTAAGCTCCAGCTCCGTATCGCCATGAGGCACAAGCGAATCCTTTCCGCGGAATATCCTCACGAAAATGATATCACCTGTAAATGGGAATTTTCTTAATGTCATTCCTGCAAATTGTGCATTTTGCATGCTGATCTCATATAAGGATGCTTCCTGATTGGTCAAAATATTGATCACTTTCGGCGATTCGATTAAGGCACGAAGCAGCGCTTTCGTTGACATAAACACAGAGAATACTTCGATATTGTGCTCGCGCAGGCTCTCTTCTAAATCCGGACTTTCAATTCTGGCAATCACCCGCTCAATTCCTCTTTCTTTGACTGCCATCGCCAAAGTCGCATTTTCTTCTTCATCCCCTGTTGAAATCACAACAACATCAGCCGTAAACACTTCCGTTTTTTCGATCGTTTCCGGCGAGTAATCTGGAATTTCCCTGATTTCAAACAAAGAGTCGGCAATTTGCTTATCTGATTTTTCGATTCGTGTATGGTACAAAATCGGTTCATAGAGACCGGACTTCAATTCTCTTGAAACCGGCATTGTCACCTGGTTTGCTCCAAAAAAAACAACTTTTATTTTTCGATTGGCGGCCTCCTCCCTCGGGAAAAGTTTTTTAAAGACAATTGGCGTAAAAATGGAGGTGATAACGGCAACGAGAATCAACGTACCTCCCATTTGCGCCGAAATGATTTCCATCCTTTCCCCAATCGTTGCCGCTGCAATCACAAGCGACAGAGTGGATGTCAGCAAAAATCCAGAAGCCAGCACCGTTTTCGTATCATACCAAAGTTTCAACAGATAAACCGGCAGTAATTTGGATAGCAATAAACCTACTAACAACAACGGAATCAGCAGAAGCAATTTTTTATCACTTAAAAGCGACCAAAGATTAAGATCGACCCCGACCATGACAAAGAAAATCGGGATCAAAAATCCGTAGCCGAACGAATCAAGTTTATGGACAAGCTCCTGATTCGGTGACAACAATGAAACAAGTACACCGGCGAGAAACGCTCCCAATATATTCTCGGCACCAACGGTTTCCGATAAACCAACGAGAACAATAATAAGAGTAAAAACGGCTCTTGTTCCGATTTGCACAGTCCCTGTTGACAATGCTTCAATAAAGCTGCGGTTTTTAAATCTTCGCCCGATAAAATAAAGGGCGATTCCCGCTGCGAAAAGAATTAACAATAGCCAGGTTTTTCCTTGTCCGCCTTCGCGCAAGGAAACAAAAAACGCTAATAAAATCATTGTTGCCAAATCGGCAATCACGGCAACCAGCAGGATAATTTGGCCAATCCCTGTCTTCATCAAATGGGCTTCCTTCAATGTTGGTACAACCACTCCCAAGGAAATGGTGGAAATAATCATCGTCATTAAAAAGGCGCTTTCGATAAAGCCTGCCCAGACAAACAAATACGACAGTCCCAATGAAAGAAGAAATATACCGCCAAAAATAACCGAGGACACCATAAACGAATTGGGTTCTTGTTTGCCGTTTGACAGTAATTCACGTTTTTTCTTGCCGCTAAACGCTGAAAAGTCAATTTCCAAGCCGCTTAAAAACATTAAAAAGATAAAGCCTAACGTCGAAAGGGTTTGGATCCAAATGTCTTTTTGCACAAGATCAAAGCCGCTTTTGCCAATAATCAGTCCCATAATGATCTCAGCGACAACAACAGGGATATAATTTAACTTTAAACGGTGTAGAATAATCGGTGTCAGGAATGCAGTTGTCACAACAATTAACAAGGAAATTACGGATGCATGTTGCTGCAAAGCCATTCTCCTTTCTTTCTTGTTTATTTACCGAAATGCAGTGAAATTTTATTACGGAAAAATTTCAATAGGAGGTTTACAGTTGAACATTGATATCATCGGAGATATACACGGCTGTTTGCCGGAATTTCAACAATTAACGCAGAAACTTGGGTATAGCTGGGAAACGGGCATTCCGCTCCATCCAGAGAATCGGGTGCTCGGCTTTGTTGGCGATCTTACGGACCGCGGCCCGGAATCACTGAAAACAGTCGAAATTGTCTGGAGGCTCGTCATTGAGCAAAAAAAGGCTTTTTACACACCTGGAAATCATTGCAACAAATTCTATCGATTCCTGATTGGTAATAAAGTGCAAGTGACCCATGGGTTAGAAACTACTGTAGCTGAATTTGAAGCTCTTGGCAAGCAAAAACAACCAAAAATCCGCCAGCAATTCATTGAACTGTATGAAGGTGCTCCGCTTTACCTTGTTCTTGACAATGAAAAACTGATTATCGCCCATGCCGGAATCAAAGAAGAGTATATTGGCTTGGCAAACAATAAAGTCAAAACCTTTGTCCTATATGGAGATATTACCGGGAAAAAAAATCCGGACGGAACTCCCGTGAGAAGAGACTGGGCCAAAAACTATCGCGGCAAAGCAACCATTGTTTACGGCCATACGCCAGTAACAGACGCAAGGATTATCAACAACACATACAACATCGATACAGGTGCCGTTTTTGGCGGCAAACTCACTGCTCTCCGTTATCCGGAAAAAGAGGTTGTCTCAATTTCTTCTACTATGCCATATATTGCCGATAAATTTAAGGAATATGCATGACTTTTTAAGGTATAAGTGCCCGTAGCGTTACGGCGTTTGCGTGATAAAACAGGGTGGTTTCATTTTTACTTCTCAGGTAAATGAAATGGACAAAAAGCTGACCGTCCTTATTCTGCGGTCAGCTTTTTCATGTCTTCGGGGAGCGGAATGGTAAATTTCATTTGCTTATTCAAAAAAGGATGCCAAAAAGCGAGCTGTTTGCAATGGAGCGCCTGCCGCTTGATCCTTTCCGTACTTCCGCCATATAAATCATCGCCAAGAAGCGGGTGGCCAATAGATAACATATGTACGCGGATTTGGTGCGTCCGCCCTGTTTCAAGCCGCAATTCCAAATGGGAGTAATCTTCTGCTCTTGCAAGCACTTTAAAGTGGGTGCAGGCATATTGGCCATCTTCCCGCACTTCCCGTTCAATAATGCTTTCAGCTTTTCTGCCAATTGGCTGTTCAATCGTTCCGCGCTCAGCTGCCACTTTGCCGCTTACAAATGCTTCGTAACCCCTTTTTACGCCCCCATTTTGCTGGGCCCTGCTGAACAAATGATGGACATGGCGGTGCTTGGCAATTAAAACAAGCCCGGAAGTATTGCGGTCAAGCCTTGTGACAATATGGGCAGTGGCCTCAATTCCACTTTTTTCATAATACCCAATAAGAGCATTCGCGAGGCTTCCTGCAGGATGTTCTCTTGACGGAATTGTATTCATGCCCGGAGGTTTGTTGATCACAAGAACAAATTCATCTTCATAAACAATATCTAGAGGGATTTCCTCACCAGCTACACCATCGCTTTTTGTTTCTGGCGGAAAAATAATTTCCAGGAAGTCTTCTTGCTGCAGGCGATAACGGACATTCACTTCCGCCTTATTCACGAGAATCTTGCCGCCTTTGAACTTTATATCTGTCAATGCCGAACGGGAAATATCCTTCTCCTTCGCAAAATCCCTTACTAGCTTTCCTGTATCTGTCGGTTCAATCAACCAGTTTAGTCGAAATTGTAAAGCCATCTTTTACCTCAATCCATTTTTCTCTACATGATTTTTCTAATCAGAGTCGGAAATAAAAGAATCATGCACCCGCTTCCAAAAAGGAAACGGTCTGAACCGTGCAAAACGAATCTTTTCCTCCGGCACTCTAAATTGAATCGACTTCACATCTTTATGTAGAAGGGTCAGATGATCAACCGTCACTTGGAAATCCGCCCGATTTACCGGTTTCAGCATACATGTATGGTGGGCGGGCAAGATCAGCGGAGAACCGACCGTTCGGAACACCCGATTGTTAATCGACGCCATTTCTGCCACCTGGATCGCAGCCAGCGAAGGATGGATGATTGCGCCGCCAAGTGCTTTATTGTAAGCTGTGCTTCCAGATGGTGTTGAGACACATAGACCATCGCCGCGAAAACGTTCAAAATGTTCACCGCGGATTTCCACATCCATAACAAGAGTCCCTTCCACACTTTTGACTGTTGATTCATTTAAAGCAAGGTACCGTGATTCTTTCCCCCCGTGCTGATAGCGGATAATAACCTCAACGAGCGGATACTCCACCGTCTGATAAGGTGTTTTCGCAATGGCAATCACCAGTTTTTCAATTTCTTCCGGCGTCCAATCTGCATAAAAGCCGAGATGCCCAGTATGGATACCAACAAATGCCGTCCGGTCCAAACGGCTGCTGTAGCGGTGAAAGGCATACAATAACGTTCCATCGCCGCCGACAGAAACGACAATGTCGGGCTGATCCTCATCATAGATAAGATCGAAATCGAGCAAATATGTCCTCATTTTATGCATTAACGTGTTCGATTTTTGATCTCCTTTTGATGTAATGGCAAACTTCATCTTTTTCGCTCCTTTTTCCCCAAATTTGCTTTTACCAATGCACCGTTATTTTTTTGTCTCTTGCTTCTGCTCTTTATTCCGGGTGAAAAAGGCTTGCGCTTCTTGAATTTCTCCGCGGATTAGCGACATTTCCTCATCCAGGAGAAATGCTGCCTCTGCCGCACGCTTCAATCGCATCTGAATATCGGATGGAAAAGCGCCCTTATATTTATAATTAAGCGAATGTTCAATCGTTGCCCAGAAATTCATTGCCAGCGTACGAATTTGAATTTCTGCTAAAATCTTTTTCTCCCCGTGAATGGTTTGAACAGGATAGCGGATCACCACATGGTACGATCTGTAGCCGCTGGATTTTTTATGAGAAATATAGTCCCGCTCTTCGACAACCTCAAAGTCGTTACGATTCCGTAAAAGATTGACTACCATATGGATATCATCCACAAATTGACACATCATCCTTAACCCGGCAATATCCTGCATTTCCATTTCCAACCGGTCGAGCGGAATCCCTTTTTGATTGGCTTTATCGAGAATGCTCGCAATCGGTTTAACTCTGCCTGTCACAAATTCAATAGGAGAATGGGAAGAATCCAATTCAAATTGGCCCCTCATCCCTTTTAATTTCACCTTTAGTTCTTCAACCGCCTGTTTATAGGGCGCTAGAAACTGATCCCAATGTTTCATCCACTACACCTCAAGCCAATTTTCGGATCTAAACTTAAAACAATTTTTCGACTTTCTCCACCATTTCCTCCCCGTAGTTTCCATTCCCCTTAATATTGCTAATCAAATAAGCAAATTCGGCTTGGAACCCGGTTAATTCGACTTGTTCTTCCCCATATGTAAGGAAAACAGGGAGATTTCCTTCCATTGTCTCTTTTAAAACCGGCCAAACATGTTCAGGAATCAATATATATGTATAAGTTGTCTCTTCATTCTCCATTAAATAAACAAAGGAAAAATGGTCGGAATCCACTAGCATACGGCCTGTTGGTTTTAAAGAGGTAATCGGTTCGTTTGCAATAAGTTGCACCTGATCATTGTTTCGTTTTGCTGAATTCATTGTAAGTCTTTTATTCATTCGTTGTGCCGGGGAATGCTGATTTCAAAATCAACTAGCCCCTTACTCCTTTCGTCATTAAAACAGTCATTTATTGCCTTTCTTATTTTATCATAATCAGGCATTTCTCCCAAGGATTGCGTTTCTGGCGAATTAGACTAAGAAAAACCGGGCACAAACCGCCCGGTCCTTTTTAGTTTGGCGGATAAACGGGGTCTGTTGATTTCCGCTCCAGGCACTCGCTTTCCGGGTGGCAGAACGCCTGAGCCTCCTCGTCGCTAACGCTCCTCGAAAATGCATCCGCATTTCCTTCGTGCGATGTTATTTCTAGGAAGCTTATTCAATGTCCTGCGGGGTCTCGCCTGTAACGCTAATCCCCCAGGAGTCGGCGCCTTCCGCTCCAATCAACAGAGTGCCATAAACGAATGAACCCTAGGATTCGAAGCGATCATTTGCTAGAGAACATCAGCTCGTTTGTACTCCTTTGCGGAACACTTTTTTCCTTATTCGAATTGCTTTTGGCAATGATGAAATAAGCAATCATCCCTTGTGCTCTCAGTAACATAAGCACTTTGACCAGGCCATCGGGTTCTTACCAGTCTGAGCCTTTATTCCTTGGCTCCAATTTCTCTTTCGATTCTCGTCACTTGATAACTGTAATACCAAGAAGGAAGGCGTCAACCGTACTTACAAAGGTTGCGAAGGATTTGCCCCTATTTTTACATATCTTATGTTGGTCAAGTACTGTTAATGGCTGAGGAGGTTCCGTTGAAAAAAAGTGTTTCACAGAAGAAGTAAGACCGTTTTACAAAATGGTGAAGCATGCAAGATTGAAATCGTTGAAGTTGAAAAACATAGACCTCATTTAAGACATTCACGCAAGTATATCTCACATTTTTAACCTAAACCATGCATGTGAATAGCCTGAAAAGACCTGATACATGCCTATTTGGCAAACCAAAAAATTTATTATCGTAGAAATTTGACAAAGAAACGCTATCATTTTACTTATGGTCGATTCCGCTCACATTTTGGATTGGAGCGGAAGGCGGCGAAGACTCCTCGAAAATGCTATCGCATTTCCTTCGTGCGTTGATGATTCAAGAAGCTTATTCAATGTCCAGCGGGAGTACGGGGCAGGGGAGACCCCGCAGGCGCCAAAAGCGCTGAGGAGGCTCCCCGGCACGCCCGCGGAAAGCGAAGCCGCCTGGAGCGGAAATCAAACAGTCAACCATGAAACACCCTACTAATGGAATAAATTCCTTGCATGTTACTTTTCATGTCACAGATTCATGATTTTGGTCAAAAAGATTCGTTTCAGAATATTGGAATACATGTCTTACTCTTCAGGCAATCGTTAAAAAGGGGCAACATATAAATTCTGATATTATAAAATAAACAAGAACATGCATGAAGGAAGGATTGAGTTTATTGCAAAATTTGGAGATTGAATTTAAAAATATGCTGACAAAAGAGGAATATGAGCGGCTGTTTGAATTTTTCAAGCTGGAAGAAGATGCGATTTTCACCCAAGAAAATCATTATTTTGATACGGCAGATTTTCAGTTGAAGAGAAATGGTGCGGCCTTAAGGATTCGGGAAAAAAATGGACAGTACGAACTGACACTGAAACAACCGTACAAGGAAGGTTTGTTGGAAACAAATGAGCTGCTTTCAGTCCAAGAAGCCCAACAGGCTATAAGCCGCAATATACTGCCAAGCGGAACCGTTCAGCAGCTTATTGAAAAAATGGGTATTCCTTTTTCAATACTTGAATATTTTGGTTCTCTTGTTACAAAACGGGCGGAAATAAAGGATTCGAACGGATTGTTGGTATTGGACTACAGTACCTATTTAAATACAGAAGATTATGAGTTAGAATACGAAGTAGAGAATGTAAAGCAAGGACAAGCATTTTTCCACAAATTCCTTGCCAAACACGGCATTCCTGTTCGGGAAACAAAAAACAAGGTTCGTCGTTTTTACGAAAGAAAATATTCAATGATGAATTTATAAGGGGAAACTGTTTTATGAAAATCGATAACTTGAAAGCAATGCTCGAACTGAAGGCTGTCCAAAATTTCAGCAATTCCGCATCCGATTCTTCTTCATTGTTCCAAGATCTTTTAAATGAGGTACTTGCGGAAAATGGCAATTCAACTTTTGCCCATCCAAAAACCGTTGAGCAATCAAAGCCTTCCGAATCAGTATCTGTTTCTTTCAATCTTCCTTCATTGCCGCCTTTATCCATGTTAACATCAAGTGGAAGCACGAACGAAAGCGTTGACGCCCTAATCTCTCAAGCGGCTCAAACATATGGTGTTCCAGCAAAATTGATTCAAGCGGTTATTCAGCACGAATCGAATTTCAACCCAAAAGCCGTTAGCCTTACCGGTGCTTCAGGGTTAATGCAACTGATGCCGCAAACAGCAAGATCGCTTGGGGTAAACGATCCCTTTGATCCCGAGCAAAATATTTTTGCTGGTACAAAGTACTTAAAACAACTGCTCGACAAATATGAAGGAAATGTGAATTTGGCACTGGCCGCATATAATGCCGGACCGGGAAATGTGGACAAATACGGGGGCATTCCTCCTTTTAAAGAAACGGTTAAGTATGTAAGAAACATAACAAATTCCTACTTTGGATAAAACTTCCGACCCTCTGTCATTATGAACAGAGGGTTTTTTTGTGAACACTACTAAATGAGTGAAGCTATTTATTTGAGATATAAAAACGGCATAGGGTAAAATAAGACGTACAGAACCCGAAAAAGGAGTTAACCAACATGATCGAGAAAAAAATGACACCATTTGAGGCGATTGGCGAAAAAACATTGCATCGTCTTGTTGATACTTTTTACGGCTTGGTTGGGCAACATCCTGATCTCGATGAATTATATTCCCGGCTGGTTTTAAAAGCCCAGCATATGATTAACACGCCTGATTATGAAGTGCAGCAGCCAGGTGAGATGCAGTGAATGGACAAGAGCATGGTTTTTTAGCCCATCATTGCCATGGCAGTGAAAAAAAGCCCATCGAAATTTACATTTTCATCGATCCAATCTGTCCGGAGTGTTGGGCATTGGAACCAATAGTAAAAAAATTACAGGTGGAATACGGACGATACTTTTCCTTAAAACATGTATTGAGCGGTAAATTGGCAAATTTAAATATCAACAAAAAGCAAAAGTTTGAAAACATTAAAGAATTGTGGGAAAAAACGGCGAGCCGCTCAGGGATGTCGTGCGATGGGGATCTTTGGCTTGAAAATCCGGTGGCGGCTCCTTATATTGCTTCCATTGCGATCAAAGCAGCCGAATTGCAAGGCAGAAAAGCAGGCATCCGTTTTTTGCGCAAGCTGCAAGAAATGCTTTTTTTAGAAAAGAAAGATGTAACCGATCTAGATGTCCTGAAACAATGTGCCAACGATGCCGGGCTTGACGTGCAGGAGTTTTTGTCAGATGTACATTCAGAAGGCGCAGCAAAAGCGCTGCAATGTGATTTGAAAATTACGGTTGAAATGGAAGTGCAAGAAATTCCTACGCTTGTTTTCTTTAATGAAAATGCTGAGGAAGAAGGAATTAAAATTGCTGGTGCATACCCTTATGAAATTTACGTTCAAATTTTAGAAGAGATGCTTACGGAAGAACCCAGTCAATCGCCTCCGCCTCCTCTTGAGGTGTTTATGAAGGTTTTTCGGCTTGTAGCCTCCCAGGAAATTGCCGTAGTATATAATATGTCCATTACCCAAGTGGAACGAGAAATGAAAAAACTGTTGTTAAAACAAAAAGTAGAGCAAATACCCGCGAAATATGGAACTTTTTGGAAATATATTGAAAGCTAAAGACCGATCCAATTTACGGATACGGCCTTTTTTATGAGGATTATAAAAGGAAAAAGGCTTTACAGCAACTAGCTGTAAAGCCTTTTTCTATAAATACGAACAAAGGGGATGGGAGAAATTTTTCACGGTCAAACAAAGGGGTATATGTTTGTTGTGATCAACTTCACGTATAAAATATAACACGTAATTTCGGATATTGACAATAAGTTTGTGCCAGATTTCACAATATTGTCAAAAT
The DNA here is from genome assembly GCF_050496765.1 of Neobacillus sp. SM06. NCBI lineage: Bacteria > Bacillati > Bacillota > Bacilli > Caryophanales > Bacillaceae > Neobacillus > Neobacillus sp. SM06. The sequence continues at coordinate 429,456 of NZ_JBNWEO010000013.1, forward strand.
CATAGAATAAAAAAATAGCCATAAATATAGTAGTGAATAATCAGTAAGGTGGGGGTTTTTTGAATAAGCTACTGTTCGTTGGGTTGCTGCTGCTTATGGTTGTGTCTTTTTTTCTTCATTTACTGGCCTTACTTAGGATCTTCCCGTTTATGATTAGCATCCCATTGTTGTTTATCTCTTTCCTGCTCTTTTTCGCTGCACTAAATGACCGGAAGAGATTTAAAGGGTTTTAAGGATGGCAGCGAGCTGCCATCCTTTTGTTTCTATGAAAGCAAGTTTTCCAGTTCGTTGAGCTTTTCTTCAAACACTTTGCAGGCATTCGCAATCGGTTCGGAGCTTGTCATATCGACACCTGCCCGTTTTAGCACTTCAATCGGGTAATCCGAGCTGCCGGCGCTTAAATAGTCAATATACCGTTTGACAGCCGATTCCCCTTCTTCAAGAATTTGCTTGCTTAAAGCTGTTGCCGCACTAAAGCCTGTCGCATATTGATACACATAGTAATTGTAATAAAAATGTGGAATTCTTGACCATTCCAAACCAATTTCTTCATCAATCACAATATCTTCTTCACCAAAATATTTTTTATTTAACTGATAGTATTCATTCGTGAATAGCTCAGCCGTTAATGCCTCATTGTTTTGCGCTTTTTGGTGAATCAAATGCTCAAACTCGGCAAACATGGTCTGGCGGAAAACCGTTCCCCTAAACCCTTCCAAATAGTGATTCAAAAGATAAATCCGCTTCTGTTCATCACCAATTGTTTTTAGCAAATAATCATTTAGCAACGCTTCATTGCACGTTGAAGCAACTTCGGCAACAAAAATGGAATAATCTCCATATGGATATGGCTGCGTTTTTCTTGTATAGTAACTGTGGACAGAATGGCCGAGTTCATGGGCAAGTGTAAACAAGTTGTTCACATTGTCCTGCCAGTTTAACAAAATATACGGATTGGTGCCATAAGCACCCGATGAATAAGCGCCGCTTCTTTTTCCTTTATTTTCATGAACATCAATCCACCGATTTTCAAATGCTTCTTTTAACACCTTGGTATAGTCTTCGCCCATTGGCGCCAGCCCTTTTAAAACGATTTCCTTTGCTTCTTCATACGGAATTTCCATTTTGACATCTTTGACAAGTGGTGTGTATAAATCATACATATGAAGTTCATCAAGACCCAGCACTTTCTTGCGCAACTTCACATAGCGATGCAATAACGGCAAATGGTCATTTACCGTATTGACAAGATTATCGTAGACGCTTTCTGGAATTTTGTTGGCGGCCAAGGCAGCCTGTCTAGCAGAATCATATTTTCTTACCCGCGCATTAAAATTATTTTTTTTCACATTGCCGCTAAGAGTGCTGGCAAATGTATTACGATACTGTCCATATGTGTCATAAACCGCTTTAAACGCATCATGGCGAACGCGCTGATCGGCACTCTCAAGAAATCTTGTATAGCGGCCATGTGTGACTTCTACTTCGTTTCCATTCTCATCTTTAATGGAAGGAAACTGCAAGTCGGCATTGTTTAACATCCCGAAAGTAGTGCTCGATGCGTTCATGACCTCACCAGCCTGGGCCAACAGGGCTTCCGCTTCAGCCGAAAGGACGTGAGGACGCTGCAAATTGATTTCTTCTAGTGCATGTGCGTATAACTTCAGTTCCTTGTTTTCATTTAAAAATCCAGCTAACTTGCCTTCATCAATCGAAAGGATCTCCGGGACAATAAACGCAAGCTGACTGGCTGCTTGCGAATAGAGATTTTTCATCCGGTCATCCAATCCCTGGTAAAAAGAATTGGTTGTATCCTGATCATATCTCATATGGGCATACGTATATAACTTGCCGATCCGTTCAAGCAGACGGTCTTCATATTGAAGAACCTCGTACAATTTCTCAGCACTTTCCCCGAGCTTGCCCTGAAACTCCTGTATCCCGGGGATTTGGTTTTTAACATCCTGGAATTCCTTTTCCCATTCCTCATCACTTGAAAAAATATCTTCCAGTTTCCATGTATCTTCAACTGGGATTTCCCTTCTTGCGGGGAGCATTTTGACTGCTGATTCATTTGCCATCTTGTTTCTGCCTCCTAACCAAAATTTCGAAATACGAAAAGAGTAACGTCCTATTCTTCTCCATACCCTTGCGTTTTTCCTTCCATTCCACCCTATTTTATGCTAATCCATTCGGTATCATTTATCCACTCTCAAGATTCCATAATTTTAACATTGCAAATATCCATTCTCAAGATTCCATTATTTTAACATTGCAAAATTTTTGGAGATTGCTTCTTTTTCACTGTTCGTTTTTGGAATAACTAAAGGAGTTTCAACGCGAAAATAACCATTCTGAAGCGGTGTGATCCTGCCTAGTTTTTCGAGCATGTGCAAATATTCCTTCACTGCCTCTAGCGCATAATCGCTGGTGACCTGCGGGGTAATCCGAACCATGATTTGTCCCGACGCAACTCTTTTCAAAAACGACGATTTTATTTCATCAGGTGAAATCCACTCTCCCGGATTCTTATGGAACAGGACATCGAGGTAAAAATACGTTTGCCAAACAAATGGAAGGGTTTGAATAAGTTGGCCATGTGGAATCGGAAGCCCGATTTCAACCGGGAGCAGAAAAGGGTTTAAACGGTTGATGTACAATTCCTCAAAAAAATTCTTTTGCTCTTTTCCAGGATGCATACACCAATTCGATTGATGCAAATCTGCTCTTGTTTTCCACAAACTTGAATTTACTACCGGCAGAATGACGGGATTGATGATTGATTGCACACTTGATTGCTTTAATGGAAACTCAGCTTTTTTTACAAGAGCGTATTTTGTTGTGTAAGGAAAAATGGAAGAAAGGACAATGAAGCGGCTGTGTTCTGGTGAAAAAAAGGGAAGGAACATGTGGCGATCTGCATTTTCCCGTAAAAATAAATAATGAAAGCTGTTCAAGCTGACGGCTCCCGGCTGACTTTCCTTCAGATGGTTCCCGCCAACAATCCAAAGTGGCATGTAGCCTTTTTGCAAATACAGATTTGTTCTTTTCGTGAAGTTTTTTTCCGGGAGAGAGGAGCACTGGTATTCCAGCGCGAATTTTTGGCCATTGACTTGAAAAGCAATATCCGGCCGCTGTTTAATATCTTTGTCATAGTACTCCAGCACCGCATCAATCTTTTGTTTTTTTAACCAACGGTAAAGCTGCAGTTTTCCATCCATATGATACTCGGTTTCATTTTCGTAAAATTCCCGGCATGCTCCGCCGCTTCTGTGGGCAAAATGAAAAATTTTCTGTTCACCAAGTTTGAGATACACCTTTTCGCCGCAGATCGGACAAAAAAATTCTTCTTTGCTTCGAAAATAGAGCAATGTTTCTTTTTTATAAGGATAACCTAAGCTGATTCGTTTCCCGGCTTTTGTCAACGCCGATAACATTTTATCACCACCTCTATTTCTACAATTCGCTGTTCAACCGGAAAATCCTTTTTTTTATGAAAAAACCATTCCGAAAAAGGAATGGTTTCAAAAAAAGTTCATTATTACAGCAGTGGTGATAGAAGCCGCGACATGGACTCCAAAAAGCGAAAGCCAAGATGTCTTTTGTTAAATGTTTCGCTGTCTAGCGCTACGCTTGTTTCAAGATCCTTAATATATTCTGCGACGAGCTTTTGCGTGCTTTTCGTCCGAAACAAAAAGGCATTGACTTCAAAATTCAAATGGAAGCTGCGCATATCCATATTGGAAGTCCCAATTGAGGCTAACTCGTGATCAACAATAATTATTTTGCTGTGCATGAACCCAAGCTGATACTCATATACTTTGACACCGGCTTCTAAAAGCTCGGGAAAATAAGAACGGGATGCGTGGAACACAATACGCTTATCCGGCCGGTTTGGGACAAGCAGCCGTACATCGATTCCACTAAGTGCAGCGACCTTAATCGCCGACAAGATATCCTCATCCGGGATGAAATAGGGGGATGCAATCCAAACCGATTCCTTTGCCGAGGTGATCATCGAAAAAAAGATATTTTTGATCACGCTCCATTCATTGTCAGGCCCTCCGGCAATTAACTGAACACCGCCATGGCTTTTGTTGCCAAGCTGGGGTGATAAATACTCAGCGGTCAAAAAACTATGGTTGGTCATATAGTACCAATCTTGGAGAAAAATTAACTGCAAGGTACGAACGGCTTCTCCCCTTAACATTAAATGCGTATCTCGCCAAAAACCAAAACTCTTATCCTTACCCAAATATTCATCGCCAATGTTCAGTCCGCCTACAAAGCCAATATTTCCATCAATCACGATAATTTTGCGATGGTTGCGAAAGTTAAATTTGTTATTTAAAAAAGGAAGTTTTACCGGCCCGAATGGCACAGCTTCAACCCCAGCATTCCTTAATTCAGCAATATACTTCTTTGAAAGCTGCCACGAGCCAACCGCATCGTATAAAAACCGGACTTTTACACCTTCTTTCGCTTTTCGAATTAAGATGTCTTTAATCTTCTGACCGATATGGTCGTGACGCACAATGTAGTATTCCAAATGTATATGATGTCTTGCCCGCTTTAATTGACGAATAATATGAGAAAACGTTTCAGTTCCATTTGTGAGAGTTTTCGTTGCCGTATCAAATGAAATCGGACTGTTGCCAAGCTTTTGCGCCAATTGGAACAGCCGGCTTTGATGATCCCCCATCTGCTGAATTTTTTCCTCGCTGCGCGGATCGCTCTCCCCTTCAACGGTTAAGAATGCCTGCTTATCAAGAAAATATTTTTTGCGAAACATTTTTTCTTTTCGGTAACTTCTACCGAACAAAAGGTAAAAAATAAATCCAACCAGTGGAAAACTTCCCAACACAATCAGCCATGTCAATGTTTGCGTCGGATGGCGATTCTCAAAGAAAATCACAAATCCAATAAAAATGACGGACAATGTAATCAATAGACTTAGAAAGCCAAACACTCCTCCTTCCAACCGATCTTTAAAAATAAACAAAAAAGCCGTTAAAACAAGTAAGAAAAGAAAGATTTTTACTGTGTTCTTCAGAATTCATCACCTGCCAGTCCATTCCTTTACCCAACTATTTTCGTCGCTATGCAGAGCATTTTGCCTTAATTGCAAAAAATACCGATTTCAGCTAGGAAATCGGTAAAAAATTAAGTAAAATATTTGCTGATTTCAGTAAAGACATTTTCCGAAAGAATTTCTTTCCCATACTCTTGAAGCCGGTGGATCGTAACGGGTGTCTCATTTCCAAATTCGGACAGAATGCTTAAAATATCGTCGATTTCTTCCTCATCAATCGAATCTTCCGGGAACTCAACATATAAATAATATCTGCCTTCAAAATGATACAGTTTCGCATCCAGATTCTCAAGCCCCGGCTGTTTCGATAACATGATCAGATCCTCAAAATCTTGAAATACAAGGAGGAAATCTAATGATTCATCATCACCGCTTAAAAGATAATCATCCTCATTCTGAAAAGAAGCATGTTGATCCAAAAGATCTACAATATTCGCGTCACCCGGTAAATCTGAAAATTTTTCCGGCGGTATCGGCAATTCAAATTTTTGCCCGTCTTTTGTCAACTGTGCCTTTGTTACTAAAATCTCAAGCCCCTTTTCTAAAGCTTGAACTTGGATCCACAGCGGTCCTTCTACTGCAAACTCTTCTTCTTGATGAACTTCATCCATCATTTCCCAAAAAAGTTCTTCGCTTCGCTCGCGGTTGTACCATATTTCCTCACGGTCAAAGCCTCGTTCTTCTATATCACCATATGAAATGTAAAACTTCACAGTATTCTCGTTGATTCGTTCGATATCCATCGTTAACTCTCCCTTCCGTTTCCAGATTGAAGGGACAAAATACCCCCAAAACAGATAGTGCTGAGTATTACCATTTACCCAACACGAGCATTTCTTTCAAAACAAAAAAGAATATACTCTTGTACTTATATTTTATGACAAAAGGAGCAATAAGGGAAATAAAATATAACAAAAATTGAAAAACTGTTATTTCGCCCATAAGCAAAAGTTCACATTTAGATTCTTTTAATAATATCAAACAGAATCTTATGGCGCAAGTGTTAAAATAAAAAAGAAGGCCTTCCATATGAAGACCTTCTACGGCTTAATTGACCATGCGCTGTGCTTCGCGCAGTTGGAATGTACGAACTTTTCTAGGCAAAAATCTGCGAATCTCATCTTCATTGTATCCGACCTGCAGCCGTTTTTCATCGATAATAATCGGGCGGCGAAGAAGCCCTGGATTTGACTTGATTAATTCAAACAGATTTTGCAACGGCATGGTTTCAAGGTTAACGTCTAGTTTTTGGAACGTCTTTGATCTAGTTGAAATAATTTCATCTGTTCCATCCTCTGTCATCCGGAGAATTTCTTTTATTTCATCAATGGTTAACGGTTCAGAGAAAATATTTCTTTCTTTGTATGGAATTTCGTGCTCTTCGAGCCATGTTTTAGCTTTGCGACATGATGTACAACTTGGTGAAGTGTATAAAGTTACCATTTGTTCCCACACTCCTTCAAAATTAGTTCTGAATCTATAAATGGAACGTATGTGCAATTGAATTGGACTTACTCTAAATTAAAATAACTATAAATAAGTAATTTATATCATTTATTATACACCACTGCATCCTAAAAAGGTATCCTTTTTGAAAAATAATCAACTATTTCTTTCGTTAATTAGACGAAAAATATTTACAAAAGTCTCACATTTCCCTTAAAAAAACCCTTGATTTTTACATTGTTTCATGAATTAACATGATAACATTCGTTTTTATGTGATTTTTATTGTCCACATTTCCTTTTCATTTTATTTCATTTCTTTTTACCCTTACATTATACCTTTAAAACCTTAAAATTTTATTAATTTTTTATTCTCATTTACAAAATGAAAATTGAAAACGCATTCACTCTTTTGGGGTATTGCTGTTTTTTCCGCATTTTGCCCTTTCCATATGAAAAAAATTCTTTTAGAATAGAAAGAGAGGAAATGAAATTGGTATTGAGTATCGAGAAAAGCAGGAAGGTGATTAGATTGGCTGGATACATAACCGATTTACTGATCGTTGCATTATTGATTGTTGGTCTTACTGCATTAATGGGTGTTATCGCAAACGGAATTGGAGAAAAAGTGTTTGGCGGAAAAAAACGTTCTGAATATGTGATGCAATCCGAGCATTTTCAAACCGGTTGGAAAAAAGTTGGCGGTAACAGAAAGTAAAAACGATCTCAAGTTGAGATCGTTTTTTTATGCTCAGTATTTTCCTTTGTATTCCTTATATTCTTTTTCAGAACAGAGAACAAAATGGCCTTTCGTGATTTCTCTAAACTCCAACTGTTCTCCTTCTGCATAATGATGAACACTAGGGTTATAAGATTTCCGTTCGCGCGTCCTCTCCGAAATCGGATCCGGTAAAGGGATTGCCGATAGCAATGACTGGGTATACGGGTGAATCGGATTCCTATACAATTCATCCGCGGGAGCCAGTTCCACTAGTTTGCCGAAATACATAACGCCAATTCGATCACTGATGTATTTCACCATCGAAAGATCGTGGGCAATAAACAAATACGTCAACCCTTTTTCCTTTTGCAAATGCTTCATTAGGTTAACGACTTGCGCCTGAATCGATACGTCCAGAGCGGAGATCGGCTCATCAGCAATGATAAACTCCGGCTCAACAGCAAGGGCGCGGGCAATGCCGATCCGCTGCCGCTGACCGCCGCTGAATTCATGCGGGTAACGATTGGCGTGCTCCCTGTTTAAGCCGACTGTTTCAAGCAGCTCATACACCCTCTCCATCCGCTCTTTCTTCGACTTAGCCAACCCGTGAATATCAATACCCTCGGCGATGATATCCGCAACCTTTAACCTAGGATTCAACGAGGCATAAGGATCCTGAAAAATCATCTGCATTTTTCGATTAAAGTCTTTTAACTGGGCATGATTTTTTTTGCCATGAACATTTACACCATTAAACAATACTTCTCCATCCGTTGCATTATATAAACGGATAATGGTCCGGCCTGTGGTTGATTTGCCACATCCAGACTCACCGACAAGTCCAAGCGTTTCCCCTTTGTAAATATCAAAGGAGATTCCGTCAACAGCCCTTACTTCATTAGGCCTTCCAACATTAAAATACTGTTTGAGATTTTTAATTTCAAGCAGTTTCTCAGCCTGTGACAATTAGTTCCCCTCCTTTTTACCAGGGAATTGGCTTTGACGCCGTTTTACAGCGTCAGGCGGCTCCACTTTCGGTGCATCGGGATGCAAAAGCCAAGTAGCAGCATAATGAGTATCCGAAACTTTGAACATTGGCGGCTCCTGCTCTAAATCGATTTTTAAAACATATGGATTTCTTGGTGCGAACGGATCTCCCTTCGGAGGATCCAAAAGATCCGGTGGTGTTCCCGGAATCGAAAAAAGTTCCTCATCGCGGGTATCCAGACTAGGCATTGAGCTGATTAATCCCCATGTATATGGATGTTTTGGATTATAAAAAATTTCATCTGCCGTACCAATTTCAACAATTTTACCGCCATACATAACCGCAACGCGGTCTGCGACATTTGCCACAACACCCAGGTCGTGCGTGATAAAAATGATCGAAGTATCAATCTTCTTCTGTAAATCTTTCATTAATTCAAGAATTTGCGCCTGGATCGTAACATCAAGCGCCGTTGTCGGCTCGTCCGCAATAAGAACTTTCGGATTGCAGGCCAATGCAATCGCAATGACGACCCTTTGCCTCATACCCCCGGAAAATTGATGCGGGTATTGATCAACACGCAATTCCGGTTTAGGTATCCCAACAAGTTTCAACAATTCAACTGCTCTCTCTTTGGCCGCAGACTTGCTCATTTTTTGATGTTTAATTAAAGGTTCCATAATCTGAACTCCGATTTTCATCGTCGGGTTTAATGAAGTCATTGGATCTTGGAAGATCATCGAAATATCATGACCACGGATTTTTTGCATTTGCTTATCCGAAAGCTTCGTAAGATCTTGATTATTAAATAAGATTTCACCGTTTTTAATTTCGGAATTGTTCTCAGGAAGTAGACGCATAATGGATTTTGTGGTAACAGATTTTCCAGAACCTGATTCGCCAACGATCGCCAATGTTTCCCCTTTATATAAATCAAAGCTGATTCCTCGAATCGCCTTCACTTCGCCCGCAAATGTATGGAAAGATATATTTAAATCTTTTACTTGTAATATTTTTTCCACTGCCGTTCACCTGCCTTCTAATCACGCATTTTTGGATCAAGGGCATCCCGTAATCCATCTGCAACTAAATTGAAGCATATCATGATTAATGCAATCATAATCGAAGGCGTAATCATTTGATATGGATATGCACGCATTGATTTGTAGCCCTCGTTTACTAAAGTTCCTAATGAAGCATTGGGTTCTTGCAGCCCTAATCCGATAAAACTTAAAAACGCTTCAAAGAAAATCGCACTTGGTATTGAAAACATCGTATTAATAATGATAATACCAAACATATTCGGAATCATATGCTTAAAAATTATCGAAATATTGCTCGCCCCTAATGTTTTAGCAGCTAAGACAAATTCCTGATTTTTATACTTTAAAACTTGGGCACGAACCACACGCGCCATACTCGTCCAACTGGTAATAGTGATGGCAATAATGATTGGGATAATACCCGGTTTTAATACGAGAATCATTAAGACGACAACGATCAGGTTCGGAATTCCAATAATGATTTCCATAATTCGCTGCATAACACTATCCACTTTGCCGCCGACGTATCCGGAAACAGCTCCGTAGGTAACACCGATCACCATATCTACTAATGCTGCCATGAAGGCGATGAACAGAGATACTTGTGTTCCTTTCCAAGTACGGGCAAAAATATCACGCCCCAGTTCATCCGTTCCAAACCAATAATACTCTTTCACATGACGAACTTCGTAGGCATTATAAGTTATGCCGGCCTTATTGGTTAAAGTGCCGTCAAACGGAAGCCAATGAATGTTTTCCAAACCCTGTACCCGTGGTGGCAAGTCATGATTATCAGTATTTTGGTAATCATATTTATATGGTGAAAGTAATGGACCAATAAACGCAAGAATAAGTAAAAGAACAATAACCACTAAGCTGATGACTGCTCCTTTATTTTTACGAACCCGCAGCCAGGAATCCTGCCAAAAGTTTAGACTTGGCTTGGCAATGGTCTCACTTTTGGATGGATCAATTTGGGCGGGTACAAACATATCCTTTGAAATTTCTTCTTTATTAAGCATTTACCCTTTCCCCCCCTGAATACGAATGCGCGGGTCAATAATTCCATAAAGAATATCCACAACCAAGATAATAGCGACAAATAATGCCGCAAACAAAATGGAAGTTCCCATAATAACCGGATAGTCATTTACCATGATCGATTGCACAAATTGATTCCCGATACCAGGAATTCCAAAAATATTTTCGATAACGAGCGAACCCGTCATTAGACTTACTGCTAACGGTCCCATTACGGTAATGACCGGAATTAATGCATTTCTTAGTGCATGTTTAAAACTTATTTGCCAATAGCTTGCGCCTTTAGCTTTTGCAAGAGTTATATAATCCGATCCCAACACTTCCACCATCTCTGTCCTCATAAAACGGGCGGCAATGGAAATCGGGAACATTGCCAAAGCAATGGTTGGCAGAATGGTATAGGCAGGACCTTTCCAAAACATTACTGGTAGCCATCCTAGTTTCACCGCAATATAGTATTGCAATAGGCCGGCAAAAACAAAGCTTGGAATGGATTTTCCAATAACAGCAATAAACGTAGCGCCATAATCAACCCAACTATTTTGTTTTAGGGCAGCCAAAACTCCTAAAAGGATACCGAGCACTGCCCCAACAATCATCGCCTGGGCGCCAAGTATCGCCGATGGAGCAAGTCGTTGCGCAATAAGTTCAGTTACCGGGGTATTATTAAACTGAAAGGAGACACCCAAATCGCCTTTTACCATGTTCATTATATAGTGAGCATATTGAACAGGCACAGGCTGATCAAATCCATACTTTTCCAATAAAATGTGGCGCTGGGTCTCTGAAAGTTTTTCCCAGCTATTAAAAGGAGTTCCTGGAATTAACTTCATGAGGAAAAAGGTTACAGATACAACTATGAATAACGTAATAATCATATAGACAATCCGCTGGAGGATATATTTTACCATGTCGACACCTCTTAATTCACAAAATGTTAGACACTTTTCGACAATTCTGTTACAGGTAAAAAGAGAGTATAACTTAATATACTCTCTTTTTATTTGATTATAAACACCTTTTATTTGTTATTTTTAACAAATAATACCTCTTATTTATAAACTTTAATATATTCGAAACTAAAGTCAGAATACGGATTGTGTTGCAGGCCTTTTACTTTCGGATTTACTAAAAGGTTTACAGAACGCTGATATAGTGGTGCCAATGCTGCATCATCTTCCAACAAAATTTTCTCAGCATCTTGCAAAGCTTTCCATCGCTCATCCGGTTTAGCAGCCAAAGTCGTTTGAGCATCTTTAACTAACTTATCATATTTTGCATCGCTGTAGCTCATGTGGTTTTGGCCTCCACCTGTTAAGAACAGATCCATGAAGGTCATTGGGTCAGAGTAGTCTGGTCCCCATCCAGCATGCAATAAATCATATTCTTGTTTATCTTCACGATCGATACGGATTTTGAAAGGAACACTTTGAATATTAACCGTTAAACCAGGAAGAGTTTTCTCTAATTGGTCTTTAATGAATGCATCCTCTTTCTTAGCTGTTTCAGTATCTTGACCAACCATAGTAAACGTTACATTTGTTTTGCCTACTTCTTTCAAACCTTGTTCCCAAAGTTTTTTAGCTTTTGCCTTATCAGTCTTCAAATAGTTTCCGGCATCAGAACGGAAGTCTTTGCCATTATTAAACGCAAACTCTTTTGGTACAATGAAGTTAGCAGGGATCGAACCGTTTGACAATACGTTGTTCGTATATGCTTTCTTATCAATTGCTAATGCAATTGCTTTACGTACATTAACGTTTTTCAAAACAGGATTATTTTCGTTCATCTTTAACCACCACATCGATGGCTCGAGATATTGTACTAAATCTTTAGTGCCTTGATACTGCGAAATGATTGCTGATGAAGCAAGTCTTCCAGTAATATCAGCTTGTTTAGCTTCATATGCGTTTACAGCAGCTTGTGGATCTTTTACAACGTTAAAATTAGCTTTTTCCAATGTAACATTCTTTGCATTCCAATAATCAGCATTCTTTTCTAACGTCCATTGAGCAGCTGATGTTCCGTCCCATTTAGTTAATTTAAATGGACCGCTGTAAAGCAAGTGAGCAGCATCTTTTGCATAATCAGCACCTTGTGATTCCACATACTTTTTATTTTGCGGATAGAATGCTGTAAATGTTAATAATGAATCAATATATGGAAGCGGTCTTTCTAATGTGATTTCCAATGTATAATCGTCTATTGCTTTAACACCCAGAGAAGAAACCGGTGCTTTTCCTTCACTGATTGCAGTTGCATTTTTGATTTTATCTGACATCATATATGGACCATATGGTGATGCCGTTTTAGGATCAATCGCACGCTGCCATGCAAAAACGTAATCATTTGCGGTAACAGGATCTCCGTTAGACCATTTGACATTCTTTTTCAAACTAATGGTCAATACTGTTTTATCAGCGTTATATTTCGGCATTCCAGCAGCATCATCAGGAATTGCCTTAGTACCCGTCTGATCCAAGCGATATAAACCAGCAGTTGTTTGAGCAAGTATCTCACTGCCTAACACATCCTGGTTCATTACGCTGTCCAAAGTTGGAATTTCAGCCGTTTCCAGAACATTAATGACTTGTTTTTCGGCAAGCTGTGGAGTAGTACCCTTTGTATCCTTGCTTGTATCTTTGTTCGTGCCTGATCCGCCAGAACAAGCACTCAAAAATATACTTGCAGCAAGTGTTGATACAACTAATAATGAAAATTTTGACTTTTTCAAGTATGTAGACCTCCCTTTTCTATTTTCTGAAAAATTCTACAATGCTAATTATACATTTCCAGAAAAACTTTGTACATTACTTTTTTAAAAAAAATTTACATGTTAGAAACAATAATTACACATGTTTGTCATCTACCTTATATTTTATATATGTTATAATTTATATTACACTCTATTTATGTTGGTAATTCCCCCTTTAGAAACTCGGAATTGGAGGTTTTCCTTTGAAATTTCCTATAAAAAAAGTAGGGATTTTTTTAATGATCCAGTTAGTGATCTTCATCACTTTACTACTTTATTATAATAAAATTACATTAGAATATTATATTAATATGTCCTTTTCCTTCGCTTCCCTGTTTCTTTTAAGCGCCTTGTTGATTTACGTTATTCATACCGGTTTTTTTGATATGGTAACAAAAGGATTCTCGAAAGCCTTTTCACGGGCACACGAAAAATCAAAAATAGCAGAAATCACCCCTTTATCCAAGCTTGTTTCACTTAGCATGAAACCATTGTTACTATACGGATTGCTTCTAATCCTATGTATGCTAATTGCTCTTGCTATCTATTATGTTTAGCATGCTTGATTACAAATATGCATTTCATTATAATAGGATTAGCTAATTTAAAATTTACGGCATTGAGAAAGAATAGTACGTATTGATCGCGTTTAGAGAGAGTTTGTGGCTGGTGAAAACAAACACGTGACAGTACGGAATGGACTTTTGAGCTTCTATCTGAACTCTGCACTTAAATGAGGATAGTAGGAATAGACGTGACCCTGCGTTAACGGGGAGCCATGCTTTTTTTTGAAGTATGGAATTGAAGTGACTCAAGATTTGAGTAATTAGGGTGGTACCGCGAACCATTCGTCCCTATTGTTTGGGATGGATGGTTTTTTGTTTTAGATAAAAATTATTTAGGAGGCTTTTAACGTGAAAACTATTTTTTCAGGCATTCAGCCAAGCGGAACGATTACCCTTGGCAATTATATCGGTGCCCTAAAGCAGTTTGTGGAGCTGCAGCATGAATACAACTGCTATTTTTGTATCGTGGATCAGCACGCAATCACCGTGCCCCAGGATCGCTTGGTGCTAAGGAAAAATATCAAAAGTTTGGCTGCTCTCTATGTAGCTGTTGGGATTGATCCTTCAAAAGCGACGTTGTTCATTCAATCAGAAGTGCCGGCACACGCCCAGGCAGGCTGGATGATGCAATGCATTTCGTATATTGGTGAACTGGAAAGAATGACGCAGTTTAAGGACAAATCGGCTGGGAAGGAAGCGGTATCAGCGAGTCTATTGACATACCCGCCATTGATGGCTGCAGATATTTTATTGTATCGTACAGATCTTGTTCCTGTCGGAGAGGATCAAAAACAGCATTTGGAATTAACGCGCGATTTAGCGCAAAGATTTAATAAAAAATACAATGAAATTTTTACCATTCCGGAAGTTCGGATCCCAAAAGTCGGGGCAAGGGTCATGTCGCTTCAAGAGCCGACGAAAAAAATGAGCAAATCCGATCCAAATCAAAAGGCTTTCATTACCCTTCTAGATGATCCAAAGCAAATTGAGAAAAAAATTAAAAGTTCTGTTACCGATTCAGATGGAATCGTTAAATTTGACCTTGAAAACAAGCCAGGAATTTCTAACTTGCTTTCCATTTATTCTACTTTAAGCAATAAACCGATTTCAGAGATTGAAGAAATGTACGCAAGCAAAGGCTATGGTGATTTTAAAGGTGATCTCGCCCAAGTGGTCATCAATGAACTTGCGCCAATTCAAGAAAAATATCATCAGTTAATTGATTCAAAAGAGCTGGATGATATTTTGGACGAAGGTGCTGAACGGGCAAATAAGGTTGCCAGCAAAATGCTAAAAAAAATGGAAAACGCAATGGGTTTGGGAAGAAAAAGATAATCCTTTCAATTCAAAAACCTGACCCGCAAAAGGTATTGCAAAAATACCTTTTGGGTCAGGCTTTTAATTTACTTTTGATCCATGTTCCATTTCCCAAAGTTTTTCAAAAAATGGCTGTCCTTTAATTAAATTCTCGCAAAAATGTTCATGCTTTTTCGACCAGCCATATTTGCTTTCTTCATACAGCTGATTCCATGCCTCTTCAAACGGCAATTCTTGAATGAATGAATAGCGTTCGGGACACCATTCGGTATACCAATAGCGAACCTCCGCTTCATTACTTGAAGAATGAAGCTGATCAAGGGCCATAAACAAAAGCTGCTTTAACTGCCGTTCCTTTCTTGTTAATCCTCGCATTAAATCCGGTTCTGGCGAAAGGATATGAAACTCTTTCGCGGCTTGTTTGACGTCAAAGCGATACTCCTTTGTTTCTTGATTTTCGAGCATTTCATAAACGAGCTGTTCCTGCCTTGGAATCAGTCTGCTTTTACGGATCGGCAAGTTGTAGCCAATTGTGTCAACAGCTAAAATTCCGCTCCCATCCGAAACAACAAAGCAATATTCCAGCTGAATCCTTTCATGATTTTTTCGCAAATAGGCCTTTTGAAAAATATCATCAAGAAGTTGTTGAGGCAATTCTGCTAATTGATTTTCAATATAGTCAAATAAAATCGATTCCACTTTAATGAGGGGCACTTGATCCAGAAGTTCAACCCCATCATCTTTGCGCCACTCGTGAAAATGGCAAATATTATAACCGTTTTCTTCCCCTTCAAACCAATTTACCCAAACATCATGAAGATATAACATTGCATAACCCCTCACTTCAAGAATCTGTTTGTCAATCAGTATGGGCAGACATCAGTTAAATTATTCCTGTTTATATACATTGCACCAGTTATTTCTCTTTTTCATTTTCAGGGTGAAAAATGCTTGCAGTAATTACGATCAAGCCTAGCGGCAAGAGGTAAAATTCGATTCGGCGGGAAAGGAAAAGGAGGTATTCATCGAAAGTGTAACCAGCCGGCAACAAGTTTAAGTAGGTAATTGCATATACACCGCCAGCGGCAGCCATCACAACTCCAAACAGCCAGAAAAACAAACGATAAAACTTGTCCGTTTCCATCTCAATCATCACCTTAAATCCCTGTCTACTTTTCCCTATACATATGTAAAAACAAGCAAATATATGCCTCCTCCAGACTGCGAAGACATTTATTTGCTTGTTGATGGATGCTTATTTTGGCAAAAAATTTTCAGCTGGAATGGCGAACGAAAGCTCCGTGGTATAGCGGTTTTTGGAAAAATACTCTTTGACAAGGTCAAAACCCGCAGCATAACCGAGTAAATCGGGTATCCATCCATGGCCATATAATAGGGCATCATGGTGTTTTTCGTCCTTCCGAACTTCCAAATGATCGGATAAATATTTTTTCCAAAAAGAATCAAGCTGCTTTTTGGTATAGTAACGACACCATGGTGCTAAATACTTTTCGCCGCAGTTTTTGAGGACAGCGTATTCGGCCAGTCCTTCAATCATCAGCGAGTCGAGTAAGGTGAAATCTGCCGGGTCCTTTTTCAGCTTATTTAGGCGACAGACATGGTGGTATTCATGGACAAATAGTGCTTCGATTTCTCTTTCGCTGCACTCCGGAGATAAAAATAAAAACAGCTTATCAGGGAAAGAAACTCCAGATTTCTTTTTGTTCTCCCGACGGAAAAAACCTCCGCCTTGGTCGATGGGAAAAAGAAACAGCGGAACGTCGGGACCGTTCCATTTTTTTTGATAGGATCGATACATTTCTGTGATTTTTTTTGTTACATTTGCTTCTTTGAGGGATTCAAACGATTGCCAGGTTGTTCGTGATGGTTTGTACATTCCAAATTCCGTTAGTTGGTGGTAAATTTCTTTCGCGGAAATGCCGTTAAAATAAGGTACCAGTTTCTTGCAAACAGTTTCGGGATTTGCAAAGTCTTTCTCCAGCCAATTGCTTGTCTCGATTACGCCCATTTTTTTCACACCATTTCATTGTATATATAAAGCAGTTTATGAAAAGAGTGAAAATTGGTTAACTAAAATTTGGAATACTATAAAAGCAGTGTTTTTGCCATTTTACGTCATGAAGTCTCGTTCATACGCAATAAATGAAAACTCGCCGACTGGCGAGTCCTTTGGACGAAGACAGAGGCGTAGTTGAATTTATGCGTTCAGAATTTATCCATATAAATTCTGATTAGCTAAAAAATCGGCAGGTTTCCCTGCCGATTTTTTACTCATATTTATTAAAAACAATTGTTGCGTTATGGCCGCCGAAGCCGAGTGAATTGCTCATAACGGCTTGAATCTGTTGGCGACGGGCTTTGTTGACGACATAATCCAAATCACAATCCGGATCAGGTGTTTCATAATTGATCGTTGGCGGAAGAATGCCTTCTTTTAGTGTCAGCAAGGAGAAGATTGCCTCGACACCGCCAGCGGCACCAAGCAAGTGGCCAGTCATTGATTTCGTTGAACTCATCGCCAGTTTGTATGCATGTTCCCCGAAAACTTCCTTAACTGCAGCGGTTTCGAATTTGTCATTGTATTCAGTGCTTGTTCCGTGCGCATTGATATAATCAATATCCCCCGGTTTTAATCCCGCATCGTTCAATGCCATTTTCATTGCTCTTGCACCGCCTTCACCGCCTGGTGCGGGAGCCGTGATATGATAAGCATCCCCGGTCGCGCCGTAGCCGACGATTTCGCCATAAATTTTTGCACCGCGTGCCAAAGCGCAGTTCAGCTCTTCCAAAACAATAATGCCTGCACCTTCCCCGATTACAAAGCCGTCACGGTTTTTGTCAAACGGCCGGCTTGCCGTCTGCGGATCTGGATTGGTAGAGAGTGCTGTATTGGCACAAAAACCGGCAACCGACATTTTCGTAATGGGCGCCTCGGCTCCGCCGGTGATCATCACATCCGCATCCCCGCGTTGAATGACTTTAAAGGCATCACCAATAGAATTCGTTCCAGTCGCACAAGCAGTAACTGTACAAGAGTTAAACCCTTTTGCCCCAAGGGTAATTGAGACTTGACCTGTTGCCATGTCCGGGATGAGCATCGGAACAAAGAACGGGCTTACCCGGCGGTAGCCGCGGTTTAAGAAAGTTTCATATTGCTGTTCAAATGTTTCCATCCCACCGATGCCGGAACCGATCCAGACGCCGACACGATCAGCGTTTTCTTCATTGATCGTCAAATTGGCATCTTTTACTGCCATCAGTGATGACGCAACCGCATATTGGGTAAAACGATCCATTTTTCGTGCATCTTTACGGTCCATAAACTCTTCCGGATTGAAATCATTTATTTGCGCGGCAACTTTCGCCGGATATTCATCTGCATTTACACGAGTCAATGGCCCAATGCCGGATTTTCCATCTATAATATTTTGCCAAGTTGATTCCACGTTGTTCCCAAGCGGAGTGATGGCTCCTACACCGGTCACAACAACTCTGCGTTTTTCCATTGATTCCATCTCCTTCTATCTCTATCTATATTTTTAAGTTATCTCTTCATAAGACTTTACCTTTTTTCCAAAAGAACTTCCAGTAGTAAAAACTCAAGCGTTTTTATTTTCCCCAGCGAAGCGCAATCGCTCCCCAAGTAAGACCGCCACCGAAACCTACCATGACGATCAGATCGTCATCCTTAATTTTTCCAGCTTCCAATTCTTCAACCATCGAAATCGGAATCGAAGCGGCGGAAGTGTTTCCGTACTTTTGCACGGTCTTTGACATTTTCTCTTCAGGAACTTCCAATCGCTGTCTTGCAGATTCCATAATGCGGATATTGGCTTGATGAGGAATAAAGAAATCGACTTCTTCCTTAGCAAGTCCTGCTTTTTCAAGAACATTGATGCAGCTTTCGCCCATTTGTCGTACAGCAAATTTAAACACTTCTCGGCCATTCATAATGATGTATTCATCCTGGTAGAGGTGTTTTCCTCCTGTTCCATCCGCACCAAGCTCAAATGATAGAATACCACGATTTCCAGAAACAGGCCCAAGAATTGCAGCCCCAGCACCATCGCCGAATAGGACAGCTGTGTTGCGATCGCTCCAGTCTGTTATTTTTGATAACTTTTCTACCCCGACGACTAAAACATACTTGTAAACATTTGCTTCGATAAATTGCTTTGCGGTAACCATTCCATACATAAATCCGGCACAAGCAGCACTTATATCCATTGCTGCCGCTTTGGCGGCACCCAATTTTTCCTGAAGCATACAGGCAACAGATGGGAACGGTTGATCTGGCGTTACCGTTGCCACTAGGATTAAATCAATTTCTTCTGCTGTAATGCCAGCATCTTGAATCGCCTTTTTGGCTGCTTCAAACGCCATATCCGATGTATCGGTATCATCATCGGCAATTCGGCGTTCTTCAATACCCGTTCTTGTGCGAATCCATTCATCAGATGTATCCATCATGTTTTCAAGATCAAAATTTGTAACTACCTTTTCAGGCAAAAATCTTCCGATCCCAACAATCCCTGCGTTCATATCCCGCATCTCCTTTTTATTAAAATATATTATTATCAATTATTATGACTTGGTACTAATTTTATCAAACATTGATGAAAAAAAGCAACCTTTAAATTCCTTCTTAGCATCCGCTAATATCCAGTCTTTTTATCATCCAGTTCATAGACTAAAATAAGGAAAATTCGAAGGTGGAGGAAGAACGATGAGTGAATCTAAAGATTCATTTACACAAAATGATAATCCAGTTACGAACGAGCAGGAAGAGGATTATTTTACCCGTTTTATGTTCGGGCCGAGGAAAATTCCAGAAAAAAGGGTACAGCAGACTGGCATTGATTATGAGGAACTTATGTATAACATTGATACATTGGTCGAATCAGCCCGTCAGTTAAAACCGCTGTTTCAGCAAGTATATCCGAAAGTTCTTCAGCTCTTTCAAAAAAAATAAGCTGCCTTGAAACAACTCAGGCAGCTTACATTTTTTGCATCTACTGGCTGTTCGGCAATTTTCCAGTTTGCTTATACGTTTCGATGCTTTTATTCATTTTACGGATAAATTTTTTATCCACGAGCGGACTATACTTTCCTAATGTAACGACATCATCCTGAAAATCAAACGATAAATTCCCTGATTTTAATTTTCCATCGTTATAGTCTTTAGCCACTTTTTCATAAAGGGCATCGACTTGCTGGATCGTGCTGGTCAACACGGTCGTTTCCCCTAAATCCGATTGATCCGAAACATAACCGATCACGTAATAGCCTTTTTCTTTCACCTTTTCAATTACAGGAACATTATAGCCATCCCCCGCTGGGTAAATCACATCGACGCCGCTTTGCATCATTTTTTCGGCAAGTTGAACAGCTTTCTTGCTGTCATCCCAGCTGCCGACATACTGAATGTCAACCGCTGTCTGTTTCTCTTCAGCAAGTGCCCCTTGGTAAAAGCCTTCTACTTCCGGCTGCCATTCGTAGGCTGCAATAATTCCTACTTTATGGTTTTTTGACATATGGGAAGCAACCATTCCCCCGAAAAAACCCATCGCATAGCCTTTAAAATTCAAACTCGTTGTGTTGGCGTTTTTTGCATCTCCATTAAAGCTGACAAATTGGATATGCGGGTATTTTTTCGAAATTTTATTAAAATATTCCGCGTATTCAGAGCCATGTCCAAAGATTAAATTGACGTCTTTTTGGTCAAACTCTTTTACTGCCCGTTCAACAACGGCCTCGGAATTCATGCCTTCTTTATAAAAAATATCCACTTTGTAATCGGACTGGATTTTTAACATTCCTTTGAAGCCTTTTGTTCCCCATACCTGGTCATTGACTGTCTCGGGAACGAGCAGACCCACATTTCGCAATTTTCCCGTTGACTTCGGCTGACTGCATGCACCAAGTACCAGCAGGATTAATAGAACGACTCCGAACCTTTTGATCATTCCATAAATCTCCTTCTTGAAAGGATGCTGTTACTCACCCTTGGAATCGCTTTTCTTGAAAATTAAATTGAATCACTATTATTCTAACCTTGGAAAGGTAAATTGAAAAGAAAATTATTGCATGGTACAGCAATCCCGCATGAACGAGAAGGAAGAACCCCCACGGATTAAGGTATCCCTTTATCGCCTTGAACGATTAAAATGTTCCTGTTGTTTTGTCAACGAATCTGGGATGGACGTGTTTTTCGGAAGCGAAACACGCTGAATCTGATCGCCCTCTCTGGCAATAAACCGATCGTCTTCTCTATACTGAATAGTTAAAAACTCCGCACAATTTTTCCATCGATTTGCTTCGCCGCTTTCAAGTAAATAATGTCCCGGTTTTCCTTCCTCAATAATTTCCATCATTGGGCCAATAAGGTCATCGGCATAAAGCGCATCGCCCTTCCATTCTCTGTCATCCAATTCCTGCACATCTTCGTGCTTCCCTTCGAAACATTTTTGAAAGCAGCAAACGGACGGCTGCCAACGTCCATATACAGCCGGTAAGTACAGGAACTGGCATATATCCGCTTGAGCAGAGAATTTTTCCAAAAAATCCTTAAGCAAACCGATGGAATCGTTTCGTTCATCAACGGTAAGGCATTGAATTGGAAGAACAAACACAACCGTGTCATTCAGCTGATTGCGACTCTTGAAAAATTCAGCCAATTGAGTTGCAACCAGCTGCTTTTGGAATGTCGCATCCCGGCGACCGATATACAAATCATATAAGTCCAAGATAAAAATTTGTTTTTCTGAAACCTGTTTGGTATCATTCAGCCAATCCTCAATTTTTGTTTCACTAAAATTGGCATTTCTCCCGATTTGAAGTTTTTTTTCCTCCACCAGTTTGTCATCCTGATCATCAAAATGGATGCCTAGTACTTCATATCCCATTTCAAGCATTTTTTCACAAAAATAAAATCCAATAAATTCAAAGGCACCTATGATAACAGCCTTGTCCATCCGAATCTCCTCCCTTAGTACTAATGAATCCTATGCAAAATCTAGCGAGATTATTTCTTCAGTAAGGGAGGGTGGATGGTTAGAGGACTTTTTCATGGCTTTTATAAAACTTTACGATAATTGAGCCAAGCCGCAGCTTTTTTTCAGGCAGTATAAAACTGGTTTGCACAACATGGTTGTCAATTTGCTTTTTTAACAACTGCTGATTTAATTTTGCTTGGTTGTAACTTCTGCCGCCAGTCATGACTTGAATGAGCTTGATCGGGATTTCATCTCCAACGTTCAACTGGCTTGAAAAAATTTCTTTTTCTAAATGGCGATAATCTTGTTTATATGCAGCTTCGATCTCTTTTGTCAGTTTTTTATAAAAAAATTTATGCTCCTTTTCTTGTTCCAACTGATGCTTTAATGACAAAATAGGGTTGAGTAATACGGTTGAGCGGATCGAACCCTTCAATTTCTCGAATAATTTGACAGCAACAAGTGCGCCCATTCCCTCGGCAAGGATATGAATTTTATTATTCATGATCTCGCTTCTTAAAACATAATGATACAGCCTAACAGCAAGCTCTGCTGCTTCATCGCTGCCCCAGTTACGTCCATAAAGATTTGAGGAAAAAATCGTATACCCTGCCTCTTTCAATTGATTGATCATCGCCAGTCTGCCTTCATTCTGCAACCAGAAGCTTTTGCTTTCATCTACAAAATGCCGTTCATCCCCAATAAGTAAGATGCCAAAACCTGTAGGCTTTTCAGGAGAATGGATTATATTCCACTCTGCATCCAGCTGAAAATTCCGGTTTTCCATCGAAATATCTCCTTTTACATATTTTCCTCACCCTATTGTATGTTTGTTCACATAATCTGAAAGGAAATTAGCCCAAACTTGCCATATATTTTTGTAAAGTCGCGGAATCAACCAATTGAACATTTATCTTTTTTTTCGCTTATGTTAAGATTAATAAATGAAACTGGCAGTTGTATGGATGCAAGGAATCCGAAAAAGATCTATAATCGAGTTGAGGTGAGAATGATGCGTTATTTTTGGACTTTATTCTGGGCTTTTCTTCTTACACAGATGTTAACCTATGTTGTCAGCTCAATGCTTGGGATTGCCTACAAATTTGAAACCGGTCTCTTGTTAGCCATTGTGTTTACCGTTTTTGTAGCGATTATTACAGCCGTTATTCCGAACGAACCAAAAGAGAGCCATTAAAATAATTTTGTGAAGAGGTCATTCTGCAATTTAGCAGGATGACCTTTTACCATTTGTTGTGTGCCGCTTTCTGAAAGCATTGATATCGCGCGGTTTATCGATCGTCTTTTACACTGCTTTGAGTGTCAATTCCCCGTTTTCAACATCGATCAGGATACGGGAATGTTCCCGGACATTGCCAGCGATGATTTCGCGAGCCAATTTGGTTTCCAAATTCCGCTGAATAAATCGTTTCAGTGGACGGGCTCCATAAACGGGATCAAATCCGTTGGCCGCGATAAACTCTTTTGCAGCATCCGTCAGGTTTAGCGCGATTTGCTGATCGTTTAGTCGTTCCTGTAAATCGCCGATTAGTTTTACGACAATCTCTTTAATTTCCGAAATCGATAACGGCTTAAATAGAATCGTTTCGTCAATGCGGTTGAGGAATTCAGGGCGGAAATGGGCTCTTAATTGTTGGAAAACGCGGTTGGACGTTTCCTCACTGATTTCTTTTTCCGCTCGTTCTAACAAGAGTTGCGAGCCGATATTCGACGTCATAATGATCACCGTGTTTTTAAAATCAACCATACGCCCTTGAGAATCGGTAATCCTTCCATCATCTAGCACTTGCAATAAAATATTAAATACTTCAGGATGGGCTTTTTCAACCTCATCAAGCAACACAACTGAATAAGGCCGTCTTCGAATAGCCTCTGTTAATTGACCGCCTTCTTCATAACCAACGTACCCTGGAGGGGCGCCGACTAACCTTGAAACTGTATGTTTTTCCATATACTCGGACATGTCAATTCTTGTCATTTGCTCTTCGCTATCAAATAACGATTCTGCGAGTGCCTTGGCGAGCTCTGTTTTTCCAACCCCTGTCGGTCCTAAAAATAAAAATGAACCGATCGGCCGGTTTGGATCTTTAATCCCAGCCCTTGCTCGCAAGACAGCATCCGTTACAAGCCTTACTGCCTCATCTTGGCCGATCACCCGTTTGTGCAAAAGGCTTTCAAGCCGGAGCAATTTTTCCCTTTCACCTTCCATTAATCTTGAAAGCGGGATGCCTGTCCATCTTGAGACAATAGTGGAGATTTCCTCTTCTGTCACTTCTTCCCGAAGCAGCCGCTCTTCATTTCGCGCTGCTGTCATTGCTTCCAAGTCTTTTAACTCTCTTTCAGCTTGCGGAATTTTTCCATGCCGCAGTTCTGCAGCCCTGTTCAAGTCATATTCATCTTCCGCTTTTTGCAATTCCCTGCGGAGCTTCTCAAGCTGCTCCCTTTTTTCCTGCAATTTTTGGATACTTTCTTTTTCTTGGAGCCAGCGGCCTTTCATTTCATCCGCTTGTTCTTTAAGATTGGCAAGTTCTTTTGTCAGCACCTCTAAACGCCGTTTGCTAACATCATCTTGTTCCTTTCTTAATGCCGCTTCCTCAATTTCCAACTGCATCACTTTCCGGGTGACTTCGTCAAGCTCTGTTGGCATTGAATCAATCTCCGTTCGGATCAATGCACATGCTTCATCAACAAGATCAATTGCTTTATCTGGCAGAAACCGATCCGTAATATAGCGATCCGATAAAGTTGCGGCTGCCACTAGCGCACGGTCATGAATTCTGACACCATGATGAACTTCAAATCGTTCTTTTAAACCGCGTAAAATTGAAATGGTGTCTTCCACATTTGGTTCTTGTACAAGTACCTGCTGGAATCTTCGTTCAAGCGCTGGATCTTTTTCAATATATTTACGATGTTCATCAAGCGTTGTTGCCCCAATGCAATGCAATTCCCCGCGGGCAAGCATCGGTTTTAACATATTGCCGGCATCCATCGCACCATCGGTCTTGCCGGCACCGACAATGGTATGAAGTTCATCTATGAATAATAGGATTCTTCCTTCGCTCTTTTTCACTTCATTTAAAACGGCCTTTAACCGTTCTTCAAATTCTCCACGGAATTTGGCGCCAGCAATCAATGCGCTCATGTCAAGTGAGAAAATCGTTTTGTCTTTTAGTCCTTCCGGAACATCTTTTCTAACGATGCGCTGGGCAAGCCCTTCAACAATCGCGGTTTTTCCAACACCCGGTTCCCCGATTAAAACCGGATTATTTTTTGTCTTTCTCGATAAAATGCGAATGACATTGCGAATTTCCGCATCTCGGCCAATGACCGGATCGACTTTTCCTTCTCTTACTTCAGCAACTAGGTCCCTGCCGTATTTTTTTAAGGCTTCATAGGTTGCTTCAGGATTTTGTGACGTCACGCGCTGATTCCCCCTTATTTCCTTAATTGCTTGTAAAACTTCCGCAGCAGAACCACCAAAATGCCGAAAGGCTTTTTTCAG
Organism: Neobacillus sp. SM06; assembly: GCF_050496765.1. Taxonomy (NCBI): domain Bacteria; kingdom Bacillati; phylum Bacillota; class Bacilli; order Caryophanales; family Bacillaceae; genus Neobacillus; species Neobacillus sp. SM06. Next base: position 454,963 of record NZ_JBNWEO010000013.1, read on the forward strand.
TACGGAATCATCCACATCAAGCGCTCCAAGCAATACATGCTCAACGGACAAATACTCATCGGAAAACTGCTTTGCTTTTTCGTCTGCCTGAACAAAAATCCGCTGCAGCCTTGAACTGATATAAACTTTCCCCTGCTCAACACCCGTACCGCTTACTTGCGGTTTTTTCTTGATTTCGTTCTGCAAAAATTCAAGAACCTTTTCACTAGAGATGCCTGCTCTTACAAAAATAGCACGAAGTAGACTTTCCTCTTGGCTCATTAAGGAAACAAACAAATGTGGTTCATCGACTTCTTGATGATTTGATTTGATCGCTAACGATTGTGAATCGAGCAGCCCCTTTTGCAGACGTTCTGTCATTTGATTCAAATCCATCAAACGATCACTCCTTTTTGACCTTTTTTGACCTATTAACCCCATTATAGACCATGCATGTATGAAAGAAAAGCCATCGAGTTCGATGACTTTTCAACGTTTATCGCGCCTTATGGTTTTCTGCTGTACGTCCAAACGCGGTTATGATTGGATGTTTCCGGAAACGAATCTCCGTCGTTCAACTTGATTTTTTGCGGATGATTGACATTGCTGCCTGTTTCCCCAATTTCAATATAAACACCATTATTTGGCGCCTTTTGGCCTGGTTTGAATTGACGGTTTTGACCCAACTTCCATACCTCCTTACAAATTGAAGACAGTCGTTCATTTATAGCAACTGCGCCGCTAGCTCGTTCTTGGTTCGCGTACTGGCAGTTGACTTTATTATTTCCAGTTGGGCTTTTTTCTATTTTCAGCTTTCGACAAATATTTCCCCGGTAATAGAAATGTAATTATGACAAATCTATGAATTCATTCCCGCTAATATTGCGAATAATCGCAAATAAACAATATAATGATGTTATTAATATTTCGTTAGTAGCCTGTAAAACGGTTTATTCTAAAAGAGCGATTCAGTTCGCCCCTTATAAAGGTGGTTACAATATGCAAACGGTCAAAGAGCTACCGGCATCCATAAGTGAACTTTTCGAATTGGTCCATCACATAAAAAAAATTGAAAAGGGAACTTTTCTGTTCCAAGAAGGAAGCTTTGCAAATGAGCTTTTTATTCTCAAAAGCGGCATGGTTCATTTGACTAAAGTGATTCCAGACGGTAGGGAATTGAGTTTAAGAATGTGCACAACCGGCGATATCATTGGCGAGATTGATTTATTTTGTCCATCGCAGCGATATTTATTAACAGGAAGGGTTACAGAGAGCGGAGAAGTAGCTGTAATCATGAAAGACACGCTTGAAGAAAAGCTCTCGCATAACTTACCGCTAGCCTTGGAATTTATGAAATGGATGAGCCTCCAATATCGAAAATCACAAACGAAATTTCGCGACTTAGTTCTTCACGGGAAAAAAGGTGCATTGTATTCCACTTTAATCCGAATCTCCAACAGCTATGGGATAAACACCGCTAACGGCATCTTAATTCAGCTGCCGTTAACAAACCAAGAATTGGCAAATTTCTGCGGCACGTCAAGAGAAGTGGTCAACCGGCTGTTAAGTGATTTGCGCAAAGCGAATGTAATCTCAGTTGATAAAGGAACGATCACTATACACGATCTTGATTATTTAAAAGTTGAAATTGACTGCGAAAACTGTCCGATTGAAATTTGCAGAATCGATTGATGATACAAAAACAGCCTGCTATGGGCTGTTTTTAGTTTACGATGATTTGAACAGCCATGACCGCAAAGAAAAGTGCTGCATTTGCAATTTCATAAATCCCAACCATTTTGGTTGAGAGCGGTTTGCCGTAAAAACCAACTGCCCTGAGCAAGCTTGGCAAAACAGCAATAGCTGCGATCCAATAGCCAAACGCCAGCCAAATCAACGGCAGGATCAAGTGATAGATCCAAGAAAGCCATTTAAACTGCGGGTTCTTTTTTTCACGTATCATTGTTTTGACATAAAAAGTGCTGCCAATGAAAAAAAGCACGGATGCGGAAAAAACAAAGATGGATTCACCAGTGACAATTCGGCTGCTTAAAAAACTGCTTGCCAGACTGGCAAAAGAAAAGGCAAAAATCGCACTTAAATCATTCATAAACGCACGGTCTTTGTTTTGGGAAGAATAAAAAGCATTGATCATAAAAAAAGGAATCATCAGCAAACCAAAATAAACGACTGCTGGATTTTCAGCGAGCGGAAACAGTAATAATAGTACAGCCGGAATCAAATAGCGCGTTGTCCAGCCAATATAGAAGGCCGTTTTCTTCTTTTTAAATAAAAGAAGCATCGGATAGGTAGCCAAGTATAATAACACCCATCCAAGAAAAAACGGAACATCCTGCCAAACAAATCCACCTGCGATCACACCAAGCCAGAATGGAACCGTCACCATTGCCCAGGCTCCGTGTTGTTTTGGCATAAATAATTTCATCCTCCACCCTCCTTTCACTCACCCCTACTATAAGTCAGGAATCAGGAAAATTAAGTGAAAGATGTCACATGAATCGAAGCCATTTTGGCGATTTTATTAACTTTTTCAATGCAAAAAAGAAGGCTTCCGCCTTCTTTTTCCGATTCTATATCAACAAACATATTTTCCCCTACTTCTAGTATAACGGAAGCAGCAGGAAATTGCATTAAAATTGTAACAAAATTGTCATTTTTTCGACTGAGAAGGAATCCTCTTTACTTGCTCCTCAATGTATTGAACCGTCCAGGCTACCCCTTGCTGGTCATTGAGAAGAAAGGACGGAGCAGTGGAGATGGATTCAATCTGTTTTTGCAATGCTTGTTCCCACGCCAGCACGATTTTAATATTGCTGATGAAATGAAGTAATTCAAGATCTTTTTTTTCTTTTACCAGCAATAGTTTTGGATAATTTTCCTTTTTGTGACCTTCAATTAAAAGGATGTCAGGCTGAAAGAAACGGATTAGCTGAATTTCATCGGCTAAATTCCATGACGGCTGATCCGCTTGCAGAATCAACCTCCCGCCACCCTCAACAACTGCCGCTAAGGCGCCAGCAACTACATGCTGCACAGAATCCTTCGTTTCAACGACTTCAGGCCGGCCGCCATGACCATGATGCTTGATCACCGCCACCTGCCTGCCCAACTTGTTCAATTCCTTTATCAATGTGGAAACAACCGTCGTTTTTCCACTATTTTGGTAACCAACAACTTGGAAAATAAAAGGATTTACCAAGGCCACTCACTGCCGGTTTGATCCTCAAGCAGCAGGATTTCCACATCTGTTCCTACTTCATACCCTCTTGTGCCACCAGGAAGAATCATCAGCGAGTTGGCGCCTGCAAGGCTCATAATAATATTTGATTTATCCACACCACTCGGCGATACTTTTAACCTGCCTTCCTCGATCGTTACAGTGCTGCGGACAAAGCGGGTAAAAGGATTCGCTTTTGGAAAATCGGCGCCAAGAACAGCTTTTTCTTTGCGTAAATGCGGTTTTGGTGAAAACAGCATTGTCCGAATGATCGGACGGGCAAACAATTCAAACCCAACATAGCAGGCAGATGGATTGCCGGATAGACCGAACAAAACTTTGCCATTGTACTGTGCCACGGTTGTCACACTTCCAGGACGCATTCCCACTTTGTTGAACAACACTTTTGCCCCAAGCTTTTCATAAATGGCCGGCAAATAATCAAAATCACCTACAGAGACCCCCCCGGTGGTTATGAGCAGGTCAACTGTTTCAATCGCATCCTTAACTGCTTCAAAGCATGTATCGAACACATCAGGCAGTTTGCCGAAGTACTGTACTTCCCCTCCCGCCCTTTCAATTTGGGCGATAATCATATGGGAGTTGCTGTTGCGTATTTTTCCGGGAACGAGCGGTTCATCGACTTCAAGTAATTCTGTGCCGGTTGCGAATAAGCCAATGATCGGTTTTTTGGCAACTGGAACTATCGCATAGCCAAATGTTGCAAGCATTGCTTGAATACCAGGGTTAATCCTTGTCCCCTTTTTCACCAACACTTCGCCTTCTTTTGCATCCTCAGCACGAAAGGACACATTTTCACCTTTTTTTAAGTTGCGCTTAATTGTAATATAGGGTTTGCCGTTTTTTTCAGATGTTTGCACCACTTCGAGCATAGCGACGGCATCAGCACCTTCCGGCATCATTGCACCTGTCATAATTCGTACAGCTTGGTTTTCTTTTACTACTTTATCTGATACGGCACCTGCACCAATATGATCAATCACTTCTAATTCGACTGGGTTTGAAAGTGATGCAAGGCTTGTATCAACACTGCGGACGGCAAACCCGTCATAGGGAGCACGATCAAAATGCGGCACATCGTTTGTTGCTGTCAAATCTTCAGAAAGAAACCTTCCATAGCTTTCATCAATTGTTACGTATTCCGTTGCACCTTGTACTCGTGTCTCCATTATTTTTGCCACCGCTTCACTCACGGAAATAGGCTTTCTTCTCTCTAACATGGTTATCAGCTCCTAAAAGCATGTAAATGAATTCATTCAACCGATTTTCTCACTTTAAGGGTATACGAAACTTTTAAACATGGCAAATTTTCAAACCAATGTTCGAAAAATTGTGCGATAGTACAAAAAGAACCAAAAAAATCATCCTTAAAATGTGATGCATATCACCAAAATGATGATCGGGTTCCGTTATTCTTTTAATAGAAAAAAAAGGAGGAATGAAGGATGAGCTTTCCTTTTAGTGAAAACACCCTTGTGAAAGATATTGTCAATGAACTGCCAAAATCAAGTGATTTATTTAAAAAACACCGAATCGATTTCTGCTGCGGCGGAAATATTCCACTTGCAAATGCTGCCGAGGAAAGAGGACTTGATCCAAAAACAATTGTTGCCGAGCTGCAAACTCTTTTCACGGCAAGCGAACCAAACGAAAATGAAATGGAAGAATGGATTCATTCCGATACACGTTCATTAATCGAGCATATTGTTTTAGCATACCATCGCCCACTTGAAGAAGAGCTAGCAATGTTAAGCCCGTATGTAACAAAAGTTGCCCGTGTTCACGGGGAGAACCATCCTGAGCTTTTAAAAGTTTATGAACTGTTTTATGCCTTTAAAAAGGAAATGCTCGAACACACGGCAAAAGAAGAGGAAACAGTATTCCCGCTTATTCAACAGCTAAATGATGGCACCGCACCCAACCGGGAAGAAGCGATCAACGCGATTGTTGAATTGGAAAAAGAACATGATGCCGCAGGGGCAATCTTAAAGGAACTGCGTGATGTAACAGCAGATTACGAACTTCCTTTTGACGCTTGCGGTACATATCGTTTAGTATACAAGCGCCTGGAGGCACTCGAAGAACAAACTTTTATGCATGTCCATTTAGAAAATAACATTCTCTTCCCGCGCTATACAAACTAAGAAGGCGAACGCCTGCTGCCGATTATGGCAGCAGGCGTTCATTATTTTAAAGAAAACTTGCCGATTGTCGAGCCTTTGGCTAAATGAAAACTCGCCGACTGGCGAGTCCTTTGGCTAAAAAAGATGGGCCGCATCCAGCAAGCCCATCTTTCCTAAGTTAACCGCCAATATAGGACATTTCGATCTTTTTCCGGTTAGAAGCTGTCGCTAACGTCCTTTCATCCGAATAACGGTCTTTGCGGCCGCCCCAGATATCAATGATTCGATTGCGAAGCTCTTCTTCTGTAGCCCCGTTTCTCATCATATTTCGGATATCATGGCCATTTCCGTTAAACAAACAAGTAAAGATTTGTCCGTTCGCTGACAGCCGTGCCCGAGTACAGCTGCTGCAGAACGATTCCGAAACCGATGTAATAAAGCCGACATCCACTTTCGTTCCTTTGTAATGATACAGCTTCGCCACTTCACCAAAATAAGCAGGTTCAACGGGTTCCAACTCATACTGTTGTTTTAACAGCTGATAAATTTCCTTCTTCGTAACAACGTCATCCATTTTCCAGCCGTTTGTTGAGCCGACATCCATGTATTCAATAAACCGAAGTTGCAGACCTTCTCGCTTGCAAAAATCGGCCATTGGAATAATTTCTGAATCGTTTAAGCCTTTTTTTACAACCATATTAATTTTAACGCCCAATCCAGCCTTTTTTGCCGCTTCAATTCCGTCAAGCACCGGCTTTGTACCTACTTTCCGGCCGTTAATTTTGCCAAACAGTTCATCATTGAGACTATCAAGGCTGATATTCACCCTTTTAAGTCCTGCTTTTTTCAAATCACCGGCAAGCTTTGGAAGCATTACACCATTTGTCGTTAACCCGATATCCGACAATCCTTCAATTTTTGAAAGCTTCTCAACTAGCAGGGGCAAGTCCTTTCTGAGAAGGGGTTCACCGCCAGTTAAGCGGATTTTTTCAACTCCAAGCTGAACGAAAAGAGTTGAAATCCGTTCAATTTCTTCATATGTTAACAAAGCACTTTTCGGCAAGAAGGCAAATTCCGGTCCAAATTGATCGGCCGGCATACAATATTGGCAGCGAAAATTGCAGCGGTCAATGACTGAAATCCTTAGATCCCTTAAAGGCCTGTTTAATGTATCTTTAATAATGGTTTTTCCCATATTTATCAACTCCATTATTTTAAAAACCAGTTATCCGGCACATTTCGGAAGCAAGATAACAGTTAATTTTTTCCCTTAAAAAACTTTCTTAGCTCTATACTTATGTTGCCAACTATGATTTATTCGGCAAGCTAATCTCTTATTTTACTTTCTCATTTACCCTGTCGATGTAAAGATTATCACATTTCGCTTCAAAAAAACATTTTTTTCAAAAGTTTTCACTATATTGTCATTGTTAATATCTTTTATTTGGCTAATCTTGAGCTACAATGGTTTTAGAAATGAATTTATCTAGTTCAGCAGTGATGAAACTGTTTGCCTGTAGGCAATTTTTATCATGAAGAAGAAGGTGTAGATGAATGATGACGAATATGAAAGCCACTCACTCCATTCAAATTAAAGAGCTGCTTCGGTTTGCTGACCGAAAATTCACAGCGGATCGCGGAACTTATTTGTTTCAAGAAGGAATGAAAGCAGAAGAGCTTTACATCATCTTGTCCGGTAAAGTTCAAATCAGCAAAATTACTTCTGACGGCCGGGAACTGTCCTTACGTATTTGTGGTGCGAATGATATTTGCGGCGAACTCACTTTATTTACCGATGAACCTAAATTTTTACTAAGCGCAAAAGTTCTGGAAACAACTGAGGTTGCCGCCATTCGAAAAGATTTCCTTGAAACGGAAATTTTTCAAGATAGCACTCTTGCATTTGAATTTATGAAATGGATGAGCGACCATTTTCGCAAAACACAAACAAAATTTCGCGATCTTGTCTTAAACGGGAAACGCGGCGCTTTATTTTCGACCTTAATTCGCATGTCCAATAGCTATGGAGTAAAGCAAAAGGACGGAATCCTAATCGATCTGCCTTTAACCAACCAGGAGCTTGCCAATTTTTGCGGCACCTCCAGAGAAAGTACAAACCGCATCTTAAGTGAATTAAAACGGGATCAGATCATTTCGATAAAAAAAGGGAAAATTTCAATCCTTGATCTGCAGTATTTGAAAGATGAAATCGGTTGCGAAAATTGCCCGGCGGTTTATTGCAGCATCGAATAGTTTTTGATAAAGAAGGGACGGCATCTGCCGCCCCTCTTTTTATTGATCAAATGCTGACCCAGTTTTTTTACCCTTGCATTTGTTTTTCCCTTAATGCTTTCGGGATATAAATGCAAAAAGGTTCGCTTTCTAAATAATCTCCTGTGACCGCATATGCTCTTGATCTTGACCCGCCGCACACATGGCGGAATTCGCAAACACCGCATTTCCCTTTATAAAGATCCGGATTGCGCAGCGATTTAAAAATCGGCGATTCACGGTAAATTTCAGCGAGCGGCGTTTCGCGTATATTCCCTGCTTTTACCGGTAAAAGCCCGCTCGGATATACGTCGCCAATATGGGAAATAAACACAAAGCCGTTCCCATCGTTTACCCCTTTTGGCGCCCGGCCAAGCCCGTCAATCGAGCCGGTTAATCCCTGTTCAGTCAAGGCATTTAAATAGTTGATTTCCTGCCTCTGGTCTTTTGCCTCCCGCATTTTTTGCTGGATCACAACACGCCGGTAGTGCTGTGCTGCCGTGGTTTTAATGTCAAAGGAAACACGCTTGCTCAAATCATACAGCCACCTGAATACTTTTTCATGCTCTACCGGTGAAATCATGTCTGATTCCTGTCCTCTTCCTGTTGGCACGAGGAAAAAGACACTCCAGAGCACACAGTTTAATTCTTCTACTACTTTTGCCATTTCATCTAAAAAATCAATATTGTACCGGGATATTACGGTATTGATTTGCACCGGAATCTCCAGCTCATGCAAATACTTAATTCTTTCAAGCGTAAGCTTGAATGAACCAGCTGTCCCTCGGAAATGGTCGTGAATTTCTGCCGTCGGCCCGTCAAGGCTGAATGCCCAGCGAGAAAGGCCTACTTCTTTCGCTTTTTCGATGGCTTCTTTTGTCACATTCGGCGTAGCGCTCGGTGTCATCGATACACGTACACCTTTATCCACCGCATATTTGGCAATATCAAAAACGTCTTCTCGCATCAACGGATCTCCGCCCGTAAAAACAAGCATCGGATTGTTCATTTCATCTAGTTGATCAATTAATTGCTTGCCTTCTTCAAATGTAAGCTCCCTAGGGTCTCGGCGGTATTGCGCTTCAGCACGGCAATGAAGGCACTTTAGTTGACATGCCCGGGTCAACTCCCAAATCACAATAAACGGATCCTGATTAAAATCACGGTTGAATACCAATTGTAACGCCCCCTAAAAACGGCTAACGCCTATCTATTTCTTATTATAGAGGGCTTTTGTTCCAGAAAAAGTGAATTACCTCACTATCTTCGGGAATAAAAAGAAAAGGCAGCGAATCCTTTTTTCTTCCAATAAGAAAAACCGGGCAAAAACCGCCCGGTCCTTTTTAGTTTGGCTGATAAACGGAGTCTGTTGATTTCCACTCCAGGCACTCGCTTTCCGGGGGGCGTTCCGGTGAAGCCAGTAGTGACCGGTTTGGCCTGAAAAGTTGGAGAAGCGGGCATTACGGGAGCTAGTAATGACCGCTTAGGCCTGAAAAATAGGAACATTGGGCATTAGAGAAGCTAGTAATGACCGGTTTACCCTGAAAAATTGGAGAAGCGGGCATTACGGGAGCTAGTAATGACCGCTTAGGCCTGAAAAATAGGAACATTGGGCATTAGGGAAGCTAGTAATGACCGGTTTACCCTGAAAAATTGGAGAAGCGGGCATTAGGGAAGCTAGTAATGACCGGTTTACCCTAAAAAATTGGAGAAGCGGGCATTACGGGAGCTAGTAATGCCCGCTTAGGCCTGAAAAATAGGAACATTGGGCATTAGAGAAGCTAGTAATGACCGGTTTACCCTAAAAAATAGGAACATTGGGCATTACGGGAGCTAGTAATGACCGGTTTGGCCTGAAAAATTGGAACATTGGGCATTAGAGAAGCTAGTAATGACCGGTTTGGCCTGAAAAGTTGGAGAAGCGGGCATTACGGGAGCTAGTAATGACCGCTTAGGCCTGAAAAATAGGAACATTGGGCATTAGAGAAGCTAGTAATGACCGGTTTACCCTGAAAAATTATAAAGAAAACTCGCCGATTGGCGAGCCTTTGGCGGTTCAATGAGGCGTAGTTGCCCTTTACCACCGTCCCGGGCCTTCGCCTGACTAGGGCACCCTCGAAAAAGCTGTCGCTTTTCCTTCGTGCGATGATGAAGCTGCCGAAGAATTCCTTATCCTTGCCCGTCGTGCGTTCAGAATTTATGGATATACAAAAAACAGCAGTTTGCCTGCTGTTTTTTCCTTGATTAACGGATTCCTAGTGCGATTTTTGCGTATCTTGACATCATGTCTTTATTCCATGGTGGATTAAAGACAATGTTGACCTCAACATCATTAATTTCCGGAATGTCTGCAAGAGCTCGTTTGACTTGATCGACAATTGTTCCGGCAAGCGGGCAGCCAATCGCTGTTAACGTCATCGTAACCGTCACAACACCTGCTTCATCCATTTCGATATTGTATACCAATCCCAAATTGACAATATCAATGCCCAATTCAGGGTCAATGACCAATTCAAGGGCACCCAGCATATTTTCCTTTAATTCTTCATTCATAAATGTTCACTCCCACTCTGTTCGTTTCCCGCGTCTTTTGTGGAGACCGGTTATTGAGATATTGCTTAAACCAATCAACCGCAGCTTCAACACCGGCTATGCTGACATTGTGTCCAGCATGCTCGTCCGAAATAAAAGCAAGCTTTTCCTCGTTTCCGGAGTACATCTTGCGGATGGATTCGAAAAATCCACGGGTTAGTTCATAAGGAACCATTGGATCCTTTTTACCATGCCAAAACAGCAATGGCCGATTGGCAAGCTTTTGCGGCTGAAGGCTTAAATCGTATTGACGGATTGCTGCGATTTGCTCTTTGATTTCTTCGTCTGTGAAAGGGAGATGAATTCCTTGTTTTTTTAATTGCTCTAGCTGCCAATAAGAAAATTTCTCATATGCAGGCATACCCATTAAACTGACAGCCGCTTTGATCCATGGATATTGGGTTAAGGCACCGAGAGCAGCGATCCCGCCCATTGACGTTCCAGCAACGCCAACCTCGCCATCCATTATCAATTCTTTTTGATCATAATGTTCTTTCACACTTTTGATCTCTTCAATCGTTGCCAAGACAATTTCCCAAAAGCGTTGATAAAAATCTTCTGGTTTTAAACCCTTGGTTCTTTCCCCGTGGTATAACGCTTCCGGCAGGACGACGCGAAAACCGGCATCTGCCAATAGATACGCATAATGCAAATTTCGTTCCTTTACGCTTGTAAATCCATGGATAAAAATAATCAACGGCAGCTTTTGCCAGCGCGCATCGTGCTCGGCAACATGAAGGAGCGGAATCCCTTCGATCCGTTCCTTTTCAATGATGATCAATATTTTCCCTCCCACAGCATAAAGATAGTATACAAGCTGCAAAAAACTTTTTAAGTGAATTTTTTTACAGGTACTATATAAAATTGGTAACATAGTTACCATAAGAAAGAGCAAAAAATCAAATACTAGTTGTATTGTAGCACGTTGTTGGCTTTTTTCGAAATCAAATCCACTGAATTTTATTGAAGAAGGAGAAATTATGGCAGATAGACATTTAATTGCGCTCGATTTAGACGGTACATTGTTGAAAGATAATAAAACCATATCCAAAAAGACAAAAGAAATAATTCAAAAAGCAAAAGAGTTAGGTCATATTGTAATGATTGCTACCGGGAGGCCTTTTCGGTCAAGTGAAATGTATTATAACGAACTGGAGCTGAACACCCCCATTGTTAATTTTAACGGCGCTTTTATTCACCATCCAAAAGATCCAAGCTGGGGATTGTTCCATTCGCCGCTGGATATTCATGTTGCCAAACAAATTATTGATGCCTGCCGCACATTCCAATTTCACAATATCATTGCAGAAGTGATGGATGAAGTGTATTTCCATTACCATGATGAAAAATTGTTGGATATTTTCAGCATGGGGAACCCCAAAATTACAACTGGTGACTTGAGTCGATATTTAACAGATTCCCCAACAAGCTTGCTCATTCATACAAACGAGGATGATTTGCAAAAAATTCGCCAGCATCTTTCCGACGTGCATGCAGAAGTAATTGAGCAACGCAGCTGGGCCGCTCCTTGGCATGTAATTGAAATTATTAAAAGCGGTCTCCATAAAGCAATTGGTTTAAAAAAAGCCGCTGACTACTTTGACATTCCCCGAGAGCGGATTGTGGCATTTGGCGATGAAGACAATGATTTGGAAATGCTTGAATATGCCGGCCGGGGCGTGGCGATGGGAAACGGAATTGATCAAGTGAAAGCAGTTGCAAACGATGTAACCCTCACAAATGAGGAAGATGGGGTCGGTGTTTATTTGGCAGAATTGTTAAATATTAAATAAGACGCTATGGTTCATTGAATACCTTCTTACTGGGGCATACTATTTTTGAAACGGCTCAAACGCTGTTTCGGCAAGCTCACGAAACTATTGGAGGGATCCCGAGATGGGTAAACGAAACAAATCGAAGCGCTTTGTCCAACAAGGAAAGGATACCGTCAATAAACATGCCGAACGCATCCCCTACCATATGACGTATGCGGAAGCGGAAGCCTATAAAATGGCTAACGGGCATCATTCCTCCATGGAGGGAATATAAGATGGGAAATCGGCTTTTCCAGGAAGCAAGAAGATTTGTGGAGGCGGCCAAATCAGCAAGTCCGGCTGAGGAGCAAGCAGCTGTGGAAAAAGCGAAGAATGCAGTAAGCTCAGCTTATGCGAACTCAACCGCTGCCGAACAAAGCCAGCTCCAAGAAATGCAAAATGAGCTTGAACAACTAAGGTAAACAAGAAGCTGGCATTCAAAGGGATGCCAGCTTCTTAATGATAAAATTTTTCCAATACAATGGAATAGGCGTGAACTATTTTTCCTTGAGCATCGCGTTCATAAGCATAAAAAATGATTGTTCCATTCGGCGGAAGCTGCTCTTTCGCAAGATTGATTTTTACCTTAAACGGCAGCCACTTTGATTTATCGGCTTTTTTTGCCAAAGTTTTTTCCGGAATGAGGACATTGTGGCCATCTTCCACTGTGTAAAAATAAGTGCCCTCCCCCACCTTTACCTGTCCGGTAACGGTATAACGGCCACCGCTGCCAAGCACTTTCACATGCCGGATCTGCACGTTTTCATTGCGAATCTTTCCTGAATATGCCGCATCAGCTGAAGGCTGAACTACATTCATAAATAGCATGAAAAAACTTAAATAAAACAAGATTTTCTTTCGCAAAATTTCATCCTCCTTTAATCTCTGCGAAACAAGCCAACAACACTGGCCGTGTGCACAATATTGGTAAATGCCTTTGGATCTACTTCTTTTATAATTCTCTCCAATTCAAAAAGTTCGTAGCGGGTAATAACGATTACCATCATGTCTTTCGTTTCATTCGTGTAAGCCCCTTTAGCCGGCACGGTCGTAATCCCGCGGACTAGCTTTGCTTGGATCGCTTTTTTCAGTTCATCGCTTTTTTTTGTAATAATCATGGCGGTCAGCTTTTCATGCCTTGTATGAATAGTATCAATGACCCTTGTTGAAGTATAAAGGGTGACAAGTGTGTAAAGGGCTTTTTCCCAGCCGAATAAATAGCCGGCTGTAAGAATGATGATTGCATTCATGAGAAATAGATAAGTTCCAATTGGTTTGTCTTTTAATTTCGACAGTACGAGGGCAATGATGTCGACTCCCCCTGTCGAAGCCCCCCACTTTAGCGTTAATCCGACACCGACAGCTAAAATGACGCCACCAAATACTGCATTCAACAAAATATCGTGTGAAACGGCTTTTAGCGGAATTAATTCCAGAAATAAGGATGAAAAGATGACACTTAAAAAACTATAAAACGTAAAAGACTTTCCAACTTTTTTCCAACCAAGAATGGCTACAGGAATATTAAGCAGGAGCAATAAATACCCCATTGAAACCGTTAGCGGTGTGAATACCGTGAGAATTTTTGAAAGCAGCTGGGCGATTCCCGTAAACCCGCTTGAGTACACATTGGCCGGACGCAAAAACAAATTCATCGAAAGTGCATTGAGAAGTGCGCCAAAAATAACGACAGCTGTTTTTTTCGTTTGCAGCCAAATCATCGGATCAACTCCTTTTTACTATTATTGTCAAAAACCATGCAGATGTATGATACAAAATTATATTTTTACGGCCATTTTTAAAAGATTGTGTTTTTAGAATGAAAACGCTAAACTGAAAAAGTATAAATTTGCTTGAAAGCAGGTGAGCTTATGCACGTGAAAATTCTGACAGACAGCGCATGCGATCTACCACTTGCGTTTTATCGAAATGCGGGCGTTACGTTGCTTCCACTAAAAGTTCAGCTTGATGGCAATGAATATGAAGACATCAAGATGATTCAGCCTAAAATGGTTTATGAGGCGATTCGAAACGGAAAAACACCGAAAACATCACAAGTCTCTCCATTTCTTTTTGAAAAAATATTCACGGATATGGCCGAAAAGAATGAAGATGGACTATACATTGCTTTTTCTTCGCAGCTATCTGGAACCTATCAAACCGCAATGATGATTCTCGATCAAGTAAAAGAAAAATATCCAGACTTCGGACTTACGATCGTGGATACGAAGTGCGCATCAGTCGGGCAAGGATTGATTGTAAAAGAAGCGGCTAAATTGGCAGCAGACGGTGCTTCGAAAGAAACGATTTTAAAAGATGTTCGTTTCCGGGCACAGCATATGGAGCATTTGTTCACAGTAGAGGATTTGGAATATCTCGCCAAAGGCGGCCGCGTCTCAAAAGCGTCAGCATTTCTCGGCGGATTGTTAAATATTAAGCCGCTTCTTAACATGGAAGACGGCAAACTTGTTCCAATCGAAAAAATCAGGGGCAAGAAAAAATTGCTTCATCGATTAATTGAAGTAATGTATGAACGCGGTGCGCATTTATCAGAGCAAACCATTGGCATCAGCCAAGCCGATAACGAGGAAACTGCCGAAGAAATTCGTCGGATGATTGAAGAAGCCTTTCATCCAAAAGAAATCTATATTTCGGACATTGGTTCTGCAATTGGTTCGCATACTGGCGCCGGAACGATTGCTGTCTTTTTCCTCAATCAACTGCCTTAAATGAAAACTCGCCGATTGGCGAGCCTTTGACGGTTCATGAGGTGTAGTTGCCCTTATGCAATCAGAATTTATGGATATAAATTCTGATTAGCGAACGAAAAGGAGTGAGTTTTTCCTCACTCCTTTTATTTGTGCCGAAAACAGCCAATTATAGCTGTGCCTGTTTACCGCTTCACTTATAAATGATTTGTTTTTTTCGAATATTCGTTTTTGCCTGCTTTGCGATTTTTCTCGCGCATCCTATTTTTTTCATGGTGAAGGGCATTATTGTCCTGCGCTTTTTTATCATTATCAGAAGTATGCGGCATCTAAACTCTCCTTTCTTGTTCGCTAGTACACAGCTAGTTTCTGCTGTTTTTTACAAAGGTATGTAAATGAAAACTCGCCGACTGGCGAGTCCTTTGGACGAAGACAGAGGCGTAGTTGAATTTATCCCGCTCGTTGATGCCACATCCTGTGGCACTCGCCTGACTAGGACTTCCTGTCCGTCGTGCGTTCAGAATTTATCCATATAAATTCTGATTAGCTAAAAAAACAAGCATATAAAAATGCTTGTTTTTACTCTTTTTTGCTATAGGTCCAGCCGTTTTCTTGATACACTTTTCCTTGTTTTATTAATGTTCCAAGCGCGCGCTTAAAGGCCGCTTTGCTCAAACGAAACCGTTCGTAAATATCTTCCGGCTGGCTTTTATCACTATAAGGCATGGCACCGTTCCGGCTTTCTAAATAAGCGTAAATTCGCTGGGAATCATCACCGGCTGCCTCCTGTTTCCGCGCCAATAAGGAGACATTAATCGTCCCGTCTTCTTTAATATCGATAATCCGCCCTTCGACTTTCTGACCAAGACGGGGTTCTTCTCGTCTTTGCGATTCGTGAATAAAACCTTTGAAGCCTTCAATGGTATAAATCCAGCTTCCTACCTTTGCAGTGCGGTAAATAAATCCCTGAACATTTTTATTAAAATCCTTCCTTGCTGCTTTGACGGCAATCGATTGAATCACTTGATCCGTAGCCAATTTTGCATATAAAAGATGGTTTCGGCTCACGCGGATAGTGGCATAAACCATGTCACCCGGCTTGGGCCAAACCGATTTATGTGCTGGCAAATCTTCTTCACCAAGCAGCAATTCTTTTTGGATTCCGATATCAAGAAATACGCCAACACCCGGCTTTACAGCTGTTACTTTTAACCAGCCATATTGCCCTGCTGTCATTTCCGGAATCTTCGCACTAGCCGAAACCCTGCCCTGGGAATCGGTGTACAAAAACACTTCAAGTTTCTCTCCGATTTGCAAGTCTTGATCGGTTTCATTTTTATGCAAAAGAACATCTTCAGTCCCGTCTGATAAAAAAAAGCCAAATGCAGCAGCTCGGACGACGGTTAACTGGGCTGTTTGCCCGACTTGTTCAATAAGTGACAATTGGAATTCCTCCTCTTCATTTCCAAAGAGTTGTTTGAACTGCTATATTTTACTATAATGAACCCGTAAAGGGAAACTTTAGTTTGAAAAGTATAGAAAATGCAATGGGGGTTTAATCATGTCGAAAGATAGTTCATTTGATATTGTTTCAAAAGTTGATTTTTCCGAAGTCACCAATGCGGTAACACAAACGATGAAAGAAATCCAAACACGCTATGATTTTAAAGGGAGCAAAAGCGATGTTACCCTCGAAAAAGAAGAGCTTGTTCTTGTTTCCGATGATGAATATAAATTAGAGCAGCTGAAAGATGTCTTGCTAAGCAAATTGATTCGCCGGCAAATCCCCGTTAAAAACCTTGATTATGGAAAAATTGAAAAAGCATCCGGTGGAACAGTCCGCCAGCGGGCAAAGCTGGTTCAAGGAATCGACAAAGAAAACGCAAAAAAGATCAACACCATCATCAAAAACAGTGGACTGAAAGTAAAAAGTCAAATCCAGGAAGATCAAATCCGCGTCAGTGGCAAAAACCGCGATGATTTGCAAAAAATCATTGCCGCTGTTCGGGAGGCAGATCTTTCAATTGATGTCCAATTTATCAATTACCGGTAGTGGTTAAATGAAAACTCGCCGACTGGCGAGTCCTTTGGACGAAGACAGAGGCGCAGTTGAATTTATCCCGCTCGTTGATGCCACATCCTGTGGCACTCGCCTGACTAGGACTTCCTGTCCGTCGTGCGTTCAGAATTTATCCATATAAATTCTGATTAGCGAACGAAAAGGAATAATCCCCTTTTCGTGTCAACATGGTTCTCTCCATTTATTTCCATGTTTTTTCCTTGTTCAAAAAGGAATTATGTAAATAGATGAATTGGAGGGATGAGAAATGAGTAACCAGCAACCGAACAAGAATGCCTTTCCAGCGCAGCATCAAAACCGGCAGCCTGGCATCGAAAGCGAAATGAATCCGCGCCCAGACTTTGTGGATCCGAACTATCAAGGAAGCGGGAAACTGGAAAATAAAACGGCCATTATCACTGGCGGGGATAGTGGAATTGGTAAAGCGGCAGCCATTTATTTTGCAAAAGAAGGAGCAGATGTTGCGATCGTCTATTTGAACGAAACAAATGATGCCGAGGAAACAAAGCAGTTCGTTGAAGCAGAGGGGCGAAAATGTCTGCTTTTTGCCAAGGATATTGGCAGTGAAGACAATTGCAAAGAAATCGTACAAGCCACACTGAAAGAGTTTGGCCACATTGATATACTTGTCAACAATGCTGCTGAACAGCATCCGCAGAAAAGTTTGCTGAATATTACTTCTGCTCAACTTGAAAAAACGTTCCGCACCAATATATTTTCTTATTTTTATATGACAAAAATGGTGCTTCCACATTTACAAAGCGGTGCTTCGATCATCAATACTGCCTCCATCACCGCTTATGAAGGAAACGAGCAGCTGCTTGACTATTCTGCAACAAAGGGTGCGATTGTTTCATTTACACGTTCACTCTCTAAATCGCTTGCGCCGCAGGGGATTCGCGTGAACGGGGTTGCGCCCGGGCCGATATGGACGCCGCTAATTCCCTCAACCTTTCCTGCTAACCAGGTTGCTTCTTTTGGCAGCACGACTCCGATGGGTCGAGCCGGTCAGCCGTATGAACTAGCGCCAAGCTATGTGTTCCTTGCTTCTAATGATTCTGCTTATATTAGCGGGCAAATGATTCATGTGAACGGCGGCACTGTTGTAAACGGATAGCCAAATAAATGAATTCAACCGTGTAGTCATGCTGTGTTTTTTAAAACGCAGCTTTTTTATACACCAGAATTTATATGACCGGAAATCAACAGACTAGTTGTCAGAACCAAACTAAAAAGGACCGGGCGGTTTTTGCCCGGTTTTTCTTTATTGGTAAAAAAACTTGCTGTTTAGCTAAACAAAAACAGCTGCCCCCTATAGCTCGAAGCAGCTGTTTCTTTATCTAGTCGACAACATTAATAGTGTATTTTTTAAACCAAAAATGAACTTGTGCCAAGTAAGCTAAGAGCTGCGGTCCTGTCATTAACTGGCCGAACCATGGCTCTTTAAAAGCAGCGCCACCTGTATCAACAATGCTCCTCAAATATGCATGGTCAAAAAATTCATACAGTGCCGATGATTTATCTTTCATAATCTCTTCCATTAATGATTGAACGATCCTTGTATACTCGGGATGATGGGTCTTCGGATAGGGACTTTTCTTGCGATAGAGCACATCTTCCGGCAATACGCCTTCAAAGGCTTTCCGCAAAATTCCTTTTTCGCGATTCCCGTACATTTTCACATCCCACGGAATATTCCAAACATATTCAACAACCCGATGATCGGCAAACGGCACGCGTACCTCAAGGCTCGCCCCCATGCTCATCCGGTCTTTGCGATCAAGAAGTGTTGTCATAAACCAAATCATGTTCAGATAGAACAATTGCCGGCGCTGGGTTTCTACCGTACTTTCCCCTTCAAGAGCAGGCGTTTCTGCAATCGTTTCTTGGTATTTCTCCATTACATAGTCATGGAGCCGCAATTTATTGCGCCAATGCGGAGCCAGCAAGTTCTGCCTTTCAACAACGGAACGCATCCATGGAAAACCTTCCCGTTCCAGATCGGCTTTGCGGTGAAACCATGGATAGCCGCCAAAAATTTCATCGGCACATTCACCAGACAAACTCACCACAAAGTCCTTTTTGATTTCTTTACAAAACCAGAGCAAGGATGAATCGACATCGGCCATTCCCGGAACATCTCTTACATAAACTGCCTCCAGCAAGTCATGCGCCAATTGTTCCTGGGTAATAATTTTTTTATGGTGTTCAGTTTGATATGCTTTTGAAACCATTTGAATATACACTTCGTCAGCGTTTGGCTGAAACTCATTTGCTTTAAAGTGGATATCATTACCTTCATAATCAATGGAATACGTATGAAGTTGGCCTTTGCCCTGAGCGGTAAAGCCTTGAGCGGCAATCGCTGTAATAATACTTGAATCAAGGCCGCCAGATAAAAAGGTACATAATGGAACATCGGACACAAGCTGGCGCGTTACCGCATCGGTTACAAGCTCGCGAACTTTCTCGGCCGTTTCTTCCGCACTGTCTTGATGTTGTTCGCTTTTCACATTCCAATAGCGCCAGATTTTCAAGCCGTTTCTCGAAAACGTGAGGGCATGACCTGGACGAAGCTCTTTTAAACCTTTGAAAATCCCCGAACCTGGTGATCTTGATGGGCCAAGGCCGAACACTTCTGCCAATCCTTCCCGATCAAGCACGGCATTAATTTCCGGATGGGCAAGGATGCCTTTAATTTCTGATGCAAAAATCAAGCCAGCCTTATGTTCGGCAAAAAATAACGGTTTGACCCCCAGGCGGTCACGCCCTATAAACAGTTGCTCTTTCTGCTGATCCCAAACCGCAAACGCATAGATTCCATTTAAATAGTTTACGCACTCTTCCGCCCATTCTATATAGGCGGATAACAGAACTTCTGTATCAGAATGCCCTTTAAAGGAATATCCTTTAGTAAGGAGGATTTTGCGAATATCTTCAGTATTATACAGTTCGCCATTGTAGCAAATCGTGTACTCGCTCCCATTTGCCTGTCTGGTCATCGGCTGCCTTCCGCCTTCCGGGTCGACCACAATCAACCGTTTATGGCCAAATCCAGCGTGTACACTCGCCCAAACATTTGTATCATCAGGCCCTCTCTTTTCCAAGCTGTTTGCCATGCCTTCAAGAATATCCTTTTCGTTTCGCAAGTTCCGTTGAAAATCAATCCAGCCTGATATTCCGCACATATTGAAAGCCTCCTCTCTCCAATAAATGGAGCATGGTAAAATCCTAAACACATGTTTTATAGTATTCAGCCCATTTTAATTGGTAAATTGTCCAAAAAAATCGCGCCCAATTAGTTATAAAATCTCTCCAAGGTGTCTACAAAGAAAAAGAGAGCACCAACGTTTGGAGGTCAAATAATGAATCACGAGCCAACAAGATCAAAACTGTTTGAAACACAGTTGAGAGCCTATACAGAAGGTACAATTGAACAAATAAACGATCAATGGATCTTTTTTGACGGGGAAACAGAGGAAGCGATCAGGATGGAAGACTTTCTTCAGCAAGAAGTTGAAGTTTTTCGATTGAATCGCTGGAAAAAAGGAATTCTGGCCGAAACGGGAATTTTAGAAGTTGGAAAGGATCGGATTTTACTGCGCGACCATGATCAAATTCGGGTTCGCAAACAGCTAATTTACTCACTGGAAATGTTATTGAACAGCATCAATGAAGATGCTTTTTTCCAATTTGTTACAACTTTAAATTCTTTAAAATTTTCTGTTTACGATTGTCTTTACTGTTATAACCATTTGTCATTTTTATCGGATGATCAGCGCAAAGATGGGGTCAATTTTATGGTTTTTGACAACCAGGATGCCATCTGCAATGTCCAGCACCACTTTTATTATTTTGAAAAAACAAGCGATCGTTTTGAATTCACCCTTAATACCGGAAAGCGATTGATTATCGAAAAATTAATAAGTTAAAAAAACAGAGGATGACTCCGATTCGAACCATCCTCTGTTTTTTATTGAAATAAATGAAAACCAAGCGGTAATTTCAGCCCTAAATAAAGAACAAGTAAAAAAGCAACAACAAATTGAATCCATAAAACGGTAACCGGCTGTTTTTTTGCCGTTCTCAATAAAATCAATTCAAATAGTACAAGAATCCATAACCCGACAACTGCTTTTAGAATATACAATAAGCTAATATGGGCTATGCTGGAAAGGAGAATCCCGCCTGTTGCCAAAATCAGCAAGTACATGACCCGTAAAATCATTTGCAAAATTTTAAAGCCTTTTTCATTTCCTTTTTTGTTTACGTTTATAGCGATAAAAAATAAGATAAGGGCTATCACCCATGTCGTAATGTGGGCATGCGTCATCCCTCTTAACCTCCTAAACAAATGAATTGGTTCGTTATCGTTTTCATCATATCATAGCAAAGCTGAAAACACGAAAAATAAGATTAATACAGTGTTATTAGTAAAAATCAGCAAAGATTACGAACCATCCACATTTCCAGCCCGATTTTAAAGCAGCAGCCGAAAGAAATTTGGGCGTTTTAATCACATTTGCCCAAACTCCACATAAGATAGAAGTGATAACTATCTGGGCTGTGCTTTTAACAGCCAATAAAAACGAAAAGGGTGTCGATGATGCCAGCAATTGTAGGAGTTGCCCAAGTGCTTACGCTCGGAAGCAGTTCTGTCTTTCATATTGGCGATGTATATAAAATCATGCCGCTTTCTAACGCAAAAACATTCTCGGGTGCTGGTTCATTCAATACCGGCGAGACATTAAAAGTGGAAAACAGTCAGAGTACAACAAACACATATGATTCTGATGGGATCGATCAGGGAATTATTCTGAATGCATAACGAATAGGTGATGAAAAATGAATTTCTACATCCAACAATCGATTCATATTCATTCTATCAAAGTCGGCGGGATCACAAACTCTTCCGTTTTGCAGATTGGCAGTGCAGGCATCATTAAACCTGCCTCCTATCTGTATAATACTGGAGGGTTTACACAGCCGGCACCAGTTGCCTTGAAACAGCCCGAAACCACTACAACACCTCATTTGCTTGCACCATCCGTACCGTTGCATGCACCTATTCGAAACTCAAAGCAAGACGGTAAAACGATTTGACGGGGCAAAAAGAAGCCAATTTGTGAGGTGATGAAATGTTTCAAAATTACAATCAATACCTTCAATGGCTGCAAAGTTGCCTTCAAGCACAAGAGAGTCGAATTATCGCCTTAGAGAAAACAGTACAACGACTTACAGAAGAAGTAACATCGCTAAAAGAAAAACCGTCCATCCATGTGGATACCATTGAATATAAATTTGACCAGCTAAAAGTGGAGACCCTTGAAGGAACGTTAAACATCGGATTAAATCCCGGTGAATTGCAGGGGATCGAGGACTTTGCCGTTAACCACAACAACCAAGCGGCAGAAACGCCGATCCCACCGCAAAAACAAATGCAACGAGCAATGGAAATTGAAGAAACCATTTTACATTATCTTGAGAGCGACCTGCCAGTCATTATTGAAGAAACCCAAAAGAAACTGGGAATTCAAGTGAATGAAGCAGCTTATTTACCATTTGTTAAAGAGGATATTAAAAAACAGCTTCCAACCAGGATTGATTTTCACTTAAAAGCAGCGGCCAAACAAGATCGTTCTCCGGATAATACAAAAGAAAGCAACGAAAAAATCATTGAACGGCTGAAACAAGAAATTCAAAACGGTGTGACCGTATTTTTTAAACACCTGCCAGAGATGGGGAAAGGAATGAGCAAAGAAAATGAACTTTGAAGTTTATAACCGCGAGCTATGTGTAGACTCAATTAAAATCATTGGGGTAGCCAGTTCCTCATTAGTAATGGTTGGTGACACGCAGACGATTCAGCTTGCATCCACGTTTGATACGCCACCAGAATCCCTAATAATCGGTCCATTTGTTCCACTTGAAATGGATGTGTCCTAACGATGCTTCAGCGGACGGCATATGTTGATCACTTAAATGTCAAAGTTGTATCATTTGCTTCAATGCTTCAAGTCGGGGATGCGAAAATCGTCAATAGCTTTTCGAGGGCATTGGCGGTTCATCGGGAAGTGGAGATTTTTTTTGGAAATGAAGGCAATTTTTCCAGTTATTCTGTCTTTAACGAACCGATTCCGCTCCCCCCAGTAACGGAAGATTTTTCTTCAGCAACCACCCATTTCAATCCAGTTATTAAAGTAAAGCAAATGGATGTAATCGGTATTTCAGCCGCTTCAGTTCTGCAGATCGGCAATAGCGAGCATGTTTCAATGGAAGCAAGGGTAAAGCATATACGCCAGTTACTACCAAGAGTAGAGGAGCAAACGGCCGGCAATGCATAAATTGCCAAGTCTTTTTTCACCACCACCAAAAAAGGATGTTTACCATGCCAGCAATAATTGGACCTGTTCAAATCATTAATGTCGCAGGCGGTGTTGTCCAATTCGGAGATGCATTGTATATCTCGCCAAAAGCTACTTCTAAAACGAATGCAGGTGCCGGGGGTTTTAACACCGGAGGATTGATCATTACAAATAATGGATTGAACGGGACGAATGTTCTGGATACCAACCTTGTTGACTTACCGATTGTCGGAAATAATTAATCCATAACCTGCCAGCACTGCAACTTCCGCCAGAACAGTATACCCGAATAGGAAAAAGGTAAAATGACATAAACCCAAAAAGGTTTATGTCATTTTTCATTCCTACTCGACTTCCAAAATATGGGCACCGTCAAAGAAGAATAAATAACGCTCCGTTACTTTTGTTTTCAAAATTTGTTCAATTGCTTTGGCATAGAGCTGAATTTGGATTCGGTAGCGGTCCTCAAGTACCGGCCGCGCCTGTTCAAATCCACCTTTAAACCGGTCGGTAATCCCGTCCGACTTGTAATCTACTAAAACAATCCCTTTTCGATCTTCAAAAATGCAATCAATGACGCCTTGAATGAAAACAGGCTCATCCTCCCCCTTCCACGAAGGATAAATTTGCATGGCATTGAGCGAAAGCGTAAACGGCACCTCGCGTTGAATTTTTTTCGCCCCAATCATTCTTTGACCTAGAGGAGATTGAAAAAAGTCAACGACCAGTTTTGGATCAATGGCTTGTTTTTGCTCTTCTGTCAAAAGCTCTTGAAACTTCATGTTCTCGAGCAATTCTTTGATTGCATCTGCGTCAATTGGCTTCGTTAAATCAACATGCTGCATAACCAAATGAAGTGCTGTTCCTCTTTCTGCTGAGGATAGCGATTTTTCCTGCATAAACCTTGGTCTGGACGAGATCGCTTTTTTAAAGGGACGGATCAAATCTGTTCCGCTGTATTCATCGGAAACCTCCCGTTGCCGTTTGATTTCGGAAACAGATTGTTTAGAGCGGTGGCGCGCTGCATCTTCAAAAGCGTATTTCCAGGAAAACCGTTCCGCTACTTCAGGCGCAAACGGTGACTGAACCGGTATCTTCTCCAATCGCTGGACCTTTTTTAATACATCGCCTTCCTCCGCTTGGGTATCCGCTTTTTGCTTGTGAATCTCCTCTGTCGTCCATATGGAAACACTCCACGCGGAAGGATGATCGGAAATTTCTTCATTCAACTGGAAAGTTCCATTCTTCTCTCCCGCCTCAAAATCACGATGGCGGACAAGAGCTGGACCAATCCAATCCAAATAACTGCGTGCTGATGCCCGTTCAAAATCCTTTAACAGCCAATTCGCATTCGACCCTGCTGCATTGAGCCACTGTTCTATTCGTTTTTCAGCATCCTTTACTGAAGCGATGAGGTACAGGCTTTCTTTTGCTCTTGTCAGGGCTACGTATAAAATCCGCATTTCCTCTGCAAGAATTTCCATTTTTTTCTTCCTTTTAAATGCAAGCTGCGGCAGAGACGGGTAGGTGATCCGCTTTTCTGGATTTACATACTTTGCGGCGAAGCCGAATTCCTTATCGAGCAAATAAGGTTTCATGATATCTTTTTTATTAAACTCCCTTGCCAGTCCCGCGACAAAGACGACAGGAAATTCAAGGCCTTTACTGCTGTGGATCGTCATAATCCGGACAACATCCTCCTGCTCGCCAAGGGCTCGCGCTGCACCGAGATCGCTCCCCCGCTCCATCATTCTTTCAATAAAGCGCAAAAAGCGGAACAAGCCGCGAAATGACGTTTCTTCATACTGTCTGGCCCGGTCATAAAATGCCCGTAAGTTGGCTTGCCGCTGTTTTCCGCCAGGCAAGCCGCCGACAAAATCATAAAATTTCGTATCGCGGTACAGCTGCCAGATTAACTCGGACAGCGAACCTTGCCGCGCCATCGACCGCCAACGGTCAAGGTGTTGATAAAATGGAATGAGCTTGCTGTCTAATTCCTCTTCACCTTTATGCCTGTTGCGACAATAAGAAGAGACTGCATCCCAGTAGGAACCCTTTTTGTGCTGAATACGGATCTTGGCCATGTCTTCTTCATTGAGGCCAACAATCGGCGAGCGAAGCACGGAGGCAAGCGGAATATCCTGTGCCGGGTTGTCAATGACCCTTAGAAGAGATAACATGATCGCTACTTCTGTTGCTTCAAAATATCCCGTTGATAAATCCGCATAAATGGGAATTCCCTGCTGTTTGAACTCTTCCATAATTTGCGGCGCCCATGTCATCGAGCGCAGTAAAATAACGATATCGCGGTACATCATCTTCCGAGAGGATTTCGTTTTCGGATTGTAAACTTCTGCTCCATTTGCTACCAGTTCTTTCATTTTTGCAGCCATTAGCTTTGCTTCAAGCTGTGATGCTTCTAATTCTACTGCATCAAGCTCGTCCGTCTCGCTGGTCTCCTCTTCCGTTGTCTCTTTTTCCTCTGCTTTTTGATCGATAAGAAGCAATTCGACAGGATGCGGTTTCTCTTGCGGATATGGAGCGCCAAGATGCAATTCTGCCGCTTCATCGTACTCAATTTCGCCTACTTTTACCCCCATAATCTGTTTAAACAAAAAATTGGTACCTTCTAGAATCTCTTTACGGCTGCGGAAGTTTCTTGCAAGATCAATTCGCAATCCAAACCGGCTGCCGTCATACGTAAATCGATGATACTTTTCCAAAAACAAATGGGGTTCCGCAAGGCGAAAACGGTAAATAGCCTGCTTGACATCCCCTACCATGAACAGATTCCCATTTGGCTCTTCATCCTTTGAAACGAGCCGAACAATCGTTTCCTGAACCATATTCACATCTTGGTATTCATCAATATAAACTTCTTTAAAGTGGTTTCGATAAGCAAGGGCAGCTTCTGATGGCTGCAGTTCGCCTTCATCCGTTATTTGTCCAATTAAAATCTCGAGGCAGTAATGCTCCAGATCGGAGTAGTCGACAAGCCCTTTTGCTTTTTTTAGCTCTGAGAACCGCTCATGGAACGAAATCACCAGATTAACGAGCGTCTCGATTACAGGTTTCATTTCTTTCATGTCTTGGAGAAAGCTCTGCGGTTTTCGCGAAAACAGCTCGTCCTTTAAATCCTGAATTTTTTTCTTCGCTTGATCGCGCAGCTTGTTCGCCTTATCGGTCAGCTCTTTGAGATATTCGCCGCCGCGAACCGTTTTGGCTTTTGCAAACGAATAGGTTTGCATTGCTTCATAAAGGGTTGACCATGAATCTTTCGCAGCGGAAAGCAACGTATCGATTAAAAGTAAATCCTCCTCAAACGTGGCGGCTTTTGGGGCTGGACCGCCAGGAAGCTTAGTTAGATCGAAGGCATTTACAATCATTTCACGCGCGGCAGTTAGTTGCAATTCAATATCGTAAAGCAGTGCCTGAATAAACGGCAACCCATCTAAATCCGCATCCAAATCGACATCATACATGGTTACAATCGACTTCAAATACTGCTCCGGCACAGGATTGGATCGGGCAAAATCGTAGATGGCACGCACGATGTCCTGCAAAGCGGCATCGCTCCGGTCATTTGTAAAGGCATCGACAAGTTTGAAAAATGCTTCATTGTCTTTTTTTCCATACTCGGCTTCAAATAATTCATCGATGACTTCATCCCTTAATAATTGCGCTTCTGTTTCATCAGCAATCCGAAATCCTGGATCCAAATCAATCGAATAATAATACTTGCGAATGACGTCCATACAAAAAGAGTGAATCGTTGAAATCGATGCTTTGTTTAATAATCCGAGCTGTTTGCGTAAATGCTTTGAATCCGGCTCGCGGATCAAAGCTGCTTCTAGCGCTTCACCAATCCGGTGACGCATTTCAGCAGCCGAAGCACTTGTAAACGTGACAACTAAGAGTTCATCAACATTGACCGGGTCTTCCTTGGAAAGAAGTTTTTGAATGATTCTTTCAACAAGTACAGCTGTTTTTCCAGACCCGGCTGCCGCTGCAACAAGAATGTTTTTATTGGTTGCCATGATCGCTTTCCATTGATCTTCTGTCCAGGTCGCACCGCTTGGCATTGGGGGAACGATAAGTTTAGTCATACACTCTAACCGCCTTTCTGATTAACTCCATTGTCTCATCATATCCTTTTGGCATCAGGTTGCGATATTGGTTCGTTTCGATTGACTCATCAAACTGGCAAACAGACTTGTATGCGCAAAATGTACATGGTTTTTTGTCTTTCATTTTATAGGGATCAATAGCAGTATTGCCGGAAACAATTTCATTTCCGGTTTTCTCGTACAATTGCCGCATAAATTGCCTTAGATCCGTAAAATCTTCAATCGTTGCAACTTTGGAGTTTTTCGTCAAGGTGCCATCTTTCTTAATCCCTGCCGAGATGATTTGGGAATTGCCGGTCTCAAGGGTACGATCCATCAACTGAATGACATTTTGGTCATTTAAAACAAGGCCATTCATTTTAAACTTTTTCAACATCTCCTGCTCAATTTGTTCAATCGTCAGCAGTTTGGTTGAACTAACCATTGGGTTATGCACATGGAAGTAAAGTACACCAGCAGGACTTGCCTCTACTTCTACCAGCTCTTTGGAATGAGCGATGATGATGTCTAAATAGGTCAGCATTTGCAAGGAAAGTCCATAATAGACATCACTTAAATTTAAATCTTTTTCACTTGACTTATAGTCAACCACCCGTAAATAAAGCTGATTGTTCGCATCTACTGCTTGATCAACCCGGTCGATTCTGCCGACAAGCTCCATTTTCTTTCCGTTTTTCAAAGAAAAAGACAGCGGAGGAAGCTTGCCGTTCGGACCGAAACTCAGCTCCAGGCCAACTGGCGAAAAACCGCTTGACTTCGCATGTTCGCTAAGAATAATGGATGCTCTTGTGATGATTTGTTCCAGTTTTCGTTTAATATAATGATGCCTTTGGGAGCTTAAAAGAATTTCATTTTGCAGTTTTGGTGCCAAAGCATCAACGGCTTGTCTGGCCAATTGTTCACACTGGGCTCTCGTTAAATCCGACCATGAAATTTTTTGCTCGTTGACAACTTCGGCAATCTGTTTCAGTGCGGCGTGGAATAATTCGCCAATATCCGGTGCTTCAAGCCTGTAGATTTGCCGCTCACGAAGCCGCAGGCCATGCTGGGCAAAATGCGAAAACGGACAGCCATTAAAAAGTTCCATTCTCGAAACACTTGCTTGAATGCTGTCTCCATACAATTCTCCTGATACATCGCTTGAAAGCCTTACCGTTTGATTTTCATAAAATAAACTGGCAAGAACTTTCATTAAAATCTCTTTCCAACTGCTATCTAGATATTGGTTATATACATCCCACCAAAAATCGTTTATCGGGTACTTATGCTTCTTAAGCTGCAATTGCGATGTTAAATAGGAAAGGGTTGTTGCCCTGCTGGCAACAAATTGCAGCTGCTCCGATTCCGGCAACTCAGCTGGATCGCTTGTAAAAAAGCGCTGAAACCGATTTGGAAACAACTCTTCGATTCTTTTAATATAGCTTGAAGGAATTAAGGCTTTCCCTTCATCATTTGCTAGCGGGTAGCTGAGATAGAGGACTTCTGACGGCGTCGTGAACGCTTTGTAGGCCAAAAAGTTCTCATCCAGCAAGCGAATCCGGCTGCTTGGCGCCAGCTTTATACCCGATATGGAAAGACGCTCTCTGTCTTCATCGGCCAAAAGCCCGTCATCTGAAATTTTTGCCGGAAGCACCCCTTCATTCAAGCCAATCACAAATGCTGCCCTTACCTCGGAAAACCTTGACTTTTCCAAATCAGCAACAAGTACTTGATCCAATGCCGGCGGAATCAATGAAAAATTTAATGAATCAAAGCCGGCTTCTAAAATAGCAGCAAATTGTTTCAGTGGCATTGTTTCCTCACCAAGTACTTCGACATACTGGTCGAGGAGGTCGATCACAGCATTCCACACTTGTTCATGTTCGCGCATTTTTACAAGATTGCCTGTCTGTTCCGCTTCCATTTTCCATTTTTCAAGCTTTGCCGGAATTTCCATTTCTTCTAAAAATAAATAAACGGCTTCAGCTAATTTTCTGCCGTTATCCGCTTTTTTCAGTCTTCTTGACAGCCGTAAAATAGGGGCGGTGATCATCAGCCGCAATTCGTTGATTTGCTGTTCAATTTCTTTTTCTGCGTCTGTTTGAACACTTGTTTCCAGCTCAAGGCCGCGTATTCGTTTGTAGATCCAACGGTCTTTCCGTGTCCATTTATCACCTTTAATCCCATATGCAAGTACATAATTCTCCAGATGATCCATCTTCTCCCGCATCTTGATGCGACTTTCCTCTAGCGGGTACAACAATTCCGTTTTAACTGCCCTAAAAATCGGTTCATACCGCCAGTAGCCATTGATTATTTCAAGCGTTGATCGAATGAGCTCAATTAGCGGGTGATTCAACATTGTCCGCTTTTGGTCAATAAAAAAAGGAATCTGATAATCGCGAAAAACCGGCTCGATGATGTCATGATAATCGCGGCCATTGCGGATTAACACGGCAATATCGCGGTAGCGGTACCCCTTTGTGCGCACCAAGTCAAAGATTTCGCGGGCAATTCCCTCAATTTCCGCCCGGCGGTTTACGGCCTGGCAAAGATGGATTGCCGCTTGTCCAACAAACGGTTCATGCGGACGCACGTCGAACTTTTCTTCTAAATGCTGTAGTGACGGTTCGCTCCATTTTTTCGCTTTCTGAAGCTGAAGCGGTTCTTCAATTTGGATTCCTTCTGTTTTTGCCATTTCGTAAATTGTATAGGAAGCACTGCCTGGCATTCGAAATAAATGAAGTTCATCCGGTTCGCGCTCAAGACAGCTGCGATCATCTGCCGTCATGGCAACCGTTACCCGCTGGCAAGCCTTCATTAATTCGTCAATAATTTGATATTCCTGCGGCGTAAAACTGTAAAAACCATCTAGATAGATTTCTGCGTTTTGCAAATACTTGGAGGAAGCAATTTTTTCCGCCAAAAGTCGGAAATAATCTTCTGAATCAATATACTTTTGAAAAATTGTTTCTTCAAAATTTTTGTAAATAATCTCAAGATCATGTAATTTATCTTTCAGAGTCTTCGGCGTTCCATCCCGCAGCTGCTCATGAATTAATTCCTCCGGACGAATGCAATACCGTTTAAATTCAAGCATCATTTGTTCGATTTGCTGAATAAATCCATTTTTATCCGCAGCCTGCCGGAAGATGTGCAACTGTTCTTTCTGATCCTCAATAATTTTTCGGATCAGCATGCTGATGCCAACACTGCTCAAGTGATAGCGGCTGATCCCGCCTGTTTCCTGTAAAATCCGCCATGCAAGCCGCGAAAAACTGTATACTTGCGCGCGGATCATCCCCCCGATTTTCGGGCTGGTTGAGAGCCGATATTCGGATAAAAATGTCATTTGTTCGGGTACAATATAAATAATCGGGTCTCCGGCCGGATTTTCCAGCAGCCGGGACTGGATTTCATTCAGGCATAACGTTGTCTTTCCGCTTCCTGACCTACCCATTATCATTCGTAACGACATCCTGCTACCCCCACTTCTATTCTAACTCCTTGATTTCCATTCTACCACAAAAGGGGTACAAACGTTTGGAATAACCTTTGGTTTTTTCAGGAAAAAAAGAGTGTGGTTTTCCCACACTCTTAACGTTTAAAAACGAGTATCCACTTCACTTAATGGCCAGTAGCGAAGATCGACTTTTCCGACTACCTGACTCGTTGAAATAAAGCCAAAATGACGGCTGTCCCAGCTTTCAAGCCGATTGTCGCCAAGGACGAACAATTTCCCTTTTGGAACGGTTGAGACACCAGTAATTTCTTTTAATGTAAAATCACCTGTCAGTTTTCCATCCGCTTTTTTACGGTAAACATCCAAAAAAGGCTCTGTAATCTTGCGACCATTTACATACAATTGATCATCCTGGTATACAATCTTATCACCCGGCAATCCGATCACTCTTTTCACAAAATCCTCTTTTTTATTGGCATGGAAAACAATGACATCAAAACGCTGCAAATCATTTGCGTTATAGCCAAGTTTGTTGACAACGAGCTTGTTTCCGCTTTGCAGTGTCGGCATCATAGATTCGCCTTCCACTACATAGTTTGAAAAGAAAAAGGTTCGAATAAAGACAAAAATAATGATTCCAATCGCAAATGCCTTTACCCATTCCATTCCTTCTTTTTTCCATTCTGTTCTCATCCTCACTCCTCCAATTTCACCCTCTGCGTCATTCTACTTCCCCATTATGGGCTTTTTCCATACTTTTATTCATCCTTATTTCAATTCTCTTGCCCGCATACCATAGAATAAAAACAATCACCGCAACAATGATCGAGCGAAGCGGTTTGGTCACCAAAGAATGAAGATCATAGCCAACAAAACTTATGGTAAAAATCATCACCATTTTGCCGATCGTCAGCGCTAGCATATATTGAGCAACACTGATTTTTGAAAGTCCCGCAACAATATTAATGATAGCAGACGGTGTAAATGGGAAGCACATCAACAGAAAAAGCGGTCCAAATCCATGGCGTTCAACCCAGTTCATCAACTTTTGTACTTGCGGATGCCGCGACAAAAACACGAGAACTCTTCTTTGACCAAACTTCCTTACAAGCAAAAACACGAGAAATGCCCCGGTAATTGCGCCAATCCATGAAAAAAGAAAACCGAGCCATAGACCAAAGGCGTTTGCATTGGCCAAGACAAATAAGAACAAAGGAAGAAATGGCAGGAATGCTTCGAGCATTGGCAGCAAAATACCCGGCAGAGGCCCAAATGAACGATATTGGCGAATTAATTCCATGATATTTTCAAGCGTGAACCACGATTGAAACGCCGCAAAATCCATGAACCTCTGCCTCCTTTTTTAAAATCCAACCACACCTCATGAACTGTCTAAAGGACTTGCCAACCGACCTGGTTTCTTTAATTGGACAAAAATTGATCAAGTGCCTGCTTATTCTTTTCCAAATCAATTGCCAAGACATCGCCTTCACCGCTGATTCGCGGTTCCGTAAAACTATTTTCCACCGGAATTCGAATCGTTGCTACCTTTCCCTGTTTTTTGGTCAAGTAATCTTTGGCCATAAATAAAATGTCCGTCGTATCCATATTCGTATTGATATAGGGTGAAACAACCCCAACCAACTTTGGAAGTTTCGGAATGGTTTCAAATGTGGATAATTGTTCACCTAGGAGCTTGATCACTTTCTGCTGTCGCTGCACCCGGCCAAAATCACCGATCGCATCGTGGCGGAAGCGAACATAGCCAAGCAGATGCTGGCCATTGAGCCTCTGCAATCCCGGCTCAAGCTTTACATCAATGTAGGCCGACATTTCTTTTTCCACATTTACCTCAACACCATTTGGAAAGGCTTCATCAATGACTTGTACGAAACCTTGGAAGTCAACAATCGCATAATATTGTAAATCCACCCCGAAATTCTCTTTGATGGTTTGCCGCAGCAATTCCGGCCCGCCATAAGCAAAAGCAGCGTTTATTTTATGTTTTCCATAGCCCGGGATCTGCACATAAGTATCCCTCATAATCGATGCGAGCTTAAAAGTCCGTTTGTTTTCATTATACGAAGCAATCATGATTGTATCCGATCGTGATTTTTCGTTCCCTCTTGCATCGCTTCCCAATAACAAAATATTCGTGTTTCCGTATGCATCCTTTTTCCCTTCAAAACTGTAAACAACCTGATTTTTCTTTTCTAGTTTCTGTAATGACTGTTTTTCTCCCTGTTTAAATTGATAATAAGCATAGCCTAACGTTGCAAAAATCAGCAGGAAGAGTACAAGGACAATGCCTTTCCATTTTTTCCGTTTTTTCTTCTGCTTGTTTTCATATCTCATGTTTTTCCATCCATTCAAATAGTATTGTCTGCATTATTCTTAGAAGTAATTTCCCCCTAATTTCCTCTTCTATAAAAAACTTTCTCACAAACAAGCCGGATTTGGCAACAAAAAAACCTGCACTTTTGAAAAATGCAGTTTTAGCCAACCTTCCTGTTATATCGTCTTCATTTCAATCAAACAGAAACGGAGAACATTAGCCGACCGCTTGCGTTTCCTTTTCTTTTTTTGTATAATAATATCGAACATACGTTCCTTGACTTAATGAAAGGAGCTTGTGAAGCTGATGACGAGAATCCCTGAAAAGGATCGCGATATGATGGAAAAGGCCATCTATCTGCCAATGGTGTTGATTGTTTTAAATCGGGATTTGGCTGTTATCGGTCAAAGTCCGTTTAAACTGAAAAAGCCTTATCTTGATTTCATTGAGGAGACGATGAAGGATGTGCAACAGGAATTAGCCGAGGTTAAACGGTATATGAAACAAAATCAGCTGAAAGTCATACAAACAAACCGGGACGATGCTTTTACGATGTATCTGTTTATCTATAAAGGATACGAAGAAAACCACAACTATTTCAATCCAAGAATTCGCAACAAAGTTCAAGAATTAATGGCATATTATTTCTCCAAAAAGCATCAGTCCCATAACTAAATCATTCTAGCAGCAAATGTTATTCTTTTTGAAAAGGATCATGGAGATATTCAGGACTGGTTTCTGTAAAGCTCTGGATTAATTTAGGTCTGTTCAACAAATAAAAAGACTTTCTTTCCGTCTGGCCAATTCTTTGCATCAACTTCGTTCGCAGCAAGGCCGTCCGCAATAATTGATTTTCAAATGAACTGTACGAAATGGGAAAAATAAACGATTGCTTATTTTGAAAAGTGACCTGTGTTTGATCTGGTGCAAACCTGGCATAGTTTAGAACATGCTCATGGGAAACCCAAATGCATTCAGATCGATTTGGTGAGGTGGTTGGGAAAAAATAAATATAATTGCTTGGATCAATTGCAATCGGAACTTTATGGGTGATGCCGATTAGCTGTTTTGTTCCATTTTTCCGGCCTTCAAAACTGCTTGAAAAATATTCGCAGCTTTTTTTAATAATCTCGATCGGCTTGAATGGAGACAAAAATTCATCTTCCAATTCGTATATTTGCGAATAAACTTTACTTCCATATACAGTTGGCTTGATAAACATTGTATATGGATTAACTTCATACTCTTCAATTTGCTTTTGTTTCAACATGATTTCACTCCTTTTACCCATATTAAACATGTCCATCATACCATGTTCATTCCAATATTTTTCATTTATAGGGATTTGTTGCGAAATTGGTCACAAAATTGTTGAATATAATATTTTTTCAGAAAATTTAAAAAATGGTTGATTTTATTTGTAAAACTCCATATAATAGTAAAAAGCACCAGAGGTGATTTTCGTGAAAGAAAAATCATACACGGAATTAATGAAACTGAGCGCAATGAACCGGAGTCAGGATAAAGAACGTTTTATGCAGAACTTATACATTGAAATGCTTTTAACAGAAATCCAACTAAAGATCGAAAAAGAAAAATTGACAAAAAAAATTGACGCCGCCATCGATCGGCGTGATCGCCAAACATTCCTCGAATTATCGCAAAAGTTTAGAGAACTCACAAAACGCTTTGGAACGTAAACCGCCAGCAGCTGGCGGTTTTTTCTTCAAAACGGGGCGATCCTATCGTCCCTTCTTCGTTTAGTTTATCGAGCGCGCTGGTTGGTTTCGTACTCTTCAAGCATGGTGATGCGCTCAAGCATGGTTGGATGGTCATAGCGGAAAATTTTCACTAAGAGCGGCGGGTTGACTTGGCTTAATCCAGAGCGGGTCAACTCTTGAAAAGAGGTTATCGCCGCATTCGGATTTTTCGTCATATTGATCGCATAATGATCAGCTCTCTTTTCCTCATAACGAGACATCCAATTTGTCAATGGGCTGACAGTAAACAGCAGCATCGAAATAATCATAAAAAACAGCGGCAGTGATCGGATATCGCTGACAGCAGGGATTTTCAGCTCTTTTCCCCATTTTCTAACGGTCCAGTGCATCATTCGGTACGTCAAATACAGGCCAATCAACGACAGAAGTAAGTACGCACCAATTCCGTAATAAATATGCCCTTCTATATAATGATCCATCTCATGGGCCATAATGAACAAAATCTGCTGGTCATTCAGGCGGTTTAATGTCGTATCCCAGAGAACGATCCTCGCGTTGGACCCAATCCCTGTGACGTACGCATTCATCGCATTTGTTTTTTCGGCCATATTCACTTCAAAAACATGTTTGGCAGGAATATGAGCTTTATCGGCCATCGCCAAAATTTTCGTTTCCAGTTCCTTGTTTTTTAATGGATAAAAATCATTGTATAGCGGGTCAATTACAACTGGCTGGATAAACGTCATAAACAAAGTAAACGGAATGGACAAAAGCCACGCGTGCAGCCACCAGCGCTTGCTGCTTTTTTTCATCAGCCAATACAAGACAGGTGCAATGATCAGCAGCGTTCCATAATTAATCCAAAAATCAATCAGTTCATCTTTCATCCATGAAGCAAAACTCTGCGTCGAAATATTGTACATTTTTGAAAGTGAATAACTGATATAGCTTAGCGGAAAAGTGGCCACATAAGAAAAAACCGAAAGCCAGATGAGATAAATTGCCGTTTGCATGAACCGGCGCTTGGAAGATGTTTCCGCCCAACGCTTAAATGCTTTTGATAAACCGAACAACAAAATCAGAAAGTAAAAAAGCCATTCAAACGGAGTTGATAAGAAAAACAACAGGTTGCGAATTTTGGAATACTCCTCCGTCAGCATCAATTCCCTGCCATTTAAAAACGTTGCAGGATCGGCTTTTGTTCCTTGATATTCAAATGGCAGTTTCGTATCCGCAAAGGAAAACAAATACCAATAAAAAAACAACCCATAGATCACAAATGCCAAAACCGCGTAAAATCCCATCTTTCGCGCCATCAATTGTCCCCCTTTTCGTACAACCTCTCTGTTTTTAGTTTAGATAAAAAGCGAGGATTTAGAACAAAAAAAAACCGGGATCGCAAAAACCGGCTTTACAAAAGAAAAGAATAGGCGGAAAGAACTGCAATCGTCCCAAGGACAACGACAATCACATTGGCGCCGAGAAAGGCAGCAGCAAAGGCAGCAGCAGCGCCAACCAGCCCATACCAAATATCTTTTTGAAGTAAAAGAATGCCTGGAAAAATTAAGGCGCCAAGCGTAGCATACGGGACATTTTTTAAAATCCCTTGAACAAATGGCGGCAGTTCTTTTCCTTTAAATAAAACAAACGGCAGCATTCTCGGCAAATAGGTAACCACGCCCATTCCGATAACCATCAAAAGAATTTCTGTTTTCATTTTTCCGCCCCCCTTATCCGTTTTTTCGTCGTTTCAACGATTTCAATCAACACAGCCGACAAAAGAGTCGAAGCAACGATCGACCAGCCTTGGGCAAGGAGATGGCCAAACGTAAAAAGCGAATTAAACAGTGCCGAAAGCGCGGCCAAACAAACGACTTTTACGCTCTTTTTCATCGACGGTACAACTAGCCCGATAAACATCGCATAAAGGGCGACCCCCATGCTTTCCTGCAGTGTTTGTGGAAGACTTGCCCCAATCAAGTGGCCAAGTCCTGAAAAAACAACCCAGCTGGAGTACGAAATGGAAATGACACCAAACATATACCGCGCGCTTACCGATCCTTCCTTCGTTGCCGCGACGGAAAAAGTTTCATCCGTAATGCCAAAAGCATATATCGCCTTTATCAAAACGGAATCTGCATCACTTTTTTCATTCAGCGAAGTTGCCATTAAAAAATGACGGATATTGACAATAAAAGTAGTTAAAATAATTTCAAAAATTCCCGTTCCGTAAGTCAAAAGACTAAGCGAAATATATTGTGCTGCCCCGGCAAAAACAATGAGGCTCATGAAAACCGTTTCGATAATCGAAAGTCCTGTTGTTTTGGCAAGGAGGCCAAATGTTAGGGCAATCGGAAAATACCCGATCGCAATGCTGATCCCAGCTTGAAACCCTTTTTTAAAATCTGAAGCTTCCTTTCCAATTGCAAGTTCTGCCACTTCTCAAGCTCCCCCTCATTCAAATGCTTCGTTTATAAAAATAAATTTTAGCAAATTTTCAGGTTTATGCAATCGAGAAAATGAAAAAACATGGCTGCGGCCATGTCATTTTCCTTTAAAAACTGGTTTTCTTTTTTCAGCAAACGCTTCAAGCGCCTCAAGGCGGTCTTCAGTTGGAATCGTGACTTCATACGCTTTACGCTCAATTTCCAAACCGGTATTTAAATCGGCATTCATGCCATTTTTAACAGCAAATTTTGCTTGATTGAGTGCGATCGGTCCGTTTTCGAGCATTTGCGAAGCAAACTGCAAGGTTTCGGCCAGCAGCTTTTCCTTTTTCACCACTTTTGTCAGCAAGCCGGAAATAAAGGCTTCATGGGCTGACAACCTTCTAGCTGTTAAAATCAATTCAAGCGCTTTTGCTTGGCCAATCAGGCGCGGCAGCCGCTGTGTTCCGCCAGCCCCGGGAATTATCGCTAAGCTCGTTTCCGTAAGCCCCATTGCAGCGCTTTCTGCCGCAATTCGGAAATCACAAGCAAGTGCCAGCTCCATTCCGCCGCCAAAAGCAAAGCCATTGATTGCGGCAATCGTTGGCTGTAGCAGAGCATCAATTGCGGAAAAAACATCATTAATCTTGTACAAATTCCGCTTGATCTGATCACTGCTCAGCGTTCTCCGCTCCTTTAAATCGGCGCCAACGCTGAAGGCCTTTTCCCCGGCTCCAGTGAAAATAACGACATACACATCCTGATTGACGCGAAGATCTTCAACAATTTCCTGTAATTCCGCTAAAGTTTCATAATTAAAGGCATTAAGTGATTCCGGCCGGTTCAGTGTCACAAGTGCAATATGGTTGTTTAAGACATACATAATCTTTCCCACAGTTTCATCCCCTTTTAAAGAGGCAGACAATCGTTATCCGCCTTCATTTTTCCGGTCATTTAGCGTGTGATTGGAGGAGTTGTTCCTTTAATGTCCGGCGCAAAATTTTCCCTGTTGTATTTTTCGGGAGTTCATCGATAAATTCAATTGAAGCCGGTACTTTATATTTAGCAAGATGCTGTTTGCAATATGCCAGCAAATCAGCTTCTGTCAGGTCGGGATTTTTGCTGACAACAACACTTTTAATGGCCTCGCCAAAATCCGGATCAGGCACACCGAAGACAGCCGTTTCAACAACATCGGGGTGATTGTAGAGCACTTCTTCGACTTCCCGTGGATAAACATTATAACCGCCTACGATAATCATATCTTTTTTGCGATCGACAATATAAAAGTACCCTTCATCATCCTTTCGTGCGAGATCTCCTGTGTAAAGCCAGCCATCACGAATAGCCGCAGCCGTTTCTTCAGGCATTTTGTAGTAGCCTTTCATAACGTTTGGACCGCGGACAATCAGCTCGCCCACTTCCCCGTCTTCTACTTCTTCGCCAAGTTCATTGACAACTTTATTTTCAACATGAACAATCGATGTACCAATTGAACCGGCTTTACGCGGGCGATCAAGCGGATTAAAGCAAGTAACTGGCGACGCTTCAGATAATCCATACCCTTCAGAAATGACAACATTAAATTTCTTTTCAAATTGATGCAAAAGGGCAACCGGAAGCGATGCCCCACCGGAAATGCACAGCCTCAAGGAGTTTAGGTCCCGGGGATCGGCGTCCGGATATTGAAACAAGAAACTATACATCGTCGGAACTCCAGCAAACACGGTGGCCTGATAAGTTTTGGCAAGGGCAAAAATTTCTTTCGGACTAAATTTCGGAACAATGATCAGTGCAGCCCCGCTCATTAACGGCCCATTGAGCGCAACAGTCAGACAAAACACATGGAACATAGGCAGTGTCGTAATAACCCGGTCATCTTCATTCATTTTGAGGTAGTCGGCTACATCTTTGGCATTGCGATATAAATTGCGATGGGTTAGCATTGCCCCCTTCGGTTTGCCGGTTGTTCCCGAAGTGTATAAAATAAGCGCTACATCTTCATCCTGGAGATTTGGTCCTTGAAAAGAACACTCACCTTCTCCAATCATTCTTGTAAACGATTTCATTTTTCCGTTTACAGATACGTTATCCCCATCTTGAATCCAGCTATTTTCCTGTGCTGTTTCACAAATGATAAAATGTTCAACCTGCGGCAAGGACGAATGCATTTTTTCAACGAATGGAATCATCACATCAAGACCAATGACTACTTTCACATCTCCGTTGTTTACGATGTAAGCAATCTCATCTGCGGTGTAAATCGGATTTATTGGAATAACAACTGCACCTGCACGCAATGCCCCGTAAAGACTGATAACAAATTGCGGCGAGTTGCCGAGCAGCAGGGCAATATGGTCGCCTTGTTTTACCCCTATCTTTACGAGAGCAGAGGCAAACTTTGTAATGGCCGCATCCAATTCTGCATAAGTGCTTTTTTCTTCCCTAAAAAAATAAGCAGTTTTGTCGGCATTTGCCTTGGCGATTTCATGAAACTGTGATGATAAATTCATACAATCCCCTCCCCTTAGTGAATGAATAGTCATTCATTTTTAAAATATTCTAAATTCATTATATTGAAAGAAATTTTAGTATTCAAGTTTTTTCAAAAAACGTATTTGCGACAGTAGCTTCTCCACGTTAAATGGGTTCGATTTTGGAAATCATAAACCTTCGTTGATTCCCATTTTTGCTGGGAACCATCGATTTTTTTAAGATATAAATTCTGTTTAGCCAAAAAGAAAAACGCACGTCAGTTTTTAAGCTGACCGCGCGTTCCCTCTTAGTAAATTAAATCAATCAATTCCTGTTTCGAAACATTGCCAAAATAGTAGGTTGTATTTACATCTGCAAGTGCCTGTTCGATTGCAGCTTTTTCGTATCGGATATTTATTAATGTTGTTTCGATTTCACTTACATCCCCAACACCAAAGAAATCACCGTAAATTTTACAGTTTTCAATCAGCCCTTTGTTTACCTCAAGCCGGACATCAATTTGTCCTGCAGGGAAACGATGGGTACGCTGGAGATTAAACTTTGGCGATTTCCCGTAGTTCCAGTCCCAGTTCTGATAACGTTCTCTGGAAAGCTGATTGATTTTTTCCCAATCTTCCCTTGTTAAAACATACTCTGGAATCTCCTTTTTCCCTTCAAAAATTGATTGAAGAAGCAGCAACCGAAATTGACCGATAGTGATTTTTTCTTCAAGAAACTCGGAAATATTTGCAACGCGGCTGCGAATTGATTTGATTCCTTTGGACTCAATTTTGTCCTTCTTTACTTTTAATGCGTCTGCGACATGATCCATTTCGGAGTCAAACAGCAATGTTCCATGGCTGAACATTCGGCCTCTTGTTGAAAATTGGGCATTTCCGGAAATTTTTCTACCTTCGACTTCAATATCATTTCGGCCGCTTAATTCTGCATTAACACCAAGTTTTTTTAGCGCCTTGATAACGGGTTCCGTAAATTTGCGGAAATTATGAAAGCTTTCGCCGTCATCCTTCGTAATAAAACTAAAATTCAAATTTCCAAGATCATGATAAACCGCACCACCGCCCGATAATCTGCGGACAACATGAATTCCATTCTTCTCCACATACTCAAGATTGATCTCTTCAATCGTATTTTGGTTTTTGCCAATAATAATCGACGGCTCATTTATATAAAACAGTAAGTAGGTTTGGCTGCTATCAAGATTCTTTAGTGCATATTCTTCAATAGCAAGATTGATGCGCGGATCGTTCATTCCTTTATTATCAATAAACAGCATAAAAAATGACTCCTTTTTATAGTGAAATCGCTAAAAACTTTACCGCCAGCATTAGTAGTTTACCACGAATCTTGCTTTCCGCTTCATTAAAAGCTTTTCTAAATAGATTCAGTGCCCTGCGAAAAAAGCGGATCAAGGAGACACCGCAGATGCAAGAAAAAAGAAGCTATTCCAAATGAATAGCTTCTTTTTAGTGATCCGATAACTCGAAAAACTGTAAAACCTTTTCTACTGCCAGCATACCTTGGTCGACACAATCCGGCATCCCAACTCCCCCATATGAAGAACCAGCTAGAAACACGCCAGGCAATTCTTCCGTTAAATGCTTTTCAATTGTGTCAAGGCGCTGCTTATGCCCGACGGTATATTGCGGCATTGAATCATTCCAGCGCGAGACAACGGCAAAATCCGGAATCATCGTAATATCCATCGTTTTGCTTAAATCATCAAGAACTATTTTCACAATTTGATCATCGGAAAGATCGACAATCGTCTCATCTCCAGCCCTGCCGACATAGCAGCGGAGCAAGACCTTCCCTTCTGGTGTCGAGTGAGCCCATTTTTTATGCGTCCATGTGCAGGCTGTAATCGTATAATCACTGTTTCGTGAAACAACAAATCCAGTTCCGTCAATATCCTTTTTGACCGCTTCTTTAGGAAAAGCAAGGGCAACCGTCGCGACAGATGTAGACGGAACCTCTTTGAATGGATCAAAAAAGCGGTAATCAGAAAACATGGTCTGGGTGATCTTATGCGGCGTTGCAGCTACAATTGCATCCGCCAAAATCGACTCCCCATTGTTTAAGTAAAGCTCGTATTGCTGTTTGGTTTTGACAATCTTTTTTACCCGATGGCCTTTAATAATCACTTCCGGATCAATATGATCCACAATTGCCTCTGCAAAAGACTGAAGTCCTGTTGTAAAAGTGAGAAAAGCTCCCTGTTGTTTTGCACTGCTCGTTTCCGCTTTTTTCGGTTTTAAGGCAGACGTTTTCTTCATTCCAATAATCAGGCTCCGGTACTTTTGTTCCACCTCATAAAATTGGGGAAATGTCGACAGTAAACTTAATTGATCAATGTCACCGGCATAAATTCCGGAGAGCAAGGGCTCAATTAAATTTTCCACTACTTCATCACCCAATCTTCTGCGGAAAAAGTCGCCAAGGGATTGATCTTTTCCGGTTTCAGACCTCGGTAAAATAAAATCGACTGCAGCCCGAAGTTTCGCCGGAACCGAAAACAGTCCTGTTGTCAGAAAGGGGCCGATTTTCGTCGGAATACCCATAATTGATCCGCCTGGCATCGAGTATAGCTGCTCATTCACTAGAACATAGGATTTCCCGGTTGAATTGTGCACCAGCTTGTCGTCCATTCCCACTTCCTTTGCAAGCTGGATCATGCTTGTTTTTCGCGCTAAAAAAGAATCCGGTCCCCTTTCGATCGTAAAACCGTCCCTTACCACTGTCTGCAGCTTTCCGCCAAGTCGATGGGATGCCTCAATTAATTTAATTTCAATGGGAAGTTTTTTATCACGAATCGACTTTTGCAAATAAAAAGCAGTGGTAAGCCCTGTGATCCCGCCGCCGATAATCGCGACTTTTTTTATCTCATTCGTCACGAATGTCACCCCTTTCAATCATCATGCTGCCCACTCTCCGCTACTTTCTTCAAAATGATAGAGGTCATTGCATCAATCAATTCCGGATTTACGTTTGGCATTTCAGGACGGTAATAGCTGGCACCCAATTCAGCGGTTACCGCTTTACATTCAATATCATTATCATAAAGAACTTCCAAATGGTCACACACAAAACCAACAGGGGCAAACACAAACGCCTTGTATGGATGCTCCTTAAAGAGCGATTTTGTTAAATCCTGAACATCCGGGCCAATCCATGGCTCCGGAGTGTTGCCGGCGCTTTGCCATCCAACGGCATACTGCTTAATTCCCGTCTTCTCCGCAATCAAATCAGCTGTTTCTTGAAGCTGCTCCGGGTAAGGGTCGCCCAATTCAATAATTTTTTCCGGCAAGCTATGGGCCGAAACAATGAGCATTGCCTCGTTTCTTTCTCCCTGTGGCATGCGAGAGTAGAGATCTGTAATTCCTTTAGCCCAGTATTCTATG
Source organism: Neobacillus sp. SM06 (assembly GCF_050496765.1). Taxonomy (NCBI): domain Bacteria; kingdom Bacillati; phylum Bacillota; class Bacilli; order Caryophanales; family Bacillaceae; genus Neobacillus; species Neobacillus sp. SM06. Next base: position 498,102 of record NZ_JBNWEO010000013.1, read on the forward strand.
AATTTCGGTTCTCTGTACCAGCTTTCCACTGACATTATTTTTAGGGCGCCAAGCTTTTCTGCCGCTTCTTTCGCCCGGTGGTTATACGATTTTACGCTGAAAGTTGAAAAATGCGGGGCCAGTACAATACTTACAGCTTGTGTAATCCCATCTTTGTGCATTTTTTCAACCGCATCTTCAATAAATGGCTCAATATGCTTGAGCCCCAAGTACATTTTAAATTCTATTTTATCTTGAACTGCATTTAACCGTTTTTCAAGCATTTCTGCTTGTTGGACTGCCAGTTTGGCAAGAGGTGAAATTCCGCCAATCATCTCGTAGCGGTGTCTCAGCTCTTCTATCATTTCAGGCGATGGCTTTCTTCCCCGGCGAATATGGGTGTAATACCGTTCCAGGTCATCTAGCCGATTGGGGGTTCCGTACGCCATTACAAGCAGACCCATTCGCTTTTTCGTCATTTTCGCACCTCTTTGTCTATCCCATTTAGTATGCAACTATGGCAGGGGAACTTTTAGCAAAGTTCCCCTGCTGCCATCTAGACTTTTAACAAATTTTTTGGAAAAAAGCAGATTTTTATTCGCGATGTTTTTCGGCAGAGTATTCATGTACAAACGCCGTTAATTTTTTCAGAACTGCCGGATCCACTTGCGGAAACACACCGTGTCCAAGATTAAAGATAAAGCCATTCCGTTCCATTCCTTGGTCAAGGATATCCCGGGTTTTTTCCTCAATGACCTGCCATGGTGCCATCAGGACAGTCGGATCGAGATTGCCTTGGATCGCTTTCATAATACCTTCTTCCCTTGCCCGTGCAATCGGCATTCGCCAATCGAGCCCGATCACATTAAGCGGAAGGTCATTCCATTCAAGAGCCAAGTGGCTTGCACCGACACCGAACATAATCAATGGTGCTCCGCTTTTTGAAAGTTCCGCAAAAATTTTCGCCATCGCCGGTTTAATAAAAATCCGGTAGTCTTCGGCATTTAACGCGCCCACCCACGAGTCAAAAATTTGAATTGCTTTTGCCCCGGCATTGATTTGCGCATTTGCATATGTAATAATCATATCCGCCAATTTATCCATTAAAACAAACCAGGCTTTTTGTTCTGCATACATAAACGATTTGGTTTTAAGATAGTTTCTTGACGGTCCTCCTTCAAGTAAATAGCTTGCCAAGGTAAATGGCGCTCCGGAAAAGCCGATCAAGGGAACCGACAATTGTTCTTCTGTTAAAAGTTTAATCGTATCTAAAACATAAGGAACATCCTCTTCCGGATGGATTTCTCCCAGTCTTTCAACATCAGCAAGCGATCGGATCGGATTGGAAATGACAGGGCCAACCCCGCCCTTTATTTCCACATCGACGCCCATCGCTGGCAGCGGCGTCATAATGTCCTTATAAAGAATAGCTGCATCATTGTTGTATTGTTCAACCGGCAGGCGGGTAACATACGCACAAAGTTCCGGCTGGTGGGTAATTTCAAATAAAGAATATTTTTCTTTTATCTTTCTGTATTCCGGCTGCGAGCGGCCAGCCTGACGCATATACCATACCGGAACATAGTCGGTTCTCTCCCCCCTTGCCGCTTTTAAAAATGTTTCATTTATCGCTTTTGCCATTGTAAAAATATCCACCTTTCGAGACATGTCTGCTTAAACATTTTAATATAACTTTCTATAAAGTGAAACTTCTATGATAGGGGTATACATGGGCAGAGGCAAGAATATGCTCGAGGTATTGGACAGTATGGATAGTAGTATGTTTCCACTATAACGATTTTCTCCTTTTATGTATAGGGAATGAGAATAACTGTCAAAAAAAAGTCGTTTTTCCGTTTAGAATTTTTCATACTTTGGTAGGGAAAATAAAAGGATATTGCTAAGGAAAGGTTGATGGAATGATGGTCAAGATTTACGTAACAACCGGAACATTGGAGTATTTGTCAACGATCGCCGCAAGTAATCCTGAGGAAAAGATGGTGAAAATGGCGAATGAGGATGACGCCCTTTTGCTTCACGAAACAAATGGCGATCCTGTCTTTAAAGAACCACGAAAGTACCTGATCCTTGATTCAAAAGGAACAATTGGAGAAACGGGATTTGCCGCATTCATCCATGTTCCGGTTACCGATGAGGGACGACGGCTTTTTGAGTATCAGTTTAAAAATAAAATGGCATCAATTGAAGCTGAAGCGGGGTTTTCAGCAATCAGAGTGTTACAGCCGTTGAGTTCGCAAACCTATATTGTTATAACCATATGGGACACAGAACAAGCTTTTCAAATCTGGAAGGCCTCCTCATCGTATAAGGCGAGCCTCAATCTTATTGGTGACGCCGATCCTGCTGAGAAACTATTCACAAGCATGCCTTATGTCAAAACATACAGCATCGTTGAGTAAAACAAACGGAAGGAAAAAGCTTTTGTATTCACAAATAAACGAACGGCCTCGAAATGAACTTGTCTGGTTTCGCCAATCAGTCTTTCTTGTTGAAAAAAAGGCTAAAGCAGGAATGGAGTGTATGCTCCATTCTTTTTTTGCTAATTAGACTACAAGAGCCTGTGAAATAAATTCTTGCAGTCCCCTCACGCCTTGTAAACAATTTCATATTCTGTATTACAGCCAAACAGGGCGAATACCCAGCCCAAAGCGTTTGGATATTGGAAGGAGGAGACTGTATGATTGTTGAGCTTACCGCTCTTCATTGGATTTATATTGTCTTTATCGTCTTGATCATCGGCTTTATGGTGAAGAGAAGGGACACCACACTCGTTTGTATCGTGGGAATATTTTTACTCGCCCTTACCGCTACCGGATCGCTAAGCAGTTCTGTTAGCAGTATTTTTAATAGTTTTATTTATGCGATTACCGAACTGCTTTCGACCATTCTCGTGATCTCAATTATTGTTGCAATGAGTAAAACCTTAACAGCTACAGGTATTAACGATGTAATGATTTATCCATTTACCAAACTGATTCGCAATCCCTCTCTCGCCTACTGGACAATTGGCATTCTGATGATGGTCATCTCCTGGTTTTTCTGGCCTTCGCCCGCTGTTGCCCTTTTAGGCGCCGTTCTCTTACCTGTTGCGCTAAGAGCAGGCTTGCCTGCATTAGGTGTCGCCATGGCCATGAACCTGTTCGGACACGGAATTGCCTTGTCAGGAGATTTTGTCATTCAAGCAGCTCCCAAATTAACAGCCGATGCGGCCGGACTTCCAATCCATAGTGTAATCAGTGCCAGCGTTCCGCTTGTCTTTATCATGGGGATTGTTACCACCGTTGTCGCCTTTTATTTCCTAAAAAAAGATATGAAACAAGGGTTACTTACAAATACTTCCTATACAGCGGATGCAGAAACTTCTGAGAAGGCAGATTCCTCCGTTTCGATGACGAAAGGGCAAAAACGTTTCTTTGCATTGCTGGTTCCCGTCTTGTTTTTGATTGATGTAGCAGCAATGTATTTTCTTAAACTGCAAGGAGGTGACGCTACAGCGTTAATTGGCGGAACCTCGATCATTATTCTCATCTTGATTACCATGACCGGGCACAAAAACAAAGGGTTAGAACAAATGACCCACTATTTAATCGAAGGGTTCCAATTTGGCTTTAAAGTGTTCGGACCCGTTATTCCAATTGCTGCTTTCTTTTACCTAGGCGATGCTGGATTCACCAAAATTATCGGTGATTTTCTTCCGAAAGGATCACAAGGAATTGTCAACGACCTTGGCGTTGCTCTTGCAAATGTGGTTCCATTAAGTAAAGCGGTCGGGGCAGTGACATTAACGGCCGTAGGAGCGATTACCGGACTTGATGGTTCAGGTTTCTCAGGCATTTCGCTCGCCGGCTCGATTGCCCACTTATTTGCAATTTCCATTGGCAAAGGAGCCGCAACACTTACAGCTCTCGGGCAGATTGCAGCGATTTGGGTTGGCGGCGGAACCCTTGTTCCATGGGCATTAATCCCGGCAGCTGCAATTTGCAATGTTGATCCGTTCGAACTCGCAAGGAGAAATCTAGTGCCAGTCATTATCGGGCTTACCGTTACGACCATTGCAGCAATCTTCTTCATTTAGCTGCAAAAAGAGGCTGAGTATACTCAGCCTCTTTCCAATGTCTATTAAAAAATAGTTGGCGGCGGGGTAGTGATAATGCGCATACGGTAAGCATTCATCGCCGTTTCACCTAATTGTTTCAGCAGTTGATAATTGGCAATTGCCCCAACAGCTGCACCGATACCGGGAACGATTTGCAGCAGTTTGGCAAAATCAATCGAATCACGGTATTCCTGCTGAAATTGGCGCCAGTCCATATCCTTCAACACGTTTTTTTCTTCATTCCAATTTTCCACCACCGCAAGTGTTTGGCGTCGGGTTTCATCACTTGAAAAAGCAAGCTGAAAAACGTGCAAAATAAATAATCTTTCGGTATAGTCAGCTGGGTCAAAACCGTAAATAGCAGAAATTTCAAACAACAGCTTTATTTTTATGGACAACAGCAGCGGGAAATCCGCAAGACCGGCCAGGATTCCCCCTGCACCCGTTCCCGCTCCCTCAATGGCTGCCGTTTTTTGATATACAGCAATTTTTCTTCGTACTGTTTCATCTCTTTCGGCAAGGGTTACAGCCTTGAACTTCTCTTGTTTAGTGGTGACTTGCGATCCAAACAAAGTCGCTTTAACCATTGCTTTCATGCTTTCTGTCAAGACAGCATGAACCTTGTCCGGAACCCAATCATTGATTTGCTGTTGTGTTCTTTTCGATAATCGCTGAAAAATACCCGACCGCTTCGTGATTCTTCTCTTCCACGCTTCAACCTCTTCATAAACCTTTAAATCATAATCCTGCACCTTTTTCACCCCCATTTTAAAAAGCTCGTGAACAGCATACAGTTAGTGCTGTTTCCTTATTCTCCCTTTTCTGTAAACAAAAACGAAAAACCAGACAAAGCCCGACCCCGCTAGCAATTCGATCCCTGCCGGCAGCCAGTCCCCTTTTAGACTAATCAAAACGGCAAACAGAAGCGTCTGTAGCCCAAGTAAAAACGACAAAAGCGTTGAAAAGGCGTTTGTTTTGTATTGCGTTGGAACTGGATACAAATCCACCCACAGCTTATTTTGATGATGCAACCATAAAGGCAGCAATTGAAACCCGGTTAAATACAGAAACAAAATAGCCAACACAATTTGCAAGAGGCCGAAAGAGAAAAAGTACAGTGCCAGGCCGCCAATGATGGTCAGCCGCAGAAAAAGCCCAAGATAATCGCCAGATCGCAAAAAAGTTCTTGAAAACAAAAACAAATAGGTTTGCCTTCGTGAAAAGGAAATCCGTCCAAGCAGAAAGTCCAGCCATTTTCTTCTCTTTACAGAATCTTTCAACATCGGCACATCGGTAAACAAGTTGGCCAGCTTATAAAACGAATTCATTCGTTTTTCTTCATCATGGATGAGTGTATCCCATTTTAATCCTTTTCGTTCTGTTCGGGACTTAAAAACAGAATAATAAAAAAACAGCAATGCGGCTAAAGTCAAAAGGAAGAAAAAATTGGCCTGTTTAAATACCAAAAAGGTAAAAATCCCATTTAACAAAAAACGAACTGCCCGATCCCAAGAATAAACCGCCGTGTCGAGTTCATATTGAATCCGCCAGCCCACAGCCAAGTTCCATGCTTTCAAGACAACCAAAACAGCAAAAAACGGCAAGAACAAGCGGAATCCCAGACGGTTGACATGGGCATACATCGGCATTAAAACGGCTAGCACAAGCAGTAGAACATAGGATTGAAACACAAGACTTACCAATCCGGAACGATAAAAATAGGGCTTCATTTTTGTTTCAAGCGGCAATAAAAACACCTTGTCCGCTTCAAATAGGAAATTGTAAACCGGGCTGTAGGTTAAAAACAAGGCCGTGACCGTCGCCATAATCCATTCAACCGGAAAGCCTGGCTGCAGTCCATTTATCCAATTTTGATAAAAAAACCCGGCAGCACCGATCAAAAAAAGCATGACAACGACTAAATGACCATTAAAAATATAACGCAAATACCTTCCCAAATCTTTTGTGCGCCGGCCTGCCCTCTTGATCCAAAGTTTTTTTTCATCAAACATAATTTTCTTCCTTTGTTAGCTGAATATATAAATCATCCAAAGATGCATCCGGCATTGAAAACTGCTTCCTTAATTCCGCCATCGTCCCCTCTGCCCTTATTTTTCCCTCATGTAAAATAATGAAACGATCACAATACTTTTCTGCCGTTGCAAGAATATGGGTTGACATCAAAATCCCGGCACCCCTTTCCTTCATTTTCTTCAATAAATCGAGAAGGGATTGAATTCCAAGCGGATCCAAACCGACAAATGGTTCATCAATAATGTAAAGCGGCGGTTGAACGAGAAAGGCACACATAATCATTACCTTTTGTTTCATTCCTTTTGAAAAATGAGCCGGAAACCAGCTTAAACGCTTTTCCATCCGAAATTCTGCCAACAAGGATGATACTCGTCGATCATAGGCGTCTTCATCAAGTCCATACGCCATGGCAGTCAATCGTAAATGCTCCTCAAGCGTTAGTTCATCGTACAAAACAGGAGTTTCAGGTATATAGGTAAACAATTTACGGTACCCTTCTTTGTCCTCTTGGAATGTTTTTCCGTTTAACTTGATCGTTCCGCGTTGCGGCTCCATCAGGCCGATCATATGTTTGATCGTTGTGCTTTTTCCGGCACCGTTTAAGCCGATCAAGCCAACGATTTCCCTCTCATTGATCTCAAACGAAATGTCTTTTAAAACAGGGTTTCTTGTATAACCGCCAGTCACATGTTCAATCGATACTAAAGACATCCTCAACGTCCTTCCGAAGCTTGATTTGCTCTTATTTTACCAATTGCCGACTATAAAATAAAATGAAAGCTCATTGATTGGAGCGGAAAATACACAACTAAAATGAACAGAGCTAAAACTTTAAAAAAGTGATGTATATTCTTTTTAGAATCGGACATGATAATCTTCGAAGGGGAAAACAAGCGATGATGAAAATCATCAGCAATTGAAATGAGGTGTCTGTGGCAGACAAAGATCATTCAATTCGTTCGCTTTTAGACGTTTACCTTAAGGGGATGGTTGTTTTGCACAACGCATATAACCATTTTGATGTTCAGATAACACCAGACTGTTTATTGAGAGAATAAACGGCTTCATTACTTGAAATGAGGTGTTTATCAAAGATCCATCAACCACTTTTCATGTACCAAAACGATAAATGAAACCCGCCAATTGGCAAGTCCATAAGGACAGCCAGACAGCAAAGTTACATTTATCTTATAACTGAAAAAGAATTGGGGATGGTCAGTTTGAACAAAGTCACTCTTTACCGAACACTACCATAATAAATGAGGTGTTTGTCAAAGAAAGAGACCTGTAAAGAACGTTTTCCTAGAAGCATTTCCCCTTCAAAAGGGCAGGATTCCACGCGGATCCTGCCTTTCCTTTTTTTTATACCAGTAAGTATGATAAAATTATAAAAAAAAGAGAGGACGAAAAACGATGAGCGATTGTATTTTTTGTAAAATTATTCATGGTGATATTCCGGCAGCGAAAGTATATGAAAACGAACATGTGCTGGCTTTCTTGGATATTAGCCAAGTGACAAAAGGCCATACTTTGGTCATACCAAAAATACATAAGGAAAATGTGTTTGAGCTGACACCAGAAATTGCAAAAAACCTTTTCGAAGCAGTTCCTGCCATTGCCAACGCTTTGAAGGCAGAATTCACCCCTGTTGGTCTCAATGCTGTGAACAACAACGGAGAACAGGCGGGTCAGTCCGTCTTCCATTTTCACTTGCATTTAATTCCGCGCTATGGCAAAGGTGACGGGTTTGGTGCCGTATGGAAAAATAATCAGGCTGATTATACACCGGAACAGCTTCAGCAAATCGCCAGCGGTATCAGCAAGCATCTATCTTCGAATTAACCAAGAATGCGTATTTTCAACGATCAGATTGTATGATATAATAACGACAAGATTTCGCTGCAGGCAATAAGTGCACTGCAGGAAATACACATTAGCTGAGATCAGCAGAGGAGAGATGAGAAATGAATACAAAGAACCTTGTAGCCCTTTCACTTTTGGTTGGAATGGGAGCTGTTTTACACGCGGTGATTCCGCCGATTTTTCTTGGAATGAAGCCCGATATGATGCTGACAATGATGTTTTTAGGAATCATTCTTTTTCCGGAGATAAAAAGCGTTGGACTTTTAGCAATCGTCACTGGCGTTATATCTGGTTTGACAACAACCTTCCCCGGCGGACAGATTCCGAACATGATTGACAAACCTGTAACGGCTTTACTGTTTTTTGGTTTGTTTTTAGCTCTAAAAAAATTCCGAAATTCGCTTGTAAGCATTGCAGTTCTGACTGCTATTGGGACGTTAATTTCAGGAGCAGCATTCTTGACATCGGCTTATTTCATCGTCGGGTTGCCTGGTCCATTTACAGGCTTGTTTGCAGCAGTTGTCCTACCAGCAGCAGCGTTTAACACTGTTGCCATGGTGATCATTTATCCGATTGCTCTATCCATTGTGAAACGGACGAAACTGGGGTCGCAAAAACTTGTCCCAACAAAGAAAGTTTCCTAATAACAGAACCCTTTTTGGGTTCTTTTTCTTATTAGGAACCATCATGCTTCATGCTCTACAAATTCACAGAAAGCACTAAACCCAATAAAAAGAAGAAAATACACCCACTGCCTAAAGTTATCATCTGCTTCTTAAGAATATGTTTTGGCGGATAAGCACCCGGTTTGCGGTATTGCGCAAAAAGGCGAAACGTGCCAAGAAACAGCAGAAAACTTATCAGCCAAAATGCACTCATCATGACACTCAAAGACTGCTCCACTCCTATCCCGTTGTTAATCCATTTATATGTAGCACTTTACATCTTATGAACAATCGATTAAATTCAAAACGTGTTAACATAATTTTCGAAAAGGTGGAAATATTTCTGCAAACTATTTATGATAATAATGCATACATTTTTCATCTTCGCCCCACTGTTAACATGACTTTATTAGGAAAACATTTTCTAAAAATTTTGTAAATTTATATCTTTATTAATTTTTGTTTTATTGGCATAATGATAATAGAGAAATAGAAAAGTAGGTGAAATTGGGAATGCCGGAAAAAAATTATTCATTGAAAGAAGCGATGCTTTTTAGCCAGAGAATTGCCCAATTAAGCAAGGCTCTATGGAAATCGATCGAAAAGGATTGGCAGCAATGGATTAAACCGTTTGACTTAAATATCAATGAACACCATATCCTTTGGATTGCCTATCACTTAAACGGCGCCTCCATTTCGGATGTGGCCAAATTTGGTGTCATGCATGTTTCCACTGCCTTCAACTTTTCTAAAAAACTAGAAGAACGCGGCCTGCTAAAGTTTTCAAAAAAAGAAAATGACAAGCGGAACACGTATATTCAGTTAACGGATGAAGGAGAATCGATTTTACTTCAATTAATGGAAAACTATAACCCTAACAACAATGCTGCTTTTACAGGGGCGTTACCACTTCGCGATCTGTATGGGAAATTCCCGGAAATTATCGAAATGATGGCAATTGTCCGCAATATCTACGGAGAAGATTTCATGGAAATTTTCGAAAAATCCTTTCACAACATTGAAAGCGAATTCAGTGAGGAATTGCAGAAACTCCATCATCCTAACAAGAAATCCGAACAGGAGATTGTTTAACTTTTTAGAAATATTTTTTAAATTCTCGCATGAGATCTAAATAAAGATTTTGGTTGAGACAAGACGTGACTGCTTCGTCTGCTTGAAGATTCTTTGGCAACGAAGCTGTAAACTTATGATAAAGCGGATAAAAGTGCAGAAACCCCTCCGCTTTTTGCTCCTCCATCTGCAATGTAAGCTCATCGCAGAGTTTAAAAAATGCTTCAACTTCCTGTTCGGAAATTCCTTTTTCAACAATTTTTTTTAAAAAATCAAGCTGGGGATTTGCTACAAGCTGGACAAGTAATTTTTGATGATATTCAAGAAGACGGAGACGGTGCATGACATCCTGTTCATTCATTTACAAAACCTCGCTTTAAACCATAGAATTTTTGTTCTTGTAGTATCTGTTTATCTGATTGGCTAACCATTTTTTGGATCGATTCCATAATGGCAAACCTACCTATTTGGATCCACAAATATCCGGAAGCTGCGACTCAATCTTCCACTTTTTAGACTATCTTTTTTACCCTATTTTTGTTATTGTATTAAACATAAAGAAAATGGACAACAGCTGAAGAAAGAAATCCCCAAATGAATGAAACGGCAGCTTTATAGTCTGTGCCGTTGTTTTTATGTACATAAAAATCTTTACGTAAAGGGAGGGAATCGCTGATGATCTCCATTTTTATTGTTCTTGCCATTTTAATTCTTTACTATGTAAACAAAATGACCCATTCCCTTTGTGTTCAAAAGGATATACCTGAAGAACGGCAGCACAAAGTATTTCGAACGATTAACGTGTGCATTACGATTCTACTTGTATCCTCGTATATGGAAATTTTATTCACATAGCCTAAAGAAATCAGAAGGTTTCAGCTTGGGGACATTAGCAAAACAAAGCGATGAGCCAATGGCTCATCGCTTTGTTGCAGTTCTTTAGTAAACCCAAGAAGCACCTATAATGATCAACAAGATGAAGAGAACAACGATTAACGCAAATCCTCCACCATAAAATCCGGCAGCACCAGACATTTTCCTTCCTCCTTCCGTATCATCAACAAAGATTTTACTTTTCTTGTACTGCTTATTGTTACAGCCAGGCTGCTCCAACAATAATCAACAAGATGAAGAGGACTACAATTAGAGCGAAGCCAGCACCATATCCATTGCTCATCGTAATACCTCCTTTATCTATTACTACGATATCCTATTCAAAACCCGACGAAATGGTTTAGGCGCTTACCTACGAAAGAAAAACTTCCTTTCCAATATGGATAATATTTTTGCAGTAGCGATTGTTTATGTTATAGTAAAACCTGTGGATTAAAATTCCCATGAAATTTTATTTAGGAGAGGTTCATCATGAAGAAATGGATGCTAGCCCTTGCTTTAGCGAGTGGAGTTCTTGCTTTAAGCGCCTGCAGTCAAAATGGTTCGGAAAAAGTAGCTGAGAGCAAGGTTGGCGACGTCACAAAGGACGAGCTCTATAACGCCATGAAAGAAAAAATTGGTACACAAGCATTGCAGCAGCTCGTCTATGAAAAAGTTTTAGCAAAAAAATACCCGGTCACCGATAAGGAAGTAAATCAAAAAGTAGATCAGCTCAAGAAAGATCTTGGCTCAAATTTCCAAGTGGCACTTGCGCAATACGGTTATAAAAATGAAGACGATTTAAAGAAAACAATGAAAATCGGCATGATGCAAGAAAAAGCTGCTTTGAAAGAAGTGAAAGTAACCGATAAAGAACTGAAAGATTATTACGATAAATATCAACCGGACATTAAGGCACGCCACATCCTCGTTAAGGATGAAGCTACCGCAAATGATGTGAAGAAACAGCTTGATGCCGGTGCAAAATTTGAAGACTTAGCGAAGAAATATTCACAAGATACTGGTACCGCACAAAAAGGCGGCGATCTTGGCTGGTTTGGTACCGGAAAAATGGATCCGGCATTTGAAAAAGCAGCATTTGCTTTAAAATTGAATGAAATCTCAGGACCGGTTAAAACGTCTTACGGATACCATATCATTCAAAAAACCGGCGAGAAGAAGAAAGAATCTTTTGATGCGATGAAAAAGGATATTGAATACAAAGTAAAATCATCAAAATTAACGAACGATATCATTGATAAAGTCATGCAGAAGGAAATGAAAGATGCCGGTGTAAAAGTGGATGACAAAGCTCTGAAAGATGCCCTCAATCCACAAACTGCACCATCGGCTGCCCCTGCACAATAATCATTTTCGTAATATAAATGAAAACTCGCCGACTGGCGAGTCCTTTGGACGTAGACAGAGGCGTAGTTGAATTTACCACGCTCGTATACCTGCCACATCCTGTGGCACTCGCCTGACTAGGACGTCCTGTCCATCGTCCGTTCAGAATTTATCCATATAAATTCTGATTAGCCAAAAAAGGGGAGACCAGATCATTGGTCTCTCCTTTCGTTATGCTTCGCTCGCTTTTTGGCTCTCGCGATTCTCTTTTTCCTGCTCGAGCCGTTTCATGTATACCTCCCCTTCTCTTTCAATTGTCTCAAATTCTGCTTCTCGTTCCTCTTTGCCTGTTTTATAAGCCATTAACGCACTGATGATAATGCCGGCGGCGACCATATATACCCAAATGGGAATATCCATTCTTGATTCGCTCCTTTCCTCGTATGGGGGTTGTCCATTTTTACCAACATATTCAGTGAGCTTTTAAAAAATGCTTCACCACAAAAAAATTTAAAAGGACGACCAAGATGGCCGTCCTTATTTGTGAAATACCGGTTTGTAAAATGAGCGGTTGTCAAGGGCAAAAATGCGTTCAGAGAATTCTCCCGGCTTCACCCTTTCCATAGCCCGGTCAAGCATATTCATTTTTGCATCTATATTATCAATATAGTGAAGAATTTCAGCCTCCTTAATTAACGGCGGCTTCGGACTCCCCCATTCTGCTTTACCGTGATGGGAAAGAACAAGATGCTGCAAAATCATAACTTCTTCACCAGAAATGTCCAGCTCTTCAGCAACTTTTCCAATTTCGTTTACCATTATGGTAATATGCCCTAGTAAGTTACCTTCCACCGTATAGGTCGTTGAAATGGGGCCGGAAAGCTCAATTACTTTTCCGAGATCATGTAGAATAACACCGGCATAGAGTAAGTCCTTATCAAGACTTGGGTACAATCCGGCAATTGCCTTTGCCAAATCAAGCATGCTGACTACATGGTATGCAAGTCCGGACACAAATTCGTGATGATTCTTTGTTGCTGCAGGAAACTCAAGAAAATCCTGCTGGTATTTTTTCAGCAAATGGCGTGTAATTCTTTGGATATTCGGATTTTTCATTTCGAAAATGTATTGGGTGAGTTTCCCTGACATTTCCTCACGGCCAAGCGGCGCTGACGCTAAAAAATCCTCAAGCTTCACCTTGTCGCTTGGAACAGCCGGCCGAATTTGCCGGATTCTTAATTGATTTCTTCCACGGTAATTTTGAATATCGCCTAACACTTTGATGATTGTTTCAGCTGCATAGCTGCGTTCTTCTTCTTCACCAGCGTCCCATAGCTTTGCTTCAATGTCACCGCTCTGATCCTGTAAAATCAGGGTTAAAAACGGTTTGCCATTACTGGCAATTCCCTTTGTTGCAGTTTTAATCAACAGGAACAGTTCCACCTGTTCCCCGACATCATGCTGCAGAACTCCTCGATTCATCGCTTCAGACCGCTCCTTTCTTATCGTTAAAAGTATATCACTCTAGCAAACTCGCTGAACAGCACCTTTCTGCAAGAAAAGAGTATCAGGATTGCTAAAATAATCAAGCAAATGCTGATGACATGTAAAAAATAATATTTGATTTTGCTTAGTATTTTTCAACAATTCCATTATCCTTTGCGTTCTTTTTCCGTCAAAATTAACAAAACTGTCATCAATTAAAATCGGAAACGGAAACTTTGCAAACAGCGTTGTTGAAAGTGCCAGTCGAATGGATACATACACCTGCTCCATTGTCGCCTGGCTTAACTCATACGCTTCGAACAGGATATGATCGTCTCTTTCGACTAGAAAGCCAGTTTTCTTTGGATGCAGAAGAATTTTGCAATACCGCCCTTCAGTTAGAAAAGACAAATAGGTTTCCGCCTGCGTAAGCATGCGCGGGAGATGGATGCTTTTGTATTTTTCAACCGTCTGCAAAAGGATGTCCTGGGCAATCCGGTAGACAGCCCATTCATTCACTTCTTCTACCAATTCCGTTTGCTTAAGCTTCAATTGATGGAGGATTTCCGAGTAAACCCCGCCTTCTTCAAGCAGCTGGATTTCATGGCGCTTTGCTGCAAGATTTTCCTGCTTTTCCAGAAGCGTCTTCTGAAGCCTTTCAGCTTCCAAGTGATGTTCTTCCATTATTTCCTCGCAGTTTGGTATATGTAAATAACTATTCCTTTCCAACTTGCTCAGAAAGCAATAATGAAGCTGCTGTTTTACATCAGTCAGCCTTTCTTCCAGCTTCACTTTTCTGGTAAACCATTCGCCTTTTACAAAGAAATCCGTCTCTGTTTCGGCATTTGCCTCCGCCATCAACTGATCGATTTCCGTTTGCATATGGTTTTTTTCCTGTTGAAGCTGTCCGCGATTCTCCTCCATTTCTTGAAGTTTATCACGTTTTGCTTTTACTAGAATCACTTTCTCCCGTTCTTCATTTAATTTATTTCGCAGTAAAAATACTGCTTTTTGTATATCCGGTTCCTTTTCACCAAGATACCGCGCCGCTGTTTTTCCAAGCCGCAACCAAATCGTCATGCGCTCTTCCCGCAATTGCTCCAACTGGGTCTGGAGCTGGCGTTTTTCTCGTATCATCGTTTTTAACTGGTCAAGTTGCTGAAAAGCATCGACGAGTTGTGTTTTTGCCAATTCTTTCGGTATGTTCAGCTCCAAGCTGATCTTTTCGATTTCTTTGCCATAGGCGGAAGCATCACTCTCCCACATCTCGAATTGATCGACTACCTTGTCAAATAAATGTTGCTGCTGCTCCAGTTTTACACGTAAAATCTGCAGCTGTTCACGGCGTCGATTGTCCATGGCAAGTTTTTCTTGCACTATTGTCATATTGGCATATTGTGAGGATGCAAGATATTCCTGCCATTTCCTTTCCTCTGCAAAAAGCGGTCCAAGCGTTTCGCCCATTACAATCAAGGATTTGTTTTTTAGTCCTTTAACAAAAAAAGCAGCTATAACGAAAAGAAGGAACGCTCCAATTAGGGTTAGCAGTGTTTGCTGAATCGACCAGCTATAAACGATTAACCCAAACAACATCAGGCCAAAAATGAAATATTGTAGCGATTTCTGCTGATTTTGCCGTTTTTCTCGTTCATTTGCCGCTTGGTAAAAAGCAATCTTTTCCCGAATCGCCTTGATGTTTGCTTCAACTTGATCCCGATCAACAGCCTTTGCAGCCTCGGCTTCCATGCTGCTTCGTTCAGCATCAGGCAGCAGCTGGGCTTTTGCAGCTTCTGCGGCCGCTTCCAACTCTTCCAGCTTGCGCTTCTCTTCAGCAAAATGGTTTTCCAGTTCCTGTTTGCTTTGATCAAGCAAAATTCTTTTTTTATCAAGTTTTTGCACCTGATCCTTTATGTATAAGTTTGTATTGATCGCGGCAACAGCTTCATCACGTTGTTGCAAGTGAAGCTGTTCTTTTATACTGCCGATCTTGTTTTCAAGTTCGCCCAGTTTTGCCTCTAGTTCTTTTTCTTGAAGGCTATATTGATGATAGAGCGGAAATTGATTGACTGCCACCTCGATTTCCGCTTGGTTTTGCAGGAAATCAATATCCGGCTCAATGCTTTCAAGCTGTTGTTGTACTTGATTGATCCGCTCATTCAGGCTGGACAGCTGAGCATGATAGGGCTTTAACAGCTGGTTGAGTTGTTCATATCGCTCGATCCCCCGAGCAGGAAAGGTAACTTGACCGATTTCCTCCAGCTCTTGTTCAAGCCATTTCTCTTCCTTGACATGAGCAGACACTTTTTTCCACTCGTTTAACTTCTCTATTCGTGTCCGAATTTGATTGATCCGTTTTTGAAGTGCGGCTATTTCCTTCTCAATGTCTTCTTTCTCGCCAGTCAAGGATTGATAAGACTGATTCTTTGCCGCTTTTTTCTTCAACTCTTTGTTTAACAGATCAACTTCCTGCAGTTTTTCATTTAGCACCGGTTTTTTTCCCGTTGTTTTAAACCGGTAATCCAACTCTTTTTGCAATTGAAGCTCCGCTGCTGCTAAGCGATCGGTTCCAAGCGTTCCGGCGGAAAATAAGAATTGATTCAGTTCTTCTCCTTTCATTTGATGAATGTTTTGCAAGCCATGCAAATTAAAAGAAAAGACCGCCTGAAAAATATCCTTATCCAGTTCAAATAGAAGGTCTTTCAGCAGTTCTTCTCCGCCGCTTTGCCCCTTTTCAAGGGTAACGGTCACATCGCCAACTGCTGCTTTTCCTTTGACCCGTTCAACCACTGCAATACCGTATTGTGGATGAGACAGCCTTAGTTTCCCGCCGTATTTTGCTCCTTGTTTCGGCTCATAGCGTAGCTCTGCCTGCTGCTTAGTAGGAAAGCCGAACAGAACAGCATGAATAAACGCCATAATCGTTGATTTTCCTGCTTCATTTTCACCATAAAAAACTTGAAAATCAGTCAAGTTTTCAATGATCACATCCTCAAGACGGCCAAACCCATAAATATGCAGATCGATCAGCCTCAAGTGTAACGCCTCCTTTCTTATTGTCTAGTAAGCAGTGAAATAAGCAAATTTTCAGCTTTTTTTACAAGTTCCTGCTGTTCCTCTGTTGATAATGCGGCCGTATACTTTCTTCCCAATGAATGTTCGTATAAAGGGGCAAGCGCGTGATGTTGATGATTGTATTGATCAGCTGTTGAAAAAAGCTCTTGAAAAAAGCCGCCCTCTTTCCCAAGCCGCTCTTTATTTAACCTCATATCTTCTTCGATCTCAAGCTGAACAATCCAAACAAACGAGTCCTCATTTTCTTCATTTTCCTGCAATAACTCGAAAAGCTCGAAAACAGCCGTTCTTTCTTTAAAATCTTCCAGTTGAACATTTTTTAACGACAGTATCAGCAATATTCCTTTACCTGTTTTACGATACTCGGCAACCGCATTTTGGCAAACATGAAAAATCTCTTGAAAACTCTTGGCGTTTTGAACATCAATAGAAGCAGTTTCCCAGATAATTGGCGCTGTCTCAATCCATTCTAGCTTTGTCTCAAGAGAAGTCATTGTTACGCAATAGCAGCCCTTTTCGCCTGTTTCTTTGCGGTTCTTTCCTTGGATATTGCCGGGGTAGACGATAGGCGGGTTTTCCGCTAAAATAGCCCGTTTATGGATATGCCCCAATGCCCAGTAATCAAACGGTTTTCCAAGCAGCTCTTTTATCGTAAAGGGAGCATAATTGCCATGCTCTGTCGTACCCGCTAAGTTGCCATGGAGAATGCCAATATGGAAATCGGCCCCGGCAACTGGCTGATACTCGGTAATTTTCCGCTCCAGAACATGGCGCTTCGGGTAACTGAATCCATACAAATGAACGATTGCCCCGCTTTTCGTTTGAAGCGTTTTGACTTCCACCTCGCTTGAAAAAACAGTGACATTTTCCGGCATTTCAAGCTTTACCCATGTTCCGCTTAAATGGTCGTGATTTCCATGGACAATATAAACCGGGATTCCATACTTTTTCAGTCTCAGCAT
This sequence comes from Neobacillus sp. SM06, assembly GCF_050496765.1. Lineage (NCBI taxonomy): Bacteria > Bacillati > Bacillota > Bacilli > Caryophanales > Bacillaceae > Neobacillus > Neobacillus sp. SM06. The sequence goes on from NZ_JBNWEO010000013.1 coordinate 515,570, forward strand.
TTCATTTTGCAGCCGTGACTGTGCCTTGAGACTCCGGTCTTCCCCATCAAATAAGTCGCCAGCAAAGATAACAAAATCAACTTCCCTTTCAATCGCAGCGTCTGTCAATTTTTTCAACGCTTGGAATGTGCTTTCTCTTACTCTTCTCAAAATAGAATCCGGCAGTGTTTTTAAACCAGCCATTGGGCTGTCCAAGTGCAAATCAGCAGCATGAATAAACGAAATTTGTTTCATACTAAAACCCTTTCACTATCGTTTCTTTTATTCTACCACTCTTAAAAAGCGAATGCACGTTCTATATTAAAAAGAGCAGGCTTTTTTCACCGGCTCTTTTCTACTTACTCTTTTTTTGTTAATTGCAATGCTTTTTTAATATCTTTAAACGAATTGGATTTGCCGTACAGCAATACGCCGCCTTTGTATACGCGGGCGCCAAAAATCGCCAACAGTGCAATGGTTGCCGCGAGAATCGCTATCCCGATCAAGGCTTCCCAAAAAGGAATCGTTAGCATCCCGACGCGAAGAAACATAATCATCGGAGTAAAGAACGGAATAAAGGACGTGACCGTAATAACTGGCGAGTCTGGTTTTGATAGGCCAAACATCGCAATCATAAATCCCGCAACAACAAGCATTGTCATCGGAGTAATCATCTGCTGTACATCTTCAATCCGGCTGACAAGCGAGCCGAGAAAAGCGGCCATTGTCGCAAATAAAAAATAGCCCAGGATGAAAAAGATGACCGCATAACCAATTGTCGCAGCCGGTATTTGGCCAAAACCAAATACATTAAAGAAACCGCCCGTTAACGAAGCACTGTTTTGCTTAAAAGAAAAGTACCCAACAGCTAAGAAAGCGGCAAGCTGTGTTAAGCTCAACAGGGCAATGCCAATTATTTTGGCAAACATCTGCGTAATCGGAGAAACGCTTGAAATTAAAATTTCCATGACCCGCGAAGATTTTTCAGTGGCTACTTCCATCGCAATCATGTTCGCATACATGATTACGGCAAAATAAATCACAAACAACAAAACATAAACAAGTCCGCGTGCCTGATTGAGTTGCTCCTCCGTTTTGGCATTCTTTTCAAGGGCCGCTTTTTGAAATGAGACCGGTTCATACAGTTTTTGCAGCTGTGCAGGGGTTAGATTTAGTTTTGCTGCCGCCATCATCGTTTTTACCTGCTGCAGCCCATTTTGCAGATCGGTATAGATGCTTGAATCGGCAATCGACATTGCCTTAAACGTGGCTTCTGGCAATTTTTCCTGATTAAAACGAACCAGGAGCAGTCCTTTATAAGTTCCCTTTTCAACAGCCTTTTCGGCGTCTTTTTCAGCACCGCTGTACCGTTTTAAAACGATGTCCTTATTTATTGCTGCAACTTGTTGCTTCAGCGGTTCGTACAGCTGCCCGGTTTGATCGAGAACAGCGACTGTATCCTTTCCGCCGTTTTTATCAAATGCTTTAATAATCGTGCTGATATTTGCCAGCACAAGAACAATAGCAATCGTAATCAAGGTCGTAATCAAAAACGATTTTGTTTTTAATTTTGTGAGATAGGTATGCCATAAAATGATCCAAAAATTATTCATAGGAAGCACCCACTTTCTCAATGAAAATATCGTTTAAAGATGGTTCTTCAAGCGCAAACTTGCGGACAAATCCTTTGCCTGCTAATTCTTTGAAAATTTGCTCGGCCACCGGCTCCCCTTCAATTTGCAGCAGCATTCCTTCTGCGGTCGCCTTTGCTTTTACTACCCCCGGATACGATGCCAAGAAATCAAGAGCAACATCGGCATGAATGACAAGATTTTTTTTACCGAAAGATCGTTTAATTTCCTTTAGTCCACCGTGAACAACCGTTTTTCCCTTGTGCAAAATACAAAGCTGTTCGCACATTTCTTCAACATGTTCCATTCGATGGCTTGAAAACACTATGGTTGCCCCTTGCTCCTTTAGAGAAACAACGGCCGATTTCAACAGTTCGACATTGACCGGATCAAGCCCGCTGAACGGCTCATCCAGGATCAACAGTTTTGGTTTATGGATGACAGCGGCAATAAATTGGATTTTTTGCTGATTTCCTTTCGACAGTTCCTCGACTTTTTTGGTCTCATACTCCGTTATTTTAAATCGCTCAAGCCATTTTCGTAATTCAACGGCAGCTTCGTCTTTTGGCATTCCTCTTAATCTCGCTAAATAAATGATTTGATCTCGTACCTTTAACTTCGGGTACAGTCCCCTTTCTTCGGGCAAGTACCCAATAAACCGTTTTGCGGTGTCATATACTGACTTACCTTTCCACGTAATTTTGCCGCCACTTGAATCAAGGATACCGAGAATCATCCGGAAAGTCGTCGTTTTGCCAGCACCGTTTGCCCCTAAAAAGCCAAAGATTTCACCTTCCGGAATGCTAAGGGATAAATCGTCAACGGCTGTAAAGGATCCGAATCGCTTTGTGACATGTTCAAGCACTAAAGCCATAGAAAAACCTCCTCATTGATTGAAATAATGGATTAAAAGCTTCACTTCCTTTGCATATCCCACAACTTTAGGTAAAATAGAGAAAATAATAAATTTTCTAAAAAGAGGGGATTCAAATGAAGAACTATAAATTAACGGCATTTGAAGCGAATGGAGAGAAAATCTTAGATGAAACCTTTCAAGCCGAAAATGATGAGATGGCAAAAACTCTTGGTGCAAATCTGCTCGCAGAGAAAAGTTTATCAGAAAAGACCCACCGCTGCACATCCCCATCTGGAAAACTTTTGCTATTTCATTCCTAAATGAAAACTCGCAGACTGGCGAGTCCTTTGGACGAAGACAGAGGCGTAGTTGAATTTATGCGTTCAGAATTTATCCATATAAATTCTGATTAGCTAAGAAAAACCGGGCAAAACCGCCGCCCGGCCCTTTTTAGTTTGGCGGATAAACGGAGTCTGTTGATTTCCGCTCCAGGCACTCGCTTTCCGGGGGGCGTTCCGGTGAAGCCAGTAGTGACCGGTTTGGCCTGAAAAATGGGAGAATCGGGCATTACGGGAGCTAGTAATGACCGGTTTACCCTAAAAAATTGGAACATTGGGCATTACGGGAGCTAGTAATGACCGCTTAGGCCTGAAAAATTGGTGAAGCGGGCATTAGGGAAGCTAGTAATGACCGGTTTACCCTAAAAAATTGGAACATTGGGCATTAGGGAAGCTAGTAATGACCGCTTAGGCCTGAAAAATAGGAACATTGGGCATTAGGGAAGCTAGTAATGACCGGTTTACCCTAAAAAATTGGAACATTGGGCATTAGGGAAGCTAGTAATGACCGGTTTACCCTGAAAAATTGGTGAATCGAGCATTAGGGAAGCTAGTAATGACCGGTTTACCCTGAAAAATTGGTGAATAGGGCATTAGGGAAGCTAGTAATGACCGGTTTACCCTAAAAAATTGGTGAAGCGGGCATTAGAGAAGCTAGTAATGACCGGTTTACCCTAAAAAATAGGAACATTGGGCATTACGGGAGCTAGTAATGACCGCTTAGGCCTAAAAAATTGGTGAATCAGGCATTAGGGAAGCTAGTAATGACCGGTTTACCCTATAAAATTAAATGAAAACTCGCCGACTGGCGAGTCCTTTGGACGAAGACAGAGGCGTAGTTGAATTTACCACGCTCGTATACCTGCCACATCCTGTGGCACTCGCCTGACTAGGACGTCCTGTCCGTCGTCCGTTCAGAATTTATCCATATAAATTCTGATTAGCTAAAAGAAAAACCGGGCAAAAACCGCCGCCCGGTCCTTTTTAGTTTTGCAGTTATAGAATAAATTCCTTGCATCTATACTTTTCATGTCACAGATTCATGATTTTGGTCAAAAAAGATTCGTTTCAGAATTGACTCAATGTCATAATTTTCCGGCAATCGTAAAAAAGGGTCAACATATAAATTCTGGTGATATTATAAATAAAGACGAAGCCCTTTGGCTTCGTCTTTATTTTCCTGTAAATTTCGCAGATCTTTTTTCAATAAACGCCTGTATTCCTTCGCGGTGATCCGCTGTTTCGCGCATTTTCAACTGCCCATACTTTTCGAGTTCGAGAATTTTCAATAGCTGCGGCCGATTTTTCTCGGCAAGAATTTTTTTCGTTTTGATCATTGCCTGAACCGGTCGGGAAAGCCAGTCAGCAATTCGTGCTTCAAGCGCATCTTGAAGCTCCCCTTCGGCTACTTCCTGAATCAATCCGATCGTTGCTGCTTCTTCTGCCCGATATTTTTTTCCTTCCCAAATCAGCTGCTTTGCTTTTGTCTCTCCAAGCCGTTTTTCTAGGAAGAAATGGCCGCCGCCATCTGGAATTAACCCGATGCCGATAAAATTCATTGCCAGTATACTGGATAAGTCAGCAATAATATAATCGGTTGTAAGCGCAATGCTAAGCCCAAGGCCTGCTGCTGCCCCAGATATTCCGCTAATCGTTAGCTTTGGCATGCTGTAAAGAGTAACAATCAATTCATTAATACACTCCATCAACCCAAGGAAATCGCTTTCATTTGATTGTTCAGCCATCCATTTAATGTCGCCGCCCGCAGAGAAGGCTCTCCCTTTGCCTGTCAGTACGACAATATCAATTTCGTCCGACTCACTGATCGCTTTTAATTGACCAGTAAGACCTCTAATCATTTCTGAATCGAGTGAGTTTAAACTTTCCGGCTTGTTTAACTGGATTGTTGCTACTCGTCCATTGACCTGCACAAGAACCTTTTCGGTTACAAAATGGGTTTCTACCATCAACATGCCCTCCTTTGTCCTCCAATTGCCTTTCCACATCTTCATTATAATGGGAAAAAGCGATTGGTAAAACCAATTTTCGAAAAATAATGAATATCGTGAACAAATTTTCTCGTTTCCGTCTGGTTCAATTGCTACTATTTTGCTATTTTTACAGTTTTTCAGCCAAGTCGGGGGGGGGGGGGCAGTATTCCGTTTACTGTAGTATGATTCCACCTTCATGTGGTACAATTCCGCCTCCATTGCCAAAAATCCCGATTACACGGGATACAATTCCGCCTCCATTGCCAAAAATCCCGATTACACAAGTTACAATTCCCCTACGTTGCCAAGAATTTTGACTACACGAAGCACAATTCTTCAAAAAAATTCTCCCGCTGCTATACGGGAGAATTTTCTTTTGAAAACAATTGCTCTAAAATGTTTATTTTTTCAGCCGTGTAAGATTCAAAACTGTCATTGTAGGATTTAGGATCTTTCGGGTTGGCAAAATGGGTGATCTCACCCGTTTCCGGATGAATGAATTTACTCGAGGCCCCGCAACCGAGACCAATAATCGTTTGCATTTCTTCCATAATGATAATATTATAGATGCTTTCTTGGTCCGGAAGCGAATAGCCGACGTTCTCCAAGTTCCCAAGGATGTTTTTTTGCCTGTACAAATAATACGGCTTGTACCCGTGCTCGGCTGTCCAGCTTTCCGCCAGTCCCATCATTTTTTCAACTTCGTTTCGCTCCGCTACTTTGTATTTTTGTTTATTTTTTGTCATTTCAGAGGCGCGCTTGAACGATAGTGTATGAACGGTTAATGATTCTGGCATTAACTTTTCCGTTTCAGCCAATGTATGAGAAAATTCAGCCACCCCTTCTCCAGGCAGGCCAATAATGAGATCCATATTGATATTGTTCATCCCCATGGACCTGGCAAGATGATATTTCTCAATCGTTTCCTCCACAGTATGGTGGCGCCCTATCGCTTTCAACGTTTCTTGAATATAGGATTGCGGGTTTATGCTGATCCGGTCAATCTTCCATTTTTTCAACACATCCAGCTTTTCTGGCGTGATGGTATCAGGCCTTCCTGCTTCGACTGTGATTTCGCGGATGTTTTTAACATCAGGGAATGACTCAGTCATTTCTTCGTAAAGCATATCCATTTCATCGGCGGTGATGCTTGTCGGCGTGCCGCCGCCATAGTAAATTGTAGTGATCCTGATTCCCTTTTCTTTCAGCCATCTGCCGATTTCTTTCATTTCATAGTGCAGGCCGCCAAGAAACGAATCGACAGAGCCTTGCCTACCGTTGATCGCATAGGCCGGAAACGTACAATAGGCACATTTCGTAGGGCAAAACGGGATACCGATATAAATACTGACTTCCTTTCGAAGGGAATATAAATCAGGAACCACCGCTAACTGCCGGTTAACGATTTGCTGCATCAAATCGATTTTTTTCTCTGAGATCAAATACTCATCTTTTAGTTGCTGCTTGGCAAGTTCAAAAGGAATTCCCTCTTTTACTTTTCGATGCAATAGCTTTGTCGGCCTTACGCCAGTTAAAATTCCCCATTTTTGTACAATCCCTGTCCAATCCTGCAAGACCATTAAATATACTCGTGAAACGGCGTTTTTCAGTTGCTTGAACTGCTCCTTTTCGGACATCTCTTCTGCCCAATCTTTTTCATAGCATGCTGTATATCGTTTTCCTGTCTGATCGGCCAGTTCTGCCGATACAGCGATACACTCTTTTGCTGCCAGTGAAAATTTGATCGTCGCATCGGCATCTTGCTGAAGCTGCCTAACAATCAGGGATTCTTCAAAAAACAAATTGGCAATCAAGGTTAAAGGCCTGTCAAACCGAGGATCCTCTAACCCGGTAATTGAAATTTTCAACCATACCACCCTTTAAAATAAGCTCCCTTAAGTGTACAGAATCACGAAAACAAGGTCAATATAATGGAAAAACATTACGTTAAGCCAGAAAAAAAGATATCATAGGCTCAAGGCCTTGATATCTTACATGCGTTATTTTTTAATAATATTCATCTTTCGTAGAAATTCAATTGGCTGCTGTTTGCGAAAATGTTCTTTCACCATATAGGCAACGCCGTGTTCGTTTTCCGATCGAGTGATCCAATCTGCTGCTTTTTTTACAGCAAATTCAGCATTGCCCATGGCTACCCCAAGTCCCGCTTGCTCAATCATGACAATATCATCAAGGCCGTCACCGATTGCAACTATTTCGGTACTCTTGATTCCCAGCTGCCTGCCTAAATAAGAAAGCGCGCTCCATTTTGAAACACCAGCCGGAACGATATCCAGCCGCAAGGAATTCAACTGAATGGTATCAATTTCAACAAACATCTTCTGAAAAGCAATCACCGTATCGTCTAGATCCTTTTTGTTTTCAAAATAAACTTCGATTTTTGGCGGAGAAACAGGCTGATCATGTAAGTATTCGCTCAGAGAGGAGACAAATTGCTGGGAATAAAAGACGGGGTCGCCTGAAGTGAACACTGTTTTCGCTAAAAGGTTATGTGAGAGTTTAAACTTATTGGCCAGTGAAAATTGTTCGTGAACAAGCCTGATTTGACAAGGAATTGCCTCCAGAAAGCGAATGACATCATACGTAATGTCTTCATTTATTCTTTTTACGTAAATTGGTTTTTCTTGCACACTGGCAATGTATGCTCCCTGATGGGAAATGAACGGTGTTTTGATTTTTAATGCTTTCGCCACCTTGCGGGCGGTTGGGAAGCTCTGTGAGGTTACGAGTGTCACAATAATTCCTTTTTGCTGGACATATTCCACAGCTTCCTTCGACGATTTATGCAGCTTTCCATTTGATTGCAAAAGCGTTCCGTCGATATTTAATGCTAGCAGGCGATAAATCATGTTGTTGCCCCCTGTTCTTGGTGAAGTTATCCTTATAATCACTTTTATGATAACTGCAGCGAGAATAGAACAAGGGACTAAGGGAAGTACCAGGCGATCCAATTGTTCTTTTTAACGGTTGGCAAATCTTTTTTGACCATGGACACTTGCATGTTAAAATGAGTATGTAAAAAATTTTTTTAATTTGGAGTTAATGGACTTTTATTTGAAAAACAAAGGGGAAAACCAGTTATGAAACCTGAAGAGTCGAAAATTTATTCCTATCATGAATATATCCAATGGGAAGGCCGATGGGAACTTATAAATGGGGTTCCTTTTAATATGAGTCCTTCTCCAAACTTGAATCATCAATTTGCTGTTGGTGAATTATATTATGCCTTCCGCTCTTTTTTCGGAAATAAAGATTGTTTTGTCGCGATTGCTCCTTTCGATGTCCGGTTTTCTGAAAATAGTGATTATGAAAACACAAAAGATATCTTGCAACCAGATATATCTGTCATATGTAATAAAAATCAATTAGTGAAAAATGGCTGCTTGGGTGCTCCTACACTGGTTGTCGAAGTTTTATCACCATCTACGGCACAAAAGGATCGGAATGAAAAATTTAAGAAATATCAGCAGTTTGAGGTAAAAGAATACTGGATTGTCGATCCTAATTACAAAATCATTGAAGTTTATGGATTTGAGGAAGGATACTTCCGTAAAAAAGAAGCATTTGGAGAAACGCAAACAGCAAAATCGTTTGTATTTCCTGATTTAGTAGTAGATATCGATACACTATTTATGGACTAAGCTGTTCATATAAAAAAACAAGGCATTCTCCCAATTATTGTCATGGGAATACCTTGTTTTCTAAATGATAAAATGAAGTCTTATGAAACAAAAACACAAGTAATTTGCTCCGATCGAAATAGTGAACAGAACAAACTGAGCTTTAATAGGTCTTAAATACAGTTTCATAAAGCGATTCTTCTTCATTTACCTCTGCACTTTCTCATTTCCGATTACTATACAATCGCTTGATCTTTCAAATAGTTGATGAGTTTACCAAACAGAACATTTGTTCCAAAAACTATTTTCTTTCAAAAGAAAGCATGTTATTATAAAATCATAACATACTTAATAGAAAGTGTTGGTGAATATGCAAATTGATAAATCAATAGTAAAGGAATATATGAGTAAAAAGCAAATAGCCACTCAAACAGAATTGGCCCAGCTCCTTGGTATTACTAAAAATCAACTATCAGTTATGCTATCGCCAAAATTTAACCCCATTAAAAGCAATGTATTAAAACTATGCAAAGTGTTAGGAGTCTCACCTATGGAAATAGTAGAAAAAGAATCAACTAGTCAAACACAAACTTCTGAAACAACGGTTGCTGAAAATAATTCCCCCTACAAAATTGCAAAAAAAATTAAAACCATTGAATTATTTGCCGGTGGAGGTGGACTAGCGCTTGGTTTAGAACAAGCAGGGCTTGAATCTGTAGCACTAATTGAGATTAATAAATATGCCTGTGAAACTTTAAAATACAACCGTCCTCATTGGAATGTCATAAATGAAGATGTTACAAACGTTGACTTTTCCCAGTTTGAAGTAGATGCGGTTATTGGCGGATTCCCTTGCCAAGCATTTAGCTATGCTGGAAAAAAACTCGGTTTTGAAGACACTCGCGGAACACTTTTTTTTGAATTTGCAAGGGCAGTTAAAGAGATACGCCCAAAATTATTCCTGGCTGAAAATGTACGAGGGATTATAAGCCACGATAATGGCAGAACACTAAAAACCATTATTCAAATACTTTCAGAATTGGGATACCACGTTGAGTATAGGCTTGTTAATGCTGTGAATTATGGGGTTCCTCAAAAAAGAGAACGTGTAATCATTATTGGAACACTGGATCGATTTACATTTCGCTTTCCCAGAGAAGAGAAAGAAATTGTAACATTAAAAGAAGCCCTAAAAGATGTTCCACCATCTGAAGGCATGAAGTACTCGGACAATCGAAAGAGAATTCTTGAACTTGTTCCCCCTGGGGGTTGTTGGAGAGATTTACCTATTGAAATTCAAAAAGATTTTATGGGGAAAAGTTTCTATTCTGGCGGTGGAAGAACAGGAATGGCACGACGCCTCTCCTGGGACGAGCCTTCATTAACTCTTACAACCTCTCCATCCCAAAAACAAACGGAAGATGCCATCCAGAAGAAACCAGACCGTTTACAGTAAGGGAATATGCAAGAATTCAAACTTTTCCTGATTCATGGGAATTTCAAGGATCGATGAGCGAGAAATATAAACAAATTGGAAATGCTGTACCTGTTAAGTTGGCTTTTAAATTAGGACAATCAATCGTGGAATGTTTAACAAAGAAAAAGCAGAATGATTCAATTGAAGATCTTCTAGTTGAAGACGAGGATCATCAACTTGCTCTTTCAATGTAACGAATAACGAACAACTAAAGGTTGTTCGTTATTCATTAATTAAATTTTGAATTAATTGTTTCGCTTAGCTCTGCTCCCACTTCTTTAAAAATTTCAATTAAGTAATGATATGTATTAACTGAACCTCCCACTAAATTCCAAAAGTCTTCTTGAACCAATAGATCATGCTCCGGATCCATACATTTTGCTTTACTCCACATACTTGTAATATAAGCTGCTGGGTAAAATGGGTTATATGGAATAGCTAGATAAGTAGATACATTTGCCTTCCGATCAACCGAATAACGATATGCCGCCCAATTTAACAGTTTTCTTTTATGATACTCAAATTCCCCCTTGTTTGGTTTAACTGTTTTCACATCAATATAGTACTCTTCTCCTGTTGGCTTTTGAATAAATAAATCGACTACTGAATCATTTTGAACTCTTACTTGCCTTGCAGGGTAAATGCTATCTCGAATTTGTTGCAATTCCTCTAGCTTATCACCGCTTCCATTCGTTTTATCTCGCTCCCAAAGACGATTAATTAAATTTTCTGTCCCAAGATCAATATCCCCTTCTAACTTATACTGTCTCTCCACATGAAAGCCAGCTGCACTAGCTAGCATAATAGCTATTTGTTCATAAATAGACATTCCAAAGGATGTATAGAAAGAATGAACCAATGATGCCGTTAGAATTTTATCTTCAGAAAAAATAGCTGTAAAAAACGGTTTATGCTCCGATTCGGGTTTATATTTTTCAACCTTTGTTATGATCTTTTCTCTTACAAGGTTACGAATCTGTTCTCTGACTTGTGGGGTCAATTGTATTCATCCTTTCATTTATACAATGCTAATAGGTAAATTGTACCACACAATTCATCAATTAGGACATAAACCATCACAAACACCCCCTTCTTTTTATCAGAAGGGGGTGTGAATGTTCAACTTATTGCATTTTTCCGTATAGTTCTTCGAGCGGTTTCATAATAACTTGGTTTAGTTCGCCAATGACCATGCTCATCCGCTGTTCGGCCTGCATCAGCCGTGAAATGCGTTCATTTTGTTGAACAAGTGCTACAGATTTTTGTGCTTCTTCCACTTCCGCCTGGGAAATATCTTGCCCCATCATTTGCTTTTGCTGCAAATTCATTTGAATTTGCCGGAATTGATGAAACATGTTTCTTGTGAGTTCATCCGCATTCACATCTTGATACGCTTGTTTTAACTGATTGTAATCCTCGCTGGAACGAATCGCCTTCTCAAGTTCATTTGCAGCATCATAGAGATTAATTGCCATTGTAAACCACTCCTTCTTCATTGCCATTCTTTTCAACTATACCAGACTATGTAGGCAATTGCGAGAACGTTCATTCTTCGTTCCTGATTAAAAGGAAGTCGAATCACAATCGCTGGGCTCCATTCATACGATACTATATCAACTTCTGCCTATGTTTTACTCACTTTTTCCGAAAAAATGAGGAATGTGTATGTCACTATCGTTAACACCTGTGACCATTGCTAAAGCCAAGCAGGCTTGTACCGAACGGCAAATTCTTCTATCCAAACGGTTGCTCGCTCAATTTGGGTTTGAACAAGACCAAAAAATAAAGCTTTTTATCGGAAACATGATCCAAGTTGTTAACCTATCAGTGCAAGATATTCCAATTAACGAAATACATTTGCCGGAACCACTAATCGCTGAATTTTCTTTGCCTTTGCAAACAGCAGTCAAGCTTCAAGCCAAAGCTTCTTCGGCAGACAACAGCCTTTATCTTGGCCCGGTGGTCGCACTTTTAACAGATCCACCATCAAGTCTTGAAGACGAACCCTATTTTCGCTCGATCCATTCTTTTTGTGAAGAATTAGCTGCGAAAACTGCGGAGCTTGGCGGAATTTTTTACATTTTTACGTATAAACATTTTACAGCAAACGGCGTGAACGGCTATTTCTTGCATGAGGGGAAATGGGAGTTTGGAAAACTTCCGCTACCAAATGTCATCTACAATCGCACTCATTCCCGCAAGCTTGAACAGCTTCGGGTATTTCAAGCCTTTCGCCAGCAGCTTGAACGATTCGCCATTCCCTTTTTTAATGACCGATTTTTATCGAAATGGGAAGTATTTGAAATGTTAAGCCTTGAGGATAAGCTCCTCCCTTATTTGCCTGAAACAGAATTGTTTTCGAAAGAAACGTTTTTTACGTTTCTTGAAAAATATCCAATTGTTTTCTTAAAACCGACCCATGGAAGCCAAGGCAAAAACATTCTGAAACTGACAAACGAAAAAAACTCCTTTCGGCTCGAGACTACGACCTGCGCGTTATCGAGCAAGCTTTCAGAAGTCCAATCCGCCGAAAGAATTTTTCAACTGCTGCAGCCTTTACTAGAGAAGCGAATATACATTATTCAACAAGGAATTTTGCTTGCAACACACGAATCCCGATCGATTGATTTTCGCGTTTTATGCCACAAAAATCCGGATGACTTATGGCAAGTTACTTCCATTGTCGCCCGGATTTCCGGCGATCAGCAATTTGTCTCAAATATAGCAAGAGGGGGAGAAATGGTTAAGCCGATCACCGCATTGAGATTATTTTTCCCGAAGAAAACAGCCAAAGAAATTCTCTCCCTAATGAAGGAACTGGCGATCGAAGCAGCTGACACAGTCGACCGCAACACAGAAGGATTGATCGGTGAACTTGGCGTTGATATTGGTGTTGACTCGAGTGGAAAGCTTTGGCTGATCGAAATCAATTCGAAACCATCCAAAAACTTTGAACAGACAAAAACAAAAATACGGCCATCGACGAAAGCAATTATCCAGCTTTGTACGAAACTCGCTTTCGAAGCGACGGAAGATAAGGAGGATTAACCGTTGTTAACTCTTGGATTTATGACATTAACCATGGACAGCGAAAGCGGTTATTTGACAGAAATTGCAAAACGTGCGGCTGCCCAGCAAGTGGAATGCGTCCGCTTTATTCCATCCAGTATCCTTCCAAACACCCATCTTGTCAAAGGAAAAAAATTCGATGCATCTTCTGAATGTTGGGTGGAAGATGAATTTCCTCTACCTGCACTGATTTATGATCGCTGTTTCTATGGAAACGATGAACATTCAAAACAATGTCTCCCAATTGTATCCTGGCTCAAAAACAGGGATGACATTCAATTTTTAGGATATGGATTGCCAAACAAACTGGAGTTATATGAAGTTTTGCATCACACGGAATTAGGTCCTTACTTGCCAGCCTCAAAGCCGGTAAGCCAAGCGCAAGACGTGTTTTCTGAGCTTAAAAAGCAGCAAAGAGTCATTCTCAAACCCATTAACGGTGCGCAAGGCTATGGAATTTACTATCTCAAAAAAAACGAGAAAACCTTCCATGTCAAAACGGAGAAACAAAAAAAGATTATCTCAAGAATTTTCCCAAATGAAGAAAAGCTCTTATCCTGGCTCAATCCTTTGCTGCACCAGCTACCCTATCTTATTCAGCCGTATCTGGAATTAACCAATGATGAGCTGCAGCCATTTGATATTCGCCTCCTGCTGCAAAAAGATGCAGACGGCAGCTGGACAGAGCGCGGAAGGGGAATTCGCACTGGGTTAACAGGCGGAATCTTGTCCAATTTAAGTGCCGGGGGAATGGTTTCTGACTTTGTCTCCTGGTCGGAGGCACTGCCTCCCGCAAAGAAAGCGTATATTTGTTCAGAACTGGACTATATAAAGAGCCACCTGACCCGATTAGTCGAAAACGAGTTTCTGCCATTGTTTGAGCTGGGAGTAGATATTGGCGTAGCGAAAAACGGTTCATTATGGATTCTTGATGTGAATTCCAAACCGGGTCGAAAAGTCATCCTAAGCACCAATCCCGCTATCCAAGAGACCCTTTACAATGCTCCCGTCCATTATGCGAAGTTGCTGACGGAAATCGGCAGAAAAGAAAGGAAGAGCTATTATGCGAAAACGCTATCCCATTGACATCGCTTTAAACGATCAATTGGTCGTTTTCTGTCCTCCAGAGATCGTGAAGGATCGGCAAATAGAAAAAATTGCTTTCGGCACCCAGTCTGTTGAAGCGCGTTTTCTGCCCCATCCCGAAAAAAAAAATCGGATTGTCATCAGCAAAAAACTGGGTGAGCTACTTCATTTCCCTGATTTCAACATCCCGCTTCACGCGTTTTTTGATTATAAAACATTGGTGATCGGCCCTTTGATCGGTATTTTCACCTCAGGTTTCACCCCTTTTCCATTGCAACCGATCGGGGAACGTTCATACATTTTTGCAAAACTACTTTCAGTAAAAAAATCCGTTGGCGTTCTTCCGTTCGTCTTTGGCGAGCAACACATCGATTGGGATCAGGGTCTGATTAAAGGCTATTTTTATCATAAAAATCAATGGGAAACAGTCGAGGTTCCCTTTCCCAATGTTGTATATGACCGGCTGCCAAACCGAAAAAGCGAACGGAAGCCTTCATTAAAACAAGTGAAGGATCGGATGCAAAAAGAGTATTTGATCCCATGGTACAATCCTGGATTTTTCAATAAACAGGATGTTTATGACCGGCTGCAGCAGGAATCAACAGTCGGAAACTATTTGCCGGAAACCCATCCATTTACGTCTTTTTCGGCAATTGAAACAATGCTGTCCACGTTTGGCCATGTTTACATTAAACCAAATAATGGTAGCCTTGGAATCGGTGTTCATCAAATTCTTTATGATAAAAACGAAAACAGCTATTTCTGCCGCTATCGCGATCCGGATGGAACAAATCGTTTGCGGAAGTTTTCCACTCTCGAGAGCCTTTTCAAAATTGTTTTTGCTAAACGCAAACTAGACACTATGCTTGTCCAGCAAGGGATTCATTTATTGAAGCTAGACGGACGTTCCATTGATTTTCGCGTTCATACGAACAAGGATGACGCAGGCAATTGGCATGTCACAGCAATCGCTGCCAAAGTGGCGGGAAGCGGCAGCGTGACGACCCATGTTCGGAACGGTGGCGAAATCAAAACACTGGCGGAAATTTTCCCACCGGAGGAACGAAAATTGTATACGGATAAATTGACGACCGCCTCCCTTCTCCTCAGCGAGGCCTTAGAGAAAAACATGGAAGGGATTATCGGTGAAATCGGGTTTGATTTAGGCATCGACAAGAACGGGGACGTATGGCTGTTCGAAGCCAATTCGAAGCCCGGGCGATCCATTTTTAAACATCCGGATTTAAAGGAATTTGACCTGTTGACGAGAAAACTTTCGATTGCTTTTGCGGTATTTTTAACAGAACAAGCAATCCTCTATCCAGAGGAATTATTCAAATGAACATACACTATGACAGTCAATCCGGAAAATGGTACCAAACCAGCTTGGACACAGCTGTCACCATCGGCGGGATGAACGAGATCCTCCCAAGAAAAACGAAAAAGGAAGCGGATTTCAGCTTTGACCTCACCACAAAAAATGGAAAAGTTGGACCGCTGATCGGGATTTTAACGGCAAGAAAAACGGACGGAACGATTTCCGGCAATAGCAGTCTGTTTATTCAATTGCAAAAAAAACTTTTGGCACAAAAGGGATTTAGCTTTATTTTTACAGCAGACAGTGTCAACGGCATCATGGTGAACGGTTATGCCTATTTGCCGGAAGAACAATCCTGGAAAAAAATGACGTTTCCATATCCCGATCTTGTCTATAATCGAATTCCTTTTCGGAAATCAGAAAAAGAAAAGAATGTCCGCACCATTCTTGCAGACTTAAAAGCAAAAAACATTCCGTTTTTCAATCCTTGTTTTCTTGACAAATACCAAGTATATCACTTGTTTAAAAATCATTCCGTCTTGCAAAATTTTTTACCTGAAACAAATTTGATTACAGGAGACGTCGAATTGCGGACATTTTTGCAAAAACACACAAGCGTTTACGTAAAACCTACACAAGCTGCTAAAGGAAAAGGAATTTTTCGGCTGCGACTTGAGAACGAATCTGAAATATCATTTGAAGGTTTGTTGGAACGGAAGCAATACCAATCGTTTGCGGCATTTTGGCAGGAACAAGGATCCAATTTAACGGAAAAACCATATCTTGTCCAAGAAGAAATTTCCCCGTCGCGCTACAAGGGAAAGCGGTTTGATTTTCGAATTTTGGCGCATGCCGATCTGAATGATTATCGCGTTACAGGGATCGGCATTCGGCAGTCACAAGATCAAGAATTGACAACCCATATCCCAAACGGCGGCAGGCTTTTGCCGTATCATTTGTTTCAAACCGCTGAACTCGATCAGTTTATTCAGCTAGTTGTCAGCCATGTTGGCAGAACATTGACGACGGAACTCGGATACTTTGGCGAGTTCTCGATCGATGCCGGAATCAGCAAAGAGGGCAAGTATTATCTTTTTGAAGTGAACGCAAAGCCGATGCGCTTTGATGAAGAAGAAATTGAGGAACTTAGGGTCACCCGGCTATGCCGCTTATTTTTTCAATTAACAGGATTTGAGAACAAAAGGCGGAAGCGCCTTGGTTAGCCCCGACAAGCTTAAGACGGCACCCGCAGGACGGTCCTGACCTCCGGAGGGGGACGGCTTAAGACCTCGAGGGGCTAGGCGCTGGAGCTAGATTCAGAAAACTCGTGCAAGGTTATCCACATAGTAAAAATTTATAATTTCCTAGACCATTAAAAAGGAGACATTGGTCTCCTTTTCGCATTTTTCTCAACGAGCAGAAAGATTTGCTATAATAGACATGATAAAATTTTTTACAGAAAAGGATTGTCAGCATGTTATCAAAATTGCAACGATTGTATTCGGACGCTGTTCTTTTTACGACCCAGCCGCATGAATCCCTTGAAGGCTTTTGTCTGTTCGCAGATTACACTCGTAATGAGTGGCTGGCCATTCCGAAAACCAACTTGAGCGAGCCTGAAATCCAGCTTCTGCAAACACTTTATGAACTGGTTGACCAAGGGAAATCAACCCCTATCTCTCCAATGGCAAAAAGCTGGTACGATTATTTATTTTTAAACGGTCTTGTGCCCTCGCATGCCGAAGATGTATTTTTCCGGTTCATTCAATTTCAAATGAAAGGCGACCTAGCTGAACCAGCGGGAATTGAACAGGCGCTAAAAGGATTTTTTCCTGATGATATTATCGTTTTATGGGAAAATAGCCACTCTGGAGTGATTGTCGAAAAGCAAAAAATCAAAACCTCCTTTCTTTCGGAAAAAGAATTGCATTTTATGACGGAAACGCTTGAAAGTGATTTTTACGTGAAAATCTATTTTTATATAGGAAAGCCGCTCGTCCTCTCGAACACGGCTCCGGGTTCTTTTCAAGCAGAAAAAGAATATTTTCATTTTGGCCAAGCCCATCTGGGGCAAATAAGGGTCTTTTCGTTCGAAAGAATTTTCCCATCTTTTTTAGCTGCCCATTTGCCGGAGCCGATTCAAGAAAAACTTCAGCAGACAATTTCCGAAGCGTTCGCGGATGATCCGGAAATGCTGCGGACGATCAAAGTATTTTTGGAAACGAATTTAAATGCCAGTCTCACAGCAAAAAAATTGTATATTCACCGCAATACGCTTCAATATCGAATTGATAAGTTTACTGATAAAACCGGCATTCAATTAAAAGACTTTTACGGTGCATTTGCTGTGTTCTTAGCATGTGTTCTGTACGAGGAAGAAGATATTTAAGATCAATTTGCCCAAATAAGGACACAGAAGTTTGTGCACTGTGTCCATTTTATTTGGAAGCGTTTCCTATTAAACTAAAAACAAGAATAAAAGTTTTGATAGGGAGGCCAAACAAATGGCAGAGCTGAAATTAGATCATATTTACAAAGTGTATGACAATAAAGTAACCGCAGTTGAAGACTTTAATCTTCATATTGATGACAAAGAATTCATCGTTTTCGTTGGGCCATCTGGCTGCGGTAAATCAACAACTTTAAGAATGATTGCCGGCCTTGAAGAAATTTCTAAAGGCGATTTTTTTATTGATGGAAAAAGAGTAAACGATGTTGCACCAAAAGACCGCGATATTGCGATGGTTTTCCAAAACTACGCCCTGTACCCACATATGACCGTATATGACAATATGGCATTTGGTTTAAAATTGCGCAAGTTTCCAAAAGATGAGATTGACCGCCGGGTAAAAGATGCAGCAAAAATTCTTGGACTTGAGGCTTACTTAAACCGGAAGCCGAAAGCACTATCAGGCGGTCAGCGTCAGCGTGTTGCCCTTGGCCGTGCCATTGTCCGTGATGCAAAAGTATTCTTAATGGACGAGCCGCTCTCAAACTTGGATGCAAAACTTCGTGTTGCGATGCGCGCGGAAATTGCGAAGCTTCACCGCCGCCTGCAAACAACGACGATTTACGTTACCCATGACCAGACAGAAGCAATGACAATGGCAACACGTCTTGTTGTTATGAAAGATGGTATCATCCAGCAGGTCGGTTCGCCAAAAGAAGTATATGAAAAACCTGAAAATGTTTTTGTCGGCGGCTTTATCGGCTCTCCTGCAATGAACTTCTTTAGTGGAACATTAACGGATGGTAAATTCCAGATTGGTGATGCTGCTGTTTCCGTACCAGAAGGGAAAATGAAATACCTTCGTGAACAAGGTTATGTCGGCAAATCCATTACACTTGGCGTTCGTCCAGAAGACATTCATGACGAGCCAATCTTCATTGAAGCATCCAGCGGTTCGAAAATTTCTGCTCATATCGACGTTGCCGAGCTGACAGGTGCTGAAACAATGATCTACTCAAGCATCAGCGGCCAAGACTTTGTTGCCCGTGTTGATTCCAGATCAGACATCAAACCTGGAGATAAGTTGGAACTTGCATTTGATATGAACAAAGCCCATTTCTTCGATGTAGAAACAGAGAAGCGCATTCGCCCTACGAATGAGAAATAATCGAAGCCTTACCCATAACCCCGCGTTTAAGCGGGGTTATTTTTTAAAATCAGAATTTATATCTTTACTTTTTTTCAGGGCAAAACGGGTACTACTGCCTTCCCTAATGCCTGTTTTTCCTTTTTTTTCATAATTACAGGCGCCAGGCATTTCTTATTCCATTATTAAAATTACTTCATCCGTTAAACAGTTTGGACAGCTGTATAAATGCGGACATTGATGATTTTTAAATGATTCCGGATACCCATCCTCCATTTTCATTAAATCAATCTCCATATACGGGCTATAATCATCGTAATAATCCATGATTCTGCCTCTTTCTATCATCTGGCTGCCGCAATTTTTGCATTTCATTGTAAAGGCTCTTAACCCATTACATATTGGACAAATTGGCATTTTTCATCACAGCCCTCGAAAATGAATTGTTACGATTATTTTATGCAGGAATGCACACTGTATGTAAAAGTCATTTGGTATAAATTCCCGGTTTCATTTTAAGAATAAGCTCAAAAAAATGCCGCATAATAGAGATTACAAAGCAACAAATCAAAGAGTTTTAAATCTCAAACATGGGTTAGGCCTCGGAGGCAATGGAATTATTTTTCCAAATGTGGTTCAAATCCATACTAACCCCAAAATTAATCAGAGGAGTGTTATCAACTATGGCAAGTAACAACAACTCTAATCAACTTTTAGTTCCTGGTGTACAGCAAGCTCTTGATCAAATGAAGTATGAAATTGCTTCAGAATTCGGAGTACAATTAGGTGCAGAAACAACTTCTCGTGCTAACGGTTCTGTTGGAGGAGAAATTACGAAGCGCCTGGTATCAATGGCTGAGCAACAACTTGGCGGTTTCCAACGTTAATTTCTTTCATATACAAACAACAACTGAATAATATGGCTAGCCCCTCGCTTTACTAGCGGGGGGCGTTCATTTTGATAAGAAAAACCGGGCACAAACCGCCCGGTCCGTTTTTAGTTTGGCTGATAAACGGAGTCTGTTGATTTCCGCTCCAGGCACTCGCTTTCCGGGGGGCGTTCCGGTGAAGCCAGTAGTGACCGGGTTGGCGTGAAAAATTGGAGGATCGGGCATTAGAGAAGCTAGTAATGACCGGTTTGGCCTGAAAAATTGGAGAAGCGGGCATTAGGGAAGCTAGTAATGACCGGTTTACCCTAAAAAATAGGAACATTGGGCATTACGGGAGCTAGTAATGACCGGTTTGGCCTGAAAAATAGGTGAAGCGGGCATTACGGGAGCTAGTAATGACCGGTTTGGCCTGAAAAATTGGAGAATTGGGCATTAGAGAAGCTAGTAATGACCGGTTTGGCCTGAAAAATTGGAGGATCGGGCATTAGGGAAGCTAGTAATGACCGCTTAGGCCTGAAAAATTGGAGCATTGGGCATTAGGGAAGCTAGTAATGACCGGTTTACCCTAAAAAATTGGAGAAGCGGGCATTAGGGAAGCTAGTAATGACCGGTTTGGCCTGAAAAATTGGAGAAGCGGGCATTAGGGAAGCTAGTAATGACCGCTTAGGCCTGAAAAATAGGAGCATTGGGCATTCCTGTGGCACTCGCCTGACTAGGACGTCCTGTCCATCGACCGTTCAGAATTTATCCATATAAATTCGGATTTGCTAAAAAAAAAGACTTTTTTGTCTGCAAGTTATGATTTTATGAACATGTAGCCGATATAATAGACAAGAATCATGATGCTTCCGATTGCAAGCACACTTGACTATTCATCCATGCCTCTTTACGCCTTATTGGCATTTTTACCATAACTAATTTTATCACATTTGCACGTATGTGAAGATTCCAAATAATTAAATTTTATGACAAGGAAGTGGATTTTTTGTGAACATTTGTCTTTTAGGAGCAACAGGCCGTGTCGGCACCGTCATCCTTGAAAATGCACTTGCCCACCAGCATTTGGTTCGTACCATCGTTCGCGAGAAAAGCAAACTTGCTTTTGACGATCAAAATTTGACCGCCATTGTCGGAAATGTCTTGGTTGAAACGGATCTTGCTGCTGCCATGACGAGTGCAGATGCCGTGATCAGCGCTTTAAACACAGGTGGTTCGACTACCCTTTCTGACTCGATGCCACTGATTATCAATCAAATGAACAAGCAGCGGATCAAACGGATTATCACAATCGGCACGGCTGGAATTCTTCAGGCGCGAAGCAACCCGTCCCTCTACCGTTTTCAATCCGCTGAATCGAAACGAAAAACAACAAAAGATGCGGAAGACCATCTAAAAGCTTATTTAAGTCTGAAAAATTCTGACCTCGATTGGACAATTGTTTGCCCGACATACTTGCCTGTCGGCGAACGGATCGGCACATATCGATTCCAAAAAGATTTTTTGCCAGACAATTCGTCTTCTATCTCTATTTATGACACAGGTGATTTTGCGTATGCCCAGTTGTTTTCAACGGAATTTATCGGCTATCGGGTTGGTCTAACGTATTAATTTTTTTCTTGAGGCTTTTTTTTCAAAACTTTACGGGCAAAAATCAAATAAAACAATGTAGGCATCGGCGCTTGAATAAGCCCGACTATTCCCCACAGCCAGTAGTTATGGTTGTGCTTACGCGCATGCCAAAACAAAAAGATACTTTGCGTCAAAAGAATAAGGGCAACCAGTAAAATAATTGGAAATGAAAGTTCACCTTTCATCAGCTTCCACCTTCCTTTTCATGTTTATCGTTGTATAACTCGCAATAAAAACCGTTGTTCCAATTTGCAGCAAAATAAAAACGGCCGGAACTTGGGAAAGAGAGATCATCACACCGCTTAGAACAAGAGAAGCAATAACGATAAAAAGCACTAAATCCTTAATTATTTTTTTCGAACCAGTTGTTTTTCCTTTCTCACAAATTGTTCAAACCATTGCAAATCCGGTGACTGAATCGGAATGTTGTCCATACTCTTTAATCCTTGTTGGATCACGCTTATGGTCTCAGCATCTTTTTCAACTGATCTTTTTTTTTCTTGTTTCAAGACAAATTCAGCTCCTTTCTTACGATTTGAATGCCTTTGTGAACCCGCGATTTGACGGTGCCGGAAGCAATTTTCATCATCGCGCCAATTTCCTCATAAGAATACCCGTAGTAATGTTTTAAAACGACCGGTATTCTTACGTCTTCAGACAGTTTCCCCAAAGCAGTTAAAGCATCATTCCATTCCTCATTGTGGCTCTCCAAATTCCACTTTAATTTCCGGTATGTTACTTCCTGTTTCCGCCATTCGTTTTCCCGTTTCATTTTTCGGCACTGGTCAATATATGAGTTGGTCGCAATCGTGATCAGCCAGGAGGAAAATTTGCTTTTCCCATCAAATAAAGAGAGCTTTTGAACCGCTTTTGCCATTGTTTCTTGGGCCAATTCTTCAGCGGTGTCTGGATTCATTGTGATTTTTATTAAATATTTAACAAGGTATGGGTAGTTGTCTTTAAAGAGCATGGCAAACGCCCGCTCGTCTCCTTTTTTCGCCTTTTTTATCCATTCATCCATTCATTTTAATCCTCTCTTTCCCCCATCCATTTTCAATTCATACATAAGACGCATAAGATTAATTTTCGTTCATTTTTTTACATTGGAAAAATTTATGAATTATTGAAATACGGAGGTGGATGGAACAAAAAAAGCGTGAATAAAAAAAGGTGGCTCTTCTATGAATGAAGATGCTCACCATTTTTGACAACAGTTGATTGGCTAAATCCATTACTCCTCATCCTCGAAAGTGCCTTTTACAATCGCCCGGCCATTTTCGACCATTAATTGGCCGAGGGCAAAAACCGAATCAATTGTATAATCTTCCGCATTTAAAAGAACCAGATCGGCATCCTTTCCTTCTGCAATCGAGCCTTTTTGCTTTAATTTTAGGATCGAAGCAGGGTTTTCTGTGATTACTTTCATCGCTGTTTCCAACGGTATGCTTTCCTCAATGACGGCATCGCGCACTTCTTTGTAAAGACTCGAAACTTTGCCAATCTTCAAACCAATCAGTTCACCGTGTTCATTAAAATCCGGCAGACTTGCTTGGGCATCCGAAGTAAACGTAATTTGGGAAATCGGCACTCCCTCATGCAGCATCCTCTTTAAGGCAGCACTGCATTTCACTTCCCCCTCTTCTAAAAATTTTGGAATGGTACTCGTTGTAAAATCAACATAACCGCCTTTTTTGGCATAGCGGATTCCCTCTGCAAACAAATGCGGGTTGCGGTTGATATGTGTTGGATAGAATTGTCTAATTGGAATATCGGTTTTTTCCACCACTTGCTCAATGACCTTTAAATGGTCATAGCTGTCGCCTACATGGATATTGACAACACCTGCTTTCCCGGAAAGAAGGCCGCCAATTCTTGCAGCAGAGGCAATTTTGGCCATTTCTTCCCAAGTCGGCTGTGAAGAACGGTGATCGGCAATCGCAACTTCTCCCGCACCAATAATTTTATCAATTAAAATAATGTCGTCCTCAATTTTACCAGTTACTGTTTTAAGTGGAACTTGGTAGGAACCGGTATGAATAAAACAGGAAATCCCTTCTTCTTCAAGCGCTCTTGCTTTAGCAATCAGATTCGTCATGGTCCGTGTTGTTCCGTCTGTTCCAATGACCCCTACTAGAGTCGTCACACCTGCCAATGTAGCATCTGTCAAGTTAATTTCAGGAGTGCGCGTCCGGTAGCTTCCTTCACCGCCGCCGCCGGTAATATGTACATGAGCATCAATGAATCCCGGCACAATCAGCTTGCCAGCAGCATCGATCACCTTTATGTCAACAAAATTGTCCGGTACATCCAGCCGGTCAGCAATAGAACCGATTTTTTGATCAACAAGCAAAAGATCTTTTTTTCCTAAATATGTTGGTGCATAAAGTTCTCCATTTTTGATTAATGTTAACACCCAACGATTCCCTCCTTCAAAAATAACTTTATTATACACAATGAAGGCGGACAAAACAAAAGGCGCGGCTTCCCCGCACCCTTTGTCAGTCATCATTCTCGCCCTCATGCTTACGGCCTTTTCCGTTTTCCTTTTCTTTCCATTTCTTCTGCCATTTTTCTTTTTGTTTCTTCCATTCATCCTGCCATTTTTTCAGTTCGTTATTGATCTGCCCCTGAAAACTGTTGGGATTTGGCGCTGCCTCTTCCTGCTTTTGTTGTTCCATTAGCTGATCTATCGAAGGGACATTGAAACGTTCTGGTGCCGTATTGGTCAAAGCTTCTGCCATTAATTCACGGAAAACGATCGCAGCACCCTCGCTGCTTGTCGTTGTCAAGTAGTGCTTTTCATCGGTTTTATCATAGCCAAGCCACACTGCACCGACTAATTGTGGTGTATAGCCGACAAACCATTGATCTTTCACGCCGTTAATGCCCGAAATTGGCACCTGAGTCGATCCTGTTTTGCCTGCCACTTCACGGCCGGGAATTTGCGCTCCTTTGCCTGTACCGTATTTGACAACCCCCAATAGCATGGCTGTCATCTCATCTGTTACGGATTTGGTCGTAACTCGTTGCTTTTTTACCTTCCACTGGGCGACAACAGTTCCGTCTGCATCCAGTATTTTACGAATAACATGACTTTCTACCCGTATCCCATGGTTTGGAAAAACGGCAAAGGCTTCAGCCATGTTCACAGGTGAAACGCCTTTTTCCAAGCCTCCAAGTGCAAGCGATAAATTGCGGTCGCCTTTTTCAAGCGGGATGCCGAAACGCTTGCTGGAATCCAGGCCTTTTTCCAAGCCTATTTCATTCAACAGCCAAACAGCAGGCACATTTTTCGATTCCATTACGGCTTGATACATCGGCACCTCGCCCGCATATTGGTGATTGTAGTTACTTGGCTCATAATCACCGAATTTCATTGGTTCATCCGTTAACATGTCCGTCATTTTCCACCCTTCTTCAAGCGCAGGTGTATAAACGGCAATCGGCTTCAGCGAGGATCCTGGCTGGGCTTTTAACTGAGAAGCGCGATTGTACCCTCTAAACGTATGCTCGCCCCTGCCGCCAATGATCGCCCGAATCCCTCCCGTTACTGGATCCTCTAATACCGCTCCACTTTGGACAAGGCGGTCGCTGCCTTTTGGAAAAAGAGTATCGTTTTGATACGTTTTTTCGGCAGCAGTCTGCATCGTCTGGTCAAGTTCTGTGTAGATTTTGTATCCGCCTGTCAGCAAGTCATCCTGTGATAAACCGTACTTCTCTATGGCCTCTTCCAAGACTTGATCAACATAATACGGGTATTTGCCCCTGAACGGATCGCCTCCTTTGTCCTGAAGAACAATCTGTTCTGTCTTCGCCCTTTTTAACTGCTGGTCTGTAATAAATCCTTGCTCCTTCATAGCAGCTAAAACGACATCGCGTCTTTCTTTTGCTTTTTCCAGATGATTGTACGGATTTAAGGCAGACGGTGCTTTAATGAGCCCGGCAAGCATAGCGGACTCACTTAAAGAAAGATCTTTAACATCTTTGCCAAAATACTTCTGGGCAGCTTTCTTAATCCCCCAAGCGCCATCCCCAAAGTAAATTTGATTCAAATACATTTGCATGATTTCCGGTTTTGTATACTTTTTCTCAATTTTTCGTGCAATAAAAATTTCATCAAGTTTCCGCTTGTATGTTTTCTTCGGGTTTAAAAAAACATTTTTGGCAAGCTGCTGGGTAATGGTGCTGCCGCCTTCAACTGTACCCCCGGCCTGTAAATTGCGAAAAAGTGCGCGCGCGATTCCGATAAAATCAATTCCGTGATGTTCGTAAAAGCGGCGATCTTCAATCGCTACAACGGCATGCTGCATATTTAAGGGAACTTGCTTGATCGAAACCCCCTCATTCCGATTGGCCGTTATTTTGCTGGCCACTTTCCCATTTTTATCATAAAAAACGGTTGCTTGAGGAACTTCAAGCTTCAGTGCAGAAATATCCACATTATTTGCAAAGGCATGGAGGACAGTGAAAAATCCCAATACCATGATCAAGACAAATAGGATAAGGATTTGCGTCATATGCCATTTTTTCCAATTCTGTAATACGCTCTTCATCAATGCACCTCTGACCACTTCCTATGATTGGTACCATTTTCTTTTACCCAAAATAGGAAATATTTACTCATTCCTTGCTAATCATATCGATACAAAATTTTCGACAGACCCAGCGGTTTTTTGGGGGTAAAAAAAAAGAACCCGCAGGCTCTGTTATTTCTTTGTTTGTTTTGTTAACTCCTTAAAACGCAATTTTGAATTTCTTTCATCAAAGCTGCTGAAAATCCGATAATTTTTATCATCAACAATCCGAAAATGCTTACTAAGAATATTTTGCTGCAAAAAATAGCCATTTTTCCGGGAGATTTCTTTCCAGAAAATTTTTCCGCCTAATGCTTTCTTCTTTCTTACATCGATTCCTTCCCGTGCAACTGTCTCCAATACTTCTAACGGTTCGTTCCCAAATAGAAATTGAACGGTCTCGGTTTCGCGAAACAGTGCACAAATGGAAACAACCGTTGCCCAGTTGGCAAAAACTCTTCCCTTTTCAATTTGGACAAGGGTTTTTTTCGAAACGCCGATGATTTCGGCCATTTTATCCTGTGTATATCCTGCCTCTGTACGGATTAGGCGAAGCTTGTCAGATACCTGCATAATGATTTCTTCTCTGTTCACTACAAAAGCCCTTCCTTCAATACCGTCTAGTGTAATATTACACAGAAACAGGTCTAGATGAAAGTTTTTTGCCTATGCGACACTATATAAATGGAATTAAAGGATTTTAAGAAAATTTGTCCAATTCTTATAGGTAAATAAAACCTTTAGGAAGGCGGACACATAATGAAAATCCTTCAAAATGAAAACATGGATTCAATTCAGGAAGTTAAAGCTTGTATGCATGGTTTAAGGGATCTACGGATGTTTAAACGTTATCAGGCTATCCTCATGCATTTAAAAGGACGGACTTATGTAGAAATCGCTGACCTTTTAGAATGTACGGAGCAAACTATATATAACTATGTTCGAGCCTATAAAACTAACGGTTTGGAGGGATTAGTTCCCGGACAATCTCCCGGACGCCCTTGTCAACTAACAGAGGAACAAGAAAAGGAACTCTATCAGTTAATTGTTGAAAAAAAGCCAGCTGCTGTTGGATTTCCCGCAGAAATGAATTGGACTTCATTTCTTGTTCGCGATTGGATTAAGCAAACATTTGACATTGTTTATACGGACCGGGGTGTAAGGAGATTGTTGACTCGTTTGGGATTTAGTTACACAAAACCAACGTATACCCTAGCAAAGGCTGACCCCGAGAAACAGGAAGCGTTCAAACAAGAATTTGAAACGATTAAAAAAAATGATGAATGACGAAATTGATCGAATTCTGTTTCAAGATGAATCCATGATCAGGGACTACCAAGCTTTAGCCAATACATGGTTTCCTAAAGGGCAACAAAAAGTGATACCTACTTATGGAAAACATCACGGGGTTAAATTAATTGGTACCCTCGATTACGAAACAGGCGAAGTGTTTGTCACAGAAGAAGAACACTATGATGCTCAAGTTTTCCTATCTTTTCTTGAAAAAGTTGTAGTCAGATACAAGGGTGAGAAGATTGTAATGATACTGGATAATGCTAGAATCCACCACTCGAAACTGATTCAACCTTTTCTCGAAGCCCATAAAGATCATCTGCAACTTGTTTTTCTCCCACCATACAGCCCAGAGTTAAACCTAATTGAAGGACTGTGGGGATGGTTAAAAAAATCAATTATTTATAATGTTTTTTATAAAACGGTAGAAGAAATTAGAGTGGCTGTCCAGACATTCATTACACAAATCAATAAAGACCCTATGAAAATCGTTAATCGTCTATGTCTTAAGCTTTAACTATTGACTCAATTACACCTTTAGCCAGATTGCCAGGATCGGATTGAGCAATAAATAGCCTAAAACGATATTCGACAAACTCCGATGATTGCAGGTATATTGTGCTTAAATTTTGTAGAATATTGTCATTAATCTAGGAAATCGTTACAGAACCAAATTGTTTAGTTCCATATATATAGCCAAGAAATAGTTGTGAATAGTTTCAACGATCAAAACACTACTTTCGAATCGTCTGTTGAGTAGGCGTACAGCAGGAACTCGAACACGTTTTTTTCACTTCACATGCGGCACATTTTCCTTTTTTTGATTTTTGAATAAAGCGCACAAGCGCCCAGCCGGCATACCCAAAAATGACGGCACCGATAACGAAATTGGCTACCATCCATTTCACCTTCTTCCTTTAAGCAGGTAATTGCTTCAAGCAAATCCGAGCAATTTCCCGCCTTGATAGACGAAAAAAGCCAATACATAGGCAACGGTCAGTGCGTAGCCAATTGCAAATGCTGTCCATTTTTTTGAACCCGTTTCCTTCAATATGGAAGCTGTTGTTGCTAAACACGGGATGTATAACAAAATAAAAACCATAAAACTGTATGCGGCAAGCGGTGTATAGTAAGAAGCTAACAACCCTTGAAGGCTCGACGTATTTGGAACAAAATAAATAATGTTCATTGTCGAAATAATTGATTCTTTTGCTAAAAATCCGGTAATCAATGAAGCCGCTGCCTGCCATGTGCCGAAGCCGAGCGGTTTCAAAAGCGGTGCAATACGATTGCTAATTGCGGCTAAATAGCTGTTATTCATCTCAACATTGAAACCGGACGGGCCCACATATGAGAGCAGCCAAATGAACACGGATCCGGCAAAAATAAATGTTCCAGCCTTGCGGATAAACCCTTTCCCTTTATCCCATGTACTGCGCCACAGCGATTGAAATTGCGGCATTCGATATGGAGGAAGTTCAATGACAAACAAGGAAGTTTCCGTTTTTAAAAGAGTGGAAGAAAAGAGTTTCGCCAAAACAAAGGCTACGAAGATCCCGATTACATAAAGACTTAATACAATCGCAGCCTTTTGTCCCGCAAAAAAGGCGCCAACAAACAGTGCATAGACAGGTAGTCTTGCCGAACAGGACATTAACGGTGTTAATAAAATCGTTAAAAGACGCTCTTTTGGGGTTTCGATTGTACGGGCAGCCATAATCCCCGGGACATTACAGCCAAAGCCAATGATCATTGGGATAAACGCTTTGCCATTCAAACCGACCCCTTCCATGATCCGGTCCATTACAAGTGCTACACGCGCCATATAGCCTGAGTCTTCCAACAACGAGATAAAGAAAAACAGAATAAAAATTTGCGGGGCAAAAACAAGCACCCCGCCGACACCGGCTACCAGTCCTTGAATGATCAAGGCATGGATAAATTCAGATGCTTGGACAATCGTTAACATCTTTTCTACTCCAGCGGTTACCGGTCCTGTCAAAAACGCATCAAGTGCATCAGACAGCGGTGTTCCAAGCCAATCAAATGTAAGCATGAACATCAAATACATGAACAGTAAAAAAATCGGCATGCCTAGATAGCGGTTCGTCACAATGGCATCGATCTTTTCGGTTAATGGAATCTTCGCATTTTCTTTCTGAACCGCTTCAGCTAAAATCTTTTCGATTACTTCTTTTCGCTTGTTATAAATAAAATGGGGTATCGACTTCGTATCATTTTTCTGAATGATCCGATTTTCAACACGATCAAAGATGGCATCGAGCTTTTCAGCAGGGGCACTCCGATACAAAAAATTTTTCACGTACTGGTTTCCTTCCAGCCATTGCAATGTCAGCCATCGATAGGAATGGCTTACTTTTTCTCCAATAAGTGTTGCCAACATGGAAACAGCTTCTTCGATTTCCTTCCCATAATAAACTAAATTTTTTTGCTTGGAAGTGGCCGTTTCAGTGGTGATCATCTGAACAAGCTGGTCACAGCCTTTCCCGCTTCTTGCCACTACTGGCACCACCGGGGCACCGATCATTTTCGACAATTTATCAACATCAATGTGAATGCCGCGTTTTTTGGCAACATCCACCATGTTCAAGCCAACAAGCATCGGCCTTTCAAACTCCAGTAATTGAATTGTCAAATGCAAGTTTCTTTCTAATTGTGATGCATCCAAAATATTTAAAAAACGGTCGGCTGCTTCGTTTAAAAAAAAGGAAGTTACAACCCCTTCATCTTTCGAAAGCGGGTTAAGTGTGTAAACACCAGGCAAATCAATCAATTTTCCGCTATTGTTTTTTAAGATACCAACCTTTTTTTCAACCGTTACACCGCTCCAGTTTCCAACATATTCATAAGAACCTGTTAAATGATTAAACAATGATGTTTTCCCCGTATTCGGATTCCCAATTAGAGCGACATCCATTATAACCTCTCCACTTCGATTCGATCTGCCTCTTTGCGGCGAATACCAATGCACTGTCCGCATGATTCAATCATTATCGGGCCGCCAAAAGGCATAATGCATTTCACACAAACTTCAGAACTCTCGGTAAATCCAAGGTCAAGCAACCGCTTTTGAACCAAGCGGCTCACCTGTGATAAGTTAATAATTTTTCCTCTTTCCCCTGTTTTTAACTCTCCAAGCATTTCGATCATCCTTTTGAGAAGGTAATTGAGAATGATTCTCTTTCTAATGTATATTTTATCATTTTTCAACACCAGACAGCGCACCCACATTGTGACAAAAGTTTGAAAAAACATATAAATAATCGAAAAAAAAGAAAAAGCGTCTGCTCTTTGTTTTTTTGATGTTAGATTATTCGCTTTGGTGCGGCATTGATGACAAGAATAACGGTGATGGTGCTGAGTATATAGCTTGGGAGCATGTATGTACCATTGTAGATGAGCGAATACAAGGCGACGGGCTGACCTTTTGGCGCATAGGAGCCAAAAAAGGAAATGCCTGAAATAAAATGCATGACAAAGCGAACAAAACTTCCCCAAAACGCGCCAATCGCTGCGTACATCATCCATTTTCCTTTTTGCTGTTTGTTTACTCCAGCTTTCACTTTTGAAGCAAACATGCCCGCAAGTCCGACTCCCGTAAATGCAAGAAAATAATCAATAAAACCTTGCAAAATCGTATAAATTTGTGAAAACCCTAAAATAAATTGCAAGAGTCCGAGTAAAAATCCCGTTAAAACACCGCCTTTTATTCCCCATCGATACGCCATCAGAAAAATTGGCACCATAGCGATCGATACGGATCCCCCCTGCGGCCAAATCCTTGAAAAAACAAATGCGCTTACCAAGTCAAGGATGTACGCTAACGCAGCAAATACTGCAACCTCGACCAAAAATAATGTATTGCTTTTTACCTGAACCATTTTTCTTTTCCCCCTTTTATTTTCGGGAGCTGAAGCAACGGCAAAAAAATTCAAAAAGCTGTGTTCGTTTAACAGATCCTAAAGAAAGCGAGCCATTGGCGGTTCATGAGGTGTAGTTGCCCGTCGTCACGCTCAAAACGGCACGTCCTGTGCCTTTCGCCTGACTAGGGCATCCCTGCCCGTCGTCACGCTCAAAACGGCACGTCCTGTGCCTTCGCCTGACTAGGGCATCCTGCCCGTCGTGCGTTCAGAATTTATGGATATAAATTTCTGGTTAGCAAAAAACAATGCAGGCGCCAAAATGCCTGCATTGCTTTTTCAAGCAAACCACATTCCTGCGCTGGCGTTACCTAACAGGTTCAAAGGGTCAGAACACAACTGTTCACTCTCAGCCGCTTTGCCGCAGCTCCCCTTGTGGAACGATTCTTTCTTTTTCCAATTCGACTATACTACTTTTTCCATTCAGATACAATGACAAGCACAAAAAAGCAGAGGTCTTAACAGCTTACTAACGACCCATAAGGATTGGATATGTGCTCGTAGAAATTCCTTGCGGGTCTCCTATTTTGAGCAGCATAGAGGCATACAATTTCTTTCTCGTCATTACTGAATCTTCTTTACTCAACGTGCAACAGGATGAAAATTTTTCCACATATGATTTTTGGGATAGGAAAAAGGATTTTTTGTATAATGAGCGAATTATTTGTTTAAGCAAGGTTTGTAACTGCTATAGGGGGAACCATAAAATGCAAACGAGTACAAAAATACATATGGTGCGATTTTTGGAGGAACAAAAATCAATGCTGCTTTCAGATTGGAGCGGAGCCAATATTCTATCAAATGACGATCCTTTTAGAGAAAAAGTTCCGGAGAATGCTGTTGCTTTTTTCAATTTGCTTCTCCATACACTTGAATCAGATGAGCAAGATTATACCGAGCTGATTAGGGAGCTGGCGCTAAAAATAGCCGAGGAACGAGTAAAAGCCAATATCAACATTGGAGAATTTGTCTACAATGTCAACATTGGCCGAACAACCTTTTTCAGGTATTTAAGCAATGCTGAGCTGGCATGGGAAGAAGTTCAGGAATCGATCAATCTGATCAACTCCTTTTTCGATCAATTTCTTTATCACGCTGTTTCCCATTATGCGGAAGCGAAGGACAAAATAATTGAAGAGAAAACACAGTTTATTGATTCGACCCATCAGGATCGTCTCACTCTATTGGGGCAAATGACCTCCAGCTTTATCCATGAGTTTCGCAACCCGCTTACATCGATCCAGGGGTTTATCCAACTTCTGAAGGCCGATTACCCGAATATGCGGTATTTGGACATCATTTCCGGTGAATTGGAGCAATTAAATTTTCGAATTTCGCAATTTTTGCTCCTTTCAAAAAAAGAACTGATTGGCAAGGAGAAAGTCGTTTTTGAATTGAACCAATTGATTGAAGAAGTGTTGAATTTCCTTTATCCTAGCATTTTGGATGGCAAGGTGAAAGTTGTTAAAGAATTATCCGAAGACATTTCGCTGCAAGGCTATGCGGACGAAATCCGCCAAGTATTTATTAACATCATTTTCAATGCAATTGATGTACTCGGGCACCATCGCAAAGAAAACCCGACGATTGAAATACACAGCTACATGGAGGATCACTCCTTCATCACCATCGATGTCACCAATAATGGGCCGATGATCCCGCAAGAATTACAAAACACGATCTTTGAACCTTTTTTTACAACGAAAAAACTTGGAACAGGGCTTGGTTTGTTTGTTTGCAAAGAAATTATCGAAAAGCACAAAGGCAGTTTGTCTTGCCGATCCAATCCGGCGAAAACCACCTTTTCGATTAAACTCCCAATTGCTGGCCCAAAAGCAGAAAATGAACGCCATACATAATAAAAAGCTATTTTTTTACCCGGCCTTAAAGGAAACGGGTTTTTCTTTTTTTCTATTGACAACCATCTTCGCCGGCGCATTTTCCATATATTGAAACAGAACGATTCAACAATTGGGAGTGTAAAAGGATGTTTACTTTAAAAGTGGATCAGGAAATTGAACTAAAACTATTTCAGCTTCAGGATTCCCTAAAACTATACCAGCTTGTCAATGAAAATCGCGAGCATTTGCGCAAATGGCTGCCATGGGTGGATACAATGGATTCCCCTTTTCAATACGAAGCGGTCATTCCCATCTGGCTGCGCCAATTTGCAGAAAATAACGGATTTAATGCAGGCATTCTTTATAATGGCGAACTGGTTGGCTCAATTGGCCTGCATCAAATCGATTGGCATAATTTGCAAACGAGCATTGGCTATTACCTTGCCAAACAGGCAGAAGGCCATGGAATTATGACAAGATCCGTTCAAGCCCTGCTGAACTACGCCTTTCATGATTTAGGATTAAACCGCGTTGAAATTCGCTGCGGTGAGAAAAACAAAAGGAGCCGGGCAATCCCCGAAAGGCTCGGGTTTGGCAAAGAAGGAAAAATCCGTGACGGTGAGCAATTAGCAAGCGGGTTTCATGATATCATGATCTACAGCATGCTGGCGCGGGAATGGAATCGCATTTCACCAGCATAGCTTTTGATTTTTCAAAAAAAGAACGCTACAATAAAAGTAGCCAATCGCGCAGTTTTTCATACAGACGATTTGAATGGTATCTCCGCTGCCGTGCCGGCAGCTTTTGTTTTATACATAGAAAAGGTTTCAAACAGAAACAGAAGTAAAAAATATAGATAAGTTATTTGTTCGTGGAGGTGACAGCCTTACCGAATGTAAGGTGGAAAATGGTTCTACTAAACGTATTCATCATTGCAGCATTAATCGCCTTTACTGCTTTTTTCGTTTCTTCCGAATTTGCAATGATCAAGGTTCGGACAACAAGAATCGATCAGCTGCTTGGGGAGGGGAATAAAAAAGCGGAAGCAGCCAAAAAGGTATTAACCAACTTAGATGGGTATTTATCTGCGACTCAAGTTGGGATCACCATTACTTCGTTGATTCTCGGTTGGCTCGGGGAACCAACGATTCGTAAAATATTGGAACCGCTGTTTACGAAAATTCCCTTACCGTTTTCGTTCAAACAGGTAATTTCCTTCATTATCGCATTTTTAATCATCACTTTTTTCAATGTCGTCATTGGGGAATTGGCGCCGAAAACTTTTGCCATTCAAAAAGCCGAGAAAATCATTTTGCGATTTGCTCCAGCTCTAATTTGGTTCCATCGAATCATGTATCCGTTTATCTGGGCACTGAATCGTTCGGCACGATTTGTGACCGGTCTATTCGGTTTAAAACCGGTAACAGAGCAAGAAATCGTTCTCTCCGAAGAAGAACTGCGGATGATTTTATCGGAAAGCTATAAAAGCGGAGAAATTAATCAGTCGGAATATCGCTACGTAAACCGAATTTTTGAATTTGACAATCGAATCGCCAAAGAAATCATGGTGCCAAGAACAGAAATCGTCACCTTATCAAAAGATTCCACCTTAAAGGAAATTTTTGAAACGATCAAGCAGGAAGGCTACACTCGCTATCCGGTTATTGACGGCGATAAAGACAATATTTTGGGAATTGTCAATATTAAAGAAGTATTAACCGACTGCATTGACCAGAAATGTTCGGAACAGAGTCCCCTGCTTCCGTATTTAAATCCAGCGATCTTTGTGATCGAAACAATTCCGATTCATGAGTTGCTTTTAAAGCTGCAAAAAAGCCGCTCCCATATGGCTGTTCTTTCAGATGAGTACGGCGGAACAGCCGGCATTGTCACTGTTGAAGATATTATTGAAGAAATCGTCGGTGAGATTCGCGATGAATTTGACGACGATGAACTCCCGCTCATTCAGAAAAAAGATGATGGCTTTTATATTCTGGATGGAAAAGTCCTCATTGAAGAAGTAAACGACTTGTTGGGCATCGCATTGGAAGAAGACGAAGTCGATACAATTGGCGGCTGGTTTTTAACGCAAAAATTCGATATTCAAAAAGGCGATACCATCGAAAAAGATGGCTACCTTTTCAAAATCCTCGAAAACGAAGGCCACCATATTCTCTATATTGAAGTAAAGCAAGCACAACCGTCCCCGGAATAAATTGGAGACGGTATTTTTATTTTTTCGATTATATCAATCTTTGTTTCTTCATAAACTGTAGCAAAGTGCATTGTTTTAACTAGAACGTTTGACTGTACGGTTTTTATTTTTTATAATAAAAGTAGTAAAGAAAATCGAGGTGGTATGATGGGGCCGTCTATCGTATCGGTGAACTAGCGGAGAAAGCAATGGTTTCAAAAAGAACCATTGATTATTACACGTCAATTGGATTGTTACAAGCTGATCGTTCAAGTTCTAATTACCGAATTTATTCAGATGATGCACTCAACGACTTAAAATATATTGAAGAATGCAAAAGACTGCATTATCCATTAGACGAGATTAAAAGAAAACTAGAAATGAAAAAAGCGAAGAAAATGCGTGATTCAGAAGTGGAAGAACAAATTCAAACCGTTGCCCAGCAAATGAAGCAATTAAGCAGTGAGCTTTCCATACTTATGCCCTTAATGGAAACGTTAACGGCACAGCAGAAAGAGAAACTTGCTGCCAAGCTCTCTTTGCAAGGTGCAGCATTAATGGAATCCCTTTTGAATTTAACAAGTTGACTCGCTACACACTGGGAGGTGGACTCCTTACTCGTACATGCGGGTTAAGGAAACTATTTGGACATATTTAACTTGGTGATTATCGCCATTTTAATTGCTTTAACAGCGTTCTTTGTCGCATCCGAATTTGCGATTATAAGAGTGAGAGGTTCAAGGATTGATCAATTAATTGAAGAAGGCAGCACAAAGGCTATTTCGGTAAAAAGGGTCATTTCAAATTTAGATGAATACTTGTCAGCGTGCCAGCTGGGGATTACGATTACGGCACTTGGTCTCGGGTGGCTTGGCGAATCAACGATTGAGCGTTTGCTGGAACCGCTGTTTGAGAGCTTGCATATTCCTGCAAGCATTGCCCAAGTGCTCTCAATTGAAATTGCTTTTGCCCTGATCACCTTTGTCCATGTGGTAGTTGGTGAGTTAGCCCCAAAAACGCTGGCCATTCAAAAGGCAGAAATGATTGCCCTTTTTGTTGCCCGGCCGCTTATCCTTTTTTATAAGATCATGTATCCGTTCATCTGGGCGCTTAATGGGTCTGCCCGAGTTACGACAAGTATCTTCGGCCTAAAACCCGTTTCTGAAAACGAAATCGCCCACTCAGAGGAAGAACTTCGCATCATTTTGTCTGAAAGCTATAAAAGTGGTGAAATCAACCAATCTGAGTTTAAGTATGTAAACAAAATCTTTGAATTTGATAACCGGATTGCTAAAGAAATTATGGTTCCAAGAACGGAAATGATCTCGTTATCAAAAGAAAATACATTGGAAACCTTCCTTGAAGTCCTGCAGGAAGAAAAATTCACACGCTATCCGATTATTGATGGGGATAAGGACCATATTATCGGACTGATCAACAGTAAAGAAGTCATGACAGACGTTCTCCAAAAGAACGCATCTTCTTCGCAAACGTTGGAAAACTATATACGGCCAATTATCAGAGTAATTGAAACGATCCCAATTCATGATTTGCTTGTAAAAATGCAAAAAGACCGCGTTCATATGGCTGTCTTAATGGACGAATATGGTGGAACCTCGGGATTGGTTACCGTTGAAGATATTCTTGAAGAGATTGTCGGGGAAATCCGTGATGAATTTGATATGGATGAAGTGCCGATGGTTCGAAAAGTTACGGAAAACCACTATATTATCGATGCCAAAGTATTAGTCAGCGAAGTAAATGACTTGCTCGGCCTAACGATTGATGATGAAGACATCGACACGATCGGCGGCTGGATTTTAACTGAAAACTATGAAGCCAAAGAAGGCGATGTCGTCCAACATGGTGCCTATACATTTAAAATAACGGAAATGGAAGAACACCATATTAAGTATATTGAAGTCATCCAAAAGATCGAAAGTGATGAAACGGTGATGAAACCCATTTCATTAGCGGAATCGGAAGTACTGTCGTAATGTAGTAAAAGGAACAGTCCATTCAATTTGAATGGACTGTTTTTTTCTTGTTAAAACAAACGGTGTTTTAGCTTCATTTATTTTGTTTTTAACATGATAATTTCTTCTTCTGCTGTGGCGAGTTTGACCAGATGGGAGTCGAGCCTCCTGTGAATGTACTCAATTTCAGTCTTATTTCCCTGTTTTTTCATATTGGCGATTTCATTCAACAATTTAGAAATCTCCCCTGCATGAATACTTTCAAGCCGATCCAATGCCTCTTTTATGTCGGATAGATCAATTTGATTGACAGCCACACGGTGTTCAATACTATCCACTTTTTCAAGCCTCGCCAATCTATTTTCAATATTTTTTAACGTATCATTAAACGTTTGAATTAAGCTTTTCATATCATTTACGCTATCTGACAGCTTTTCAAGCTTTTGTTCCATAGCAAAAACCCCTTTTTATTATTTCCCTTATTCTAACACTCTTTTCACCATAAATATGTTACAAAAACAGCAACAAAGCCTACGGACGAAATTTTGAACTTTTTTCAACGATCTGCTGAAAACACCTATAGATGTGTAAATTATCACATGCAAATAACTGCAAACGTTATACTCTAATGTTAACAGGTCTTTCATCCCTACATCTTCACTGATTCAATAACCATAAGAAAAGGTTGGTGTAAAAAATGTTTATTTCGATCGACGAAAATGCTTTTTCATGGTTTGCTAAAGAATTTGAGCTAAATGCGCCTTTTAGCATTCGGATGTATCCGCAATATGCCGGTTTTGGCGAAAAACATAAAGGATACAGCCTTGCTTTTTCCTGTGAAACACCAACAAATCCCGAATTCACACAAGAAATAAAAGGAATTACTTTTTATGTAGAAGGAAACGATCTCTGGTTTTTTAATGATGCTGAAACCTACTTAACACTTGACCCAACAGAGGAATTACATGTCTCATTTATAGAACAGTAAACGAATAACCTAAGAAAAACCGGGCAAAAACCGCCCGGTCCTTTTTAGTTTGGCTGATAAACGGAGTCTGTTGATTTCCACTCCAGGCACTCGCTTTCCGGGGGGCGTTCCGGTGAAGCCAGTAGTGACCGGTTTGGCCTGAAAAAATTGGAGAAGCGGGCATTACGGGAGCTAGTAATGACCGGTTTACCCTAAAAAATTGGAGAAGCGGGCATTACGGGAGCTAGTAATGACCGGTTTGGCCTGAAAAATGGGAGAAGCGGGCATTACGGGAGCTAGTAATGACCGGTTTGGCCTGAAAAATGGGAGAGGCGGGCATTACGGGAGCTAGTAATGACCGATTAGGCCTGAAAAATTGGAACATTGGGCACTACGGGAGCTAGTAATGACCGGTTTACCCTAAAAAATTATAAGAAAAACCGGGCAAAAGCCGCCGCCCGTCCCTTTTTAGTTTGGCCGTATAGAATAAATTCCTTACATGTATACTTTACATGTCA
Source organism: Neobacillus sp. SM06 (assembly GCF_050496765.1). Classification (NCBI taxonomy): domain Bacteria; kingdom Bacillati; phylum Bacillota; class Bacilli; order Caryophanales; family Bacillaceae; genus Neobacillus; species Neobacillus sp. SM06. The sequence continues at coordinate 554,375 of NZ_JBNWEO010000013.1, forward strand.
CAGATTCATGATTTTGGTCAAAAAGATTCGTTTCAGAATATTGGAATCCATGTCTTACTCTTCAGGCAATCGTTAAAAAGGGGCAACATATAAATTCTGATATTATCAAAAAGGCTATCTGCCAGTGTCAGATAGCCTTCTTTCATATTATTCCACTGTTTTTGGGCTGGCTTCGTCGAATTTATAGCCAACACCCCAAACTGTATGGATGAACGGGTTCTCGGCGGTGCCGATTTTTTTCCGCAGCCGTTTTACATGGACATCAACTGTACGCTCATCCCCGTAATACTGGTACCCCCACACTTTATCCAACAACTGCTCACGGGAAAACACCTGCCGATTATTTTGAATAAAGAAATACAGCAGATCAAATTCCTTCGGTGTCAAATTGGAAATTTCCTCTCCATTTAAAAAAACTTCTCTTGTTTCTTTACTGATTTTAAAATGCTCCGTTTCAAGGTATTGCCCCTCATTCTGCTTTACATCTTGATGAAAGCGTCTTGACACAGCCTTGATTCTTGCTAACAATGTTAACGGACTGAATGGCTTTGTGACATAATCATCGGCCCCCATTTCCAGCCCCAAAACCTGATCGGATTCACTGTCTTTTGCCGTTAATAAAATAATTGGAACATTGCTTGTTTCTCTTATTTTCTTGCATAAACTGACCCCATCCATTCCAGGCAGCATCCAGTCAATGATCAGCAAATCCCACTGATCCCCGTGAAATCGGTCGTAGCCCTCTAATCCGTTATGGACAAATTCACGTTCGTAGCCTTCCTTCATAAAAAACATATCCAGCATTTCACAAACACTTTCATTATCTTCAATTACTAAAATTTTCATGCCAATACCCGCCTTTTTCAACCCACTCATTCAATCTGCTTTATTTTAGCATTTGAATTGTCTTATACTAAGAAATATATCATTTCATTTAAAATCGTGCATGTTCTGGCGGAGTTTTGCCTATTTTTTCTTAAAACACGGGGCTCTCTCCTTTCGCAGCATAGCAAGAGTATACTTTAAAATTGAGGGATTACAATGACAAAACGTTCAAAAAAGTCAAAACATCTGGCAACCATCTCACTGGCGATTATGGGCACCGGTTTCGTAGCAACCATACCGTTTCAACAATCTTTATGGGGAATGATCCTTCAAGGGGGATTTGAAGCAGGACTGGTCGGCGGTTTGGCCGACTGGTTTGCAGTAACAGCGCTGTTTCGCCATCCGCTTGGCATTCCTATTCCCCATACGGCACTTTTGCCAAAAAATCGAAAAAGAATTACCGCAACCATCATCTCTATGCTGGAAAATGATTGGCTGACAAAAGCAAGTATTAAACAAAAAATCGGGTCAATCCGCTTTACCGAAAGACTGCTAGGAATCATTGAAAAAGAAAAAGATTCGCCTGCTGTTCGCAAAACCGTCGTCGCAATGATCCGGCAGATTATTGAGCAGATTGAGCTACAAAAGCTTGCTCACCTGATTGAGAAAGAAGTAAAGTCACAAATCGATCAGCTTGACAGCAACGTCTACCTGCCGATTCTCATTGACCAATTTTTAAAACGGAAATATGACGAAAAAGCTGTTGACTTTATTTTAGACGAGATGGAAGAATGGGCGAACAAGGAAACGACCAAAAACCGACTTGGTCAATTGGCTGTCGATGCAATTGAAAACATTCAAGCGGACGGCTTTATGCAATTTGCCTTGCGGTCGTTTAGCAGCCTTGTCAATGCCGATAGACTTGGAAATATCATACAATCATTGATTGGCAAAGGAATTGCCAGTTTCCGCGATCCCCTGAATCAAAACCGGCAAACCCTGCTCTTTAGTATCGAAACAAAGCTGAAAAAAATGAAAGACGACGAAAAAATAACAGAAGAATTGAATCAATGGAAATCGCAGCTTCTGAAGGAGTGGAAAGTAGAAGAAAAAATCTTGGATTCCTTAACAGCATTGCGACAAAAGGCATTGGATTACATTGAAACGCCTTCCTTTTTTGACAACTCGATTCTGCCGCTAGTTTCAGCCACGGTTGAACGTCTGAAAAATGATTCTGAAAAAACGGAGCAAATTGAAAACTGGGTACGCAGCCAGATTTTTGATTTTGTTGATAAAAACCATTCCAAAATCGGCAGCCTTGTCGAAGAAAATTTGAATAAACTTGACGATGCCACCTTGATTGACATGCTGGAAACAAATGTCGGCAAAGATTTGCAATGGATCCGGGTAAATGGAGCCATTTGCGGGTTTTTAATCGGCCTTGTTCTCGTCAGCATCCGAGCATTTTTTTAACAAAAAGGCTATCTTGCTTATCAGCAGGATAGCCTTTTGTTCTGGTCTATGAAATTATAAATTTTTACGTTGTAGATAATCATGCACGAGTTTTTGATCTAGCTCCAGCGCCAAGGCGCTTGCGCTTTTTGTTTAGCCTTGTCTGTAGACGTATGGATCCTTTGGTGCCGGGGTGGCTACCCATTTATCTACTTTAAGATAAGGGATGTTTGATTTAAACGGTTGATAATAGATCGACGAAATCTTTCCTGTTACAGTCACCCACTGATCATTCTTCAACTTCACCCCGTCCGGCATTTCGACAAGCATACCGTAAACACCGGAGTCGGCGATACAGTGGATAATGCCAAAGCGAAAAACAAACAATTGATTTTTATTAATTGTTTCCGGGTCGTTATAAGCAAAACCTTTAAATTGCACCTCTTTGCCAAGAAATTCGCCTGGGAAATTATAAATTGTCTCCATCCCCGGCAAAAATTTTATATCGTCCAGCACGATGGTTTGCTGATTAACATACTGTTTCTTTTCCTTATTCATCAAATCATCGTATACATTTTTATCATAGTAAATACTCGTATCCGGCCGTAAAAACTGCTGCTGGATATCTCCTTTTCCGGCATCATACATAGGAAAATGGAATCCTTTTGTTTTGACAATACTTGAATCAAGCGTGGCAATCGGCAGAAACAGACCTGAAACAATCGGAAAAGCAAACAATGGGTAAAGAAACAGTTTTTGATACCATTTGCTTTCATGTTCGTGGCTGTGGCCGCAGCAGCAATCCTGATCGCACACATGTCCTTTTTCTTTATCCTTTTTTGCCATGATAAAGAATTGAACAATCGTTAGCACCAATAATGCATACCCGGCGGCTGCCGATAAATAAGAGTATTTCATATTAATATATTTGCTGATATCCCCGGAAAGATGCAGTTGAAAGAGCAGATAAGTAAAGCCAAGCAATATAAGGCTTCTGATCATTCGTACAACACCCCCTTAAAAGAATAAAGAGTAAACAAAGACAACCGCGGTAACAGAAGAAATAATCGTAAAAACGAGCCGCTTATTAAATGTAGCAAACATCATTAACAAGTTTTTCAGATCGATCATTGGACCAAACAGCAAAAACGCGATGAGTGATCCTGTCGAAAAAGTGGTCCGAAACGAGGAAGCGATGAAAGCATCTGCCTCGGAACATAATGACAGAATAAATGCCAGTGCCATCATCACCAATGAAGACGATGCCCGGCCATGTCCGATCGACACGAGGGTCGAAGTTTGTACAAAGGTTTGTACAGCAGCCGCGATCAGTGAACCGATAATTAAGTATTTTCCCATTGAAAAAAATTCTTCTACCGCATGTTCAAGTGTCTGCCAGACTTTCTTCCAGAATGACGTTTTTTCATGGACATGATGGTGGTGGTCATGATGGTGGTGGTCTTCTTCCACTTTTAATGGATTGCCTTTATAGAAGTAGGCAATCAATAAACCGACGATAAAGGATACGATCAGTGCTCCGCCCGCTCGGTAAAGAGCCATCTTCCAGCTGCTACCGAAAGCAATATAGGTGGCAAACAAGACAACGGGATTAATGATCGGTGCCGTCAGCATAAAAGCAATTCCTGCGGAAATCGGAACCCCTTTTGCAACAAGCCGTTTGACGATCGGCACAATCCCGCATTCGCAAGACGGAAAGAACATTCCTAGCAAACTGGCAAAAAGAACGGCCAAAATTGGATTTTTAGGAATAATTTTTGCAATCATTTCTTCTGTTACAAAGATTTGAATGATTCCTGAAACAACAACGCCTAATGTAACAAAAGGCAGAGCTTCTATTAATATGGAGATAAAAATCGTGTTCATCTGTAAGAACGATTGCGGCAAGGAAATGCCGAACATGGAGAACCACCTCAGTACAATAAACTCATAAAATTTACTATACTCCTACCCGTTACTCTAGTCTATTGGAAATTGAGGACAGCAAAATAATTTAATCATTTCGTACGAATTTTTTAACATTTTTCTTTTTAAGAAATCAAGGTGTTCGATTTGTGAACACCCTGACTTCTTATGGTTGCATTGGCTGAAGACTGGCTTTTCTCAGCTTGTTTTTTTCATCATCTGGCATGTGTGTGTTGTAGTGATAGATTGCCTCTTCCCAGTCACCATACATTGGATTTGGAAAGATGATTAATTTTTTGCCAAATTCGTCTCGATCCCGGGCAGCCGCTTGAACACGCCCTGTGGCAGAAAGACGGTCAAAGCCGCTAAAATCGCCAAGATTGTCGCCGAACAGCAATAAAATGTCATATTTTCTTGCCACTTCCTGTCTGCGCTGCTCTTTTCCCATTTCATCCGGCTGTTGCAACAAGACATGTTTGGCATCTGCCAGTGGTGCACCAATTCGTTTTAAGTTTCGGATCGTTGCTTTTTTTACCACTTCTTTCCGATTGGAAATATAAAAAATTTCTACCCCTTTTTTATGGGCATATGTTAAAAATTCAACTGCACCCGGAAGCGGCTTTGCTTCTGCCCGCTCAACCCACTCCTTCCAGCTTAATCCTTTTCCTGAAGCGATTTGCGCTGCATAAAAAGGGCTATTATCAACAATTGTTTCATCAATATCAAGGACAACTGCCGGTTTCTTCTGCGAATCTTTTGGTTTGTTCTTTAAAAGTTCATCCAGTCTCCACTTGGCAAGATTGTACCCTTGACAATAGAGCGCCTTCGCTTCGCCTGACGTTTGAAACCAAAGCACCGACATCGTATTTTGTTCTTGCAGATTGACCTTTGGTGCCGCGATTGGCTCGGCGTTTGTTTTTGGTTGATACAAAGTAAAAGCTAAGGCCGTTCCAATCATCAAGGATGTCATTTTTTTACCCATATTTAGATCCTCCTGAAATAAAGTCCACATTAGTATGCAACAACCGGAAAAAAATAGTATGGCATTTTTTCCAAACTCGACAATTTTTGCTCTTTGACAACCATCTTCGCATTTTTCATTCTGCAAAAAATCTCCACATTTTTTTCTTATAATGATAGTGATTATAGAAATGAAAACGATTAGGGTGGGAAAAATGACAACGATTTTATTAGTAGATGACGAAGTACGTATGCTTGATTTGTTAAGTTTGTATTTAACACCGTTAAAATACCAATGCCTGAAAGCAAAATCCGGAAAAGAAGCACTGCAATTTATAGCTGCGAATAAAATTGATTTAGTCATCCTTGACGTCATGATGCCGGAAATGGACGGCTGGGCGACCTGCCAAAAAATCAGACAATCGTCCGATGTGCCGATCATTATGCTGACAGCCAGGAATGAAACAACAGATGTAATTAAAGGGTTAAAATACGGTGCAGACGATTATGTGACAAAGCCTTTTCATGAAGACGAGCTGATTGCTCGAATCGAAGCATTACTAAGAAGAACAAATGACCAACCAACGGCAAAAATCCAGTTTAAAGGCTTGGAATTAGATGGAGATGCCGTTGAACTGAGCTACAACGGGCAAATGATCATGGTCACGCCAAAAGAGTTTGCCTTGATTGGCCTATTTTTAAAAAATCCGCAAAAAGTATTTTCCCGCGAGCATTTATTATCATTAATCTGGGGCAGCAATTCGCTGACAGATGACCGTACGATTGACTCCCATATCCGAAACATTCGAGAAAAGCTCCGCAACGCCGGATTCCCAATTGACCACCACCTCATAACCGTCTGGGGAGTCGGGTACAAATGGGTAGTAAATGATTATTATCAGCATTAATGGAAAAAGAACCTCAGCTATAGGAGGTTCTTTTTTCTTGTTCATTCTCATGTTATCAGATCTGTGAAACTATTTTTTGTCAAAAACCAGTATGACAAGAGTGGATGCAATTAAAAATCGATAATGATTCAAAAATAAACTAATTAGCAGATTATAGCTAATACAATTGTTTTTTGAGTCGATAAGTGCTGATCACAAACAAAAATCCACCTAATACAACTAAGGCTGCTATATCGGGCCACAGAACGGAAACTCCAACTCCTTTCAAAAAGATCCCCATACTAATATCTGTATAATAGCGGAGCGGACTTAAATAAGAAAGCCATTGCAAAAAAGGCGACATATTTTCTACCGGCACTACTGTTCCTGACAAAAACATTAACGGGAATAAGACAAAAAAGCTAAGCAATAAAGCTTGCTGCATGGTATTGGAAACAGTAGCAATCAAGATTCCCAATCCACTTGACGAAATAAACACAAGCAGTGACAATAGATAGAACAATAACAGGCTTCCTCTTAATGGAACATTAAAAAAGACAAACGACATTGCTACGCCAATCGTTAACCCAATCATTTTAATAATAGACATCGGCAGCAGCTTGGCAATGATTAGTTCAAAGGAGCGAATGGGAGTAACCATCAACTGTTCAAGTGTACCTGACTCCTTTTCTCGGATAAATACAGCTGCAGCCATAATAATCCCAAGCAACACTACTGTAATTGACACCATTGAAATCATGATAAAGTTCGTGTATTTAAGGTCGGAAGCCTCATGAACCCGGATGATATTTTTAAAAGGGATTTGTTCTATATATATGGAACTAAACAATTTGGTTCTGTAACGATTTCCTAGATTAATGACAATATTCTACAAAATTTAAGCACAATATACCTGCAATCATCGGAGTTTGTCGAATATCGTTTTAGGCTATTTATTGCTCAATCCGATCCTGGCAATCTGGCTAAAGGTGTAATTGAGTCAATAGTTAAAGCTTAAGACATAGACGATTAACGATTTTCATAGGGTCTTTATTGATTTGTGTAATGAATGTCTGGACAGCCACTCTAATTTCTTCTACCGTTTTATAAAAAACATTATAAATAATTGATTTTTTTAACCATCCCCACAGTCCTTCAATTAGGTTTAACTCTGGGCTGTATGGTGGGAGAAAAACAAGTTGCAGATGATCTTTATGGGCTTCGAGAAAAGGTTGAATCAGTTTCGAGTGGTGGATTCTAGCATTATCCAGTATCATTACAATCTTCTCACCCTTGTATCTGACTACAACTTTTTCAAGAAAAGATAGGAAAACTTGAGCATCATAGTGTTCTTCTTCTGTGACAAACACTTCGCCTGTTTCGTAATCGAGGGTACCAATTAATTTAACCCCGTGATGTTTTCCATAAGTAGGTATCACTTTTTGTTGCCCTTTAGGAAACCATGTATTGGCTAAAGCTTGGTAGTCCCTGATCATGGATTCATCTTGAAACAGAATTCGATCAATTTCGTCATTCATCATTTTTTTTAATCGTTTCAAATTCTTGTTTGAACGCTTCCTGTTTCTCGGGGTCAGCCTTTGCTAGGGTATACGTTGGTTTTGTGTAACTAAATCCCAAACGAGTCAACAATCTCCTTACACCCCGGTCCGTATAAACAATGTCAAATGTTTGCTTAATCCAATCGCGAACAAGAAATGAAGTCCAATTCATTTCTGCGGGAAATCCAACAGCAGCTGGCTTTTTTTCAACAATTAACTGATAGAGTTCCTTTTCTTGTTCCTCTGTTAGTTGACAAGGGCGTCCGGGAGATTGTCCGGGAACTAATCCCTCCAAACCGTTAGTTTTATAGGCTCGAACATAGTTATATATAGTTTGCTCCGTACATTCTAAAAGGTCAGCGATTTCTACATAAGTCCGTCCTTTTAAATGCATGAGGATAGCCTGATAACGTTTAAACATCCGTAGATCCCTTAAACCATGCATACAAGCTTTAACTTCCTGAATTGAATCCATGTTTTCATTTTGAAGGATTTTCATTATGTGTCCGCCTTCCTAAAGGTTTTATTTACCTATAAGAATTGGACAAATTTTCTTAAAATCCTTTAATTCCATTTATATAGCAAATTTGCACCAAATTTTTTAGTTGCCCAATCCTCCGTATACTTTGTAATAATTTCCGCTGAATTTCCTAAAACTTGAGCAGCCATCGTTTCGTTTTCTCCATCGGCAATTAACTGGATTTCCGATTTTTCGCCTCGATTGAGGGCACTGGAGAAGCCACTGGGAATCACGACGATCATTTTTGCTTTTCCTTCATCCAATAGATACTTCGAATCCTTTTCTCTAGATAAGGATTCGACAATGCGAAATTTATCACTTTGTTCAAATTGATTGATTAACTTTTGGCTGTTAACCGTTTGATCTTGATCCAAGACAGCAATGGGCGTATTTTTGTAATCCATTGTTAAAGCCCACCCACAAATCGCCACCTCCAAAAACATATAAAGAACGATAAGAACCAAAGAGATATCCCGAAAAAATTGCACAAACTCTTTTCGAACCATTGCCGTTAAGCGTTCAACCACATAAATCCACTCCTATCCGACCCGCTTTTTAAATCGCCAGACCGCTGCCGCGATGATTGTTATGGTATACCCAATCAGCAGCAGCAAATTTTCCCATACGTAACGAAGCCCCAATCCTTTTACCAAAATATCCCTGCTAATATCAACAAAAAAGCGTGCCGGAAACAAAGTACTGTATCCTTGAAATAACTTTGGCATTGTTGAGATAGGATACAAAAAACCGGAAAACAGCATCGCTGGCATCATCGTCACGACAATGGTCAAAAACATAGCCGACAATTGTTTTTCCATCAACGTTGAAATCAATAATCCGATTCCCACTGTGGTAAAAACATAAATCGTTCCTGCCAGCAAAAACAATAAAAAATTCCCACGATAATCAATAGAGAAGAAAACCTTACCACCAATGAAGATCAACAACAATACTCCAAAACCCAAAATTCCGTATGGGAGCAATTTACCAAGCAAGTATTCTATCGAACGAATCGGAGCAATATAGATTTGTTGAATGGAGCCTTTTTCCTTTTCTCTCACCACTGCCAAAACAGACAGCAAAGGCGGGAATACCATCAACAATACGGCAAATAGCCCTGGAATGATGAAAGATTCACTCTTCATTGACGGGTTATACCAGATTCTCGGCTCAATCTGAATCGGCAGGATCGAATCGACCGGAATATTTGCTTTTTTTAATAAGCTTTCGACCTGTGTATTATGAATGGCATTGATATAATTGATAGTTTCAGAAGCAATTGGGGAAAACGAACCGTCAATCAGAGTTTGGACTTTGGCCTTCCTGCCGGATGTCATTGTTCCAAGCCTTGCTCTATACAGATTATCAGTAAAGTCCGGTGGAATGATGATCCCAGCCTTGATCTTTCCCTCTTTCATTAAACGATCCAATTGTTTGGCATTTGTTACATATTGGGCGACATCAAACGTATCTGAATGATCAAACGCTTGAATATATTCACGGCTAAAGGAAGTTTGGTCTTGATCCAAGACACCAATCGGGACATTTTTGACCTCAAAATTAAGGGCAAACCCAAATAATAGCAACATGACCACTGGCAAGATCAGCGCCGTTCCAATCGAATAGGGATCTCTAATTAATTCTCGAATCTCTTTCTTCAATACGGCCTTGATATTTCTCCATCTCATATGGAAACCTCTTCCCTTTTGAGTTGTTTCTCCACCAATTTGACAAACACATCCTCCATCGAGACAGGGATTTCACTTTGTCTTCGTATATGAAATCCTTCATTCGTGACCAGCTCAACTACTTCCACAAATGACATGCCGGTTGGAAACACATGCAAGCCATTGCCAAACACAGATGCTTCCACCCCTTTGTCAGACAACCATTTTTGGGCTGCAAATGGCCAGTCACATTCCAATTCAAGCAAATATCCGGCAAACAATTCATCCTTTAATTGTTCAGGACTGCCAATAGCAATTAAATTACTATTAAATATAAAGCCAATCCGATCACAGTGCTCAGCTTCATCCATGTAATGAGTGGTGACAAACACGGTGACACCCTCTGCAGCCAAATGATTGATCAAGTTCCAAAACTGCCTTCTTGCAATCGGGTCGACTCCTGATGTCGGCTCATCGAGAAATAAAATTTCCGGTTGATGAATCGTCGCACAACCGAGCGCCAATCTTTGCTTCCAACCTCCCGAAAGATCGGAAGTGAGTAATCGTTCCTTTCCAACTAAATCAGACATTTCTAAAATCCATGCTTTTCGATTCTCAAACTCTTTTTTATTGAGGCCATATGCGCCTGCAAAGAAACGGATATTTTCCTCGACCGTCAAATCATTATATAAAGAAAACTTTTGTGACATGTAACCGATTTTCTTTTTGACTAATCGCGCTGACCGGCGTACATCCACGCCAGCAATGTGCATATTTCCCGCGGAGACAGGCAAAAGTCCGCACATCATACGAATAGTCGTCGATTTCCCTGACCCGTTCGGCCCTAAAAATCCGAAAATTTCGCCCTTTTGGACAGAAAAATTTATATGGTTCACTGCTGTGAACGAACCAAATGTCCGTGTCAAATCATTCACTTCCACGGCAATTTCCTCATGTGGAACTCTTATTTTTGGACGATTTTTCAGCAAAACCATTTTCTCTTTCTGGTCACCTTCAGCTTCTACCTTTTGAATTTCTTTTTCCTGTTTTCTTACCAATTTTTGTTCGATATGAAAAATGAACGCTTCTTCCAGCGTGACAGATTGTTTCTTTAATTTATGTGCAACTTCCTGTTTAATCTGGTATGGGGTATCCACCGCAATAACCTCTCCCTCATGCATTAACGCCACGCGATGAAACCGTTCTGCCTCATCCATATAAGGGGTACAGACAAAAACGGTTGTTCCATCCGTCACGTAATCATGGAGAATATTCCAAAAGTCTCTGCGCGACAAAGGATCCACACCTGTTGTCGGTTCATCTAAAAAAATGATCTCCGGTTGATAAATCAATGTACAGCATAATGCTAATTTCTTTTTCATCCCGCCAGATAAATGATCTGCTTTACGGCTTGTAAATGCGTCGAGACGGCTAGCAGCGAGCAGTTTTTTCTTTCGTATTTCTCGGTCAGCTGCGGAAACCTGATACATATCGGCAAAGAATTCAATATTCTCATCTACGGAAAGACTCCCGTATAGACTAAACCCCTCCGACATATAACCGATTTTCCCGCGCAACTGTTGGTTATCTCTTACAATATCGTGTCCAGCAACGGTTCCTGTCCCGGAAGTAGGCAGCAATACGGAACAAAGCATCTTCGTTAGTGTAGTCTTTCCTGCCCCATCAGGACCCAGTAGTCCAAAAATTTCACCTTTCTGAATCGATATTGTCACATTTTGAACGGCCAAATTCTGTTTGTATTTTTTGGTTAAAAGACCGGTTTTAATTGCCAAAGTCAAGTTCTGCACCCCCTACTCCCAGTTGGCATCATTTTTAATGCGGATTTTTGCATCAATCGGCATTCCGCTTTTAAACAACCCTTTAGTATTTTTAAACCGCACTTTTACTTTATAAACAAGCCTCTCCCGCTCATCTTTTAAATGCACATTTTTAGGAGTGAATTGCGCTGTTGTGTCAATCCAAGAGATTTTGCCAGTTGCATACTTATTTGCAAATGAATCTGAATAAATGCGTACCTCATCACCGATTTTTACCTTCCCTAAATCTTTTTCCGTGATAAATACGTCAGCGGTCATCTCTTGATTGTCCTGTAAACGAACTACCGGAGAACCCAGTGTGACCAATTCACCTTGATTTACCAATTGGTTTACCACAATTCCGTCCATTGGAGATTTGATTATTGTTTTATCAAGTGATAATTGTGCCGCTTTAACATTTGCTTCCGCTAAATTTTTTTGTAATACCGCCGTCTTGTATTCTTTTTGGTTTGATGCTTGCTGCAGTTGAACTTCCGCTAGATCAAGCTGAGCTTTTGCTTGTTCAATTTGCACTTTTTGGACGTTATCATCAATTGAAAGCAATAATTGACCTTTTTTCACCAAATCCCCTTCTTTAATTTTTACGTTTGTCACCTGTCCGCTCGTTTCACTGCCCACCGTCACTTCATTCCCTTCAATCGTTCCGTTGGCCTGAAGAATCCCCGGCAGCACTTTTGAGTCGGTAAGCGATTTGTATGCCCAATATCCGACTAAAGAAATTAAGACAACAACGGTAATTGAAATTAGAGATTTTTTGAATTTCATCCTCATCACCTCATAAACAATTTTTAAATTCTGTTAACTGATAATCTTTTTCCATTTTAATGAAGAATTCTTAAATCAAAGGAAGATAAACCTTAGAAAAACATAAGAATAGCGGTTTAGCTTTAAAATTGAAATGAATCTTTTTTAATAATAATTTTTTAATAAAAATTTTCGAATCCACATATTCTGCAAATGTATAATTTATAATCATTCTCAATAAGATTTTAGGAGGTTTGCATAGTGAAAATAAAATTTACTATTTTAGGATTATTTGTTCTAGTAATCCTTTCTGCCTGTTCAAATAACAAGAGCAGCAATAGCATGGGCAATATGGATATGGGATCTGCCGAAAAAACATCCACAACCAATTCCTCTTCTATTCAAGCAACCGATACGAAAACGCTCACAGGAAATGAATTTACCCTTGTGGCTAAAGAGGCATCGCTTGAGATCACAGACAAATTGAAAGTCGATGCGTGGACTTTTAACGGTTCCGTACCTGGTTCAGAAATTCGCGTAAAGCAAGGTACTCCTGTTAAAATTACGTTAAAAAACGAACTGCCGGAGCCGACTTCGATTCATTGGCACGGCATCACGTTACCCAACCCAATGGACGGAATTCCTGGTGTTACTCAAGATGCTGTTCAGCCCGGAAAGTCTTTCACTTATGAATTCACACCAACAGTACCTGGAACCTATATGTACCATACCCACCAGGACGGTGTGAAACAGCTTGACAAAGGCCTTTACGGTGCCTTTATTGTCGAACCAGCCCAAAAGACTTACGGCAAAGATTACACCCTTATGCTGGATGAATGGATCAGCAACCCAAATGCATCCATGGAAGGGATGAATATGGGCAATACAAACAGCGGCAGCATGAGTGGAATGGCAGGCATGGACAACAATAGCAATAACAATAGCAGTCAAACTTCCAACAACGCCAGCATGATGGCAGATAATATGAGCATGTATGATGTCTACACCATTAATGGAAAAAGCGGCAAAAGCATTCAGCCGATTAATGTGAAAAAAGGCGAAAAAGTCCGCCTGCGGTTGCTAAATATTGGCTTCCTGCCGCACAATATCCACCTGCATGGCCAAAGTTTTAAAGTAGTGGCGACAGACGGAATCGATCTAAATCAACCAAAAGAGATCAAAGACCAGTTGATCACGATTGCACCAGGCGAACGCTATGATATTGAATTTACGGCCAATAACCCAGGGAAATGGTATTTGGAAAGCCATGATCCTGATCAAAAGGCAGCAAAAGGAATGGCAACGTATATTCAATACGATGGTGCAACCAATACGACAGATCAATCGGATATGAATCAAAAACTGCCATTTTTTGATTTGGAAAATTATGGGATAAAGGCAAACGGACCATTTACTTTAGATCAAAAATACGATGTGGAATACACAATGAATTTAAATACAGCAATGAATAACAATCAAATGGTTTATACCATTAATGACAAGACATTTCCAAATACGGATAATATCCAAGTGAAAAAAGGCGATACGGTCAAAGTAAAGCTTGTAAATAAATCAGGAGCCGCTAATCACCCGATGCATTTGCACGGTCACTCCTTCCAAGTGCTAAGTAAAAACGGCAAACCGGTTGAAGGATCCCCGATTAGTAAGGATACGATCAATTTAAAGCCTGGAGATGAATATGTTGTTGCCTTTAAAGCTGATAATCCCGGAAATTGGCTTTTCCATTGCCACGATCTGCACCACGCATCTGCCGGAATGATTACCATGGTCAAATATCAAGACTATCAGACAACATATCAACCCGATCCAAATGCGAAAAACAAACCGGAATAACAATTGCATTTTTTTAAAAGCTGGCTGTGGATAGACAGCCAGCATCATTTTATTTTTGTGAAAAATCGGAAAAGTGCATTCCGCTCGACGAAATAATGCAATCAAGCCATAATTAGATTGAAAAAGGAGGACGCTACATGGATAAAAAATATAGCAGAAGAAAATTCATTTCAACCTCTCTGAAAGGCGCAGCGGGAGTATTGGCTGTTTCGGTCATTCCGATCGGGATCAGCCGGTTTTTTACCAGCAATCGGACGAATCTGCCGTCCTCTGCCAATGGACGGGAAGTTGCCCTCCCCATACCGCCATTAGTGAAAAATACAAGTACGGAACCAAAAAAAGCAGAGTTTCAATTAACCGTTCAGTCAGCAACGAAAGAGTTTTTTCAACGAAAAGGCACGCCGACTTTAGGGTACAATGGCGACTTCCTCGGTCCTGTTATCCGGGTTCGAAATGGAACCGAAGTTTCGATTAAAGTAAAAAATGATTTAAATGAAGGAACAACGGTCCACTGGCACGGTCTTAAAGTAAATGGCGACCAAGATGGAGGGCCGCATCAGGAAATTCAGCCTGGCGAAACCTGGAACCCAAGATTTACGATCAACCAGCCGGCAGCGACGCTGTGGTATCATCCACATTTGTTGCACAAAACAGGTGAACAAGTCTATAAAGGGCTTGCTGGATTATTTTATATTGATGATGATATTTCTGACAGCCTGAATCTTCCAAATGAATATGGCGTTAACGATTTCCCTCTTGTTATTCAAGACCGCCAATTCAATTCAAATGGCACCTTTGAATATAAACTGGGCATGCAAGAAGTCATGATGGGGATTCAAGGAAATACAATTCTCGTCAATGGAGCGATCAATCCGTTCTTAAATGTTCCTCGCGGCAAAGTAAGATTCCGTATGTTAAACGGGTCAAATGCCCGGGCATACGAATTTCGATTAAGCAACAACCAGCCATTTGATCAAATTGCCAGTGACGGCGGACTGCTTCCCGCTCCCGTTTCCATGACAAAAGTCATTCTCGCTGCCGGGGAAAGAGCAGAAATGATCATAGATTTCTCATCCCTTTCGGAAGGTGATAGCCTTTATGTCATGAATCAGGATGCAAAATTGATGAAATTTGTGGTGAAAAATAAACCGCTAAAAACGGATGATCTTCCTAGTAAACTCGTCGATATTCAAAAAATAAACGAGTCAACTGCTGTCCGGACGCGCCAATTTGTTTTTCAAGGAATGGGTTCAAATGTCAATATTAATGGCAAGCAAATGGATATGAACCGAATTGATGAGCAGTTGAAGTTGCATGATACGGAGATTTGGGAAATTTCAAACGCAAGCGGCGGTATGATGGGCGGCGGTATGGCACATCCTTTCCATGCCCATGGCGTCCAATTCCAAATCCTTGATCGGGATGGAAACCCGCCGCCTGCCAACGAAGCGGGCTGGAAAGATACGATTCTTGTAAATCCTGGGGAAAAAGTAAGGGCCATTGCCACCTTCGATCATTCAGGCACTTTCATGTACCACTGCCATATTCTCGAACACGAAGATGCCGGCATGATGGGTCAATTTACCGTTCAATAGAATTTCAGTAAAAAGCTGCTGATTGTATTCAGCAGCTTTTTTGTGATTTTGACTTTCTTTTTTAAACATTTTCTCCTGCTGCTGCATCCGCATTTTGCTTAAAGACGGTTTTGCGAATATAAGGAATTACCCAGCGATCCAAGCCATATCTACCTGCATTGTAGCCTGCGAAGAGAATGATTCCGCCAAGCAAAATATCTTGCGGGTTGGAAGAAACCGTCCCAGCGAACATAAACGAAAAATTCATAACAAGACCGAAAAATGCTGCTGCTGTTGTTAAACAACCAAGAATCAACCCTAAACCGATTAGAAACTCACCAAGCGGTACAATGGTATTAAATAGATCCACATTCGGCAAGGCAAACCCTTTCAAGAAAGAAACATACCAGCCATAAAGAATATCTCCTTCAGGGCCTTTGACTGGCTTGGCAATCGCTCCTTTTAAAAAGCCGGATGCATCGAAGCCCCCTGTTAATTTATGAAAACCGGCAGTTAGGAATGTGTACCCAAGATAAAGCCGTAAAACTACTAAAATACCTGCAGAGATTGAATTCCCTCTTAACCATTTGGCAACCATAATGATCGCTCCCCTTTAATAATTTATTTTTTGATTACACTTACAATATATCGTATTTCATCATTAAAATGTTGGCTATGTGAACATCTTCACAAAATGTTAATAATCTATTGACAAAATCTTGAATACTGCAAACTAAGGAAGGCCATCCTTATTTACACCTTTATTTTTCTAAAAAAATATGCAGACTTTCGGGAGATGCTGTGACAGCTTTATGAAAACGCAAACTCCATCGATCCTGCAAACTTTCTATATAGATTCTTCATATATACCCTATATAGTAGATGTATAGGAAATTCAAGGAGGAGAGCCATCAATGATTTATACAAATGATGTAAAAAGCCGGCTGAGAAAAATTGAAGGACAAATACGCGGAGTATTAAAACTAATGAATGAAAACAAAGACTGCAAGGAAGTGGTTCATCAATTAACAGCAGTAAGAAATGCTTCAGATAAAGCGCTCGCCTATATTGTTGCTGTTAATTTACAAGAATGCCTCAAGCAGAGTGAAAATTCCAATGGAACACAATCCAACTCGATCGATGAAGCAGTCAATTTGTTGGTTAAAAGCCGCTAAAGAAGGCTGGACCCATTCAAACTGCGAATGTGTCCAATTTATTGCGAACGGTTAATGAAGCTGTTCGATTTTTTCTTTTGCTAAAATGTAAAGCGCGCTGCCCCAGCCTAATGGTGTATTGGTGTTATACTTGCTGCTTCCGGCAAAATACAGTTCCGGAAGGCTGCCATCTTCAAGCATCAGTTTTTCTGTTTGCTCCAAGTACTGTTTTGCTTTTGAAAAATCACCTAATTCAAGGTAGCAAAGGGCAAGCCACGGATAACCGAAGGTCCACTCCGCCTCCGTACCATAATAATAAGTCAACGTGTGGTGCCTTCCCTCAGCTTCGATTGTTGAATAATACGAATCTCCCTGGTAGCGAATAACTCCCCGTTCTCTCAGCAAATTTGTTTCGATTTGCTGCAAGACGATCCGGGCATCATCGCCAAAAAGAACACGATATGGAAAAATGAGGCTCATTTGCGCTAAATCAACTGGACGATCGTCGCTTTCACGCGGGAAAAGCGCTGCAAGTGTTTTGTATCCATTTAAAATTAATTCGCGGGGAACAAAAACAATATCCCTAACCGCCTCAAGTCCTGCTACACATGCTCCGACCGAACTGGAATGAACTTCGCGCCATTCTTCCCACATGCCATTATCCGGATCCTCCCAATAGTGCACACAGTTTAAGTACCACACAAGTTTTTGGATGATTTCATGATCTTTTGTGTCTCGAATAATCGACTTTCCAACCTTCTTCCCGGTGCCAATTCCCCAAAGAACGGCGCCAATCGCATCATGCTGCGCATGTCCCCAAGGTACATCCAGCTCTTTTACCTCGTGGGCAGAATACCGTG
This sequence comes from Neobacillus sp. SM06, assembly GCF_050496765.1. Lineage (NCBI taxonomy): Bacteria > Bacillati > Bacillota > Bacilli > Caryophanales > Bacillaceae > Neobacillus > Neobacillus sp. SM06. The sequence continues at coordinate 572,192 of NZ_JBNWEO010000013.1, forward strand.
CATGGATGTATTCCCATTGTTCCCGCGGTCTCTGCCTAGTGTGAATGTCAATTTTCCATTCATATTCTTTAAAAAGATCCAAAATGCGATGATACGTTTTTTCATAAATGCCATCGTTTTTCGTTAAATAGGGCAAGGACATATAAAAAGAATCCCTCAACCAGACATATTCATAATCCTTTGACAAAGAAGCTAAGTACAAGCCGTTTGGCAGCCGTAACGAATCCAAAATTTGATAGCTGTTTACCAATTTTTCGCCCATTTTTTCCACCTAACACTTTTTTACTCTCTTTTTTTCCAGTGTGACGGTGATTTATACATTAGAAGCGAAAAAAACCCTAGGTAACATGACATTTGTCCTCGTCATATGATACTAACGCAAAATAAAAAAACGGAGGTATCCTTAATGAATCAATTTGGAATGATGCAAAATGTTTCACCAAGTTCTATGCATCAGGCGGGATCCATGCACATGGATCATTCTACTATGATGTATCCAGCAAATTTACTTAGTACCCTTCAACAGTGTGCTGCCACATGCGACCATATGATTACTCACCTGTTGCATCACGAGGAGGTTTCGCACCGGAAACATCAACTTGAATTATTACGGGATTGTGCTGATATTTGTCATCTAACCGCCAGTTTCATCGCTAGAAATAGTCATATCAGCCGAATGATGGCACAAATCTGTGCCCATATTTGTGAAACATGTGGAAACGAGTGTGCGAGACACCGAGATCAACTATCACAGCATTGTGCACGGGTTTGTTTAAAATGTGCGCAGGAATGTCACCACTTTGCCATGTCTGCTTAATTTTAAAAGGCCTCAACCTGCATGAGGTTGAAGCCCTTTTACTATGAGAATCTGTTTAATGCACTGGCTGCCATCTGCGTAAAAATAAGGTATTTCCTACTACCGATACAGAGCTGAACGCCATCGCCGCACCGGCAAGAACCGGATTTAGTAAACCAAAAGCGGCAACCGGAATCAGAATAATGTTATACGCAAAAGCCCAGAAAAGATTCTGGCGAATTTTCCGCATGGTTGCTTTTGAAAGCCGAAGGGTATCGACAATCCCCATTAAGTCGCCGCGCATCAACGTAATATCTGCTGCTTCAATTGCCACATCTGTCCCTGTTCCAATCGCAATCCCAACATCGGCTGCGGCAAGGGCAGGGGCATCATTGATACCATCGCCAACCATGGCAACGATCTTTCCTTCTTGCTTTAATTTTTCTACTTCAGCCGATTTATCTTCTGGTAAAACTTCGGCAAGAACGCGGTCAACTCCAACTTGCTTCGCAATGGCTTCGGCAGTAAGTCGGTTATCCCCGGTAATCATGATCACTTCGATACCCAAATCCTTCATCTTTTTAATCGCTTCAGCAGATGTTTCTTTCACGGTGTCGGCAACGGCAACAATCCCCGCTAACCTTCCATCTAATGCCATCAGCATTGCCGTTTTTCCTTCGCCTTCGAGTTTTTCCATTTTGTTAAGTGCTTGTTGAATGTCGACATTGTTCTTGTTCATTAACTTTTTATTGCCAATTAGAACCATTTGCTGATCGATTTCCACTTGAATCCCATGGCCAGGGATGGCTGCAAAGTTTTTCCCATCTTGAAGCGAAAATCCCTTTTCTTTTGCACTATTGACAATCGCTTCACCAAGCGGATGCTCCGAACCTTTTTCAGCAACAGCTGCAAGTTTCAGCAATTCCTCTTCAGACTGATTCCCAAAGGAAATAATATCGGTGACTTCCGGTTCACCTTTTGTAATGGTACCCGTTTTATCCAACACAACCGTTGTCACACGCTGTGAATTTTGCAAGTGTTCCGCTCCCTTGATCAGCAAGCCGTTCTCGGCACCCTTTCCGGTACCAACCATGACTGCTGTTGGAGTTGCAAGACCTAAGGCACATGGGCAGGCAATGACAAGCACAGCGATCATGCTAACGAGTGCAGGAGTGAACCCGACAAGAAAATACGTTATCGCAAATGTAATCACTGCAATACCAATAACAATTGGGACAAAAATTCCCGAAATTTGGTCTGCTAAATGTTGAATTGGTGCTTTCGATCCTTGGGCTTCTTCAACAAGCTTAATAATTTGCGACAATGCCGTATCTTTGCCGACTTTCGTTGCCTTAAATTTAAAGGCTCCGTGTTTATTCATCGTTGCGCCAATGACTTGGTCACCGACTTTTTTACTAACTGGCATACTTTCACCGGTTAACATCGACTCATCCACAGATGTGCTGCCTTCCATTATTTCTCCGTCAACAGGGATTTTCTCTCCAGCCCTGACGAAAACAATGTCATTTAATTGAACATCCTCGATTGGAATATCCATTTCAACACCGTCACGAATAACTCGAGCTGTTTTCGCTTGCAGGCCCATGAGTGCTTTGATCGCTTCAGATGTTTGCCCCTTTGCCCGTGTTTCAAGCAATTTTCCGAGGACAATCAACGTTATAACGATTGCAGCTGCTTCAAAATATAAAAATTGGCCCGTTCCCATAATGGTAACAACTAAACTGTATAAATATGCTGCAGATGTTCCAAGAACAACAAGTACAGCCATGTTTGCACTTCCGCCGCGAACAGCGTTATAGGCATCGCGATAGTAGTGTCCGCCAACGTAAAACTGGACGATGGAAGCGAGTAAAAATTGAAGCCATGGATTCATTTCAAAGAATCCTCCGCTTCCATATTCCATCAAGAAATCGGAGATCATTTGCAGCAAGAACGGAATCGACAAAATCGCTCCAACCGTAAATTTTGTTTTTTGTGTTTTGTACGCTTTCTCTCTTGCACTTTTTTCATAATCTGCATCTGCTTCGCCAATAACCTTGGCGTCATATCCGGTTTTTTTGACGGCTGCAATGATTTGATCAATATTCGTGTTTCCAGGAATATATTCAACACTTGCTTTTTCTGTTGCCAGGTTGACGATGGCTTTTGTTACACCTTCCACCTTATTCAACCCTTTTTCAACACGGGTTGCACAGGAAGCACAAGTCATGCCTATAATATCAAGCTGGACTTTTTCTTCCTGTACCCCGTATCCGGTCTTCTTCACTTTTGCAATAATCTCATCAATTGAAACTTCTGCAGGATTAAAGGCAACCGATGCTTTTTCTGTTGCCAGGTTGACGTTTGCTTTCTCAACTCCCGGCAGTTTCGTCAAATTTTTTTCAATTCGTGCCGCACATGCCGCGCATGTCATCCCTGTGATGTTCAAGGTAATATTTTCACCACCTGCGGCAGCTGCCTGCATTTTTGCATTTGTCTGTCCCGCCATGTTCATTCCCTCCTAATTTTAATACCTACTTGGGGTATATTTTTTTGAAAAATAGAGAGTGTGCTAAGATTAGCACTCCTCAATTTTCTTTATTTTACCTCATAACCTTGATCATCAATCGTTTCTTTAATTTTTTCTACTGTCACTTCATTAGAATTGTATTCAACATCCACTGTTCCATTTTCAAGATGTACTTTTACAGTTGATACTCCTTTCAATTCACCAACGCTGCCTTCAATCGATTTTACACAATGTCCGCAAGACATGCCTTGTACATTTAGTGTGATTTTTTCCATTATAATCGTCTCCTTTTATTTTCTCATTAATTTATGAATGGTTAACAATAATTCATCTACTACTGCCAGATCACCATTTTGAACTTTTTCCACCACACAGTTGCGCAAATGACCATCAAGAAGGAGTTTCGCAACACTGTTTAATGCCGCTTGAATGGCAGCGATCTGGGTAATAACATCATCACAGTAAGTATCTCTTTCAACTAATCTTTTTATGCCCCGAACTTGACCTTCGATCCGATTTAACCGGGATACGAGGTTTTGTTTCACTTTTTCAGAATGGGTGCTTTTTTGTTCCTCTAAAAAGGAAATGCAGTTTCCATCATCAAGGTGATCATTTTGCCATTCGGATGCCATTTAGGTTGCCTCCTTGTGTTTATTATAGTATACCCTAGTATAGTATGCAAGTAATAATGCTACTTTTTTTCGTTCTTGCACATCCACCACGATAAATTTTGACTAAACAGTGAGTTAGTGATGATGATTTGTATCCTTCTTTTGCGCATGATGTTGGGATCCTGAATGGTTATGGCCAAATAGATGCATTAGTGGATGGAGAAGGATGATACCCCATACTAACCAAGTCCATTTTCCAAGCAGTGCCAAAACAAGTACAATCACTAAGACAATGAGAATTGGGACGGTATATTTTTTTAGCATTGTTCTCATTCCTCCCTCTATTTTACCTACAATATATCTCGCTTTGTTCAGTTTAAGCTGAATGAAAGATATGAAAAGAAAGATTTTAGCCGCGAATGGTGTAATAAATCACTAATGAGATGATCATTAACGTCAGCACAGTTAGTACTGTTTTTACATAATCGCGCTTTTTTATATCAACTCTCTCGTTCACGGCTGGACTTTTACGGCGGAACCAAATTAAAATGATCCCGAAAAGGATACCAATTAAACTTAATACATGGCTGACACTGAAAGGACCAAATACGATCGGATTCACACGAGTAAACTCGACAATTCCGCGAATGATCATATACCCAATCAAATAATGAAGAAACACTTGCCCTCGATAGGCAGGTTTCCTCAACCGCAGCCACAAGTAGCCAAACAGCAAATAGTCTAATAAAAATTCATATGCTTGGGCTGGATGAAGGTACTCACCGTTTACCTCGACTCCCCAAGGCAAGCTGCGCGAAATCGGCCCGCCGAATACGTCACAGCCAATCCGGCTAATTCCTTGCGCTAAAATAATCGCCGGGGCAATTATGTCCAATGTTTGCCAAATTGGAATTCCACGCCTTTTCAACAGCCATAAGCCAACCAATAATCCGCCTAAAATACCGCCATGGATCGAAAGTCCGCCTTCACTAATCGCAAAAACTTTCATCGGATTTGCTAAATAATAAGAAGGATCGTAAACAAGTATATACACAATCCTTGCACCAATAATCCCGCCGATGACGGAATAAATCGCAATTTCCATTAACGATTCATGGTTTAAGCCCTGCTTTTTGGCTTCAGTCGTTAAAAAGTAAAGTCCTGCCAATGCTCCGACGGCAATCATTAAGCCGAAAAAATAAAAGGTAATGGGACCAATACTAAAAATAGGTATCATCGAGACAATTCCTCATTTCCATCGATCTTTTTTTAAACTAATCACCTAGCCGGAATTTTAACCAGAGAGAAAAACCATTTTACACCCTTCTTTCGAGAAAAACGTTTATAAATACGTAAACCTTTGTTTCATTTTAAAAAAGCATTCTAAGAACAAACTGAATTGATGATAAGAACAACATAAGAACTTTAACGAAAAATCGTGCAAGATTGGCCCGAAAAAAAGAGGGCGAATCCGATTCGTCCTCTTCGATCAGGCTAATGTTGAATTGAGTGCTTTTTGCATGCTGTACTGTTTGCTAAAATGCGCTTTGCTTAATAGCTCAGCGATATGGATTTTTTTCATGCCAAACCACCACAAAAAGATCATATAAGCAACCATCATTGTCAGCCAGGAAGTTTCCTTGATTAAAATATAGTTAAAGATGCCGTGCAGGATTGATGGAACGGCAATGGACAATACCATCCACGCCCACTTTGACCGGGCTGCAAATTTCGCCCTGCTTAGATAATAGCCCATGATCACGCCAAACAAGGCATGGCTTGAGACCGGGAACAGTGCTCGATTCAATGCGTATTCCACTCCATTTGAAAGCAAATACATAATATTTTCAGCGGTAGCAAACCCTAATGAAACCGAGGTTCCATACACAATGCCATCAAAGGGCTCATCAAATTCGACATGCCGGTATGCTGAATAAAAGAGAACAATCCATTTAAACGATTCCTCAAGCATTCCAGAAGTGAGAAAGGAACTGCTTAGTTCCGAACTGCCTATGTTTTCAATATTCAGCACATATTCAATAAAAGCTGCCGGAAGAATTAACAGTGCACCGAAAAGAAAGGTGCGAACCACTAATAACACCGGCTCCGGCTCATACTTGTCTTTTAAATAAAAATAACTCAACAAAGCCATCCCCGGTGCTGTCCCGGCCAATAAAATTGATAACATCTCTATCCCTCTCTCCAAAAATAAAGTTCGAGCGTACGATAGGTTTCTATCCTAATATATCGAACATTTGCATTATCATAAACTACTTTTATGGAGTTTTTGTGAATTTTTATCGGGTTACTTAAGAAGCGGAAACGCAATTCTGAATTCTGTACCTTCACGAGCCTTGCTTTTTACGAAAATCGTTCCTTGATTTTCTTCGACAATCGATTTTGCAATCGCAAGTCCAAGGCCTGTGCCATCTTGAGAATGCCTCCTCGCAGCGTCGGTGCGATAGAAGCGTTCAAAAATGTGTGACAGCTCGCTATCCTCGATCCCAATGCCGGAATCTTTCACAGCGATTACTGCTTTTTCGTTTTCCCTCGTAATTTTTACAAGAATCGAACCATTTGGCGGAGAGTATTTTATTGCATTATCAACTAGGATGATCATCAACTGCTTGAGGGAATCTTCCTCACCCCAAACACATACATTCTCATCCATTTCGGATTCAACTGTTATTGTTTTCTCCCATGAAACAATTTCCGCAAGCACTCCTTTTGTCATCGCCGACAGACAAACAACCTTTTTGCTCCCGACCTGCCCTGCTTCGACTCTTGCAAGTGAAAGCAAATCCGAAACGAGCTTTGACATCCGGATGGCTTCGTTTCGAATATCCGTCAAAATCTCCGCCTTTTCACCTTCAGGGATTTTTTTCACTTTTGTCAAAATATCGAGATTGCCCCTGATTGTTGTTAGCGGCGCCCGAAGCTCGTGCGAAGCATCCGAGAGAAATCGTTTCTGATTCGTATAGGCCTTCTCCAAGCTGTCAAGCATGCTGTTAAATGTTTCTGCCAATTTGCCAAGTTCATCGGATGGACCGGTGTGCATCACCCGCTGCTGAAAATCTTGAGAAACGGCGATGGCGTTCGCCGTTTTTCGGACTAAGTCCACCCTTGACAATGTCCTTTTCACTAAAAACCAGGCAGCAATCGAGGCAATTATGATACTAAATACCGTCAACGCGATAACCAGCCATCTAAACTTTAACAATGATTGATCCAGTTCACTCAGTGGGTAGAGTGTTTGAATGTAGCCAGCAAATTTACCTTTTTGATGAATGGCTGTGGTCAATATCCGAATTCTTTTTCCAGCATCATCTTTTATCGTCATGAAAGCTTCTTGTGTTGCTTCTGCCTTCATCCATTCCGGATTGTGATTTTTAAAAAATGGATGATCGTTCGTTTCAATCAGCTTTCCGGATCGATTTCTGATCATAACAGCCACTTGATTGATCCCAAGTTCATCGGTGGAAACTTGAATGTCCTCGAGTTTTTTTCCATTATTCAATTGTTTATTCAGCTCTTCATGGACATGGGAGGTTATTGTCCTAAGCATCGTGTCAACATCTTGATAATGTGATCGGTAATGAGCATAATAAATGAGGGAAATAATGAGCGCCAAAATGGTACCAAAAATGGCACTGTTCCAAAGGGTTAGCCGCAAACGTATTGGCATTTCCTCACTCCCTCAATACATACCCAGTACCGCGAACGGTATGGATCAATCTAGGCTCCGAATGTAGTTCCAATTTATGCCTTAAGTAGCCAACATACACTTCTAAAACATTGGATTCCACTTGAAAATCGTATCCCCAAACCTTTTCCATGATCAAATCACGGGACAAAACCCTTTTTGGATTTTGCATAAATAGTTTTAACAAATTAAATTCCGTTGTCGACAATTCGATTGGGCGATTGTTCCTTATTGCTGAATAGGCAGCAAGATCAAGCGTTAAATCGGCAAAATGGAGCGTATCCGCCGGGTTGCCCGCTGTTTCGGTTCTCCTGAGCAGCGCCTTCACGCGGGCAACCAGCTCTTCGAATGCAAACGGCTTGATCAGATAGTCATCTGCCCCGGTTTCAAGCCCCTCCACTCGATCGGTTACAGAATCCCTTCCTGTTACCATCAAAATCGGAATATTTCCATCCTTTCTTAATCTTCTGCACACTTCCAGCCCATCCATATCCGGCATCATTACATCTAAAATAACCAAGTCAGGAGAATTCTCCAACACTTTCATCAAGCACTCCCTGCCGTTATTTGCAGCATCTACATCAAACCCTTCAAAAGTAAGCCCTCTCCTCATCATCGTTGTGATTTTTTGGTCATCGTCAACAACGAGAATTTTTGCGCACATGTGTATTCCTCCCTACCTTTCATACTATCATTATATTAAAAACGAAAGAAAAATAAGTTGCCTATTTCAATGATTGTATTTTATATTCTTGGTCTGACACAGCTTTTCGTTAACCTCATGCCAAAACAATTGAAATATATCCCAATAAAATCGTCACAATCCCAATAATAATTCTTAATCTCTTTCGTATCATGATGAAGTCTTGGCTAATTGTCTGCAAAAGTTTTTTATTTGAAAGCAGGAATGCAAGCAGAATAACAGGAAAAATAAAGCCAATATTATAAATCAATAACAGTGGATACTTCATTGTGAAAGACTTTGATTGGATCATAATCAAAACAGCCATATAAATAGCTCCCCCGCAAGGCACACTACAGAGTCCAACAACGATTCCGCTTAAAAAGCTGCCAAATTTTGAAGCCGGTTTACTAAACTTCTTATAGAACGGGTGTAAAAAGGCTGGCATTTTAATCCATGCTTTTGACTGTGTGAAAAACGAATCCCGCAACATTAAAACGCCTAAAACCACGACTACCAATCCAGCGATCTGTAGGATGATTTTTGTTTGGATAGCAGATACCCGAAGAAATTCGATCATTCCTGCTCCTAATAGGAAATAAATAAAAAAAATCCCAAAAGCATAAATAAATGCATAACCAAGTATATTTTTTCTCTGTTCTGCAATGGTTTGACCATTTCCAATCTCAGCTCCAAAACGGTTAAGCAAATATCCGATCCATAACAGCAGTGTGCTAAATGCACATGGGTTAAAACCATCTAATATCCCAGCCACCAGCATAAGTCCCATTAAGAGAACAATGCCGGATGTTACTGCAATATTTGTCGCGATCACTTTTTGATTAAACAGGAGGGCAAAGAAAAACAACAGAAAAAACAGAAGCAGGTAGGTGATAATGGTTTTTAATGGTAGTTTCATTTTATCTACCCCGATTATGTAATAATTAATTTACCTTGCATGGATGGGTTTTCTTTCCCTCCGCAGCATACATCACAATAAAACACATATTCACCAGGTTGATCTACTTTTAATTGAATCGTTTTTGTCGATTCAGGTGGCAGTTTATAATCTATTTTTAGTTCATCACTGGCAAACTGATGCCATCCGCCTCCATCTGAGTGCTGGGAATTATCCGGATTCACCAATTGAATCGTGATCTTTTCTCCAGCCTTTGCCCGAATAACCGGCGGCGTAAATCCTGACATCGAAATTTCGACGCGTGTACCCTGATTTTCCCCCTGATTTTTAACATTCGCAACGGCATCTAAAACGATTGGAATCATAGCCGCAATCACAATGACGACAAACACCAGTTCCAACCCATATTTTTTAACTTTTATTTTTTTCACGAAATCATCTCCAATATGCACTTACACTTCACATTTTTCATACGTAGATTTTTAAAAAAATCTTTCGTTCCATTTTAAGCATTGTTTCTGAACTTTAGCTGAAACAGAACTGAGAATCACATAAGAATGCTAAAATCCATTTTTCAAGTGATAGATGGGTATGCCCAACAACATAGCCGTTCCTATCCGCAACTTTCCACACGAAAAGAATGAGGCGGCCGATTGTACAGCCGCCATTTCTTATGTATTCAAGCTTTTAGCGTCTTGGCAGAACATCGATTGGATTTAATAGTTTGCCATTTTGATAGACTTCAAAGTCAAGATGAATGCCTGTTGAATAACCGGTTGAACCCATAATCGCAATCTTGCTGCCTTGATTTACGGTTTGTCCTACCGAGACGTTTATTGATGCTAAATGAGAATATTGGGTTAAATAACCATTGGGATGGTTGATTCGAACCACATTCCCATAGCCATTGATCCATCCTGCATATGCAACGGTTCCGCCATTTGCAGCCAAAATTGAATAATCAGCAGGCCGTGCAATATCAATTCCTTTGTGGAACTCACCCCAACGCATTCCTTGATATGTCGTAATAATCCCGCCTATTGTCGGCCAAATTAACAATCCGTTTCCACTCGTTTGAACTGAAACTGTATTAGCAGGAGTACTTCCCGTCTGTTTCGGCTGTTGTGCCTGTTGGCTCTTGTCACTACTTACCGCGAGTAAATTCTGTTTTTCTATTTCAACATTTTTAGTAATTAACACTGACTTTTCGGCTTGTAATCTACCAACCTCAGCCTGAATGGATTTCTCTTTTTCTTTTAATCCTAAGACAAAATGATCTTTTTCCTGTTTCTTAGCTGCTAAGCTGGCTTCCATTTTTTTTAAGTCATTTGTCATCGTTTCCAATGATGCAAGTTCGGATTTCATTTTCGCTTGCGATTTTTCCACTGTTTCTCTATCTGTCTCATGCTCCTTTAAAATTTCACGATCTGCTTCAACCATCGTAGCAACTGCCCCTGCACGATCGATAAAGTCACTGAAGCTTTGGGAACCCAGTAAAACTTCTACATACTTAATCGTTCCGCCTGAATCTTGATAAGAACGGGCACGTTCTTTCAATAAGCTGTTTCTTTGCTCCATCCGTTTTGTTAACTCACTTATTTGCGTTTGCAAGCTGGCAATGCTTTGCTGAGTCTGCGCAATTTGTTGAGTTTTTTCGCTAATTTTCGCTTGGGTATCAAGAATAGCATTTGTCAGGTTATCCGATTCCTGTTGGGCAGTTTTCATTTGGATTTGTAAATTGCTAATCGTGCTGTTTGCAACTTTGATCTTTGCTTCCAGATCATATGTATTATTGGCCGCTGCTTTTGCTGTAGTAGTGAGACTGGAAAAGCCTCCTGTTCCTAATGTGGCAATTAATGAGACAATAATAAATTTCTTCTTCACTACCTTATACTCCTTCCTACTAAATATGTACATTTTGAAAACTTTTATCAACCTTGTTTACTATTTCACATTTTTGCTTTATTTCTCGCTTTTACAACATTAGAATACCGTCGAATTATCGAGAAATTTAGGTTTTTTTGTTCCAGTTACATTACAAAAACTTTTCGAAAATTAAACTTGTCAAACAATTTCAAAAATAACAATAGAAAAAGCTGACAGATGGATGTCAGCTTTTTTGAAAAATTTATTAATGGTGTTGTTGGTGATCCGTTTGCTGAATCTGCGGCTGGCTTGGGCTGTTGTTGCCAGCCATTACTTGCGGCAAAGCGGTTAACACAATCACGATGGATAGGATAGAAGAAATCAAATAAACCCATGCAACAGGACGATGATGATGCCATTTGCGAATGGCGACACGAATCATCCATACGGATACGAGCAGAGAAACGAGCATAAACGAAAGTTTCACCCATGGCGAAAGTGATAATAACCCGGTGCCTAAAGTAGTGAGGCCAAGGGCAATTAGTAAGGTGTGAACCCAATGGTGTGAAGAAGCCACAATTGCCAGAAGAATGGAACCAATTGCCTTGAGAATGCCCTTCTCCTTTTTTGGTTGACCTGGCAGATTATCTGTTACTGCCTGCTCTTGTACATTCAAACGATCACCTTCATTCATAAACTGAGTTGTCCTCTCGGCTATTTTTTGACAACCATTGTGCCTCTGTACATCCCCATTTGGCAAGTAAATTCATATGTTCCATCTTCCATTGGCGGAAGCTCGATGACGACTTTCTTGCCGGCAGGAAGGGTAGCACTTTTTTCAAAATCAGGGAAAACAACCATTTCTGAGCAGGCTGCTTTTTCTTCTCGCAAAAATTCAAACCTTACGGGCTTTCCGCTTTGAACAATGATACGATTTGGCGTATAACCGCCATTTTTCACTCGGATGGATGCCTCCTGAATGCCGGATGATCCGATCTCAGCAAGACTCCCACCTTTTTTCGGTCCCCAAAAAAACCAGGCAATCAACCCGATTAACAGCAACCCGCCAATCGTCACACTCAGATTTGCGATATCCATTTGTCCTCCCCCTTTATCGATTGATTACTTGCAGGCGTTTTAAGCGATTGGCATTTAAGACAACGGTTACGGAGCTAAATGCCATCGCACTTGCTGCTAAAAGGGGTGACAATAAGATCCCGGTAAATGGGTATAATACTCCAAGGGCAATTGGGATGCCGATGGTGTTATAAATAAATGCACCAAAGAGATTTTGATAAATGTTTCTCATCGTTGCTCGGCTAATTTTGATTGCGCTGACAACCCCTTTTAAGCTTCCGGAAATTAACGTTATATCACTTGCTTCAATTGCCACATCTGTTCCTGTGCCAATCGCGATCCCTACATCTGCCTGGGTTAAGGCCGGTGCATCATTGATGCCGTCTCCAACCATCGCTACTTTGCTGCCACTGATCTGCAATTTACGAACGTTTTCCGATTTATCCTGCGGAAGGACATCGGCAAGTACGCGTTCAATCCCAACTTGTGTTGCGATCGCACGAGCGGTTCGCTCATTGTCTCCTGTCATCATGACCACTTCAAGGCCTAGCTTTTGCAATTCCCGAATCGCTTCAGCCGAATCTTCTTTAACAGTATCAGCAACAGCAATCACACCAGCTGCCTTTCCATCAATGGCCAAAAACATCGGTGTTTTTCCCTGATCGGCCATAGTTGTAGCAAATCGGTTGAATTCTGTTAGTGGAATGTTTTCTTTCTTCATTAGCTTACGATTTCCGAAAAAAACTCTTTTGCCTTCAATTATTCCTTCTACACCATGTCCTGGAATCGCGTTAAATCCTTTTACTTTAAGCAGCGGGATTTGCATCTCCCCGGCCTTCTCTAAAATCGCACTGGCAAGCGGATGCTCGGAACCTTGTTCAATCGACGCGGCGATTTGCAGCAACGTTTCCTCCCTATCACCGCCAAGTGAGACAACATCGGTAAGAGAAGGCTTTCCTTCTGTAATTGTCCCTGTTTTATCAAGGACGATGGTCTGCAGTTTTTCGGCAATTTGCAACGCCTCACCAGAACGGATTAAAATTCCATGCTCGGCGCCTTTGCCAACACCTGTTGTTAATGACATTGGTGTTGCCATTCCTAAAGCGCACGGGCAGGCAATGATGACGGTTGTCACCGCAACGATTAAAGCATAGATCCAGCTCGGCTGCGGTCCAAAATTAAACCAAACAATATAGCCTAGGATCGCGGCAATCATGACCCCCGGTGTAAAATAGGCCGAGACTTGATCGACAATTTTTTGCACGGGAACGCGTGATCCTTGTGCCTGTTTAACCATCTCGACGATATTTGCCAGAGCGGATTCCTGTTGTTCTTTCGTAACTTTAAACGTAAAACTGCCTGTTTTATTTAATGTACCTCCAAACACTTCACTGCCTGCCGCTTTTTCCACAGGCATGGATTCACCTGTCAGCATCGATTCGTCGATAGCTGAATTTCCTTCAACGATAATCCCATCAATCGCAATTTTTTCACCGGGACGAACAACAACCAAATCACCAATACGGACTTCTTCAATTGAAACTTTCATTTCTTTTCCATCACGGAGCACATTCGCCGTCTTTGGCTGGAGGCCAATTAATTTCTTGATGGCTTCTGATGATCGGCCTTTCGCCTTTACTTCCATTGCCATTCCCAGAACGACTAAAGCTGTTACAACCGTTGTGACATCATAGTAGACTTCTGCCATTTCTGATTTTGGAAAAAGTCCCGGGAAAAAGAGGGCGGTAAAGGAATAAAGCCATGCTGCACTAATACCCGTGGCAATTAAAGTGTGCATGTTCGCCAAGCGATTTTTTAATCCTTCCCACATTCCTAAAAAAAATTGCCCACCGCTGAAAATCATTACAAGGAGGGCAAGCAATCCCATGAACAATCTTGACCACCATAACCGCTGATCGTCAGTTAACAGCCAATCGCGAATGCCGGGAAATACAGTAGGATAGGAAACGAGAACAATGGGAACCGATATGATCGCAGCAAACCACCATTTTTTCATTAATTGACGATATTCGGCTTCCTCTTCCGTTTCTTCGTGCAGATCGTTAGGACCATCAGGATGTAAGTCGGATTCAGTACAGTGATTTTCATGTATATGAGTTGCATGACCAACATTCATCTTGCAACCCCCCTTTCTCGAAAAATCACTTTGTTAACGATCAATGATGGCTATGATGGTGTTGTCCATGACATTTATGTTCATGCTCTTCCCCATTGTTGCAATGTCCATGCTTCCCGTGGTGGTCATGATGATCGTGACCCTCGTGATCGTGCTTGCATTCTTCTGATTGCCCTCCCCCGCAGCAGTGTTCATCTGAGCCAGAAACATATTTGTTTGGGTCTGCTTCAAATTGCGTTAAGCATGCCTTTGCACAAAAATAGTAGTCCTTTCCGTTAAAGGTGGTGCGAAGAGTGGAATCATTTACGGTTACTTCCATTCCGCATACTGGGTCTGTTGCTTTCTTTTTCTCAAACATTCAAAATCTCCTCCTTAAATTGAGTGAAAATAATTTATTACTTGTATTGTATCGATCAATACTTAAAGCTAAATGAAACAAATCTGAGAATAATGTAAGAATTTCTGAAAAGCTGGGGAAAACCCGAATCCTAAATTGTTCACAAGATATTCACTTTTCTTACCATTTATTTACGTGTTATAATCTCTTTATCAACTAAGTGATAATGATTATCAATATCGGAGGGATTTGGATGTTTGCAGGTATTTTAATTACACTTCGGGAAGGAATTGAAGCATTTTTAGTTGTCGGAATCTTGCTTGGGATTTTGAGCAAAATGAATCAGCGTGACAAGCATCGGTACATATGGATAGGCTCAGGGGCGGCCATTGCGCTAAGCGGATTGATCGCCTATCTCATTCAATTGCTTTCGATCAATTTTGAGGGGACAAACGCGGAAATTTTCGAAGTGGTTGTTGCTGCGATCGCCATCGCGATTCTATCGTATATGGTGTTGTGGATGAATAAACAAAGCAAGCATTTAAAAAGCAATTTTGAAAAGCAAATCACGTCAGCTCTAAATAACAACCAAATGTGGGGACTTGTCCTTTTGGCGTTCGTCACCATCATCCGCGAAGGCATTGAAACCGCACTGTTTCTTACAGCAGTAAATTCATCCGCAAAAGGCAGCGGGCTCATGCTCGGAGCTTTCGCTGGGCTGCTGCTGGCAGCAATCGTTTCGTATTTACTAGTAAAAGCAGCGATTCGTTTAAATCTCCGCATGTTCTTTTTGTTGACAGGAAGTATGGTTGTTGTCATTGCTGCGGGTCTTGCCTCCCATGTCACAATGGCACTGCAAGATTTAGGCATTTTACCATTTGGCAACTTGATCGCCTGGAACTTAAGTTCCTTTATTTCAGATGAAAGTTTACTAGGAAAATTGCTGCATGCCTTTATTGGCTACGTCGCGGCTCCAACTGTGCTTCAGCTCCTCGTCTATGCGGCATACATTGCAGCAATGCTCCATGTCCTTTGGAACGGCTCGATTTTAAAAAGCTTTAAAAAACAATTAAATGCTGTGATGGCGGATAAATGATTCATGATTAAAAGTAAGGCTGTATTTCTATAAAGGTTCGGTTTCCTATAGCAAACATTAAAAATGTAATCTAAAATGAGTATCAATTTGCCTATATGAAGAAAACGTCTCTTCATAAAGAATGGGAGTTTCGGATCACGGGATCCAGATCCAGTGAACCATTCCGACCAATACCTAACTTAAGGCTGTTAGCATAGCTAACAGCCTTAAATTAGGTTTCATTTTATTAACTCAACTTTCGCAGAATAAAATTGGCAAATAAGCCTTGATATAACTGGGAAGGCCCGCAATCCATTGTTGAAGTTGACGTTGAATTAAATTTTTGACTCTCTTGTTTGTCTTTTTTATGGTATCTTGAAGAAGCTCGATTAGCTTGCTGCAGAGCAACAGACCAATCCAGTTCATTGATTTCTTCACATAGTTCAGAAAAAAGGCCGCCAATCGTTAAGGAACTCAATAGGGAGAAGTCAACAGGCATGAATGAATACCCATCAGTCCATCCTAGGGTAAGCATACGGAAACCCTTATAATATCGTTTGTATGGCACCGAATGATCCTTGCAGCGAGCGAGCAATTCCACTTTCTTACTACGATTCCGAACCCTTTTTATATTCCTTTGTTTAAGTTGCAGTAAAATGCTGACTTTGAATATGATGAAGCCCTTCCAATGCCTGTTTTGTCCATTTGATTTTCATTTTAGAGTTCACCTTGCTCAATCATCTCCAAAACCCCATCGGTTGTAAAAACATTGCCTTCTGCGATGTCCTTTTTTGCCTGTAATAATTTTTGTTTTAAATCCTGATTAAGCTCAACATCTTCTTTTTCCGTTGTTTCCGGCTTCTCAATAAAAGATAAATAATACCTTTTTCCATCAATTTCAAAAACTGATTCGCCTTCATAGATCATTTCTTTGATTACTTCCGCTGCAAATCCATTTAACTTTTTCATTAACTTACCTCCATTCAAATTTTTTTTATATTTATACTGCATTAATTTCATTGAGCATACCTAAACGGCTACGTTTACGTATAAGCCTGACTATTTACGCTAGTTAACTCATTTCCAGCATTATACGTATAATTCGTTGTGGTGAGTGTTTTGTTTTTGGTAATTTGTTAGGCAATTCCCCGACCTCAGCGGTAAGAGCTTGCTTTATGGGCTGTCTATTCGCCTCGCCCGGTGCTGCAGACGCAAAATGCGGACCAATGGAACTAAATATTTAGTATCCTTTATTTAGGAGTTTCCATTGTTTATAGATTTTTAATAAACCTTTTACATCTTTTTCATTCTTTATTAAAAAAGCAATTCTATAATCAATTATGTAAATCAAATAAAGTGAGGAGATCAATATGTATTTAAAAAAGCTGATTAATAAGAAGCCTATTACCATTCAGTATACCGCAAATGGTTCGTTGGCCGTTTTTAAAGGTCGTGTCTACGGACTAAATTTAAAAGAGCAAATTCTTTCACTGAAAGATGAAAAACAAAAGACGTTTTCGGTTCGATTTTCGGAAATACGGGCGATTTATTAGGCAAGACCTCCTCCGTATTTTCTTCCCTGTATTTCTTTTCCTTTCTTGAAACCTCTTACCTTTTATTCATTTCCAAAAATGCCGCCTCCCTTTTCAATGCATGATCTTCCAATGATTTGGAATGTTAAAAAATAGCGATGAGAAAGGGAGGTTCTAATAGTTGAAAAAACTAGCCGGTATTATTGTTGTCTTACTTATTGCGGTATTTGGTACAGTCTGGTTTTTTTTCACCCAAAATCAAGGAATGGGTGGCATGATGTCTGGCGGTGGAGGAATGATGAATAACCAGTCACCTCCTAGGACTCAAAAGCAATCGCAATCCGTGGAAAAACCGCTGCCGATCCCTCCTTTAGTTAAAGATCAAAACCCGGAACCCGGAAAAGGGGAATATCATTTAACCGTTCAAAAATCCACCACTGAATTTTTTAATGGAAAAAAGGCTCAAACTTATGGGTACAACGGCAATTATCTTGGACCGGTCATTCGTGTTCGAAAAGGCGAAGAAATAACGGTAAAAGTGAAAAATAACTTAAATGAAGATACGACTGTGCATTGGCACGGTCTTGAAGTCGATGGGGAAAAAGATGGCGGCCCGCATACAAGAATCAAACCGGGAGACACGTGGAGCCCTACTTTTACCATTCACCAACCCGCTGCAACCCTTTGGTATCATCCGCATCTTTTGCATAAAACAGGGGAACAAGTATACAAGGGGCTGGCAGGATTATTTTTCATTGACGATGATGCATCAGACAAGCTGAACATTCCGAAACAATATGGCGTCGATGATGTTCCCCTTGTTATTCAAGATAAAAACTTTAACTCTGATGGAACCTTTGATTATAAATTGGGAATGCATGATGTCATGATGGGGCTTCAGGGAAATACCATTCTCGTAAATGGTGTCGTTAATCCGTATTTAAATGTTCCAAAAGGAAAGGTTCGGCTGCGTTTATTGAATGGTTCAAATGCCCGGACATACCAATTTCACCTCAGCAACAATGAAACATTTCAACAAATCGGCAGCGACGGCGGCCTGCTTCCAAGCCCTGTCTCGCTTACCAAAGTCGTACTCGGGCCGGCAGAACGCGCTGAAATCATTGTTGATTTTTCAACCAAACAAAAAGGCGATCGGATTCAATTACTGGATCAAAATACAGCATTTATGTCCTTTGTCGTTCAGAAGAAAACTGGAAACATTGCTGCGGTACCGGATAAACTCGTTGATATACCAGCAATCGATCCGGCAAAAGCAGTGCAGACACGAAGGTTTGATTTTCAAGGGATGGGGAAGAACGTCAATATCAACGGGAAGCAAATGGACATGTTCCGGATTGATGAAAAACTAAGACGAAACAACATTGAAATTTGGGAAATTACCAATAGCAGTGGCAGCGGAATGATGGGCGGAATGGCACACCCTTTCCATGCGCATGGAGTGCAGTTCCAGATTCTTGATCGTAACGGGAATCCTCCACCTGCAAATGAAACAGGCTGGAAAGATACGATTCTTGTCTCTCCGGGAGAAAAAGTCAGAGCGATTGCCAATTTTGATCAAACGGGTATTTTTATGTATCATTGCCATATTCTCGAACATGAAGATGCCGGGATGATGGGACAATTTCAGGTTTATTAAAATACAAAACGGGCATTGTAACGCGGTCATCATGCCCGTTTCATTTAAAGTAACATTTATTTTCGCTTAATACCCCGTTATTTAATGAAGGGTCTTACAATCGGGCTATAATGACCGTTTCTCGGTTTTTTTAAGGGCATTACCGACTGACCTAATGACCGTTTCTCGGCTTTTTTGGCTCTCTACGGGCATTACTGACTGGACTAATGACCGACGCTCGGCTTTTTTGGCCCACCACGGGCATTACTGACTGGACTAATGACCGCCGCTCGGCTTTTTTGGCTCTCTACGGGCATTACTGACTGGACTAATGACCGTTCCCCGGCTTTTTTGGCCCTCCACGGGCATTACTGCTTTCCCTAATGACCGCCGCTCGGCTTTTTTGGCTCTCTACGGGCATTACTGCTTTCCCTAATGACCGCCGCTCGGCTTTTTTAGCTCTCCACGGGCATTACCGACTGACCTAATGACCGTTTCTCGGCTTTTTTGGCTCTCTACGGGCATTACTGACTGGACTAATGCCGCTCCCCGGCTTTTTTGGCCCACCACGGGCATTACTGCCTTCCCTAATGACCATTTCTCAATTTTTTTGTACTGGGACAGGCAATTCCTTGATAGATGAAACCGTCTCTCTGTCATTCCACATCATACCTTGCGGATCAAAAAAGTATCTTCTAGCAATACCCAGTTTTGCGGGTATGGATAACCCAGTGTCCAATAGCTGATCCCTCTTAGGCCGTATTCTTTAGCAGTGTCAAATTTCGCCTGGGCGCTTCTGGCATCCTCAAACCATACTTCGTGATTGCGGCCCTGTGCATCGGTATACCGAAAGAAAGGCGATTGCGCAACTGAATGATATTGAATCGCAGCGCCATATTGAATTGCCCGTCTGACCGCTTCTTGCTGGCTAAATGTTTCCGCCTCTTGTCCTTTGACATGTGGCAGAAGCCAGTCGCGGGCATAAATTTGGAAGCCCATGAAAATTTTATTTCTTGGTATGACTGACACGGCATAATCAAGCACTCGCCGGATTTCATTAAGTGGCGATATCGCTTGCGGGGGCCCTAATCGGTAACCCCATTCATACGTCATTAACACAACAAAATCGGCGATTCTGCCATGGGCCGAATAATCATGCGCTTCGTATAACAGCCCTTTTTGCTCAGCACTCACTTTCGGAGCCAATGCGGTGGAAACAAAATAACCTTCCGGATGCAGCCGGTCAACCGCTTTTTGCAAAAATTGATTGTAAAATTCACGGTCTTGGGGATAGACATTTTCAAAATCAACGTTTAACCCGCGATAGCCCTTCGACTTTATCGCACTTAAAATATTGGTTATCAGACGATCTTGAATTTCAGGATTGGAAAGGATGGTGTGTGCAAGCCGTGAGCCAGGATCCTTATACGTAAAATTCGTAATGCACATCATGGGTGCAACTCTTTCAGCTAATGAAGCTTGGATAAAAGCAGTATCATATAAAGGGGATACTCCACCACTCTCTGTCATTGAATAGGCAAAAAGCGAGGAATAGGTTAAATCTCTGCCTACTTCTCGAATCAATGCCCCTCCCTTTTCACCTGTATCAATCGTATAAGCATTCACATCTACGATTGGTTTAGAGAAAGGAATAGCTAAAGCCGCACCTGGATAGAGCAAATTTGGATTTTGAATTTGGTTGATCCGGATGATTTCTTGAACAGTTGTACCGTATTTTTGGGCAATTTGCCATAACGTTTCTCCAGGCTGGATCACATGAGTTCTCGCCGGGATCGTTAACACCATACCCGGATAAATCGCCGCTGGATTACTGATTTGATTTGCTTGAACAATTGCTTGAATCGTTGTACCATATTTTTGGGCAATCAACCACAAAGTCTCGCCTGGTCGTACCGTATGTGCTTTAGATGGTGTCGGAATCACGAGAGCCATACCGACTACCAATTGGTTTGGATTTTCCAACTGATTCACCCGAACAATTTGGTCGATTGTGACCCTATAGCGCTGAGAAATGGCCCATAATGCTTCTCCCCGTTGCACAACATGAATCTGAATAGGAATCCCTCCCTTAAAATGCATCTCCTTTCATATATATTCCTTTCAAAAGCTAAAAAGTATCATTGCTCACAAGCTTTACCATCTCAGACAACAAAACAAATTTGCAAATTACTCTATAAAGGTTCACAAAACCATTGTATACTTATAGGGGTATTTAAACTCTTTTAAAAATCCATTTCATTATGACGGAAATTTCCACTAAAATAGATTTGGGAATATAAGAAAGGCGGTTCGCTCCATGCTCAAAAAAGACGAAGAAGTTAAGGCTATAGAAGCTCACCCTCCGTGGCTGCAACGTTACATTGATTCTCCGGAAAAGCAACAAAAATTGTATCGACAAACATTGATCATCATCGTGATGTCACAAATTTTCGGCGGTGCCGGACTTGCGGCAGGTATAACGGTTGGAGCGCTCCTTGCGCAAAAAATGCTGGGTACTGATAGCTTTGCCGGTGTTCCAATTGCGTTGTTTACATTAGGTTCCGCCGGAGCTGCGCTGATTGTCGGGCGGCTTTCACAGCGATTCGGCCGCCGCCTTGGGCTTGCTTCCGGATTTATCGCTGGCGGCATCGGGGCAATTGGTGTGGTAATTGCGGCGTTAACGAACAACATCATGCTTTTATTTGCCTCCCTGTTCATCTACGGTGGCGGAACGGCAACAAACTTGCAAGCGCGCTATGCCGGCACTGACCTGGCAAATCCGAAGCAGCGAGCCACCGCCGTTAGTATTGCAATGGTCTCCACCACTTTTGGTGCTGTTGCCGGTCCAAACATGGTCAGTATCATGGGGAATTTTGCCACATCCATCGGTGTTCCTGCTATAGCCGGTCCGTTCATACTTGCTGCTGCAGCCTATATTCTTGCCGGACTGGTGCTAGCCACTTTCCTTCGACCGGATCCGCTCGTTGTCGCCCAGGCCCTTGCGAGGGAAGTAAAACTGGAAACCGCTGCTGTTTCCGGCACCATTCCCACTGAGGAAAAACACAACAAGCCTGGAATCATTATGGGTGCCACTGTTATGGTTTTAACACAGGTGGTTATGGTTGCCATTATGACAATGACACCTGTTCAAATGGGGCATCATGGCCATACTTTAGGGCAAGTTGGAATGGTGATTGGCATCCATATTGGCGCAATGTATCTCCCATCGCTTGTGACCGGAGTTCTTGTTGATAAAATTGGCCGGATTTCGATGGCGGTCGCTTCTGGTGTGACCTTGCTTTTGGCAGGTGTGCTAGCGGCAGTATCGCCGGGAGCTTCTCTGTTAGGATTTAGCACTGCTCTCGCCTTGCTTGGTCTTGGCTGGAACTTTGGTTTAATTAGCGGAACAGCCATTATTGTCGATTCAACGATTCCATCAACCCGGGCAAAAACACAAGGATCGGTTGATGTCTTGATCGCTTTGTCCGGGGCAGCCGGAGGAGCGCTATCCGGCATGGTTGTCGCCCAATCCAGTTATGCGGTACTCTCACTCACTGGCGGAGTCTTGGCATTGCTGCTGATACCTGTTATTATTTGGGCACAAAAAAGGACAAATAACTAAATGATTGATCAAAAGGCTGACAGCAGTTAATTGCTGTCAGCCTTTTTAGGTCGAATTTTTTTTGTGAAAAATCATTGATACTTTACAGATGTAAACATGCCGCCTTCCTTTCCATCCGGTCCAGCCGTGTGATGGGGCAAGTGGCAATGGAGCGGCCATGTTCCGGTATTGTCAGCGGTAAAGACGACATCATACGTTTCACCGGGCGCGATGTTGACCGTATTGACTTCATATTGTGCCGATTTTTTCAATGGCACCCCGTCTTTTGCGACAACGGTTGCATTGTGGCCATGAAGATGAATCGGATGACTTTCCATGCTTAAGTTGCCTAAACGGATTTTTACCTTTTCACCTTTTTTCACCGTTAGTGGCGTCGTATCGGGGAGCTGCTTTCCATTAAAGGTAAAGATATTCCACATCATTGCCTCAGGATTTACTTCATAGGTTCCCGGCGGTACTTCTCCTTCTCCATAGTCATCTGGACTCATCATCATCCCCATTTTGGATCCTGGTTTTTCAAGCTTCCACTCCTGCGTCATGAGAATATAGTCACGGTCAACTTTCTCTCCGTTGTCTTTTGGAAGTGAAACAAGCATGCCGCCTAAGCCCATCATTTCTTGTTTTTTTGTATTCACATGTGAGTGGTACATAAAGGTTCCTGCCTGTTTGACTGTAAATTCATAAGTAAAGCTTTTCCCTGGCTCAATTTTCGGACTGTCTTCAACTGCAGGAACACCATCCATCTTATTTGGTACAATCAAACCATGCCAGTGGACCCTTGTTGGCTCGGTCAGCTTGTTGGTGACCACAACGCGGATTTTATCTCCTGGTTTACGACAAGTGTCGGTCCGGGAGTGCTGCCGTTATAGCCCCAGGCATTCATATACACGCCTTTTGAGACTTCCTGTTTAACCGATTCGGCATCAAGTTTAAAAACTTTTACACCGTTTTCGGATGTACCATTTACTGTTGGTACATCCAGACTTACAACATCCGCCGGCTTTCCATTTGCCTCAGCCTCTGATTTTTGATTAGGTTGATACCCGGCACCGATTCAGAAACCAAGTACGGCGAAACAAGCAACTAGAAAAATAGCAATTGTTCTTTTTTTACTCAACTCGCTTCCTCCCTAAAAGATGATTCATTTTAGAGAATACCCACTATTCCAACTAATAATCTTCTTTTAGGTCATTTTCTGCGCTTAATCGTCCCAAACCCACCCCTATTCACCTTCGGAGGAGCATTTTTCTGAATGGTTGAACGACTTGGCTTTAGGTTTTTACCCGTTCCATTTGAATCATTTTTAAATGTTTTCGAAAAAAATTGCTCGCCGCGTTTGATGATTGAGCCAGTGCCTTTTATCGTAAGAGGGGGAAAGGATTTCTTTTGTTGAGTTGTCGGGGGACGGTAATCAATCTTAGGCTTGTAGATATTTTTTTTGGAGTAACCTTGAAACGAGCCAGCATACTTTTTACCGGAGCGAAATATATCATTCAATATATAGCCGGTGATAAACCCATTAAAAAAGGCAGGGTTATAATTTTCACGGATAAAGTCTTTGTTATCGACTTCAATAAGCGTATCTTTCGGCTTTTGCGGATCCTTTTGCAAAAAATACCATTCATTCGGATAGACTAAAAACATTTTCTCTGAATCTTGCTTTGATATTTCCTGCGGTTTTTTGTTGGCAGAAATCTCTTCTGCCACTTCTGGAACTGTTTTATTCTCGACCCGATAAACTTTTGAGACTTGGGAACCGTTTTCAACAATTGATTCCAAAGGATATGTTGAAGCAGTAGCAGTCCATTTACCAATAACACTAAAGAGGGAGACAACCAATGAAATTGCTAAAAAAACTTTAAGAAATTTCCACACTTTTCGTCACCTCCTATGTTCCGTGCAGCACTCGTATCTCCGCTGGCATGACGGACTCTCCTTCATAAAGCAGTAACTTTCCATCTTGCCACTCAATTCGCGCTACTTTTCGATTATCTGACTGAAATTTCCAAACATATTGTTCTCCGCTAGTTGGAAAAGGGGTCCTGCCTTCCGTCTGGATCAATCCTGAATACTGTTCTTCTAAATAGTAAAGGGTATCATCTATTTCCAAAGTTGTTGGAATTTCGTTAAAGGTGTCCATTCTCCCATCAATAGGTTGAAACAGCGAATAAAGAGTTTTTTCCCGCCGTTCAATAAACAGATACTGGATTTGACTCCCATCCTCTAAGGTAAGCAATACGGAATTTCGCTTCGGATCTACCGTTCGCCCGACAACACGGTACATAACCATCGCAATTTCAACAACATCACCGAGATGAACCATTTCATCTTCTTCCCTGATCGGTTCTTTTGCTTTTTGAAAAATAGCTTTAAGGCGGCGAAACAACTTCATTCTGTCCTCTCCCCTATCCTGTATTGATGAAAATGAACAGAAAAAGGGAACCGACTTAACGGTTTTCCCTTTCATTTTGGTTCAGTAATTCAGCTAATTCCTCCTCAATCTCCTTTTCACGATTCAGTCTCTGAATCTCCTCGTCAAGTGAAGTCTCCTGGTGGTATACTTCATCACTTGCTTCTGCTTGTGCTTCCATGCTCATTACCTTTTCTTCCATGCGTTTAAGACCTGCCATCGCAGAACTTGAGTCAATTCCCGACATCATTTTGTTTATTTCCTGCTGAGCCTTGGCCGTTTGCGCCCTGGCAACCAATGTATCGCGTTTATTTTTCAACTCTGATACTTGTTTTCTCATATTATCCAATTTTTCGCGCAACTTCTCGGTAATGATCTTATTTTGCTCATAGCTTGTTTTGTACTCATTCATTTTTTGCTCGGCTGCTTTTTTCCCTTCGATTGCCTTTCGCGCCAAATCTGTATTTTGCGCCTTGGCAGCGATATGAGCCTGCTGGTCTCGTTTCTTCATTAATTGCTCTTGTTCCTCATACAGCTGCTTAAACTTTTTCTCGATCGCAATTTGACCAACGACCGCTTTTTCGGCATCCTCAAGATCCTCCATCATATCGCGCAAATATTGATCAATCATTTTGACCGGATCTTCCACTGTTTCAATAAGAGCATAAATATTTGCTAACGTCACATCGCGAAGCCTTTTAAAAAAGGACATTCCAATCCCACTCCCATCATTTTTAAGAAGAGTAATCAAAACAGATATGGTAGTATACTGCTTTATCATCAAAAATGTGCTAAAAAAACAGACAAACTGTTCGGTTTTTCCTCCAATTCATTATTTTTACAGTTAAGTATATGCAGGATACGTAAAAACAAACTGAAAACATCCTAAGAAAAACATAAGAAAAAACCCTTCAAAGATTGAAGAGTTTTATTGTACGGAATTCGGCAAGTAGGTAACGGCCTGGCTGCCCATTTGCTTCCATGCTGCGATAAAATCCTGCTTCGGAATCGCCATATTTTTTGTGCCGCTGATCGAATCGTTAAAATAAACCGTTTTCTGATCGTAGCCAGTGATGATGACCGCATGTTCTTTATAGGTGATTTTTACTTTTCCTTGCGGGGTATCCCATGTTTCAAAGGCTGAATCAGGCAGTTTTCGAAACGTTGTGTTCGTGATCACCCAAACCGGTACACCTGATGACAAGTAGGTTTCTAACTCTGTGAAGCTTTTTCCTGTTAGATCGACAACTTGTCCAGGCAAATATTGTTCCGCCAGTTCTTTTATTGGTTTGTGGTATACTCCATAGCCGGGTTTACTTTTCGTATACATGTTGCCAATGAAGCCGTCATTTGGATTTCCCCAAAAGACAGACCCATCCTTTTCCACTAAAGGAGTCGTATCCTTTTTTACTTTTTCAGCCAGCTCCATTTTATCCACTTTAATTCCTTTGTATTGCAATAACATGGCTAGTGCCGTGACTTCACAGCCGCGCGGCAATTCTGGATTTTGTTTAAAAACAGGGGCGCTAAGCAAAACTTGTTCTTTAATTTTCACAATTTTAACTGCCTCATTTTTTGTCTTTTCTTCAGAGTTTAAAAGATTACTTTTTTTAAAAGTATTCCAAATTCTTGCTTCTACATTGTCTGTCACAAGCGAAAACATCGCCGCAATCAACAAGCTGCTAGTGAGAAAAAAGAAGGCTGCCTTGACCTTGATCGATTTAGCCCAAAAAAAGAAACCGAAGCTAAGAATACCGCCGATGATGAATGGAATAAAAAAAGACATTTGCTGTTCTCCCTAGTAAATAATCATTTTTATTCTACTAAAAAAGAATTGAAAAACTGTGCAGAAAGGTAAGGTTTATTTTTTTCGAAAAAACAGCGAAACGAGCAGGCAAACTCCGGCAGCAACCAGCAAAATCCAAAACATAAATTGCCCCCAGGCTGTTAGGTGATGCAGCATCATCTCTTTTCCAAGGGTCATCCCCATTTTTTCTTCATGAAAATTAATCATCCGAATAACAAACGCAAGCAGCAAAATTCCAATGAATATGAACATGGTTAAAAGGAGCATCGGCCATATTTTCTTCATTTATCTTCCATCCCTTTCTCTGGCAGTCAAAAGCAGGCTGTACTTCGAGCTGATTATAAAGGAGAACAAACAATCCAAGTCCACCGTCGCTCAATTATTGACAACTTCAGAATAAAGGAAAAAAATAAAGAAACTATGGAGATTTTTCGTTAAAACAGAAATTTTTGCTAAAAGAAACAGAGAATCGTTTTCACTAACAACGTCTGGAATTTAAGGGAAATCGATTTGAACAGAGTAAAAAGCTAAAGGAAACTTCCCTTAGCTTTTGCAGATGGATCATGCTTCTGATTCGTCGGTTATACTCGGTGCATCATCGGTAATGAGAACAAATAAATATTGGCAGCTGCAAGCAAAATCATTAAAGTATAGTATGGCACCAGTGCTTTAAAAGAACCTTTGTTGCCAATCCGGTAGGCTGTATAAACGGAGCCAACCGTGCCGAATAGGATGATTGCGTACTGCAGCATTTGCACAGTTGAGGCAGTGGCAAAACCAAGATTTCCCCTCGAAAGTTCTGCTCCAAATAGTGCAATAGTGTTGTACCAGATGGCTTTTCCTTCTGTGAGAATATGGAAAAGGTTATGTGCCAAATGTCCGGCCAAATCCAACGGAATGATGGCATAACCAAAACGAATAAAATTTTGCTTCACCTTTTCTGCAGAACCGCCAGTGATGGCGGCAATTTTTGCCGTCAGCAGCAAAAGGGCGACAGGAATTGCCATGATAATTAGAAAGGCGATGGTAAAATTAACGGTGTATTGATCTGTGTTGGTGACTGAGCCTATTGCTTTTAAAAAATCCTGCCAAACAGCGACCATTGTGATATTTTGAACAAATACGATCCCCATGATGACCGCAGCTAAAACGGTGTGCTCCATTTTAGGTTTTTTAATTGCCCACAATTCTGATGTAGGCATGCGGGGAGAAAGGCGGATTGAATGATTTGGGCATGATTTTATGCAGTCTCCGCATAAGTTACAGTCCGCAGAAGTATCCATTGTCCGAACAAATTGAAACATCGAACAGCCCTCTGCTTGTTCGCTCCCTTTAAAGCACGACTGGGTTTTGCATGTTTTGCAAATTTCGGGAGTTCCGCGCAGTTCCAAAGCCCCAGACCGGGAGTAGTTGCCTGATAAACCTCCAAGAAAGCACAATGTCTTGCAAAATGTTCTTCTTTCATAAAAGATGGATGTTCCCACAACCATCGTTACGAGTAAAAGAAGCAAATATCCCGAACCCCTTGGATTTTCGACAATTCCCCAAATATGATCACTGTACGTAATCGCGATAAAGAAAAGATCAATGATCCAAAGGCCGTATTTTCGTAAAAACGTTGGCGCCGGTTTATTGCTGCCAATTGTTTTTCGAATGATGTCGCTTACTTTTCCAAATGGACAGATGGCGCACCAAAATCGGCCAATTAGCACAAAGAAGAGCGGAATAAGCGGCCACCATAAAACCCATGTAAGAGACGTTCCCAGATTTCTTGTCGGATCAACAGTCCCGGCTGCCAATTCATAAACGATGATGGAAAAAACAATGAGGACAATCCACTGGAAAAGACCAGGGTACCATTTGGACTGGATAAATTTTTTTATAGCATTGGATTAGCCAATAAATTGAATGGTTTCTTCTGTAGCAACGCTTTCTCCTTCGGAAATTTGCTAGTTGGAATTGACAACGCAACCACCCTTCTTTCTGAACCACTTATTCCAAACACCAATACAAATAAAGATGAGATTGACCATTCCAAATGCACCTAAAATGGTCTTATTGGGAGGAGTTTCTTGAACTGGCTGATGGGAATGGCTTCCCTCCCCCATGTTCATTCCGGCCATGGTTTGATTGTTGTCTTTGTTGAGGCCTTCAGCAGGAGAACCGGTTTGTCCATTTAAGTGGTCAGTGGACGGCACCATTGGATCACCGCCATGAGCGATCGCATTTCCTCCGCCTGCAAGAATAAAAATGAGGAAAAAGAGGATGACTCTCATTTTCAAAACGTTCACCTCATTTCACTTTTTTCTATCAATTCGCCTCTACATTATTGAAAAAGTGTGCAGAAACTGTGGTTTTTTTAAGGAGAAATTTTGTCTTCTAGCAATTTTTAACAGACTGACACAGAATTGATAAAGAACAAAATCCAAGCAGTTATGTTTACCGCTTGGATGGATGGATTATTTTAATGTTCCGGTTTCAATGATATTGCTCCATTTCTTTCCGCCGTCTTTTGTCACATATAAAGAAGTGTTATAGGAAGAAACCGCTATTTGGTTTTCATCCTTCTGATTGATTGAAATGGAAGAAGCAGCATCCTTCCCCAAATCCAATCCGATGCTTTTCCATGTTTGCCCGCTGTCTTGGCTGATCATCAAGCCTGAGACTAAGTTGCTCATCGAATATCCAATAATGTCTTTCCCATTTGGCATCACAGCCATTGCAGAAAGAAGCCGAGTATTATCAAACATTTTCCAGCTCCTTCCTCCATCCTTAGAAATCATGACCCCGATTTCCGTCCCGGCAAGCAATGTGTCTTTATTTTCCGGAAGAACGAGCAAGGAATAAACTTTCATCAGATCGTTCGGTAAGCCGTTTGGCTCGATTTTTGTCCACTTTTTGCCGCCATCGGTTGTTCTATAGATGCCTGCGCCATATTGCCCTGTTCCCATTTGATTCAATCCATAAATGACTTTGGGGTCATGATGATAGGAAGTTAAAACGTGAAAATCAATTTTGCCTACATATTCGACTTTATCCCAATTCAGGCCATTGTCTTTGCTCATCAACACGCCGATTGGATTGGGCAAATTGGTCTTATTGCCAGGATGGCCGCTTGTCAGCATCGTTCCGTCCGATCTCATATTAAATCCCATCAAATCAGCATCCATTGATCCTACTTTGTTCCAACTTTTTCCTGTATCCTTTGTCAAAAATAATCCTTCATGGGTCGCTACGTAGGTTGTACCATCATTGGCAACTCCCACCCCATGAATATCCTCGATTTTTTTTCCGTTTTTTACAGATGTAAGTTTTGCTTCCCCTGATGAACTACAAGCACTAAGCAGCAAGCTTATAGATAGAACCGATAAGACAATACCCTTTTTCATCTTCTTTCACCCCTCGGATTTTTTTCTCTGTTTGTTTAAATCAAGGATGGATGGCGTAAATACCAAATCAGATCACCACTAATGGCTGATTGACTCCAATACACCCTTTATGTACATGTGCTTCAGAGTTTATCGATAAAATGTGCAGAAAGTAACCAGATTCTGCAACAAATTTCGGACGATGCCTTTGAAACAAAAAAACTTCCGGTTTAATGGAAGTTTTTTGTTGATACCATTTTTAGTTTTAAACTTGAATATTTTTTAAGATCGTTTGAAATTCCTCAAATGTGATTTCTCCGCGTGCATAACGGAGGCGAACGATTTCAGCCGAGTCTAATGCAGGCGACTTTTCGACTGAAAAGATGGCTTCCTTTTTAATCGGCTGCTTTTTATTTTTGAAAAGAAGAAACAGAACTAGAATCGCAATGCCGATTAAAAGCACCATTGTAAAATTAACACCTTGGAACCATCCAAAGTTGTTCAATGCTCCTGCATATCCACCTGCTCCATTGTTCGGGAATCCATTTCCCCAATTACCCATTCCACCATTCATCATTGGATGTCATTCTCCTCCCTATAATAGATTTTTAATTTTACTGTATTCTTCAGCGGTGATTTGGCCTGCTGCATACCTCATGTCAATGACCCGCTTGGCTTCATCCACTCCAGTGTTGTCATTTCCTTGAAACTTTTGCGTCAAGCGCTGCAATTCACCCGTTTTGTATAAATAAAAACCAATTCCTAAAAGTAGTAACAATATCATTGTTTTTTCCTCCTGTTCAGTAACGTGTAAGCCGGCAGAAAACCGGCTTACATTTTATTTGGCTTTACTCTACAGATTTCCATTTCCCATCATGCTAGAACCAGAACCGTTCATTCCTTGAAAATTGGCACTGTTTGAAGAGCCGCCTGTGCCGTTCATGCCCTTATACATGTCTTCCAATTGTTGATTACTTAAATCTGGGTGCATTTTTTGCATATACGGTTTCATTTGGCCAAAATTTACATTTCCACTTTTCATCAAGTCTTGCATACCTTGAATATCCTTGGAATCAAACGTATTTGACATTTGTTCGACATTGACTCCTTGCTGCTGCATATAGGCTGCCGGGCTTGAATCATTTCCTTTCGCATAGGCAAGATAGGCTCCTGTTCCTCCGCCGGCAATCATGACTGCTGCTAATGCTCCTGTTACGATCATCTTTTTCATTTTTGTTTCCTCCTTGGTTTATAATAGATTTTTTTTGATTTGCTCAAATTCTTCAACGGTAATTTCACCGCTGGCAAGTCTTGATTTTGCAATACTCAATGCTTCAGATTGAACGGAATGTTGTACCGGGTATGAAGCCTGGTTCCCGGATGGCTGTTTTTTCAGTGCAAGGTAAACGACGAAGCCCACAGCCGCAATTAACAATATCATCATCACTGATCCACCTCCTAACATGCCAAATCCTCCATAACCAAATCCTTGACCCATCATGTTTGTTTCCTTCTTGCTTTTACATTTTTAAATTTAACGGTTATTTGTGTAGAAAGTATGGAACAAAATTGCTATCAATTAAAATTTCATCTGCTCCTTTCGAGTCCGTTTGTTTAATGACTATACTCAAAATATAAAAGGAAAGAATGAAGAAAGTATGTAGGGTTGAAATTTTTTTCAGATAAAATGGTTTGATAGAAATACAAACTGACTTGATTTTGTAATCAATTCTGCATATGAAATGCAGATTTATTGATTAAGATTAAACCGTACCGATCAAGGAGATGCAGTCACACTGATGGTGGCGGTCAACCTCCTTCCTTAAAATGAATACCTATCCCTATGAAAAAGTTCTGACTCCATCCCCGTCAGAGCTTTTTCCCTTTCTTTTACTCGGTTGTTTGGCTTTAAGGAGATTGTGAGAAAGAGGGAAATTCAACAGCCTCTTGTGCAGTAATACTCGAAAAGTCTGAACGAGGTGATTCAATTTGTTACTTAAGAAGCTAAATAAAAAAGGGCAAATCTCGATACCCAAAAAAATCCAACAGCAATTAAAAATAAAAGATGGTGATCATTAGCGATTTTTCAACAAAAAGAGCTGATTATTCTGAAGGGCCAGCATCCAAATAAACGCTTAAACCAATGTATTTTATCGGACGGAAGAATATCGATTCCGGTCGAACTCAGGCGCATTCTTAACATTCCATACAGAATCCGATTTACTAATGGAAGTATCAGTGCCCGATGAAATGATCCTAATAAAAACAAAAGAGGCTGACTAAGTCAGCCTCTTTTGACGATCATTCTTTTCATTTAGACGGTAAGCCCTCGTTCCCCCAGCTCATATGCTTTGTAAGTCCCATCTGCTTCAAACAAGAAAACGAACCGACTATGATCACTCAGCTTTTGCATAAAAATACCCTCTCCCAATTGCCAACTGCTGCATTTTCCTTCGTAAAAAGGCGTTCCCGAAACAAGCACTTCAAACCTTTCAGTCTTTTCCTGAACATTTTGTACCACGATTTACACACCTCTTCGTTAAAATTTGAATTTTGTTATTGGCTATGTTCCTACTATATCTGGTAAAGATGAAGTAACAATGTAGAAGATAAGAAAAACCGGGCAAAAACCGCCCGATCCTTTTTAGTTTGGTTCTGACAACTAGTCTGTTGATTTCCGCTCCAGGCACTCGCTTTCCGGGGGGCGTTCGCCGAGCCTCCTCGTCGCAAGCTCCTCGAAAATGCATCCGCATTTCCTTCGTGCGATGTTATTTCTAGGAAGCTTATTCAAAGTCCTGCGGGGTCTCGCCTGTAACGCTAATCCCCCAGGAGTCGGCGCCTTCCGCTCCAATCAACAGGGTGCCATAAACGAATGAACCCTAGGATTCGAAGCGGCCTTTTGCTAGAGGACATCAGATAGTTTGTACTCTACGCCATGTACTCCTTTGCGGAACACTTCTTTCCTTTTTTCCGTTGCTTTGGCAATGATGACATACGCATCATCCCTTGTACTCTTACAAACATAAGCACTTTGATCAGGCCATCGGGGCTTTACCAGTTTGATCCTTTATTCCTTAGCTCCAAAATCTCTTTCGAAGCTCGTCATTTGATAACTGTAATAGAAGTAGGAATGCGTCAGCCGTACTTACAAAGGTGACGACGGATATGCCCCTATTTTTGTATATCTTACGTTGGTCAAGAAACGCTAAAGACTGAGGAAGCTCCGTTGAAAAAAGTGTTTCGCAGAAGAAGTAAGACCGTTATACAAAATGGTGAAGCATGCGAGATTGAAATCGTTGAAATTTTGAAACCATAGACCTCCGTTTAAGACATTTACGCAAGTATATCTCACATTTTTAACCTAAACCGTGCAAGTGAATAGCCTGAAAAGACCTGATACATGCCTATTTGGCAATCCAAAAAATTTATTATCGTAGAAATTTGATAAAGAATCACTATCATTTTGCTTATGGTCGATTCCGCTCACTTTGTGGATTGGAGTGGAAGGCGGCGAAGACTCCTCGAAAATGCTATCGCATTTCCTTCGTGCGGTGATGATTCAAGAAGCTTATTCAATGTCCTGCGGGAGTACGGGGCAGGGGAGACCCCGCAGGCGCCAAAGCGCTGAGGAGGCTCCCCGGCACGCCCGCGGAAAGCGAAGCCGCCTGGAGCGGAAATCAACAGTCAACCACGAAACACCCCAGTTATGGAATAAATTCCTTGCATGTATACTTTTCATGTCACAGATTCATGATTTTGGTCAAAAAAGATTCATTTTAGAATATTAGACTCCATGTCTTACTCTTTCGACAATCGTAAAAAAGGGTCAACATATAAATTCTGATATTATAAAAAAAGCAAAAGGCTAGCAGATCGCTGCTCACCTTTTGCCAATTCAGTTATTTATTGAGACCTACTTCTGTATACTTGTGTTGCGCATATCCTTTCGATCTTCTATACCAGATAAGGAAAATCCCTCCGACAATCAGAACAAGGGAAACAATTTGGGCAATTCTTAGCGAACTCGTCAGCATTAAGCTGTCTGTTCTCATTCCTTCAACATAGAACCTGCCGATCGAGTACCAGATTAAATAGGAAAGGAACAACTCGCCCCGTTTTAAAGCAGGAACTCTTCTTAAACCTAATAGAATCAGAAAACCAATAAAATCCCATGTTGATTCATATAAAAATGTTGGATGATAATAAGTCCCATTTATATACATTTGATCAATAATAAACTTTGGAAGGTGCAAATTTTCTAAAAAGGCTCTTGATACTTCTCCACCATGTGCTTCCTGGTTCATAAAATTGCCCCAACGGCCGATGGCCTGTCCCAAAATCAGGCTCGGAGCAATAATATCGGCAATTTTCCAGAAGGAAATACCTTTCTTTCTCGAAAAAACAAGCGCTGTGATCACACCGCCAATAATCGCACCATGAATTGCAATCCCGCCATTCCAAATGGCAATAATTTCACTTGGATGTTTTTGATAATAGCCCCATTCAAAAAGAACATAATAAATCCGTGCACTAATAATGGCGATCGGGATTGCCCATAACAATAAATCGGCCAGCGTATCCTGGCCCAAGCCAAGCTTTTTCGATTCCCTTTGAGCAAGGAGCCACCCTAACAGCACGCCTGTACCGATGATGATCCCATACCAATAAACCGTAAATGGCCCAAGCTCAAATGCAACCCGATTAAGATGTTGAATTTTCTCCACTCGTGAATTCACCTCTTTTGTAAACTAAAAATTCCAGCGATGTCCATCCAAATTTTGCCCAATTTTCATTGGTTTCATAATGAATCACTGCTTATACGAGTATACCATGAATTTGTTAAGAAAGTTTGAATATCCAGGTGAAAAATGGCTGGCAGCTTTTGATGCTGCCAGCCAATTGTTGATTTTATAAACTGCTGATGATTTTTTCATACTCACTCTGACTAATTTCGCCTTTGACATAGCGAAGTTTAACGATGTCAAGCGGCGTATTTTCAATCGTCTTCTTTTCCCTTTTCAAGGCAATGAACAAGTCTAAAACAATGTTCTTCACCACTTTTAAAATTTTAAAGAGATCCCTTGTTTTGACAAGATAGTAAAAAACAATAATCGATAAAGCTAAATTAATCATCGAATTCATCACCTTTTTTTATGATTGAATATTTTTCAAAATTGTTTGGAATTCTTCAAAGGAAATTTCACCGCGTGCATAGCGTAAGCGGACAATTTCTGCCGCATCAATGTTTGGCTGACTACTGCTAAAGATCGGTTCTTTCTTTTGCGGTTGTTTTTTCTTTTTCAAGAGTAAGTAAAAGGCAAA
Organism: Neobacillus sp. SM06; assembly: GCF_050496765.1. NCBI lineage: Bacteria > Bacillati > Bacillota > Bacilli > Caryophanales > Bacillaceae > Neobacillus > Neobacillus sp. SM06. The sequence continues at coordinate 607,622 of NZ_JBNWEO010000013.1, forward strand.
AATCACCAGACCGGCAATCAGTAATGTTGGCAAATGAAAGCCCAATAATCCTCCCGCAGCACCACAGCCGGCTAAGCCTCCGCTATAGGCACCATAAGCTCCATTCATCATCTTTTCTCCCTCCTACACGACAAATCTTATAAAAGATTTTTTATTTTTTGGTATTCTTCATCCGAGATTTGGCCGGATGCATAGCGCATATCGATGATTTTTCTTGCTTCACTCCTATTTGGTGTTTCACTCGGTTGGAACTTTTGCGATAACTTTTGCCACTCACCTGTTTTGTATAAATAAAAACCTATTGCTATAAGAAGCAGTAAAAACATTTTTCATTCCTCCATCGTCTTATTGTAAATTCTTTTTAATTTGTTCGAATTCTTCTACGGTAATTTCACCGCTGGCAAGGCGGGATTTTGCAATTTTCAACGCTTCTGAATCTACTGTTGGCTGCGCTTTTACGTTTGCATCCTTGTGAACTGGAGTTTGATTTTTCAATGCTAAGTAGACCAAGAAGCCAACCGCAGCTATTAGTAAAATCATCATGAGGGATCCACCCCCCATCATTCCAAAACCTCCAAAGCCATATCCTTGACCCATCATTTTGAACGCCTCCTTCTTTTTCTCTACATTTTAAAGGTAACGTGAATTTGTGTAGAAAGTATGAAACCCGTTAATTCTTTTGAATCTGTCGAACCTCCTTTCTCCTTTTCTTGCCTATGGCTAAACTATATCGTTGAAACTTGAAGAAAGTATGGAGAGTCGGAGAACTTTTTTTGTCGATATTTCATGGGAACGAAAAAGAAAGCCCTTTCAAAAGAAAGGGCTCGATACAATTATAAAATTCATTTGCATCCGCATTCGCTGTATTTATGGGTCGACCGAAGAATCACACCTAGTATATATACTTGTACACTTGCTAATAGAAAACCAAAAATCAATGTTGCAACAATCACATGTTTAATGCCACAGATAAAGAGCAACAGCATAACAATTCCCAGTAAAAAATAAGACAAGGCAAATCGATTCATCATCATCGCAGGCTTAATCGGCTTGTTTTTTTTCGCTTTAACTTTTCTAAAACGATAAACCTTTGTAATACCCACCACGCCCCGTTCTTAATGGATTTAATTTCTGAAAATTAATTCTGTATAGTTCATAAATATTTCACATTTGCTAGTCATATTCTATAATTCTTTAATAAAATTTGTGCATATTTTATGCAGTGGCTTAGTAATAAAAAACAAACATCTCGAAACCGAGTTGATCTCCGCTTTCGAGATGTTTGTTTCAACATCAAACCCTTATGTTGTATACCGAACAATGGTTAACATCCCACCCAATCCTTTTGAATGGGCGTTTGCCGTGTGATGCGGTTTATGGCAATGAAACACCCAGTTGCCGGGATTGTTAGCAAAAAATTCAATATCCCACGTTTCACCAGGGGCAACATTGATCGTGTTTTTTTTCAGCCTCACGTAACTTGGAATTGCATTTCCATCCGCTGCCGTTACGAGAAAATCATGGCCGTGAAAATGCATCGGATGGGAGTCCATACTTAAATTCCCTAACCGCAGCCGGACTCGATCACCATAGCGGACAAACAGCGGATCTGTACTCGGATAGGCTTTTCCATTAATCGTAAAATAATTATACATCATGACTTTAGGATCAATTTCGTACGTCCCCGGTTTGACTCCCGTACTCATATTGGAAGACTTCTTGCTGCTTTCCTGTCCTTTACCGCCGTAAGGCTGATTGGCCTCCATATCCATCGAAGCGGAACCAGTTTTCACCGCCCATTCTTGCAAAAGCAAAACATAATCCCGTTGCACAGGTTCTTCCTTTTTTCCCCTTACAATAAACATTCCATCGAGACCCATTAGTTCCTGAATCGCATTATGAACATGGCTATGGTACATAAGCGTTCCTGCCTGGTGCATATAAAACTCATACGTAAAACTTTTCCCTGGCTGAATAATTGGACTTCCTCCAGGCCCGGCACCCCGTCCATTTGATTCGAGACAATTAAGCCATGCCAATGAACCGACGTATCATCCGGCAGACGGTTTTCAACGATTATTTGCACATAGTCCCCTTGGTTCACAATAATGGTCGGACCTGGAATCGAACCATTGTAACCCCAGCCTTTGATCTTCACTCCATCAACCAGTTCATGAACAACGGGTTCGGCGACCAAATGGAATCTCTTTACTCCATTGGACAGTAGCTGATATTGTGCGGTTTTTCCATTTGGCGTAACAATCGGAGTCGGGTAATGATTATTTCCTTGTTGCATCTCTTTTCCCCTCTCTTCCATTCTCACTTACCATATCTATGCAAAAAGAGAGGGAAATTGCCTGTTTCTTTTATTTATTGGGAGTTAAGACAATTCTACGGACAACTGTCCCCATTAAGTTTTCTATTTTTTCAATCTGCAGACCGGATTTTTCAATATTTTTCACCGTTTCGCGGTTAATATTGGCTCCCCACATTCTGACAGTTAGCGGATTCAAGGCATCCATAACAATTCCGGCCACTTTATTGTCACTGCGCATATGTTCAAGCATATAAATCCTCCCGTCAGGCTTGCAAACTCTCCGAAGTTCTTTTAAGCCTTTAACCGGATCCGGAACCGAGCAAAATACACATGTTGAGACAATGGAATCAAATGTGTTATCGGAAAATGGCAAATCTTGAATATCCCCTTCAATCAACTCTACGGGATAGGGAAGCTGCTTGGCTGCCATTTTTTCTCTGGCGATTTTTAACATTCCCGAACTGAAATCAACTCCTGTCAGCGAGTCAATCCCAGCCGGGTAATAGGATAGATTGGCTCCCGTACCTACGCCTGCCTCAAGCACCCTTCCGATAACTTGCTTGAGGAGATCCTTCCGCCAATCTTCTTTCATCATTTTATCCATCATGTCATAAATTCCGGAAACCCGGTTATAGCGTTTTTTTATTTTTTCGTTGATGCTGCTGTTCATCCAAAACACCCTTTCTGAAAAAATCCTTACTTCACATTCTTGCACAAAAACATGAAAAATTCATGGAGTTATAGAAAAAAACAATAAGTCACGGGATCATGTCCCGAGACTTATTTAATGGAAAAATCTATTGTTTCTCATGCTGGATGTTTATGATTTTCAAGATTGCTAATCGCAATAATAGCGCTATTAAGATGTAAATAGGAAAAGAGTAAAAAAACTTCCATTTATACAGTTCATAAATGCCCATGTATGCAAAAAACGGTTCGACAACAAAAGAGCCGCCCGCTGCCAAAAAGACATGCCAGATGAAAAAAGATTTCCAAGTTGAACAATATTGATAAATGACCATAAAGGAAATCGGCAATACAGACAAGTTAATGGGACCAAGTTGATGAACGAGAGGCGTCAAGTTAAAATGATAATCCCATAGGAGAATATGTGAGCCGATATCATCAAGAATCGTGCTGGTGACAATCACAAAAAAACCGTACAACAAGATTTCTACCATTCTTTTCTTATCAATCAGGCGCCACCAAATGATCCAAGGGACAATCATGAGCAGAACAAGTAACCACCATTGAAGCGAAAACAATTCAACATTCATCCAATGCTGCTGGCGAAAAGTGCTTAATTTTGCTTGCAATTCATGAACTTTCTCGTTACTTGGAAATTGATCCATTCTGTTCACCCTCAGGAAAAAATTCACTTTTCTCAATTTGCTTTTTCCATTTCGATCATGAACACAGTAAAAGTTAAACATACAAACGACATAAGTTGAACTATCTGCTAAAAAGTAGTATTCGGAAAACAGATAAGAATTATTCGCAAAACATAGCTTTAAACTGTTTTTGCGATTTTGTTCAAGATGGTTGCATCTCCGCCAAATTTGCACATGGCATCGCAATCACAGCGAAGATCTGAAAATAAAATATAATACATTTGCAGATCCTTTGCATTTTGAAAAGAGGGTCTTAGTAATTGTGCCTTAATTTCTTTTTCCCGTTTATCAGGCGAAATCAGAAAAAAGGATTGATCTTCGGCAATCGATAGCGATAAATCATATAAACGTAAAATACCAGAATAGATGGAGGTGCTTTTTTCTACTTCAAAAGCACTAACAATCTTGTTGTGTTGATCAAGCCAAATCACGTCAATTAAGGCTACAGTATCACGAACAGCTGGATCGAGATCCGGCAGCATAAGCTTTGGAAGTGAGAACTCGCCCAACTTCTTCCCATTCCATTCACGGCTGTGATCATTTTGAGCAATCCATACTTGATAACCAAGCGCTTTTCCCAATCGGGCAAGATGGTATTGCATTTCACTATGCTCGCTTTCCTCGCGCAGATCGTCAAGCACTTCCTTATGCCTTTTCATCTTTGTTTTATACACTTTAGACTCTTCAATTTTTACCAAGTATTCTTCAGCATTATTCTCGATGATGATTCGCTCGGAGCCAATTTCAAAGAGCAGGCCGGAAATCATCCCTAAATCCTTGGAAAGTTCCGACCGATATTGACTGTTTACCTCCAGAATAACCTCTCGCATTTTCAGGTACTCACTCCATGAGCCCAGTTTCATCTTACGGTTAAACAGGCAATTAAATCCTTTTACGATGGCCGTATTAAAGGGCGGAAAGGCAGTTGGGTGCAGGAAGTACAAAATGTTTGCCGCAGCCGGCCCAAGACCTTTTATTTGAAGGCTGTCCAATTTAAGAATTTCCTCAATTACCTGGCTTTCCTTTGCCGCTTTCGCACAAGCTTTAAGAAATCTCGCAAATGATTGCTTATTTTCTTCATTCTCGTAAATGTCAGGAATTCTCAGCTTGGGTTTCCAGTAAAATGCATGGGCTGCCCCCTGAAAAACTTGCTTTTGTTCGGATATTGCCGTTACAACCATTTCCAAACTGGATTGTTTAAAGTCATTTCCGAATGTCCCGTTCTCGATCTCCGAAACGACATCCATGACTCCTTTTTTAATTGTCCGGAACGCTTTTAATCTTTCTTGATTATTTAAAAACCAAGTATGATAGACCGATTCAGGATCGTTTTTATATTCGAGAATTATTTTTTCGAACTCATTACTCTTCAACGCTAAACCCTCCGAAAATCTTGAAATGAATTTGAACAGATTAAAACAGTCATATGATCCATCCTGATTTTATTAAAAAAGTATCGAGAAACTGTGCAGATTTTATCAAGAGAAAAAGAAAGCACCCATTATTTCACAATGGAATAATGGGTGCTTTTGTTAAAAAAGTTTGTTGTTTTTCTTTGTTTTTTAAAAAATTGGCAATATGCCCATCAAGCCTTTGGCTTAAACTTAGCGTCCGTTCGCTCGCCCATCCTTCCATCATCCCGGCCGCCACCATCTCCGCACGCAGTTTTTCGATGAGGAGAAGTTGATCCTTTTCTTCTTCCATAATTTCCAACCCTCGCTTACACAATTAAATAAAGAATAAAATATATAGCAGATTATAGAGTGAAAATATAAAGAAATTATGGATTTTTATAATCTTTCGTTTTTAACGGGGAAAGTCACCGTAGCGATTCCTCCTTCCCCGTTAAAATTAAGAGGCTTTTTTCATCATTTTTTCATCCCGAATCTGCTTTTGATAAGAGAAAAAGTAAATAAATCCAACAAAAATCGATCCGCCAATGACATTACCAATATAAGTAGGAACAATATTGCTGACAAAATCCATCCAGGTAAAATGACCGGCGAAAATCGCTGCCGGAATTACAAACATATTCGCAACAACGTGCTGAAAACCAATAGCGACAAAGGCCATGATCGGAAACCACATTCCAACGATTTTCCCGATAAAATCATCGGCCCCATAGGCTAACCAAATCGCTAAGCCCACGAGCCAGTTGCAGCCAATCGCCGAAATAACGGTTTGTAAAAATGTCTCATGCAATTTTGCCTGAGCAATGGCAACGGTCTTCGTTAAAAACGGCCCTGTCTCCGTTAAGCCAACGATATGACCAAAAAAATACGCGACAAACAAGGCGCCGATAAGGTTCCCCATTGTCACCCAAAACCAATTTTTCACTAAATGGCTGAACACTATTTTTTTCGAATAAAAGGCCATCGACACCGACATCATATTTCCAGTGATTAATTCACCACCACCCAAGACGATTAAAATGAGGCCTAACGGGAAAACCGCTGCACCTAAAAAGCTGGCAAAACTACCCCACTGTTGTGGCAAGTTGCCGATCACGCGTATATCAAGCAAAAAACCTAATGAGATAAATGCGCCTCCTAAAAAAGCGAGTGTAATAACAGTAGCAGTCGGCAATTTTGTTTTATTGACCCCCGCATTGATTGCGATCCCTGCAATTTGTTCTGGCTTGTAAAATGCCATTGATCATTCCTCCAATCGAATAGAAAAAGGCAGCACCCTATGACCCTACTAAAAATAAGGTCATTGGAATGCTGCCAAATCGCTTTGCACTTCCCTACAAAGCGGTCAAACATCATGCGTATCGTAAAAATAGAAAACCTGCAGGCCTTGCACATTCTCCATTTTCGCATTTAACAACATGTACATATTGTAAACGTTGTCTATTTTAGCAAAAGAAGTTAAGCAGTGCAATAGCTTTTATGAACTTTTTCCGTTTAACTTATTTTGATTTCCCGATCAAACACAAAAACGGATACGGCAATGTCTTCTTCAACTTTTATATCTGAAAAAAGATGAACCAATTTTGCGCCAACGAGTTCTTCCATTCCTTCTGGAGGGCTCATTGAATAGACATTTTGAATCAAGGTGGTTCGTGCCCGGTGCACCATGTCCCTTCCTTCCTTTGTCTCCGCAATAAATAATTCCGTTGCCGTTAGATTCCCATAGAGCGTCGAAATGACCATATTCTTCACAAAAACGGTTTGAATTCGCTCAGGCCCTTTTCCAAACAAATTTTTCCTTAGTTTTCGAATAATATCATTAAAATCTTGAACCATCTTTGACACACAAACTCTCCCCCTTGCCGTGAAACCGATTTCTTTTTTTAAAAAATACCCCACAATCCTTAATTGTAATGCAAAAGGAAAAGAATTGACAAGAATTTTGCAAGATTTTGTCGTAAATAAACAGAAAAAGAGTGCTTGCGAAGAAGAACAGCGGTATAATGAACAGGAGGAGGTGATCGCATGGATCAAGCAGGAATTAAAGAAATTTTGGAAGCACTTAAACTGTATTCCGCCAATATGGATGAAAAATTAAATGCGATGATGGAAAAGCTTGAAAAGCGGATGGACAACAGGATATCAGATCTTGAAAAGCGGATGGACAACAGGATAACAGATCTTGAAAAGCGGATGGACAACGGGATAACAGATCTTGAGAGGCGGATGGACAATCGATTTGACCGGATTGAAGCAAAGCTGAATGGTTTCAGAGTGGAATTGACTGAAACGCAAGAAACCGTTGATTACCTTGCCATCAAAGTGCCCCAGCATGAGAAAAAACTTCGGTATTTAGTTAAGGAGTAAGCACCAAAAATCTTTTTTTCCTCCTCAAGTTCTTAACTATCCTTTCACAAAAACCACAAAAAATCGAGCTGGCTCTCGATTTATGAACCAGCTCCAGAACATTTTTATTCAAATTAAACAGCCATTTTACGGCATTCTTCTGCACATTTAAAGCAGGAATCAGCGCATTTTTGGCAATGGTCATGACCGTGTTTTTTGCACTCGTTTCCGCATGCCTCACAAATTTCAGCACAAAGATTGCAAATTTGTTTTGCAAAGGGGCTGTTTGTTTGCATTGCTTTTGCAGCAAATGCGCAAATATCGGCACATTCCCTGTCAAGACGAATACATTCTGCCATCATTTTTACATCTTCTTCTTTTAAGCAGGCATCAAAGCAGACATTGCACGCCTCCATGCACTCAAGACATGCTTTAATACATTCTTCATTCATCATCATTCATTTCCTCCTTTAAAATTGAGTACGTTTTATTGATTCCCTTGTCCAATTGAAATAAACTGCATATTTTCTGCAAATTTGTCGACCAAACAGCTATTCTCGGAAAATGGGTGTTTTGTCCATCAAACTATCATCCTACCACAGCTACCAGTAAAGCAAAAAATTGAAAAATACTAAAAACGCTTGGAAATTCGATTTCCAAGCGTCCATTTATTATTTTGCTTTCTTCTGCAGTTCTTTCAACGCATCTGAAAGTTGGTTGTTTAAGGTGCCTAATGCTTCTTTGTCAAGCTTTGGAGCTTGCGAACCAGCAATGGTTGGGTCGAGGTACTTTTCAATTTGCTCATATGAATTTTTGTCAAGCTTCTTAACTTCATCTTCGAAGCCTTTCCACTGATCCTCTAATTTTGGACCAACCTCTTTCACCTTTGCCTGATCGCCGCTGTTAATGGCATCTGATATTTGCTTAGTAGTATCGAGCATGCTGTTTACTCCATCGGAAACTTTTGAATTTCCGCTGCCGCATCCGGCTAAAACAAATGTGCTGATAAGAAAAAGTGCTGCGAATAGAGTTGTTAGTTTTTTCATTTGGCGAAATCTCCCTTTCCATTTGTGATTAATTTTTTATTTGTATATTTTTTTATAAGAAGGAATATCACAACAGCTGCAATCAATAGCAACTGTGGGATGATGCTTTCCCACGAAGGGTATAGGGCGAAAAATTCCATGCTTAGTCCGTCTGGTGCGTTGGTTGTTGGAATCAATCCCGCTAACTGCAGACTATGGATACCCATGCCGGTAAATTTAACAGCCAAGTAAAAGACAATCACGCTTGATACCATAAAGAACGGCCGCAATGGCAGCTTTAATCCGACATAGACCATTAAAAACGCAATCAACCCGAGAATTGCTGCACCAATTAGAAAGCCAAGCAATAAATTTTGCAATTTGATTTGGCTTGCCATACCGATGTAGAACAAAACGGTTTCAGTTCCTTCTCTAAATACGGCTAGAAACGAGAGGACACCTAAAGAAATCAGTTTTCCAGTCGTAATTGCCGTTTGGCTTTTTTCCCGCAAATAACGGTTCCAATCTGCAATATTGGATTGACTGTGAAGCCAATAGCTCATGTACAGCAGCATGGCTGCCGCAAAAATTCCTGTCCAGCCGCCAATCAAGGCATTGTTATTACCGAATGCACCAGATGAGAGGACAAATTTCACAATGATCGCAAGCACAATGCTGACACCGAGTCCACCAAGTACTCCAGACCAGATCCATTTTTTCCCCTTCTCAGCGCCAGATTTTTTTACAAAGGACAATAGAGCAATCACAACAAGCAGTGCCTCAAGACCCTCACGAAGTAGAATCATGGCTGCATCCCAGTAGGTATACTCTGACTTGCTTGCTAATGGGGTTAAATAATTAATCATTTGGTCGATCGTTTTTACTGCTTTGTCATAGTTCGGCGGGTTTGCGGCAAGCATCGCTTGAATCGTTACTAAGTCGCGCTCCGAGTCGCTGTAAACGGAAGCCGACTGGGCCACAACAATCCCTTCGACACTTAACCAGCTGTCGCTTGCTTTTTTTATCCCTTCAAGTGCTGACGATTGCTGCTCTTCTTTTGCCGCTTTTTTTGTGCTTTGCAAAATCAGAATAAAGTCATCGATTGACATATCTTTTTCTTTTACAGCCGTCTCTTTTGGGTAACCGCCATTGATAAATTTTTCATTTACCGCCTTCAAGTTATTCAACGCTTGTTGCACTTGGTCGGTTTTTTTGATTGTTAAGGCATAAACGATCTGACCCATGCCTGTTTCAATATCCCGATAGGCTGTGACAGAATGTGCTTTAATTCCGGGCTCAATTTTCTTCCATGTTTTATTGAATTGATCATAGGACTTTTGCACTTCAGCGAGGTTACCTTTAGCTGCCCAATCAATTGCCGTATCAATGGACTGTTCTGCTTGCTTAAGGTCTTCAGCTGCATTGCCCGCCGCGAATGCTGGCATATGTATAACAAAACTGATCGCTACTAGAAGAACAAGTATTTTAGTGAATACATTTTTCCCCATATGCTCCCCTTCTTCTCAAAATTTATTTTCTAATTGATAACGAATATCAATATCATTTTTCTATTTTAATTGTATTTATATTGATAATGATTGTCAATTAGATTTTAAAAAGAATTTTGTCTTTTCTGTGAAACATTTGCTGTAAAAAACCAAGCCGATAATAAATGAAAACTCTATTTCCTCATTTTTGTTGGTATCTTTATGGCGATAAACGTCTCTATCAACCCGTTTTTTCCTTTTAATGGTCAAGTGATATGTTAAGATATAAATTACATAAAAGGCATCACTCTTATTCGAGTGATGCCTTTCGATTCCTTTTTAACAGTAGCTTTCATTACCAGTTAGAACCAAACCTTCACGAATTTCGTCGTACTCAAGAACCAAATCTTCTGCGTATGGTTCAATACTGTTTTCATATGCAACTTGAATTTCATTTTCCATTACAATTTTATCGTCTGCTTCCGGCTCATCCAGAGCCAGCCCAATTTGCGGCCCTCCTCAGCCAAATCCGGCAAAATATACTCGAAGGCTGCTTGCATTTTGTTCTTGCATCGCTTGTTTTAAAATATCGCGTGCGGCATCGGTAATTTTCAACATCGCCACCCCCTTCATCTCATCGGTATACCCCTATGTGTATTTTAAGCTGATCTTATTGTACCATAAGACTCAGAATTTGCCCTAATCATTTTTTTCCAATCAGCAACCCATTTTACAAATTTTCTCTCGCAGAAATGGCTTCCTTTTTAAAAAATAGTTTCATCATCGGCGGGGTTACGATTGTTGTCACAAGGACGACAACAACCATTACAGCAAACATTTCTTGGCTGAGCAGCTTTGCTTCAAGTCCGATTGCGGCAATAATGAGAGCTACTTCGCCTCTTGAGACCATCGCAGAACCAATCCCTAATGAGCTTTTGAACGGAAAGCCGGCTGCTTTTGCTCCAATAGAAGCACCGATTAATTTACTGAGGACTGCCATAATACTAAACAGCACGATCAAGCCTAAATTTTCCCGAATACCGGCAAACTCTGCAGTAATCCCGATTGAAGTAAAAAAAACGGGAACAAAGATCGAATAGCTAATCGTTTCAATCTTTTCAAAAACTTCCTGTTTAAAATTGGTTAAACTGATTGAAACACCGGCAATATAAGCTCCGATGATGGCAGCAACTCCTGTATATTCAGCAAAGTATGCGAACACAAAACAAATGATTAACGCGGAAGAAATCGTTGTTTCTGTTACTTTTAATGAAGAGAATTTTTTCATAAAGAATGGAACGACTTTCCAGCCGATGATGATGGCTGCAATAAAAAAGACAAACTTTTTAATGATCAGCGTCGCCAAGTGGACATTTTCGCCTGCAAAGCTCATCAAAAAAGCTAAGGCAATGATGACGACCACATCATCAATGACGGCTGCTCCAAGGATCGTTGTGCCTTCACGCGTTTTCAATTGCCCCATTTCTTTAAGGGCTTGAACAGAAATACTCACACTTGTTGCCGAAAGCAGTAAACCTAAAAACCATGATTGGATTGAGGTTAGATGTAAGGCACTTCCAGCAAAATAGCCCAACACTAGCGGAACAATGATGCCCCCGAGACCAACATAGGTCGATGCTTTACCGGTGCGCTTAAATTCGTCTACATCGGTTTCCAAGCCTGCCATAAACATTAATAAAATAACCCCAATTTGACTAAATTCCTCTAGCGTTTTCGTCTCTGTCACAAGGCCCAGTACCGATGGTCCCAGAACAATCCCGATCAACAGCTTGCCGAGGACAGATGGCTGCCCTAAACGAACACTTAAGCTCCCCGCAATTTTTGATGCAATTAAGATAATAGCTAACTGTACGATTAACACAAAACTACCCCTTTCCTACTTTTTTAGCATTTGTATTTACCCTAAAACAATACAAAAAAGCCTGTTACCAAAGGGCATACGACCCCCTTGGTGACAGGCTCCTCCAAAACACAGGGACGAATCTTATATCTCCATCCCTGAATCTTTCATCGTTTTATTTAATTATATCATTTGTACCATAATAATGCTTAAAAGTCTTAAAAATAGGTGTTCGAACAAAAAATATTGTTCCTTGCAGTATTTATTTTCCAGTCAGATAAAAACCTGCCCGCTGTTACCAAATCTGAAGCCATAAATAAAGTCCGATTAAGGTAATAAATAGCGTCGGGATTGTCAGAATGATTCCTGTTTTAAAATAGGTGCCCCATGAAATTTTTACGCCTTTTTGCGACAGGACATGCAGCCACAGCAATGTAGCCAATGAACCTATTGGCGTGATTTTCGGTCCTAAATCGGAGCCAATGACATTCGCATAAATAAGGCCTTCTCGAACCAATCCGGCTGTATGGGTTTCGGCAATAGCCAATGCATCGATCATAACTGTTGGCATATTATTCATAATTGATGAAAGAATCGCTGAGATAAAGCCCATCGAAATTGTGCCAATAAATAGCCCATGATTGGCGGCATATTGAATTCCATCCGCAAGAATGCTGGTTAACCCGGCATTTCGCAAGCCGTAGACAACAACATACATTCCGATGGAAAAAAAGACAATCGCCCATGGTGCCCCTTTGATCACCTTTTTTGTCTCAACTGCATGGCTTCTTCTTCCCATAAATAAGAAGAACAGCGCAATTACTCCGGCAATAATCGAAACCGGAATATGAATGGCTTGACTGATAAAATAACCGGCCAGAAGAATCGCAAGCACTAGCCAGGACAAGTGAAACATTTTAATGTCACGGATTGCCTCAGCAGGTTTCTTCAGTTGATCGACATCATAGGACTTAGGCAGATTTTGTCGAAAATAAAGAAATAATACCAAAATGCTTGCTGCCAAAGAAAATAGGTTGGGGACGATCATTCTTGAAGCGAAGCGGGCAAACCCAATACCAAAAAAATCAGCAGAAACAATATTAACAAGATTGCTGACAACAAGTGGCAAAGATGTCGTATCGGCAATAAATCCGCTCGCAATAATAAACGGAAAGATCATTCTATCCTCAAGTTTTAAATTCCGCACCATCGCTAAAACAATCGGTGTCAGGATCAAAGCGGCGCCATCATTGGCAAAGAAGGCGGCGACTAGCGCGCCAAGGATTGTTACATAGACAAACATTTTCAGACCATTTCCTTTTGCAGCCCGAGCCATATGTAAGGCAGACCATTCGAAAAAACCAATCTCATCAAGAATAAGTGAAATAATGATAATTGCAATAAACGAAAATGTCGCATTCCAGACAATGCGGGTTACTTCTACAACATCTTGAATATTGACAACGCCCGCCAGTAATGCAAGAACTGCTCCCCCCATTGCCGACCAGCCAATCGATAAATTTTTTGGCTGCCAAATAACAAGCACAAGGGTAAGCAGGAAAATCATAAATGCCAGAATGATTGAAACCAATGTTTTGAACCTCCATTTATTCACATGAAATTTTTTAATCTTCGCCACCGTATATAATCATCCGCTAATATAATAATATACTTATATACAAAAGACAAGAGGGCGGTCCTATTGCTTCCTTTTCTTAAATGAAAACTCGCCGACTGGCGAGTCCTTTAGACGAAGACAGAGGCGTAGTTGAATTTATGCGTTCAGAATTTATCCATATAAATTCTGATTAGCTAAAAAAGAAACAACCGAACCGTCCTTGTGTTTTCGTTTTATGCAAATTGATCTGGAAAATCTGTCATGATGACGTCTGCGCCCGCTTTTCTTACTATTTCAAACTCATTTGTGTTGTTGATGGTGTAGACTCTTAATTCTAGACCTGCCTCTTTTGCCCGCTTTCCTTCTTCAGAAAGAGCATAAGCTTCATCACAATGAATATTCGCATTAATTTTTTGCGCTTTTTCGATGGCGGTTGGATGAATCCCCTGAATTAAATAACCAATTGAAATGGTTTGGTCTAATTCCCTTATTTTAACCAGGCTTTCGTAGTTAAAGGAGGAAAGAATGACTTGGTCTTTGAATTGATATTCTTCAACCAAATTTAGCACCTTTTCTTCTAAACCTTCATAGTGAATTTGGTCATTTTTTAATTCAATATTGACGATAAAGGATTCCTCTCTTTGTTTTGCCCAGTCGATGATTTCTGATAGTTTTGGAAGTTTATGGTTGGCGAATTGGGAATGAAACCAGCTTCCGGCATCGAAAGCAAGCAGCTGTTCATACGTATAATCCTTTACAAAACCCCTGCCATTTGTTGTCCGATCAAGCCGTTCATCATGAATGACGACCATTACTCCATCCTTCGATAATTGAACATCCAATTCGATACCCGCGATAGCGAACTTTCCAGCTTCTTCAAATGCAATCATTGTATTTTCCGGAAATTTTCCGCTAAAACCTCTATGGGCAAATACGTTTGTTGACGAAATCAAGGCTGAATCCTCCCTTTTCTATTTCTTCTTGTTCCTGTTTTTTGGGCAAGAAAAATGATTTCGAAAAAAGAGCCCATCTATCTCTAGACAGGCTTTTAAAATCTAGACTTACTTTTTGTTTGCCGTTTGAAGCGCACGGTTTGTCTCTTCAGCCGCACGGTCAAGAGCGTCTTTCGGCGAAACGCCTTGATACAAGCTTTCCATTGCGGAAACAACTTTTTGGCGAGATTCAGGGAAAACCGAGATCAAAGCACCTTGAGTTGCCGGAATCGATTTGGTCTTGCGAAGTTGATCAACTGTTACCTTTAATTGCGGGTATTTTTCCCATTCTTTTTTTACAATATCCTGTTCATATGCTTTAGGATTCACTGCGAAATAACCGCTGTCTACATGCCATTTTGCTTGTACTTCAGGCGTTGCTAGATACTTCATAAAATCCCATGCTGCTTTTTGTGTTTCTTCACTAATACCTTTTGACATCCACAATGAAGCTCCGCCAATAATTACCCCTTTGCGATCCGCTTCATTTGGAACAGGAAGATAAGAAACGCCAACATTAAATGGAGCATTGTCAATTAATTGTTTAACCCCTGCTGAAGAATCAAGGAACATCGCAATTTTCTTCGATTGGAAAGCTGCACGCATATCATCCCAGTTTGTACCAACATTAAAGAATGTTCCCTCTTTATACATATCACTGATTAAGTTAAAGACGTTTAACCCTTCTTTGCTGTTGAAAACAGCCTTTTCGGCATTTCCTTGACGGCCATTTTCATGATCAACATATAAACCGCCTTGGGAAGCAAGCAATTCTTCAAAGAACCAGCCATAATTTAAAATTGAAAAACCGTATTGTGTTGTGTTTGTTCCGCTTTTCTTTGTTAATTTTTTCGCAGCGGCTTTCAATTCATCATATGTTCGAGGCGCTTTTTCCGGATCTAAACCAGCTTCTTTAAACGCATCTTTGTTATAGACAAGAACAGGCGTAGATGAGTTGAATGGCATTGAGTATTGTTTGCCGTCCACTTTATAATAATTTGAAATGTTTGTCTCCCATTGGGAAGTATCATATTTGTCTTGGTCAATAAATTTTTGCACCGGCTGAATTTTCCCGCTGTTAATCATATATTTTGTTCCAACTTCAAAAGTTTGCATGATCGCTGGTGCATCTTTCGTTCCGGCAACCGTGTTAAATTTCGTTAATGCTTCTTCGTACGTTCCCTGGAACACTGGCTTTACTTCCACTTTATCCTGGGATTCATTGTACTTTTTCACAATTTCATTTAATGATTTTTCAAGATTTCCGCTCATTGCATGCCAGAAGATTACTTCTGTTTTTCCAGATGACGTTTTTTTCGTTTCTTGTTTTTGAACAGCCGTTCCATTATTATTTCCGCTTGAGCAGGCAGCTAACAGAAACATCATCGCTGCTGTAAGAATAACTAAAATTTTCTTCATTTTAAAATCCCCCTATTTAATAGCTCCTTGTGTTAATCCTTTTTGCAATTGCTTTTGTCCTAAAAATAAAAGCAATAATGTTGGTAAAATGACAACAATCACCGCGGCCATTACCACCCCCCAATCAGATGAAATTTCTTGCGATTGCATTTGCTTTAAGCCAATTTGAACGGTACGAACTTTTTCTGTATTGGTCACAAGCAATGGCCAAAGGTACATGTTCCATGTCGTTAAGAAAGTGTACACACTTAGCGTTACAAGGCTTGTCCGCGATACCGGCAGAACCACACTCCATAAAAAGCGGAATCGGCTGATGCCTGCTACTTGTGAGGCCTCATACAATTCTTTTGGTATCGTCTTAAATTGCTGTCTCAGCAAAAATGTCCCAAAAGCAAGTGCGAAAAACGGAACGGTTAGTCCTGCATATTGATTGATCCAACCAAGCCTTTGCACCGTAATAAAATTGGGTACCATCGTCGCTTCCCACGGAATCATCATCGTTGATATGAATAGGAAGAAGATGGCCTCGCGCCCTTTAAAAGGAATGAAGACAAACGCAAAAGCTGCAAGCGCTGAGACAACAAGCTGACCGATCATGACGCTAATTGAAACCACAAAACTGTTCAACAAGTAATGCAGTAAGGGAACTCTGGCAAAAGCTGCTTGATAATTGGTCAAAGAAAAGGACTTCGGCCACAATTTCCCCGCAAGCACTTCAGCTCCGCTCATAAAGCTAATGGTAAAAGCATAGAGAATTGGAAACATCATCACCACAGCGGCCAGGATCAATAAAAGGTATGTCACTGATTTTCTCGTATTGCTGATCATTGATAATGAACCTTCCTTTCTCCAAGCTTAAATTGCAGGATGGTAAGGATTAAAATACAGAAAAATAAAATCACGGCTTGAGCGCTGGCTGAGCCAATATTGTAATTGATAAACGCATCCTTATAAATGGAATAGACAATTACATTTGTAGTGTCAATCGGTCCGCCTTTTGTCAAAATATCAATTTGGCCGAAAGTTTGAAATGAATTGATAAAGGATACTGTAATAATAAAGAACAAAGTTGGCGATACCATTGGAATCGTTATTTTACGCAGCTGGTACCAATAGCTGACACCGGCAATTTGCGCGTTTTCATATAACTTTTCATCAATATTTTGCAACCCTCCAAGCAAAATCAAGAACGCGAAACCAACATTCATCCAAACCGTTGCAATCGATACAGCTGCCAAGGCATAATGCGGATCCTGCAGCCATTGAATATTTTTCACACCAAAAACAGATAATACTTTGTTGATGACCCCGATCGCCGGATTGTACATAAACATCCAGATCACCGAGGAAGCAGCGACGCTCATCCCCATTGTGGAAGAAAAGATCGTTCGAAAAAATCCGACTCCTTTTAATTTCTCATTGGCGATCAAAGCAAGAAACAAGGCTAAAATGACTCCGCTCGGAACAGTATAAAGAACAAACAACAACGTCGCCTTCAAACTTTGCAGGAAATTGGGATCACTTAAGATATACGTAAAATTGTCCAAACCAACGAATTTTAGCGGAGTTCCTTGACTATCCGTTGCAAACAGGCTCAAATAAAGCGTGCGCAGCATTGGGTAAAATAAGAAGATCCCAAATAGGATGAAGGATGGCAGCAAATAGGCCAGACCAACAATAAAATTCGAATTCATTTTTTTTGCCCGGGAATCATTCGTTGGCTCAGAGGCATTTGAAACAGCCATCTTCGCAATGGTACTCATGAAAACACCTCCATCGCCATCTCATTTTTCAAGCTTGTTTCATGGTATAAAACGTTTCCGGATTCCGAATCGAAAATGAATACATGCTCCGGCTGAATGGTCATTGGAATTTTATCGCCTACCGCAATATTCCACTGACCATTCCATTTGGCAGTCCATTGCATATGATCCCCCATCGAAAAGGTCAGAAGCGTTTCGGTTCCAAGAATTTCAACATTTTCAATTTCAGCAACAAAGCTTGCCTCTTCTGAAGATGCAGCCAATTGAATATGCTCGGGACGGATTCCCACCGTTACGTGCTGTTTCACAGCCATTGCCGTTGGCAACTGTTCAAACTTCACTGTATTCTTTTCAAAAATAAACGATTGGTCTTGAATACGGGCATCTGCTAAGTTCATTGGCGGTGAGCCGATAAATGATGCCACGAATGTATTGGCCGGCTCGTTGTAAATGTCAAGCGGCTTGCCAACTTGCTGGATATGCCCATTGTTTAAAATCATCATTCGGTCTGCCATTGTCATCGCCTCTGTCTGGTCATGGGTGACATAAATCATCGTAATCCCCAATTTGCGCTGGATTTGACGGATTTCCGAGCGCATTTTTGCTCGTAGTTTCGCATCCAGGTTGGACAATGGCTCGTCCATTAAGCAAATGGGCGAATGGGTCACAATTGCTCTTGCTAAGGCGACACGCTGGCGCTGTCCTCCTGATAACTGGCGGGGCTTTCGTTTCAGATACTCTGTCAGTCCCAACATTTCAGCAGCCTCATCACAGCGTTTTTTCATTTCCTGTTTCGATATTTTTTTCGTGTGCAAGCCAAAGGTAATGTTTTGCTCAACTGTCAAATGCGGGTATAGAGCATAGTTTTGAAAGACCATCGACAAGTTGCGCTGGCTTGGCAGCAGATCATTGGCTTGCTGCCCTCCAATAAGCAATGTTCCGCCGGTGATCTCCTCAAGTCCGGCAATCATTCGCAGCATCGTACTCTTTCCGCAGCCGGAAGGCCCGACGAGCACGAAAAATTCGCCAGGTTCAATTGTTACCGAAATATCTTCAATGACCTTTGTTTTTTTGTCATATGATTTGCTGACATTGATCAGTTCGACTTTTTTCATAAAATCTCTCCGTTCTTACTGGATTGGCCAACTGGTAATCCATTTCTCCAAAGTCTGGGTGTTCCAGTTGATACGGCCATTGCACCATTCTCAAGTGCTGCTTGTATTTGTTGCTGATTTTCGATTAACCCGCCGGTAATGATCGGAATGTCCGTTTTTTTCGTTATCTTTCGGATCATATCCGGAATAATGCCCGGCATGATTTCAAGCGCATCCGGTTTCAGTTCATTTATCGTATCAAGTCCATGATGAACTGCATCTGTATCAACTAAGAATAGCCGCTGTATCGTTGCTAATCCCTCATTTTTCGCAAATTGGATCAGTGAACTTTTTGTTGAGACAATGCCATCCGGTTTCACAAACTTTGCAAGAAATTTAAGTCCTTCCTTGTCATAACTAATTCCCGGAATTTTTTCAACATGTAAAAATACCCGGCGGTGACGGGATTTCAGAAGATCCACATACCTTTTAATTACACTGATGTTTCCTATTAGTAAAAACGCGGTCTGAAGATCTGTTTCTAAAAACTTCTCTAAATTTTTTGGACTTTTTATCGCGGCAATCATACGATCCTCTTTTAAGTATTCTAAAAAATTTTTTGAAGTATTCACGTAGTCTTCCTCCCTGTCCCATTCGTCGCAAAAAAAGAAACCATAAAAAACACAAAAGGTCGAACACATTCCTATTGTTTTTTTATGGTTTCTCCAATTCACAACCGGGATTATTCACTTTTCGTACACATGTTTATCATAAACGGTCATTATAAAGGGAATATAAACTGAACATGGAGTTTTCGTAAAGAAATGTTGAGGAATTGTAAAACTTACTTTCTGGGGCAAAGGAACAAACGGTTTAAAAAGTCAGCATCCTTAGTATGGAAGATTCGCACACTTTCCAGATTGGTCATAAAAATGGCGGTTCTCTTATTTTTTACAAGAACCACCTTTTCTGCTTTGTTTAGATATACTTTCGATGAACGGCTTTGCCGTCGTACGTAAAGAGCATGGTGCGGTCTTCGACGATTGTTTCCATATGGACGGGTCTTCCCCATAGTTGGTAAATATAGGGTAATACTTTTTCCAAATATTTCACGTCAAGTTCGATGCCTTCATACCAATGCTTCATATACAATTCGCCATTTTTCAAATAGTCGCCATCATTAACGGTTATATATGGGAATCCGCCATTTACTCTCATGTTGACTAGCTGGTCGCGCACTTGCTCCCACTGTTTATCAATAATTTTGTAATCGCGGCCTTGCTTTTGGAACAAATACATATCCTCGCGCATGACTAAATCCTTCGTTAAATAATTCCTTAAAAATGAAATATCGGATTCAATTTCCCGAACTTCAAAAATTTTCTCCCGACCGAAGCCTGGATCGACACCGCGGCGCCTCATCTCCTCTGTTGGATGGTTATAGCGCTCCTCGATGTCTTCATATATTTTAATTCCCAAATAATACGGATTGATCCCGGTCTTTGATGGCTGCACGACACCTGCATTTAATTTGGCAAATTCGATTGCTTCGTCGCTCGTCAAATCCATTTCCCTCAAAATTCGCTGATGCCAAAACGATGCCCAGCCTTCATTCATGATTTTTGTTTCAAGCTGCGGCCAAAAATAAAGCATTTCTTCGCGCATCATTGTTAAAATGTCGCGCTGCCAATCTTCCAATTCCCTGCTGTATGATTCAATAAACAACATCAAATCCTTTTCAGGCCTTGGTGGAAATTTCTTTTTTGACGGCTTTTTACCTTCATCTTGCTTTTGTTTTTCATCCAGATTCCATAAATCATCGTAAGGAGTTTGCGACGGTTTTATTTCATCATCCTCTTCTTCATCATCGATCGACCATGCGAGTTTCGGACGCATCAAGGAAGGATCAATATGTTCATCAATGGCTAAAACGGCGTCAAGGAATTTCTCCACTTCACTTTTTCCGTGCTGGATTTCATACTGGCGGATCCGCTCCGCTGTTGCTGCCATGCTTTCAACCATGTCCCGCTTTGTATTTTGGAAACGGACATTGTTTTTAAAAAAGTCACAATGCGCCAAAACATGCGCCACAATCAATTTATTTTGAATTAAACTGTTTGAATCAAGCAGGAAAGCATAGCAAGGATTAGAATTAATTACCAACTCGTAAATTTTACTGAGGCCTAAATCATACTGTAATTTCATTTTGTAAAATTGCTTGCCAAAGCTCCAATGGGAAAAACGCGTCGGCATTCCATATGCTCCAAATGTATAAATAATATCGGCAGGGCAAATTTCATAACGCATCGGGTAAAAGTCCAAACCAAAACCGCTTGCGACTTCAGTAATTTCGCTAATGGCATATTCCAGTGCTTTGCGATCCTCTACATTCATTGACCATTCCCCTTTCTTCTTCTTATCACAATGTATGAAGTTCAATAGGGAATGATGAAACGAGTTTCGAGTAAAAATCGTTCACTTTTATTCAGGAAAAATCCGGAAAGCGCATCAAATCAACCTGTCCAACATTTTCTGCGAAAGTTCTGATCGGAACTTCATAAACTAAAATCAACTCCTATTAAGGAGGAGAATAAAAATGAATAAATTGGATTACGATCGGGCGTTGTATTATACACACCGGTCAGAATGGGATAACTTGTTAATCTTAATGGTTCGCACCGAGGATCATTTTTTGTCAAAAAAAATTGAGCATTTCCTGCATGCTTACAATTTTGAACATGATTACAAAATCGTTGAAGAAACATTATATTCACTGCTGCGTTACATCGACCATGCAAACGAAGCACTCCATTCCGATCCAACTTCAACACCGATGTATAGTCTATCCTGAAATTTAAGAGGAGATACTGTCAATTTTTACAACCGGACAATAGAATTCCACCACCAAAAAAAACGGTTCCCTAAGCAGGGAACCGTTTTTGCTTTATTTTTCAGCTGCCATAGCCATTTTTTGATCGACAAGATCCATAAATGCCTTTTCAACCGCCTGCAGTTTTGCTTTGCTTTCTTTAAGGCTGCTGCTGTTCACACCAAAGTAGAATTTCACTTTTGGCTCTGTTCCTGACGGACGCAAGCACACCCATGAACCATCTTCGAAGGTGTATTTCAGGACATTCGATTTCGGAAGATCCATTTTTTCAGAACCGTTTTTCGTTACCCGAAGCCCGGTTAAATAATCTTCTGACGCTTGTACAGCAATCCCGGCCAGCTCTTTCATTGGTTCGGCACGGAAGGAGGATAAGATGCGCGCAATGGTTTCGGCTCCATCTTTTCCTTTTAACGTAATCGAACGAAGACCTTCGAGGAAGTAGCCGTATTTTTCAAATACTTGCATTAGCCCTTCATAAAGCGACAAGCCTTGTTTTTTATAATACGCACATACTTCCGTTGCTAAAAGAGCTGCTTGAACAGCATCTTTATCACGGACAAAGTCGCCAATCAAGTAACCATAGCTTTCTTCATAACCGAAAAGGAAAGAGTGGGCACCTGAAGATTTGTACTCATTGATTTTTTCAGCAATAAATTTAAATCCTGTCAGAACGTCTACTGTCTCAAGTCCGTAAGCAGCAGCAATTTCCCGGCCAATCTCGGACGTTACGATCGTCTTAAGGACAACGGCATTGCTCGGAATACTGTTCTTTGCTTTCTTTTGTGTCAGCAAGTAGTCAAGCAGAAGGGCACCAGTCTGATTTCCAGTTAAAACAACATACTCCCCTTCCCGGTTTTTGGTTGCAACGCCGAGACGGTCTGCATCCGGATCGGTTCCGATTAAAATATCCGCACCCATTTCTTTTCCGTCGCGTATCGCCAGTTCAAATGCAGCATGCTCCTCCGGATTCGGGCTTTTAACGGTTGAAAATTCTGGATCAGGCAACTCCTGTTCTTTTACAACATGAACATTTTTATAGCCAAGAGCCGTCAGCGCGTTTCGCACCGGTTTATTGGCTGTACCGTGAAGTGGTGTAAACACAATTTGAATATCCGATTCCAATGCCAATTCCGGATTTTCTGAAATCGTTTTTAATTTTTCAATATAGGCATTATCGATTTCCGTACCAATGGTAACAATTAACCCGGCTGCACGGAGTTTGTCTTCACTTTCAACTTCAATCAGCAATTCATTCTCGATTTCATTTACTTTGGCAATCACTTCGTCTGCACTTGCGGGCGGAAGCTGACCGCCATCATTGCCGTAAACTTTGTAACCGTTGTATTCAGGCGGATTGTGGCTCGCTGTAATGACAATGCCGGAAAAAGCATTTAAATAACGCACAGCAAATGACAATTCTGGCGTCGGGCGCAACTCGTCAAACACATATGTCTGAATTCCCTTTGTTGCAAGCGTTTTGGCTGCTTCCATGGCAAACTCAGGTGATTTATGACGAGAATCGAAAGCGATGACAACACCGCGTTTTTTCGCTTCCATCCCATTTTCTTCTATGTATGCCGCCAAGCCGGCAGAAGCCTTTCGAACGGTATAAAGGTTCATCCGGTTTGTGCCAACCCCAATTTCTCCTCGCATTCCGCCGGTACCAAATTCCAAGTTTTTATAAAAAACTTCCTCTAATTGTTTCTCATCATTGGCAAGGGTCGCCAATTGTTCTTTTAGCTCAGGGTCCAGATTTTCAAATTGGATCCATCTGTTTGCATTCGTTTTCCAGTCCATTTAATCTCCTCCAATTTCTTTTACCCTTATCCTTTTCGATGTGATGGTGGAATACTCCTTTTAAAAAAATCCGCAATAATTTGACAATATTCGCATTTTTCCAAGGCAGAACCCGCTCCGCCACTTTCGACCCTTTCATTTTATCGTTAGGGCGAACGAAAGTACATAGGGAAGAAATAAAAAGCGCCTTCTTAAAATGAAGACGCACCAAGTTAAATGAGCAATTGATTCACTGCTCTTGTGTAGACACTTAAATGATTTTGTTTCTTTTCCAGTTTAGCCTCAATGAAATGTTGCAAATCAAACGGAAAAAAAAGACCATAACTTTGCAAAATAGCTACGTTTTTTTCAAAAAGCAGTGAATGCTCTTTTTTCAAAATGGCTGATTCAAGAATAGAAATAATGGTCTGCAACGAGACCATCACTTGGAACGCATCCTTCAAGGTGCTAAAATCAGCCAAATGTTCGCTTGCGATACGAAGAACTTGTAAGCGCTCATATTCTTTAATCTCTTGATCAGTGAAAAAGTTTGGAAATACATGAGAATACATGTATTGAACAAGATCACTGATTTCCTCCTCCTGCCCTGGTGTCGAGGCAAAAACAATCTTCACATATAACCCACCTTTGCCTGCACAATAATCTAGCGTAAAATATAACTAAAGAATAACATACTTGTGGCAGCAAAATGGGTGGTAATTATACCCACGCAAAAATGCCTAATGACATCTGAACATGAAGGAGAACATCATATGCTACAAACAAATCGAAAAGGGGATTGGCTGGAGATCATTATTCCAGATGAATGGAAAAATAAATCAGTCGAAGATTTGTTTCACCAAATTTGGAACTGCCCGAGAAAACTAACCCATCTTTTCCGGATGGGAAAAAAAGTATGGCTGAACGGGAAACCGGCAAACTGGCGCGAACCTTTTGGAACAGGAGCAAAACTCTCACTCCAATTGTTTTCCGAAAACATGCCGGATATTCCGGCAACATACCTTGATGTGCCGGTTCTTTATGAAGATGATCATTTGCTTATTTTCAATAAGCCGCCCTTTATCACAACCCATCCAAACAATCCAAGCATGGAGAAAAATACGCTGCTCAATGCAGCCGCGTTTCATATGCTGGCTAATGGGGAAACTGGGGAGGTGCGCCATATTCATCGCTTGGATCGTGACACATCCGGTGCAATTGTTTTCGCAAAACACTCTTTTGCAGGTGCACTTCTTGACCAATTGCTGGAAAAGCGCAAAATCAAACGGACATATGTGGCAATTGTTCATGGAATGATAACGGGCAAAAACGGCACTTTTTCTAAGCCGATCGGCCGTGACAGGCACCATCCGACAAGAAGAAGGGTCTCACCTACAGGTCAAGAAGCCCTCACGCATTATCAAGTGATCAAGCGGGATCTTGCCAGTCAGCTAACCTACGTAAAATGCTGGCTTGAAACGGGGAGAACCCATCAAATTCGCGTCCATTTCAGCGATGCGGGTCACCCGCTTGCAGGTGATCTTTTATATGGAGGAAAAGCGATTTTTCCAAGACAAGCCCTGCATGCAGCCAAACTTGAATTCACCCATCCGTTCACAGAAGAACGAATCGAATGCTATGCACCATTTCTCGATTCCCCTCCTATTTTTAAGGATATTGATCTTTATCGTCTCTAGCAGTTGAAAAGCCTCCCCATTCAGCAGGGAGGCTTTTTCCTCTTTACTATTTGACTCTTTTCGAGTGTTCTTCTTTTTCCAATTTTAGTCTGCTCGTCTAAATGATCTCATAATGAGACTTAACAAGAACACAAGAATGACTGCGCCAATAATAGCTGGTATAATCGCAAAGTTGGCTACGTGTGGACCCCAGTTGCCTAAGATCAAGGTGCCAAGCCATGCTCCAACAAATCCTGCGATGATATTACCAATGACACCGCCAGGAATATCTCTTCCAGCAATTAAACCAGCAAGCCAGCCGATAATTCCTCCAATGATTAATGACCAAAGAAAACCCACTTTTGAACCACTCCTTTTTACCATTTGATGATTATTTCATGTTCTCCAGCTAGTTGGCTGCAAACTGCTAAGATTTGAAGAGGTTTTGTCTCTTTTTCTTAGCTGCTTGTACACTTAAATTACCCGATTTCATTATAAATAAACGTAAAAAACGAACTGTCCTTCTACAGTCCGTTTTTTTGGCAATTTAATGAAGGTATTACGGTAAGTCAATTAGCATAAACCGCGCATCGGCATTTGCGGCTATTTTTAATTCCGGCAGTTCGGTAATCCGCGCTGAGTCGCGCTTGCTTAGCGTCCATTCTCCATTAATTGTTACTTCTCCTTCAATTACAAAAAAGAAGATTCTTCTTCCTTGTTCTTGCTGCAATGAAATTTCTTTTCCTTTGTCCAGATCTGATAAATAAATGGTTAAATCTTGGTGAATATAGGCCGTCTGTTCTCCCCTTTGCTTTGAAACAACTGGCAATAGTTGATTTTTTAAACGGTTTGTGTCAAATTCGGTTCTTTCATAAGATGGTGTCAAGCCGTTTTTTTCAGGTAAAAACCAGAGCTGCAGAAAATTCACTTCCTCAGTAGCAGAGGGATTGACTTCAGAGTGGACTACGCCGGTTCCGGCAGACATCCTTTGAATGCCGCCAAATGTGGTAATCGCCGTTTCCCCGGTGCTATCCTCATGCTTTAATTGTCCTTTTAAAACAATCGAAACAATTTCCATTTCACGGTGTGGGTGGGCGCCAAATCCTCTTAATGGCTGAACGATGTCATCGTTTAGGACGCGCATTGGGCCAAACTGCAAATTGTTCGGGTCATAGTATTCTGCAAACGAGAAGCTGAAATTGCTTTTTAACCAACCATGATTGGCGGTGTAACGGTCTCCCGCTTTATATAATTCAAACATTTTTTCACCCCATTTATTCTATTGTATCCAAACCTTAATCTTGAATACAAATATCTTTAATTCAAGATAATTATAAAAGAAAACAGCCATTGATGTCAACAAGAACGAAGGCATCCATGTCTTGGATGCCTTCAAAAAGGTTTAAAAATCAATATGATCCGGGTCAGCTCCAAAACGTTCGTTGCGGTTGAGGGCATCGATTTGCTCCATTTCTCCTGCGTTTAACTCGAAATCAAATAGATCAATGTTTTCCTTCAACCTTGCGGGTGTGACCGACTTCGGTATAATGACAACATCATTTTGCAAATGCCATCGCAAAATCACTTGGGCCGTGCTTTTGTGATGGTTTTCAGCGATTTTCGTTAAAATGGGATCGTCTAAAATCCGGCCGCGCGCAATCGGCGACCATGCCTCGACCGCAATTTCGTTTTCTTTACAATACGCCCGCAATTCCGGCTGCGAAAGATTCGGATGCAATTCCACTTGATTAATCACTGGTTTCAGTTCGCTGTTGGCCGATAAATCCTCTAAATGATGGATTTTAAAATTGCTGACGCCGATTGCCCGCACTCTTCCTTCCTTATAGATCCTTTCAAGCGC
Source organism: Neobacillus sp. SM06 (assembly GCF_050496765.1). Classification (NCBI taxonomy): domain Bacteria; kingdom Bacillati; phylum Bacillota; class Bacilli; order Caryophanales; family Bacillaceae; genus Neobacillus; species Neobacillus sp. SM06. The sequence continues at coordinate 634,550 of NZ_JBNWEO010000013.1, forward strand.
CCGCCATGTGTCTACATACTTTCCTTTAACAGGCCAGTGCACTAAATATAGATCCAAATACTCAAGGTTTAGCTTTTTCATACTTAAATCGAACGCTTTTACTGTTTCATCATAGCCTTGATCACGATTCCAAACCTTTGTTGTAATAAAAAGCTCTTTACGATCGATCCCGCTTTCACGGACAGCGTTTCCGACCCCTTCTTCATTTTGATAAAATGCCGCCGTATCAATCGAGCGGTAGCCAAGTTCAAGCGCTGTTCGTACCGTCTCCTCCACTTGCTGCCCAGCTTCCACCTTGTATACTCCAAGGCCAAGGCGGGGCATTTCTATGCCATTATGTAGTCGTATTGTATCTCGCAGCCGTAACATTTGATTCCCTCCAATCGCTTTGATAGGTTTATTTTACCTTTTTCGTCTTCGAATTGAAAAGCAGAAAGAGCCATTAAACCAAAAAATAGGCTCTCTATAGGTCATTCGTACGCATAGTATGCAATGATAGCAGAAGAAGGAGGAGGAGGAGAGCCTGTGTATTATCAACCTTTTTCGTACGAAAATAATGCGCACGATGCACGTCCGCTTCAGCAGGTCTTAAGAGAAATCGCCAAAGCGATAAACGATGAATTTCAAGCCATTCACTATTACACAAGGCTGGCCGAATTGGCGCCTAGCAACCAATTTCGCCAGATGATTTTGGGAATTCGTCAAGATGAAATCAAACACTTTCATTGGTTTTCAAGGGCATATCACGAATTAACGAGCAAGTATCCGCCGATCACCCTTGGTGTACAACTTCCCGGATCTTTTAAAAGAGGGGTGCACGATTCCATCAAGGACGAGCAGGAAACAGTTCCGCTTTATCACAAAATTGCCTCACAAGTCCAAAACCAGCAAATCAGCCAGCGCTTTTTACGAGCAGCCGCCGATGAACAGCGCCATGCGCAAATCTTTTCCCAAATGGCTGCAGGTATTTAAATCAAAAGCTCAACCTCCGTTCGGTTGAGCTTTCCATTTTATTCTTTCCCTTCCGGTACTAAGATTTGCCCGACTTTTCCAATTTTAAGTAAGGTCTGCATGATTGCTTTTGACAGTTGGCTTGGCTTGTACGGTTTCACTAAATAATCCATCGCCCCTAAAGAAAACCCCTTTTCTTTTTCGTCTAATGCTGTTGAGACAATAACCGGAATCTGTTTTAAATCATCGTTATCTTTTATTTCTTTCATAATGTACCAGCCGTCAACCTCTGCATCATCCAATAAAATATCCAGGACGATCGCATCGGGTACTGTTTTCTTTAAATAGCTCAGAGCTGTCCGGCCATCGTTGATGCAGCTCACCGAAAAGCCATTTTCGCTTAGTTCCTGAGCGATTAATTCTGTTAAACTTTGATCATCTTCAATCACTAAAATATGATAACGAGCTTCATGCTGAGTTTCGTTTCCGGCAGCATCGATCTCTTCAGAATTAGGGACAGCAGGGAAAACAGCCGTAAAAGTGCTTCCTTCGCCAAATGCCGATTGAACCGTTATATTGCCCTCATGCGCCTTCAGAATCTCCTGCACAATCGCCAGACCCAGCCCCGTCCCGCCAATGCTTCTGCGGTCTGAATTATCAACCCGGTAAAACTTCGTAAACAATTTTGCGATGGCATCTTTCGGAATTCCAAGCCCCTGGTCGGAAACCGCCACGCGGATTTCGCGCTCCTGTTCGGTAACGCGGACAGAAATGTCTCCTCCATTTGGCGAATATTTAATCGCATTATGGATTAAATTCGTAAAAACTTGCTCGATTTTGGCTTTATCCCCAAGGATGATCGGATTGACCGCCTCCGATTCCAAAACGATTTGATGGATTTTCGTGCCCGCTTGCTGTACTTCAATGATTTTTGTCAAAATGGGCAGCAGGTGAATATACTTTTTCTCATATGTTTGTTTGCCTGCTTCCATTCTTTGGACATCAAGAAAATCATTAATCAGGGCGGTTAACCGATTGGTTTCATTAAAAATCGTGCTCAAGTATTTTTTCTGCCGCTCCGGTTTCAACTCCCGGTTCAGCAGCAATTCCGTAAACCCGAGAATGCTTGAAAGCGGGGTTCGTAACTCATGACTGACCGTGCTGACAAATTCTGATTTCATTTGGTCGACTTCATATTCTTTCGTTATATCACGATGGATCAGAATGGTTCCAAACTTCTCATTCCCATGGTACAATTCCTCACTGGCCAATTTTATCACTCTATAGGGATTTTCCATTGTATAAAGGAACGTCTTTTCCTCCGATGGAAGGTGAGGCTTTAACTCGGTGATTCGGTTTAAATGGTCAATGAATCCATCTTCCATTACCATTTCTTTCATCAAGCTTGTCCATTGATTGAAAGTCATGCCTTGAAGCGATGCTTCACTGCAATGATACAGTTTGCACAAATAATCGTTTACCTGAAGTATGGTTCCGTTTCGATCAATTAATTGGACGCCTTCCTGCAAAGTATTCAAGATCTCTTGATTCCGTTTTCGTTCCTCTTCTGTTTTTTGAAACAATGAAAGTTTTTCAAGCGTATTCCCAATACTTCTCGAATGTGCTTTGTACTCTTCCATTTGCGATGCATGGAAAGGATTGCCATAACGGGTATACATCATGACTGCAACGACTTCTTCATCCGAAGTTAAAACCGGCAAATAAAGATCGTGACAGTAGAGGTTTCCTTCATGATAACCTTTTTCAGAAAGATCCAGCATTCTCCTGATCGTAAAGGGCTCTTTTGTTATCGTTAGTCGTTCCAATAGTCCGCTTATCACATGGTTCAGAAACTGATGGACGCCCGACATGGGAACACCATAGGAAGCATACGCTTTATCGTTTGTACTGACAATGATTCCCTGATCTGCCTCAATAATTTTGCATATTGTCACAACGATACTATCGAGCACTTCTTGTTTAGAAAGGGAATTTGAAATTTGATTGATCACCTTATTGCGGTTTTTCAATTTTTCTTCATTCGCTTTTAAAATTTCCAGTGCCGTTTTCAGCTCCGATTGCTGGGCTTGAAGCTCTTCCTGTTGGGCTAACAGTTCCTCATTATGGGCAACTAAGTCTTGTTCTTTTTCCCACACTTTTTCGGTCATTTTTTTAAAAGATTTGGCCAAAAAGCCGATTTCGTCCTCACGATTGATCTCAAGATCAACCGATGTTTCATTACCACTGGCAATTTCATTTGCCGCTTCAGCCAGTTTTGAGAGCGGCTGCCCCATTTGGCGAACCATCATGACAATGAATCTGACAAGTAGAAGCAAGATCGATAAAATAAAAACAATAAATACACTTTCAATATACGTTTGCATTCTCAGCAATTTTTGGAAATGATTTTCTGCTTCATTTTCTAATAATTGGATATAATCCTTCATCGACTTTTGAAAAAATTCAACTCGGGTGGTCGCCCCGTTATTCGCAATTTTCACTACTTCATTTTGCTTGCCACTTTCAAAAGCCGCCAATGCATTGGGGAGCATCTCATCAAAATAAAAATTTGAAAACGATTGGACACTGTTTAAAAAGTCTTGATCCTCGTCGGTAACAGCCTTTTTTGCAAAGCGCTCGGCCAAGCTTCTGATCTTCGGTTCCTGTGCCAGCGCCTGATCCTTTAATGATGAATTGTTTAAGGCAAGATACCCTCGCATATCGAAAAAGGTTTGATTAAAATCATCATTGATTTCTTTTGCGATTTTTTCCTTACTCTCGAAAACTTCCCTCTCGTTTGCATAGGATTTATCGAGAAAATAGAGAGTTACGAGCAATGCCAGAGAAATAATGACAAAAAAGAGTAAAAAGCTCCCCATTAAAAATACAAATTTTTCTGCCAGGCTCTTTTTGGCGTTCCGTTTTAATTTCATTGTAAAATTTCCTTTATTTTCGCTAATAATTCGATCGGACTAAATGGTTTGGCGATAAAAAAATCCGCTCCAGCATCCAATACTTTTTCCTGTTCGAATTGCTGGCTTTTGGCGGAAAGCATTAATATTTTTGTTTCTTGCTTTACAGGGCTGTTTCGAATTTCCTTAATGACTTCCAATCCCGTCATCCCCGGCATCATATAATCGAGAATAATCAAATCATAGTGATGTTCGGAAAATAAATTTAATGCCTCCAGGCCATCTTCTGCCTCATCGACAAGATAATCTTCATCCTCTAGAGTGTCTGTAACCAACATTCGCAAAATTTCTTCATCTTCTGCCAATAAAATTCTCTTCACTTTTTTCCACCTTATTTCATTCTTTCAATTAATCGCTGAATTCGTTCTTGCAGCTCAATAATGCGAAAAGGCTTAGTCATATAATCATCGGCACCAAGCTGCAATGCTCTCGATATGTCCGCATTACTTTTTCGCCCTGTCAACATCATGACCATGACACTTTTTCCATTTTCCGTTTGTTTGACCTTCTGCAATAGCTCAAGACCATCCATAATTGGCATCACACCATCTAAAATTAAGAAATGTTCCCCATGTTCGAAAAGACGGTTGGACTCCAAAAAGGAGAGTCCGTTCTCAAACCCGCGAATTTCAACGTCAAAATAGGCAATCTTCATTTTTTCCAAAATCCCTATTAACATTTTGCGAATGATCGTATCATCATCAATTACGGAAATAAACAATTTTCTTTTTTCCGCTTGGTTTGCCGTGTTACTGATGCTTTCTACTTTGGCTCGGCCTGTTTCCTTCGCTTTATAAACAGCCTGGTCGGCAAGGCTGAGCGCCTCTTCAAGCGTTGTTTCGACGGAATCAATCGTTGTAACTCCAGCAGAAAAGGTCAAACGGAAGGCAGTTCCATTTGCTTCAATGGGCGTTTTCGAAAAATAATCCAATATTCTTGAGACGATTTCATATGCCTGCAGATGGTTTGTATTGGGAAAAATAATCATAAACTCTTCTCCCCCATAGCGAAAAACAAGATCGGTGCTGCGAGTTTTTTCGTTTAAAAATCTGGCAAATTCCGACAGCACCGTATCCCCTGTCAAATGGCCGTATGTATCATTGATCTTTTTAAAAAAATCAATATCGATAATCGCCAAGCTGAAAATCTGGCCATTTCGTTTTAAATCATTGATACTTCTTGTAAAGACGTCTTTTAAAAATCTCCGATTATACAAATTTGTCAGTTCGTCAAGCATGACGGATTGATCGTAAATTCGCTTTCTTTGAAGATGGCGCTCAACGTGAACAGTTAGTTCCTCAAGATCAAGCGGTTTCCCCAAAAAGTCATCGGCTCCCATCTTATAGGCGTTGATCCGTGTTTTCCGGTCGGTCATAACACTAATCATGATAAATGGAACAAAGAGTTTGCTGCTGTGCGCCTGCAGCTCCTGAATAACTTCGAAACCGCTTTTATTTGGCAGCTTGACATCAATAATGACGCAATCCGGATTCAAGTCAAAAAACTGCGAGATCGCTTTTTCCGGTGTAGAACTGGCAATCACCATCCATCCTTGTTTTTCTAAAACATCTTTCAGCAGGATTAGCATGGAAACATCATCGTCAATAATTTGAATGAGTGGCAAGTTCCCTATTTTTTTGTGTTCCTCCAGCCTGTCGGTTTCATGGAATTGCTCGTATCCATTCACAACACGGATGATTTCATAAAGAAAAATGGTTAAGTCTTCTTTTGACCAGTGTTTATCATCCGCTTCTCGCAATTCGTTCAGCAATGCTTCAGCCAACTGGTGAAGTCCGCCAAGCTGAAGGGTACCTGCTGTTCCTTTTACCGAATGTACAAAACGATAGACTTCAGCATTAGGGATTCGTTCATTGGCCTCTGTGGCAAACCACTGTGAAAATTGAGTTTTCATTTTTGCAAATAAAAGATTTTTATATTTGGAAAAGTTCATCGTTATGCGCTCCGATTACTTACAGTTTTCTTTCTGAATCTTTTGCTCCCTTTCCAAGTTTAGTATGGAAAGGAGGCTTGTACAATAGGCAATAAGAAGAAAGTTTTCGTAAAAAATGCGGAAAGTATTCCCTTACTGTTTCTCTATCATGGACTTTACTTTTTTGGTGCAGCTTTCCATTGCTGCAAGGATCGCTCCTCTGAATTGGTGCTGCTCTAGTGCTGCCACTGCTTCAATTGTGGCACCGCCAGGGGTGCAGACATCATCCTTTAATTTTCCTGGATGCGCGTCTGTTTCCAATACCATTTTCGCCGCCCCAACAACCGCTTGGGCAGCGAGCCGGTACGCTTGATCCCGCGGAAGTCCTTGGCGCACACCTCCATCCGCGAGGGCTTCAATAAACATATACACATATGCCGGTGATGACCCGCTGATTGCCGGAACGGCATCCATCTGTTTTTCTTCCAACCATTCGGTCTTGCCAACTGTCTGAAAAAGCTGCTCCACTACCGTTTTCTCTGCTTCACTTAGCTGCTCGTTTGCGCACAGGACGCTCATTCCCTCGCCGACAAATGATGGGGTATTGGGCATCGCCCGAACGGCCTTTATTTTTCGACCAAAAAGAGTATCGAGATCACGAAGTGTGATTCCTGCTGCAATCGTAACAACAGTAGCATTCTCGTTGACGCTATCTGCAATTTCGCTAATAATGTATGAATGAAGATCCGGTTTTACTGCCAAAATGAGTATATCTGCAAACGCTGCAACTTTCCGATTGTCAAGCGTAGTGTAAATGCCAAAGGAACGGTGAACAGTTTGGAGCGTTGTTTCTGTGGCAGCACTTGCCATGATAGTTTCCCTGCTGGTTTTGCCAGAGTGGATAATGCGTTCCAACATTGCTTGAGCCATTTTACCAGCACCGATAAAGCCGATCTTTTGATTAATCATTTTGTATCCCACCTTCAGAAAAGATTTCATTCCTTCATCTTAAAAGATTTAGGTAAAAATAGAAAGGGTACATGGTAAAGAACTGTTTTTATGGATGGAGGTTGTATGGATGACCCATTTTGAACCAGTATCGAGGGATTTTTTCAATCAGCCGACACTTGAGCTTGCCAGGGCTTTACTCGGCACGGTTTTGGTAAAAGAGACCGAAGCTGGGGTTGCCGCGGGAAGGATTGTCGAGACAGAGGCCTATTTAGGCGCCATCGACCGAGCTGCCCACAGCTTTCAAAACAGGAGAACGAAACGGACGGAAATCATGTTTGCCGAAGCCGGGCATGTCTACACCTACGTCATGCACACCCATTGCCTCGTCAATGTTGTCAGCAATGCAAAAGATATACCGGAGGCGGTGCTGATTCGTGCCGTTGAGCCTGTATTTGGGATTGAGCTCATGTATCAGCGGCGAGGAATCGATGATACAAAAAATCTCACAAACGGACCGGGTAAATTAACGAAGGCGTTGGGGATAACAATGGAGGATTACGGCGGCAAGTTTTGGGAACCGCCGCTCTCTATTTCTCTCGGCCGGACACCTAAAGAAATTTCCCAAGGAAAGCGAATTGGCATTGAAAATACAGGAGAAGCAAAGGATTATCCATGGCGATTCTGGGTAACGGATCACCCATTTGTTTCACGGAAAAACAAATAAGAAAAACACAGCGAAAAGTCTGTGTTTTTCCATCATTCTTCTGTTTCGCTCTTCAAATCTTCCGCCGAAAAAGCTCCAGGAAGAAGATCACGTACTTTAATTCGCTGGATATCGCCTTTTAAATTGGTCAGAATGACTTCCATGTTGGCATCACACAGTTCGGAAATCACTTGGCGGCAGGCGCCGCACGGCGAAACCGGCCGATCGGTATCAGCGACAACGACAAGCGTTTCAAAACTTGTGACCCCTTCCGAATACGCTTTAAACAAAGCGGTTCGTTCTGCGCAATTGGTGACACTGTATGCTGCATTTTCAATATTGCAGCCATGATAAACAGTCCCATCCTTTGCCAGCAAGGCCGCCCCCACTTTAAACGTTGAGTACGGAACATATGCGAAATCTCTTGCTTTTACCGCTTCCTTTACCAGTTCTCTTTCTTCCATTTTCTTCACTCCCCACCAGATCAAATTTATTTAGCGTTCGATTAATTTTAAAATCCACTCTACGAGCACACCGCCAAAGTAGACGCCAAACACGCCGACTACCGCCGAAAATACAGGCGGCGCCGGTAGCGGCAGCTTTAAAAACTTAAACAGCATCCCAACAAGGACGCCGGCAAATAATGCCATCATGACTTCTTTCATATGTGCATCCTCTTTTATCAAAAATTAATAAGCACTTGCGGAGGTTTCGCCATTGATGATCGCAACGCCTGAACTTGCGCCGATCCGAGTGGCTCCTGCTTCAATCATTGCAAGTGCATCTTCACGGCTGCGGACGCCTCCGGAAGCCTTGACTCCGATTTCAGGTCCAACCGTTTCGCGCATCAGGCGAATGTCCTCTACGGTTGCCCCGCCAGTCGAAAATCCGGTTGACGTTTTGACAAAATCGGCTCCGGCCTTCACAGCGAGCCGGCAGGCACGAACCTTTTCCTCCTCTGTCAGCAGACATGTCTCAATGATCACCTTTGTTAAAGCCTTACCCTTTGCCGCTTCAACGACAGCACGAATATCTTGTTCAACCAAATCATCTTGTTTATCTTTTAATGCCCCAATATTGATCACCATATCCACTTCGGTAGCACCGTTTTCAATTGCGTCTTTCGTTTCAAACGCTTTCGTTGCCGAAGTAGCGGCTCCCAGCGGGAAACCAATCACCGTACACACTTTTACCCTCTGGCTGTCCGCAAGCAATTGAGCAGCGGTTTTCACCCATGTTGGATTGACACAAACCGATGCAAAAGAATACTTTTTTGCTTCCTCTGCTAATTTTTCAATTTCTGCCCGCGTTGCATTCGCTTTTAATAATGTATGATCGATCATGCCGGCAATTTGTTGCGTCATGTTAAAAACTTCCTTTCGTCGAAAATTCAAGTTCCACAGTGTTACTATAACAAAACGAATCGGTAAATGTAATCTTTCAATCCTCTTCTTAAAATTTTCTCCAGTACAAATGGTTCAAATGCATTCCATGTGCGTATTAAAACTTGGAAAAGTGTATGATAGTTTTAAAGGAGGAAGTAGCATGCTGCAAAAATTCGGAAAAGAAATATACGAATACCGCAAATGGGTACTGGGGATCTGGCTCTTATTGATCATAAGCGCCGGGATTTTCGCTTTAAAATTGCCAGAGGTTTTAAGCGGAAATGGTTTTGAATACAACGGAGCCTATAACAACACAAAAAAAATATTGGAAAGAAGTTTTGACCAGCCGAAATCTTCCATCATTCTTTTATTTCAAAAAAACCGTTCCGTATCGGCTGATGAATGGAAAAAATACATACAAGATACCTTTCAGCCCCTGAAACATTTCAATGGTGCAAAGTCAATCACCACTCCTTTCGATCGACAAGGGATGATGAAGGGAAACGATGCATATGGAATTTTAACGTTTGACAAAGATTCTGAAAGTCTTGGCAAGGAAATCCGCCAGCTAAAAAAAATCATTAAAGACAAACCCGGAATGAAGGTAACGCTGACAGGCGAGCCAATTATCGTTCAAGACTTGAACAAAGCGAGCCAGGAAGACTTGGCCAAGGCGGAAATGATCGGCCTGCCAATCGCGTTAATCGTTTTGATTCTGGCGTTTGGCGGCGTTGTTGCCGCAGCTGTTCCGCTTTTGATCGGAATTGTCTCCATTTTGACAACAATGGGTGTCGTTTATTTTTACAGTTACCAAACCCCTTTGTCGATTTTTATTTTGAACATTGTTCCGATGATCGGCCTTGCCCTCAGCATAGATTTTGCCCTGCTGTTTATCAACCGGTTTAAAGAAGAATTAAAGTTGAAGCCGGTGCCTGAGGCGATACAAACAACGGTGGCAACGGCGGGTCGCTCGATTATATTCTCCGGCCTCTGTGTATTTATTGGCTTATCCGGGCTTTTATTTATTAAAATTGATATTTTTCAAAATGTCGCACTTGGCGGAATGACCGTTGTCTTCATCTCCGCCCTCTCAGCCAATACGTTTTTGCCGGCATTGCTTTCTGTGATGGGCAAAAAGATTAATCATTTAAGCGTTTTGCCGGCAAAAGAAAAGCAGCAATCGCTATGGTATCGGTTTGCCCAATATGTCATGAAACGCCCTGTTGTTATGATGATTGTTGCACTTGCACTTCTATTGTTTGGGCTTATTCCGGCAAAAGAAATGAATCTGGCCATACCAGGGATCGATTCCCTGCCGGCCCATTATCCATCCCGGATCGCGTATGAAACGTTTAAAAAGCAATTTATTCCGGCAGATCAGCAAGATGAAAACAAGGTCGCAATTATTTTAGAAACGAAAGGAAACGCCCTCCAGCAAGCAAATCTTGAAAAAATCGACAAGGTCATTGGTCAATTAGAGAAAGATCCGCTCGTACACAAGGTGAATTCGCCATTTTCGGTAACAGGTGCTAGAAATGCCGCTCAGCTTATGCAAATCGTCCAATATGGGGATAAACAAAAAACAGCACCGGTTCTGGCTGCTTTTGTGAAAGACAACAAAATGCGCTTAGAGGTATTTTTAACAACTGGAAAGAATTCAGCGAAAGCACGAGAATGGATACGGGATTGGTCTGCAAGAGATCTCGGTCTAAAGGCTTCATTCGGCGGACAGATCAAATTCCAGCAGGAGATTTTTGATGAAATTTTCACCAAGGCACCATATGGCTTGCTGCTCATTTTCCTATCGACTTTCCTGATTTTGATGCTCGCGTTCCGTTCGCTATTGATCCCGCTGAAAGCTATTTTGATGAATATCCTTAGCCTCAGCTGCACGTTTGGCGTGGTTGTCTGGATTTTTCAACAAGGCCATTTCGGATTGAAGCCTGTTGACATTGCACTTATATTACCTGTGTTTGTCTTCAGCCTTGTCTTTGGACTTTCAATGGATTATGAAGTGTTTCTTATCTCAAGAATCCAGGAGTTTTACGAAAAAACAGGGGATAACAGTTTGGCGACCGTTAAGGGGTTAACGTATACAAGCAAAATCATTACTTCTGCCGCAGCGATCATGATTGTCGTTACCGGTGCATTTGCCTTTACTGGCGTCATGCCAATTAAGCAGCTTGGAGTCGGCATTGCCATTGCCATTTTTATTGATGCAACCATCGTGCGAATGGTGCTCGTTCCAGCGCTGATGAAACTGCTTGGGGATTGGAACTGGTGGTTTTTTGGAGCAAAGAAAAAGGCGGTCGGACAGTAAAATGGAAAGCCAGCCAAATAGTATGGCTGGCTTTCGTACAATTAAATATTTTTCGCGTACTCTTCCCCAGGCAATTTTGTCAAGACAACGTAAAGGCTTACCGGTTCGCTGCCTGTATTGGTAAAGGCCAATGATTCCTCTCCATTCGTATGAACCAAATCACCGGCAACCATTTCAGTTTCGTTTCCATCAATCACAATCGTCCCTGTTCCTGTTAATGCATATAAATAAACTTCCGTGCCCGGGTGCTTATGCTCCGGAAGCTGCTGTCCCGGCATAAAGTTTAAAACAAAAGCAGTATTCTCCCCTTTACGAATCACCCGCTTTGTAAACTTTTCCTCACTGTATTCCTGATAGGCTGAAACTGAGAACTTTTCCATATCTAACGCCTCCAATCGATTGTCTTGCTTTATATTAACTGAAAATCATTATCAATCAAGTGATTCGCATCACGTTTTACTAAAAAATCGCCAAAACTGCGGACATGCTAGCTGCTTTTATAATGGGAATCGTTGTCAAAATGTTGGATTCCGTCAAAGTTGTTCAGAAAGTCACTGATATCCATGGAAACGGTGGCCGCTCCGATCATTTCCAGATTTTCGTTAAAAAGCGGCTGGGCAAAAACAAAATATGTATGGATTCCGTCCGATAATGGGATGGTTATTTTTTGTTTTCTCTTCACACCTTCATCCAGTACCTTCTGTTTCAAGGCCATTAAGTCTACAATGCCTTGACTCATAATGAGTTCATTGTCTTTTTTTCCAATGGTTTCTTCCGGATCGAAATCCGAAGGGGCATTAAAGATCCACGTATACCTTAAATCCAAATCGCAATGGGCAAGGACCATTGGCGAGTTTTTAATTGCAGCTTGAAACGGCTCACTCAATTCTTCCGTAAAAAAAGCAGAAGCACTAAAGCCAAGAACTTTTGCAATACTTTTTGCTACCTCCATGCTTGGGTTGCGGCTGCCGTTTTCAATTTGGGAGTAAAATGCGCGATTGATAAACGATTGAGCAGCAACTTCTTTTTGGGTTAAGCCTTTTTCTTTTCTTACCTTTTTTAACCAATCTCTCATACATTATCACCCTCAGTAAAATGTAATAAAGATGTTGCAATTTGCCACCATTGTACAGTCGAGATCATTGTATAATACTTCTAGGATTTCTTTCTGTGGTTAGGGAGTGGAAAATTGATAGCAGTTGAGAACGAGAAAAAATTTGGTTTTTTTCAATTATCCGAACTTTCAACAACACCGAAGATGGTGGTAAATGAAACGGAAATGATTTACGCAAACAAAGCCTGCCTTCGGTTATTAAAAATAGAGAACATTTCCGAAATAGGGAAACAACAACTCCAACGTTTTATTCACCCTAATGTTTATGATGCAAGTCAAAAACGTTTAGATCAAATTTTAAAAGAAAAAAGCACTTTTGAACAAATGGAACTGAAACTAATCGACAGACACAACCAACCAATTGATGCCGAGTTAACGATTGGTCCGTTCTATTTTGAAAAGGAATTATTTGCCCAAATCATCCTTCAAGATTTAACTGAAAAACTCAAGTTTCGGACACGATAAATAAACCTCAACACTTGGTATTAAAGGGATAATACCAATTATATTATCAAGCTACGCTTGTATTAAGCAACGGCTTTTGCAAATAGTCAGGTAACTTGTTGAAAAACCGATCAAAAAATTCGTTGATTTGTTCGTCAGTTAGAAGGTATTCTTCTGCCATCGTGGAACCTACTAGTTCTAATATGGTCATCAATGCCTGCGTAAAACGAATATCTTCCATCTCATCACAGCACATATAGAAAAGTTGTCCAATGGTTCGAGGATCCTCTTCTTCCCGTACACTGAGTGACAACATCATATAACGCAGGAAAACGATGGTTGTATGCGCAGTCATAGAATCATAGCTGCGGCATTGGAATTCCTTTGCCAAACGCAAATTGGATTTGACCACCTTGAAAAAGCACTCGATTTCCCAGCGCTTGCCATAGATTCTTACCGCATCTTCTTCCGTATGTTCAAGGTTGGTTGTAAAAGGGCAAGCCACTTTTTGGAACGGTTGCGATCACGAACAAATACAATTCGTGCCTGAATCTCATTACCGTTTTCGTCTTCATGACCAAGACCGACAACAATGTTTGCGAGGATTTTGGCTCGCCCACGTTTCTTGTGAACCTTCTTGTAAAGCTGGTTCAATGTGTAAGACTCCCCTTCATAGGTGTAGTGAATTTTTGGTGAGCGTTTGACCATACAAACTGCATGCAGTGAGTAGTTTTTTACGATTTTTGATAGGATTGCTGGATAGGCGAACCAACTGTCAAAAAGAACCGTTTTCGCACCAAGTTTACTTGGATTGATGGAATCAAGAAGATCGAACATCGTCTCAGTGCTCTTTTTCGTAGCCTCTAGACGTCTACGGTAGCCAACCGTGCGCTTATCGATATTTGAATCGATTTCCTGGTAACGGTTTTTATCATTTTTTGAACTCAACAATGAAAAAGCAAGCGGCATAAAAGAAGCACCATCTGCCCAGCCAAGCGTAAGCATACGGAATCCTTTGAAATACCTCCCAGTTGTGTGGTCCTTCACCTTGGCGAGCAATTCAACTGCTTTACTGCGATTGCGACTGAACAGAGAGTCATCAAATATGAGAACCCGATCGCGATTGTCAGAAGTTAACGGGAGTAGGAATTTCGCAACAAGGTACGAGCCAACGCTGGCTAGAAATTTACGCCAGTTGTATGTAGGATTTTTCAAGAGCTCATAGACAGTATCTTTTTCAAAATCCTTTGGAACACGGTCTGATTCAAGAGCTCTAGAAAAATTCATTCCATGAAGAACAAGTGCGAAAATAAATTGCACGATTTGACGCGGTGTAACCCCCTTTTCCTTGCGAATATTGGCTTGATGCAGGAAGGTTCCAATCTTTGCTTGTGTAAAAAACTGCAACATACGAGAATTAGGTTTTTCATTTCCATTAGAATTTGGTAAAATAGTAGCCATAGAAAACATCCTTTCTTTGCGTTGGTTGGTTACCTACATTTTACCAAAGAATAGGGTGTTTTTTATGTTTTTTGAATTTATAATTTCGTTTATTTGTTTATATATCAAGGGTTTGAGTATGTTTTTTTACTCCGAAACTTGAGTGAAAAAAAAGAAACGCAAAAGATGTTAATGCAAACGGATAAACTATCCGCTATGGGCGAACTGGCAACAGGAATTGTCCACGAGATTCGCAATCCGTTAACCATTTTAAAAGGCTTTTTGGAATTATTAGCCCCCGAGACTACCAATAAAGGCAAGAATACATCTCCATCATGACAACGGAATTGTTAAGGATCGAAGCAATCGCAAATGATCTATTATATTTTTCAAAGCCTCATAAAATAAACAAAAAATTGATCAATCTGGTTCCTTTAGTGAAGGAAGTTATTTATTTATTCGAAAGCCTAGCTTTTAAACGACATATTTCGATTAACTTTTCTTGTGACAACGAATACATAGCAATTGAATGTGATGAAGTACAAATCAAACAAGCATTGATCAATTTTATTAAAAATGCGATTGAAGCGACTTCAACTAATGGAGAAGTTACAATTAAAATGGAAAAAGATTGTAACCATAATATTGCCAAGATTTCCGTTTCTGATACTGGCTGTGGTATGACAGGCGATGAAATTCAGAAGCTTGGAACTTCTTTTTTTACAACAAAGGAAGATGGTACAGGGTTGGGGATTTTTGTAACGTACACAATTATAAAAAATCACAATGGAACCATTGAAGTGAAAAGTGAAAAAGGACAAGGAACAACTTTTACCATTACTTTACCCTTTGTCTCACAGTGAAAACTCATCCCTTTACAAGTTTTCGATCTTTCTATAAAATAAAAAGAAAATGAAAATGGATTTATTGGAGGAGCCTGTCACCATAGGCTCCTCTTTGCCGTTTTTAGGGAAAAGCCGTATTATTTTTTAAAGAAAACGGAACCGTAAAACTAGAAAAGAAAGAAATGGGGTGGAATGCTTGTCAACACAAGCAATCATTGCAATAGGGGTATTTTTAGTCACATATGCCTTTATTGTCACAGAAAAACTTCATCGCACCATTGTGGCGATGACCGGTGGGATCCTGATGGTTTTGTTGGGAATCGTCGGCCAAGAAAAAGCGTTGGAGCATATTGATTTTAATACAATCGGTCTGTTGACAGGAATGATGATTATTGTCGCGATTACAGCGGAAACAGGATTATTCAATTTTATTGCGATCTGGGCCGCTAAAAAAGTGAAAGGCAGTCCGTTGAAAATCCTACTTGTCCTGGGTGTGATCACAGCAGTTGGCTCAGCGTTTCTTGATAATGTGACAACCGTCCTACTGATGGTGCCGGTAACATTTAGCATCACAAGGCAATTGCGGGTCAATCCGATTCCATTTTTGATTACCGAGATCATCGCTTCAAATATCGGCGGCACATCCACTTTAATTGGCGACCCGCCGAATATCATGATTGGCAGTGCTGTGAAAGAATTAAGTTTCATGGATTTTATCAACAACTTAACAGCGATTTCCTTTTTCATCCTTTTAATCAACATCGCGATTCTAGCCTTTTTGTACCGCAAGCAGTTGCATACTTCTGAAGAATTAAAAGCCAGTTTAATGGATCTCGATGAAAAGGAAGAAATCGTCGACAAAAAGCTATTAATGAAATCACTGATAACGTTGTTTTTAACGATTTTAGGATTTTTCCTGCATCAGCTGCTTCACATAGAGTCCGCAACTGTTGCATTAGCCGGAGCTTTTTTATTGCTTTTATTGACTGGTGAAAAATATTTAGATAAAGCATTTCATAAAGTGGAATGGACAACCATTTTCTTCTTTATTGGTCTGTTTGTCCTTGTTTCCGGTTTAATTGAAACAGGTATTATTTCCAAATTAGCTGAATATTCTATAACCCTTACAGGCGGCGATGTCAAATCCACTGCCATTCTCATTCTTTGGGTTAGTGCGATTGCCTCTGCCTTTATTGATAACATTCCATTCGTTGCTACGATGATCCCAATGATTCAAGAAATGGGTTCACTAGGAATTACCAATTTGGATCCGCTTTGGTGGAGCCTTTCCCTTGGTGCCGATCTTGGCGGTAACGGCACATTGGTCGGAGCAAGCGCCAATGTCATTGTTGCTGGCCTGGCAGCAAAAGAGGGCTATTCAATATCGTTCGGGAAATTCTTACTTGTGGCTTTTCCGTTAATGATCCTTTCAATTTTAATCTCAACTGCCTATGTGTACGTGCGATATTTAATGTAAAGGGAGATGGAGCCTTTGAAATTAACCTACAAATTCAATGAAGATGTCATGAAATTAACCGAAGCAAAAAATGGCGCGGATATCGAATTCAATATTACCTTTTTGACAAATGAATTTAAACCGCAAATTGAAAAAGTTGAAAAACATTTCAGCGAGAATCAGGTTATTACGGATGTACTCGTGTATGCACATAAAAACCATCATTACCAAATTATCGTCCGGAAAGATTTTTACGACGAGTTTATTATCGAATTATTTAAACATCGCCTGCTGCTGGAAGTGAAATGGGTATAAAAAATGGCCGCCTGCTTTAATGGGCGGCCGTTTTTTATGATCGTTGCTTCTTCTTTGCTCGTGTGGCAGGTTTCCATTTTTCAGTATATTGAGGTTGCTCGACCCTTCACCATTAAACTCTCTTAAACCTCCACAACAGGCTGTGGAAATCTCCCCTAACACGCGGGATCGCTATCCCCGTATACAGTAATTCGTCACCGCCATAAACTTTATCTGTACCGATCTCTTGATAACCACAATCTGGATTTAACCCTTTTAGACGCAAAGTAGCAAGTGGCGCGTTTGGTTCTGCCAAAACCTGATACCAAAAGACAACAGCCTCGGACTGATCCTCAGTGACAAACATCCATGCCGCCAGATTGCCCTCAAATGGACTAAGCAAGCGGTAAAAATCACCAAACTGAACAAGCACCCGTATGTCCTTGTACAACTGAACCTGTTCTTTGATTTGCACGCTTTCTTTCGCTGTTAATTTTGTTAAATCCAGCTCATAGCCAAAATTTCCTGACATCGCGACATGCCCGCGCAATTCGAATGAAGTGTCGCGATGCATTTGATGGTTGGGAACAGCGGAAACATGCGCCCCCATGGTGATCGCCGGATAAACAATGCTTGTTCCGTATTGAATTTTCAACCGGGAAACCGCATCCGTATTGTCACTTGTCCAGACTTGCGGCATGTAATAAAGCATTCCAGGATCAAATCGCCCGCCTCCACCAGAACAGCTTTCAAACAGCACATCCGGAAACCGAGAAGTAATTTCCTCCAAAACATAATAGAGGCCAAGCATATACCGATGGGCCGTTTCTCGCTGGCGTTCAGGCGGCAATGCTGCTGAGCCGATTTCGGTCATATGGCGGTTCATATCCCATTTGACATAAGTTATCGGTGCGCTTGCTAAAATTTTTGTAACAGCCCCGATAATAAAATCGCAAACCTCTTTTCTTGATAAATCGAGTACGAGCTGGTTCCTGCCCTCAGATCGGTTACGATCCGGTACATGCAAACACCAGTCGGGGTGCTGGCGGTAAAGCTTGCTGTCAACAGAAACCATTTCCGGTTCAAACCAAAGGCCGAATTCCATCCCCAATTTTCTAACCCGGCCGGCCAGATCCTTTAGCCCCCTCGGCAGCTTGTGCGTATTCACTTCCCAGTCCCCAAGAGAACTTTTATCATTGTCTCTTTTGCCAAACCAGCCATCATCCAGCACCAATAATTCAATCCCGGCTTCTTTTCCCGCTTTGGCTATTTCAATGATTTTCTCGGCAGTAAACTTCATATACGTAGCTTCCCAATTATTGACTAAAATCGGCCGAAGCAAATCACGATGGGTTCCGCGGCATAAGCGGGTGCGGTATTGTCTATGATACGTCCGGCTCATTCCTCCCAATCCCTCATGCGAATACACCAAAACCGCTTCCGGCGTTTGAAAAAAATCACCTGGTTCCAAGTACCAGCTAAAATCAAATGGATTGATTCCAATTAATGCTCTTGTGGTATGAAATTGATCGACTTCCACTTGTGCGGTGAAATTTCCGCTATAAACAAGATTGAAGCCGTATACTTCACCGTGGTCTTCATCAGCATTTTTTCTCATTAGCACCATAAATGGATTTTGTTGGTGGCTGCTTGCACCTCTTCTGCTTTCGATTCCCTGAATGCCGGGAACAATGCTCCGCTTTACAACATTCCGTTCATTTATGTGGGCACCGTAAAGAGTTAATAGATCAAACTGATCATCGCGAAAATCAATACTTGCACTAAGGGCTCGGAGAATTTTTATCGGTTGGCTGCCATGATTTTGCAAGCGTACGGACCGGGTAATAACATTGTCATGTTCAAAAACCGTATACATCAAAATGACTCTTAGGCCGATCAGCGAATCCTCTAACGTAATTTCCACTGTTTCAGCTTCCCGCTCGTCTTCCACATATGTGGCAGGCAACCCGGAAAGCTGTGGTTTGCCGCGATAAATTTCGTATTTTTGATAGCGAAGGTCTGTAATCGTTGCCCCGTTTTCCAATTGAATTTGATAGGCAGGTGCGCGAAAATCCGTGTTACCGTAAGCCGGATATTCTTGAGGCAGCGTATCAAGAGAAAACGTCCGGTCGGAAGGATCCGGATTGGGGGAAAAGCTCCGGCCCACAAATCGAATCGGATTGCTGCCACTGTACGTTTTAATTTTCCTCCCCCAATACAAATGGGCCAAATAACCATCTCTTACAATTTGCAGACAATAGCTTGTATCTTTCCCCTGCAAATGAAACACTCGCTCACCGGCATCAACAATTATTCCCATTTTCAACCCTCCCCGGGTAAAAGTTGTCTATCAATGATTTAGAATGTTTTTCGAAATACCGTCACCAGCCGTTCAATCCTCTTTATCTACTGTATGAGAATTTGCAGGTTTTTTATGCTAATCTCCAAATTTCTGGAACGCTTTCTGGTTTGCTTATGTAAAAAAAGAACCGACTTTTTAGTCGGTTCTTTTTAGCAAAACGGTTTAGTTTTTAAAACGGTAGACGCGTGCTTCGTACGGCCGCAAGGAAAGTTGTTGGATCCTTTCTTCCGCATCAACCGGGTAATTGCTGATTAATAGCTCTTTCGTTGAATCATCCATTTCCCGTGGCAGGGTAAACTCAGGCTGCTCGCTCGAGAAGTTGCAAATGACAAGCAATTGCTCGTTGCCAAGCGTTCTTGTGAAAGCATAAATCTGCTCATCATCTGCTAAAAGCAGTTCATATCGTCCGTACACAATGATGTCATGCTGTTTACGCAGCTCGATCAACTTTTTATAAAAATAAAAAACGGAATTCGGATCGGCAACTTGTTTTTTCGCGTTGATTTGCGGGTAGTTCGGATTGACTTCAATCCATGGCGTACCTGTTGTGAAACCGGCATTTGCACTATCATCCCATTGGAACGGCGTGCGCGCATTGTCCCGGCCGCGGGCATGGATCACTTTTAAAAATTCATTTGGATCAACGCCATATTCATGGACATATTCATTGTACGCATTCAATGACTCAATATCTTTATATTGATCAATGGACTCAAAGCGGACATTGGTCATCCCAAGTTCTTCTCCTTGATAAATGTAAGGAGTTCCTTTCATCATATGGAGGCAAGTTGCCAGCATTTTCGCGGAAATTTCGCGATATTCTTCAGAATCATTGCCAAAGCGGGAAACAACACGCGGTTGATCGTGGTTATCCCAGTACAAGCTGTTCCAGCCGTCCTCTTCCAGCTCTGTTTGCCAGTTTGAAAGAATTCTTTTTAAATCCGTTAATTTCCAAGGCTGGTTGCTCCACTTGCCTTCAGGGCCATCACCTACTCCCATGTGTTCAAATTGAAACACCATATTTAATTCGCCGCGTTCAGATCCAGTGTACAATTTCGCATCCTCCGGCGTGACTCCCGGGGTTTCACCAACTGTTATAATATCGTACTTCGACAGCACTTCCCGGTTCATCTCTTGTAGAAACTCATGGATTCTCGGTCCGTTTAAAAAATAAGGGCCGCCATTGCCATACTTTTTCCCATCAGCCACTTCCCCGTCAGGATAACGCTGATCTTTTGAAATCATATTGATAACATCCATCCGGAAACCGTCGATACCTTTATCAAGCCACGACGTCATCATATCGTATACTTCACGGCGGAGCTTAGGATTTTCCCAGTTCAAGTCTGGCTGTTTTTTGCTAAAAAGATGTAGGTAGTATTCGTCTGTTGTTTCATCGTATTGCCAAACCGAGCCCTTAAATGCGGCTTCCCAATTCGTCGGCTCCTGCCTGTCTTTGCCAGGTTTCCAAATATAATAATCCCGTTTTGGATTGTCTTTTGAAGATCGCGATTCAATAAACCATTGATGCTCATCCGATGAGTGATTGACAACCAAGTCCATCATAATTTTAATTCCGCGCTTATGGGCTTCTTCCAGCATTTCATCAAAATCTTCCATTGTTCCAAAGTCATCCATAATATCGCGGTAATCGGAAATATCATAGCCATTGTCATCATTTGGCGACTTGTACACTGGTGACAGCCAGATCACATCAATGCCAAGTTCCTGAAGATAATCAAGCTTTGAGGTAATTCCTTTGATATCGCCAATTCCATCGCCATTGGCATCCATAAAACTTCTTGGGTAAATTTGATAGACAACACTTTCTTTCCACCATGCACGTTCCATCTGCTAAAACCTCCAGTTTTTTATATAGATTTGTAGAATGGCACTGAAAAACGTCGAATCCGGCTTGAATTGCGTCGAATCCAACTCTAACTGCGTCGAATTCCGCTTCAATCGCGTCGAATCCGAACTCAATCGCGTCGAATCCCGCTTCAATCACGTCGAATCCGAACTCAATCGCGTCGAATTCCGCTTCAATCACGTCGAATCCGTTCTCAATCGCGTCGAATTCCGCTTCAATTGCGTCGAATCCAATCTGATTCGCGTCGAATCCCGCTTCAATTGCGTCGAATCCGGTCCAAATCACGTCGAATCCGAACTCAATCGCGGTCAATCCGATCCACAAAACCCGGCCAATTCCCTTCCTTGAGCCACATTCCTTTAAAGCTCGTAAATTCTTGCCTCATATGGTCGCAAATGGATCGTTTCCTTTACGGATTCAGCCCCTGCATCAGAATAGTTTGCAATCACAAGCTTTTTCTCTTGAGTTTCGAATAAATCTGGAAGCCGGTACTCGTTTTCCTCCGCGTTTGGATTTAAGATCACAAGCCATGTCTGCCTATTTAGTGAACGGGTATATACATATAGAGAGGGATTATCCAATGATCGATCCTCATAGTCTCCGTACACCATTACCTCATTCTCTTTACGAAGCGAAATTAATTTTTTATAAAAATAAAAAATGGAATCGGGATCCTGTAATGCACTGGCAACATTAATCTCACGGTAGTTTGGGTTAACCTTTATCCATGGCGTACCGGTTGTAAATCCAGCATTAGCTGTTTCGTCCCATTGCACCGGCGTCCTTGAGTTATCCCTGCTTAAAAAGCGGAGCTCTTCCAGCACTTCCTGCGGATCGCGGCCTTTTTCGACCTCTTCCTTGTATTTGTTTTTCATTGCAATATCGTCATACTCTTCAATGCGGGCAAATTTCACACCCGTCATACCAATTTCCTCTCCTTGATACACATACGGCATTCCCGGGAGAGTGTGGAGCATCGTTGCAAACAGCTTTGCCGACTGTACACGATATTCCCGATCATTTCCATACCTTGTCACAAGGCGGGTATGGTCGTGATTGTTCAAAAATTGCGAATTCCAGCCTCTTCCTTTCAAACCTTCATACCATGTACGCTGAATTTCTTTAAAGCGGGGCAAATCCCATGTTGGCATTTCATCGGCAACTTGAAAATGGAACAAAGTGTTCAGCTCATGCCGATCTTTCCCCACATACAAGACGCCATCTTCAGGAGTCACAAACGGAATTTCACCAACCGTCATAATGTCATAATGCTGTAGCACTTCTCGATTCATTTCTTGCAAGTACTCATGAATACCCGGGTTATTCCCCAAATAGGAAATGTCGTATGGGTCCTCGGCATCAGGAAATCCATTTAATTTTGCCAATAAATTGATGACATCCATCCTGAATCCGTCAATGCCGCGATCGAGCCAATAGCGCATCATTCGATAGATTTCTTCGCGAACCTCCGGATTTTCCCAATTTAAATCAGGCTGTTGAACAGCAAATGAGTGGAAATAATATTGCTGTGTTGCCTCATCAAACTCCCATGCAGAAGGGGCAAAATAAGAACGCCAATTATTCGGGGCTTTGCCTCGAACAGGATCTTTCCAGATATACCGTTCGCGTTTCGGATTGTCTTTCGATGATTTAGATTCTAAAAACCATGGATGCTGATCCGATGTATGGTTGACAACCAGATCCATAATGATTTTCATCCCGCGCTGATGCACTTCCTGAATCAAACAATCCACAGTCTCCAAATCGCCTGCTTTTTCCATGACACCATAATAATTTGAGATATCGTAGCCATTGTCCTTATCGGGCGACTCGTACATTGGGTTTAACCAAATCACGTCAACACCAAGCTCTTTTATATAATCAAGCTTGTTGATCACACCCTGCAAATCGCCAATTCCATCACCATTTGAATCATAAAAACTGCGCCAGTACACTTGATATACGACCGCTTCTTTCCACCATTTTTTATTCATAGGACACCACCTGCGTAAACGTTTACTTTTTTAAAAATAAGTCTGCCTTTATTTCGGCATGTTTGCTTCATCACCCAACATTTGCACTGTCTGACGTTCAACAATGGTGTGGGGCATGATCCGACTTTCTACCATTTTGTCACCAGATTCAACCATTTCAAACAGCATGGTTGCTGCTGTTTTCCCCATTTCATAAAGCGGCTGGGAGACAGCTGTTAATGGCGGCGTTACCATTTCTGCCAGTTTGGTATTATCATAGCTGATAATCGACAATTGGCTAGGAATTTGGATTCCATGCTGAAATGCTTTTGACATTGCGCCAGCTGCAAGTTCATCACTGCTGGCAAAGATCGCTGTCATGTCGAGTTTTCTCCTGATAATCTCTTCCATCGCTTTCATGCCGTCTTCAAATCGGAAATTTGCCGCATTAATAATCTGGTTTTCGTCAATTTCCAGTCCATGCAAACGAAGAGCCGATTTATACCCTTCGATTCTAGGAATTCCGGCAACCGGATCACTTTCACTTCCCGTGACCATGGCAATCTTTCGATGGCCATGCCGAATTAAATAGTCGGTAGCACTAAAGGCTGCATGCCGATCGTCAACTTTTACATACGGGAGCAGAAACTGATAGGAAATGGTAGAGACAAGGACTACCGGCACTTTCATCTCCACAATCGCCTGATAATAGGCTTCGGTTACGAATTCACTGACCAAAATGATCCCGTCAATCCGCTTTTCGGCAAGAATCCTTAAATAATCCATTGTCCGCTTTCCATTGCTGTCTGTGTTGCAAACGATTACACTTAATCCTAAACGATGGGCAAAATCATCGATGCCGTTTAAGATTTCAGCTGCAAGCATGTCCGAAACCTTCGGAATTAACACGCCTATCGTTTCCGTCCTTTTGTTCACCAGACCGCGGGCAACTGCATTCGGCTGGTAGCCGAGTTCGCCAATCACTTTCAGAACCTTTTGCTTTGTTTCCTCGGAAAAGCCGGGTTTGTTGTTTAAAATTCTTGATACGGTGGCAATCGAAACATTCGCTTTTTTTGCCACATCTTTTATGGTCGGGTTCATCCGCTTCCCTTCCTCTAATTTCGCAAAACGTTACGTAAACGTTTACTATTTGATTACGTTTTCATCATACTTCACATCAATAAAAATAGTCAACGATTAATTTAGGGAAAGGACGTCAGAGCGAAAAGAAAACATCGAAAAGGCTTGCTGTTTCATATCACAGCAAGCCCCCAGTTTTTGCTTTTATACCCACCACATAGATGATGGCTGTTCTTCGATTAAAACGGATTGCAGATTGCGGACAGCGCGCTTGAATCCTTCTTCAATTGACATCAGCGGGTCTTCATGCTCAATGCTTACAACATAGTCATAGCCATACGTTCTTAAGGCGCTCATCATATCCGACCACTCCTGAAGGCTATGTCCGCAGCCGACGGAGCGGAAAGTCCATGCCCGTGACTGAACTTGACCATATGGCTGCATGTCCGTTAAACCATACATGTTGACATTGTCTTGGTCAATATACGTATCTTTCGCGTGAAAGTGATGGATCGCCTGTTCTTTTCCCAGAATTTTAATTGCCGCCACTGGGTCAATTCCTTGCCACCAAAGATGGCTTGGATCCAAGTTGGCGCCAATGGCTTCACATGTTTCTTCGCGAAGCTTCAACAATGTATACGGAGTATGGACGAGAAAACCGCCATGAAGCTCAAGACCGATTTTCACATGATGCTCTTGGGCATATTTTCCCCACTCTTTCCAATATGGAATCAACTTTTCTTCCCATTGCCATTTTAATACATCTCCGTACTCATTTGGCCATGCAACAACAGGCCAGTT
This sequence comes from Neobacillus sp. SM06, assembly GCF_050496765.1. Classification (NCBI taxonomy): domain Bacteria; kingdom Bacillati; phylum Bacillota; class Bacilli; order Caryophanales; family Bacillaceae; genus Neobacillus; species Neobacillus sp. SM06. The sequence goes on from NZ_JBNWEO010000013.1 coordinate 659,441, forward strand.
CGGATATTTAGCCCCCTCATGATCACCAGCCGTTCCTGAAAAACAGTTTACAACCGGGACGTTCATCCGTTCCGCAAGTTGAATGGTTTTCACAAACGTTTCATGTGATGTCCGGGCAAATTCTTTGTCAGGTGAAAGGGGATTGCCGTGACAGCTGAAAGCACTGATGGTCAGGCCTCTGGATTCAATCTGCCCCAGATATTCCTCCCGCTTATCCTTGCTTTCTAGCAAACTGTCAAGGTCACAATGGGCATTGCCGGGATAATTTCCGGTTCCGATTTCAACGGCAGTCACTCCGGATTGTTTGACATAATCCAACATTTCTTCAAATGACTGATCTGCAAATAAAACAGTGAAAATGCCAAGTTTCATTGATTAAACCTCCTGCCTTTTCCTTGCTTCAATTTGTACACTGCTGCCAGTTTGACTGCTTTCGTAAATCGCCTCAATAATTTGAGAGACTCTTAAAGCTTCTTCTGGTTTTACCACAAGTTCCGCCTGCCCAAGACATGCCTCAACGAAATTTTCCGCTTGCGGTACACTCGGGTCATCCTCCCCTGGTATCCAAGCAGCAGGGCTGTTAAACAACATTCCGTGTTTGGCATAATTCAAACTGAACGGGAATACATCAAGGCCCCCTTTGTCCCCGGAAATGCTGACATTTTCGATTACATCCTCTTTAATATTATTGGACCACGAAGTTTCAAGCAGCAGGGACGCCCCATTCGAAAATTTAATGTAGCCTGATACATGATCATCGACATTAAATGTTTCATGGTTAAAATCGCCCCACTGATTCACCTGTCCGGGAATTTTGCTTAACGCATTGTAAGCGGATCCTGCAACCAAAGTGGGTTCGGCTTCACCCATCAGCCAAAGGGCTAGATCGAGCAAGTGACAGCCATAGTCAATTAAACTGCCGCCACCCTGTAATTCTTTGTTTGTAAAAACACCCCAGCCTGGTACTTTCCGGCGGCGAAGCGCCTGCACCCTGACCACAAGCGGATGGCCAATTTCATTTTCGAACATCACTTTTTTCGCTGCTTGTGCTTCTTTCATAAAACGATAATGGTAGGCGATCGCAAGCTTTTTGCCGGATGCTTTTGCCGCTGTGATCATCGATTCACATTCAGCAACAGACAGTGCCATCGGCTTTTCGCAAAGGACGTGAAGACCTGCTTCAAGCGCTTCGACCGTGATCTCGGCATGAAATTTATTGGGGGTACAAACAACGATCGCATCCACTTCTCCGAACATTTCTTGATAGGTCGGATACACTTCAGGAATCGCGAATTTATCCGCAACTTCTTTCGCTCTTTCAAAATTAATGTCCGATACGGCTTTTACTTCCACACGATCTGCGAGTTTCTTGAAGGCAGGGATATGTCTGCTTTGGGCAATCCCGCCAGTTCCAACAATACCGATACGCAGTTTACTCATTTCCACACCTCATGTCTTAAGCAAATGTTGTCACAGCAGTATCCACTTTTACAATTTGTTTTGTCCGAGTCGATTCTAGTGCGGCAAGGACAACATTTAATGATTTGAATCCTTCCTCACCACTGACCGGCGGCTCTGTGTCCTCAATAATACTCGTTACAAACTGTTCAATCACATGGGATGTATTCTGGCCACCCTCATCATTGGACTGGATTTTCCCCAATTCGTATTTAACCGTTTCCCCATTCTTGTATTGAACAATCAGCGAATAGTCCGGATCTTCTTCCAGCCTTAGAATGGCATTTTCACCATAAATAATCGTTGAATTGTCTTCTTTTGATACATATGCCCAGCTTGCTGCAAGGCTTCCAATGACGCCGCTTTCTGTTTTTAAAATACAAACGGCATTATCGTCTACGGTGCTATTCTTTTTCGCACTTGTTTCAATAAACGCGCCTGCTTCTACTATTTCTTCACCGAGTACATAGCGAATCAAATCCGTTTTATGTACCCCTAAATCCCCCATTGCCCCAATAAATGCCTGCTCTTTTTTAAAAAACCAGCTGTTTTTACCGTCCGCACTCCACGTTTCCGGCCCGCGATGTCCAAAAGATGTTCGAAAACTGTAGATTTTGCCGATTTCGCCGCTTTCGATCAGTTTTTTCGCTTTTACATGCGAGCTGACGAAGCGCTGATTGTGGCCAATCATTAGTTTTTTGTTATTTTTCTTGGCAGCGTCGATCATTGCTTGCGCTTCTTCCTTTGAGGTAGCCATCGGCTTTTCACAAAGAACATGCTTGCCCGCATTTAACGCCGCGATTGAGATCGGTGCATGCAAATAGTTTGGGGTACAAACGGAAACGGCATCAATCTCTTCATTTGCCAAAAGTTCTTTGTAATCTGTATAAGCTTTCGCTTGATATTTTTCTGCTGCTTCCTGTGCCCGTGTTTCGACGATATCGCAAACCGCTGCAATTTCCACTTGTTCATTTATGGCATATTCTGGAAGATGGCGGTGTTTTGCAATACTTCCACAACCGATAACCCCAATTTTGAGTTTTCCCATAAAAATAATCCTCCTCGATACGTTTTATTTACTTGCAATCGCTTCAAGCGGTTTCGCATTTCCGTAGACTGGACGCTTTCTGTCGACAGGTTTTGCCCAGTTTACGGCATTGATTATCACTTGTTGAATTTCTTTGTTATGGTAAGTCGGATACGTTTCATGGCCTGGACGGAAGTAGAAAATTCGCCCATTCCCCCTGCTATATGTACATCCACTGCGGAAGACTTCTCCTCCCTCAAACCAGCTGACAAACACCAATTGATCTGGCACAGGGATATCGAAATGCTCGCCGTACATTTCTTCTCTTTCGAGTTCAATGCTTTCACCAAGGCCTTCGGCAATTGGATGGCTTGGATCGACGACCCAAATCCGTTCCTTTTCATTCGCTTCCCGCCATTTTAAATCACAGGAAGTTCCCATCAGTTTTTTGAAAATTTTCGAAAAATGACCGGAGTGAAGAACGATTAATCCCATGCCGTCAAGAACCCGTTGCTGAACTTTTTCGACTATTTCATCCTGTACTTCTGAGTGCGCAATATGCCCCCACCATACAAGCACATCTGTGTTGTTCAGCACTTCATCTGTTAAACCATGTTCCGGTTCATCAAGTGTTGCCGTTTGCACATCCATCCCAGCGGCCTGCAAAAATTGTGCAATAGCTCCATGAATGCCTTCCGGATACACCTCGCGAACCTTAGGATTTTTTTGCTCGTGGCGATTTTCATTCCAAACAGTAACCTTAACCATTTCAATCATCTCCATTTTTTATTCTTTCACAGAACCGGAAGTAAGTCCTGAAACAATCCGGCGCTGAAAAGTTAACACCATAATGACAAGCGGAATTGTCACAACCACGGTGGCGGCTGCGATTTCACCCCAAGGAATCGTATACTGTCCCTGGAACATCGCGATCCCGACAGGCACCGTTTTATATTTATCATCTGTATTAATTGTAAGCGCAAATAGAAATTCATTCCACGCTGCAATAAATACAAGAATTGCCGTAGTGAAAATCCCCGGTACAGCAAGGGGAAGGATCACCTTCCAATACGTTTGCATAAGGGAGGCTCCATCAATTTTTGCAGCTTCTTCAAGATCCATGGGAATCTTTCGGTAAAACGTAACCAAAATCCAAATCGAAAGTGGTAAGGTAATCGTTGTGTAAGGGATGATTAAACCTAAATACGAATTTGTAAGCCCCATATTTTTCAGAAAAATATAAATGGGAGAAATTGTTGCGATCTGCGGAAACATCGAGACAGAAAGAACAATTCCGAGAATGAATGTTTTGCCTTTAAAATGCAATCTTGCTACCGCGTATGCCGCAAAAGAAGCGACAAGGACAGTGTAAACCGTTGTCGTTGTTGCGACAACTGTACTGTTCCATAAATAACGGAGAAATGGATAATTAACAAAAACAGAAATATAATTTTTGAATGTCGGGTGGGTGGTATAGGGCGTAAATGCATTTTTGCCAAATAGCTCTGTAGCCGGTTTCAGTGAACTGATTAGCATCCATATAAACGGAAACATGACAATAAAGACAAACACAACTAGGAATACATAGAATAATAGACTTGCTTTTTTCTGCATGCTGTTCTCACTCCTTCAAAAAAGTTGGATGCCCGCAAATTTATCTGCCTGAGCTTTCATTCAGAAGGTCTTTTCCTAAGAATTTGATGTAAATCATCGAAATGATGGCTACACAAATAAAGACAATAACGGAAAGAGCTGATCCTTCACCAAAATTCGTTTGCGAGAACATCACTTTATATGCGAGGATCGAGATGGTTTCTGTCGAGTTTGCTGGCCCGCCGCCGGTTAAAACAAAAATCAAGTCGAATACACGGAATGCATCCAGTGTACGGAATAATAATGCGACAAGAATACTCGATTTCAACAGAGGTAACGTAATCGTCATAAATTGTTTCCATTTTCCGGCTCCATCAATTGACGCTGCTTCATAAAGAGACGATGGAATCGTTTGCAATCCTGCCAAAAGCAGCAACGCCATATATGGGGTTGTTTTCCATACGTCTGTAAAAATAACGGAAAACATGGCACCTGTATCGGTTACCAGTAAACTCTCCATTTTCTTCACTAAACCGAAATTCTCAAACAATTTTGCGACAATGCCATTTTGCCCATCATATAAAAACTTCCACATCAGTGCAGATACAGCTGTTGGAATTGCCCATGGGATTAAGATACTGGCGCGAATGAGGCCTCTGCCAATAAATGCTTTATTAATCAACAAGGCAATGGCAAGTCCAAGAACTAATTCAGCAAAAACCGAAATAACGGTGAAAACAGTTGTATTTCCAATCGCTTTCCACATCCGGCTGCTGGTTAAATTATCTTTATAATACTGTAAACCGATAAAATTCGGCTTCATGATAGCATCTCCGTAACCGGAGGCTAGACCTAGTAGTTTCTTTTCCTGCTGAAACTTTGTTTGCCCAGAGAGGGACTTTAAGTTTTTGTATACTTGATCTGCCATTTCCTGATATTGTTTCACCGTGCCCCGATCCACTTTAGCGATACTTATCGCCGAACTTACTTGTTGAAAATTCATCAGTTTATCATTTACTGCATCATACTTCCCTTTGATTGAAGAATTTCTTTGCAGCTGTTGGTCGAAGGCTGTCAGCTTGCTTTTGATCGCTTTTAGTTTATCGGGAGCCTTGCCCGCTCTGATTTCATTGTCAAGCGCTGAAATTAAAAACGGATATGTGTTTAGATACCGTTCAAGATTAATATTGTAATTTAGATGAACAGCTGTTTTTTTCGGATCACTCAGTTTCAAATCAAATAAGCTGAAATAAAACGACTGGATGACTGGCCAAATGGCAATCAGGAGAATCAAGATCATTGCCGGAGCGACAAGATAGTAGCCTGCTGTTTTTTCCGTAAAAAGCCTGGGTCTCTTTTTTTGTTTTGGGGCTTTTTTTACATTTGAGGGAATTTCAGCTTCTGTCTTTATATTTAGGACACCGTTCTTCACGTTTTCCCCTCCCTTTTACGATTAAAATGGATTAGCCTTCAGATAAGGAAGGCTAATCACATTTTGTCAATGGAATTACTTCTTAATCACTTTCTTCATTTCTGTTTCCATATTTTGAACAGCCTGTTCGACCGTTTGCTGCCCTGCAATTGCCTTTGAAACGTTGATTTGAATGATATCGGAAATTTCAGGATAGTTTGGTGCAACCGGACGTGATACCGCAGCATTCAAACCATTGACAAACCCCGGATCTGCAAAAGTAGGGTTGGCATCGAGAATTTCCTTGTCTTTATAAAGCTTTAAAATCGTTGGAGCATGGCCGCCATAAATAGCATCAATTTTTTGTCCTTCAGGTCCAGCCATAAATTTCAAAAACTCCCATGCTTCTTTAGGATGCTTCGAGTATTTATTAATTCCAGCCATCCAGCCGCCAAGTGCAGCAGCAGACCCTTTGTCACCAGCTGGAAGCGGTGCTACACCAACTTTGCCAACAATTTTTGATTTTTCTTTGTCATTGGCGCTTGCATATTCATATGGCCAGTTGCGAAGAAATACCGTTTGCCCTTCAATAAAAGCTTGGTCTGATTCAATTTCAGTAAACGTTGTTACGTTTCCAGGAACAACATCGGATTTTGCAATTTTAACCAATTCCTTTAATCCTTTAATCGTTTCAGGACTGTTAACAACGACTTCATTTTTATCATTAATAAACTTTCCACCGTATGAAGCAACAAATTCAACTGTGTTCGTTACAAGCCCTTCATACTGCTTTGCTTGTAAAACATAGCCAAATTTCGTTCCGCCTTGCCCTTTCTTTTCCTTTGCTTTTGCGAGCAATTCATCCCATGTTTTTGGCACTTCTTCCGGCTTGACGAGATCTTTCCGATAATAGAGAAGACCGGCATCCACGAATTTCGGCAGTGCCCATTGTTTTCCGTTAAATTGGGCTGCACCTAAGGCACCTTGGTTGTATTCATTTAAGTCAATACCATCCTGCTGAATAAAGCGATCAAGCGGCAGTACATATCCTGCTTGTGCAAATTCAGCCGGCCAAATTACATCCATATCAATTACATCGATTTCTGAAGATTTTGCGTTGAAGGCCGTTACATAGGCATCATGCTGCTGCCCGGTATCGGAAGGCATCTCGCGGAATTTCACATCAATATTTGGATGCGATTTTTCAAATGCCTCAACCATTTTTTCCGTTCCTTTGGTAACATCTTTACCGCGTGCATATACAATGGTTACTTTGTCTTGACTAGTTGTTTTCGGTTTCTCACCTTGAGGTTTTGCTGTAGATGCAGTTTTATCTTGGCTGCTGCAGGCTGCGAGTGCGAGTGATAAGGTGGCGAAGACTGCTAAAAGCTTTACTTTTCTTGATTTCTTCATCGTTTTCCCCCCAAATAGTTTGATTTGCGATTCATTCCATCTTCCTGTCCCGCTATATTTCATCGATTTTTATGTACCTAGTTTTAACGTTCGGGACAAGCAAATGATCGATTTTTACAATCTACCAGTCACATCACCTCCTTAAGTAGAAGAAATCGTTTTCGTTTCATCGAAAAGAACCTATCATCCAGTCACTTTGAAAGGCAGACAGCACATGATTCGCGGACAATCAATTGATCTTCTAAAATAAACTGGACTTTCGGCAGCTCATGGTGATAAATCAGTTCAATTAACAGCTCCATCGCTTTTTTTCCAATCGAAAAGGTCGGCTGCTCGATTGTTGTAAGTGCAGGTTCAAAAATGGATGCAAATTTAATGTCATCAAATCCAATGACGGATATATCTTTTGGGACAATGAATCCTTTTGACTTGATCGCTTTGATCGCGCCCATCGCCATTTCATCATTCGCAGCAAATACGGCTGTTGGCGGCTTTTCCAAAGCTAAAAATTTCAACATTAGATTGAATCCGCTTTCAAATGAAAAATTACCTTCTTGAACCAGCAGAGGATCTACCGGCAAGTTATATTGATTCATCGCCTGTTGAAATCCCCTTAACCGATCCCTTCCTACTACGATATTGAGCGGACCGGTAATGTGGCCAATTCTTGTATGTTGTAAATTGATTAAATAATCAGTCGCTTTTCGCGCACTGCTGACGTTATCAATTGAAACGGTCGGAAGCTGTGATCCTTCATAATATTCACAGGCGAGAACGATCGGATACTCTTTGGCAGCCTCTTCCAATAGCCACTGATTGCTTCTGGCTGCAAGCAAAATCACACCGTCCACTTTTCTCTGCCGCAATATGTATAAATAACCGTTTTCTCTCTCTACGTAGTTATCCATGTCACCGAGCAATACTTGATAGCCATTTTTCATCGCGACGGACTCAATCCCACGTAGAACATTTGAAAAAAAAGTATTTGCAATATCGGGAACGACGACTAGAATTGTTTTTGTCTCTAATTTCCGAAGCTGTCTTGCCAAAACATTAGGTTGATAGTTTAATTTTTTGATAGCCTCCAAAACCTTTTCTGCTGTTTCTTTTTTTACAGTTCCCGTATGGCTGATCACTCTGGAAACCGTTGCCGTAGAAACATTCGCCATTTTTGCAACATCTGCAATTCTAACCATTGTCCTTATCCTTTCAACAAACTCACTAACTAGATTGTAATCGTTTACATTCAAATTTTCAATAAATTTTTATAATAAAAAATAGACAATTTCCTCTGAATTTAGTCATGAGGCGACAAATAACCGACAATAACAGCGAAAAAGAGCTGTGACGGTGACAGCTCTTTTTCTACTCAATTTTTCATTTCCTTTGAAAATTTTTGCAAGAATGTAAGGAAAAAGCTAATAGATTTCAGTGTTTCCGGATGATTCAGCTGTTTCCATAGTTGCAATTTTGTAATCGATTTCTTCAACTCGTTTTCCTTTTTTGCTTGTTCAAATGCAGCCAATGCTTGATTTGCCAGATCGAATGTCCCTTTTTGAACGAATGAATCTGCCAATTCGACTCCGGCAAACGCCTTTTCCGCCAAATCGAAGACCATATGGCTCGTCATCGCATCCTTAGCACTGGAAACCAATTGAGCCAAATCAAAAAGTGTGGACAATGCGCCACTTTCTTCAAGCTTTTTGAACTCACTTAGTGTGCGTTCCAAATTTTTGCTCACCTCGGGTAACACCCTCAATAGTTCAAGCGTTTCCGGCTGCAGTATTTCATCTGCAAGCTCAATCCCTTTCACGGCTTTTTCGGCGATATCTTGAACCATATCCCCTGTAAACGACGGCATAACCGATTCGGTAAAGCTCTGGATTTTTTCGATTGCTTGCTGTTCCTGCTTCGGGACTGTTAATGCCATTTCAAACAACCTCCTTTACATAATCCCTTTTGCATTCAGCCAGTACAATTCGTTATAAACCCCTTTAAACCAGTGCATAAAGTCGGATGGCCTTGCAGGAGCAGGGGGAGTTTGATAATCGAAGGTGATCATGCTGGCCTCCTCCAAGCTTGCCTCGAGAAAACAGGCAACCTTGCCGTTATATACAGCTGTATCTGGCAATCCTTTTAGACGATTCGTTAAATTTTTAACTAAAACTTCTGATTGATAATGGGCTGTTGAACCGGCTTTGCTAATCGGCAGGTTCGTGGCATCACCAATCACATAGACATCGTCCTGACCGGCCATTTTTAACGAGTAACGGTCGGTATCAATAAATCCTGACTCATCGCCTAAGTTTGACTGAATGATCACATCTGCTCCTTTATGTGCCGGGATACTAATCAAAAGATCGAATGGGTGCTCCTCACCATCCATTGTCACAGCTAGCTTTTCTTTCGGCCGTACTTCCTCAAGGTTAAAATAAGTCTCAAACTCAATTCCTCTTTGTTCAAATTGCGGCTCCGCCCATTCGGCAACCGGCTGAAGAGAATGAACCCGTCCAATAGGATACGTATATTTCAAGACAACATCTTTGCGGTTTCCTTTTTTGCGGAAATAGTCATCCAGCATTAATACCATCTCTAATGGAGCCGCAGGGCATTTATGTGGAACATCGACCGTAATCAGAATCGTTCCTTTTTCAAAATTCACCAATTCATCGCGTAATTTTGTCGCACCCTCAAGAGTATAAAAATTGCTTGCCGCTTCTTTTAATCCCGGTAGGCTGTCAAAATCAGGATAGGAGCCAGTTGAGATGACAAGAAAATCGTAATCGTATTGGCTTGTTTTTGATTTAAGGAATTTATTTTTCACATCAATTTCGGTTATTTCATCCTCAATCAACTGAACATTGCGATGGGCAATTGAGGACTGGCTGCGAATAAAATGATCCGGATTCTTTTCATTTAAAGCAATGAATAGGTATCCAGGCTGATAAATATGCTTCGAGGAATTCGTAATTTGAACGATTTCAATTTCCTCATTTTGAATTTCCTTGCTTAGCTGGCGCGCAAGCTTATTAGCCACCATTGATCCGCCACTGCCGCCGCCTAGAACTATAACACGCTTTGTCAACGTATTCACCCTCCACCTAATGAAACATGGTCGATCGAGCCCGAAAGCCCGATCGCATTTATCTCATTTTTTTAACTGCAATTCGGAAATAGCCATCTTCTGCTTTTGAATAAACAAGTTCATGTTTCATTTTCTTAACCCATTCCGGAATATCTGTTGCCGATCCTTTATCGGATGACAAGACTTCAATGACATCACCGACTTGGCTTGCTTTGATTCCTTTGATCAATTCCATCAACGGTCCTGGGCAAAAAGAACCTCTTGCATCTAACGATTTGCTAATCACGACTTCCGACATTTTTCATTCCTCCTATTTTTTGGTTGAGAGATTGGCAGAAAAGGAGATTCTGCCAATCTTCGACGATTACATTGTCATCAGCTGGGCGTTTTGTGCCATTCCTAAAAACTTCGTAACCCCAATAATGTCATCAAAGAGATCAGACATATCCTCCTTTTCCCATCCCATTACATCCATGGCCATAGCACAGCCATAAACATGAATGTCGCCGTTTTCTTTTCCTTCTTTTAACATGTCATAAAAAAGGGGAACCTGCTTGTTAAGTATTTCATTACCGACTGTTCCAGCTTGGAAATCTTTGTTTGCGATTACCTCTTTCTTAAACGCTTTCAATGCATTCATGGTGACAAAAAAGTTGACAGACATTCCCGACATGGCTGCCACCGAACCGACTAGAGCACCTGCGTGAAGTTTTTCTAAATCCTCAGATAACAAAATGACCGCTAAAGAAGGCACTTGATTCTCCATTTTTCATTCCTCCAAATTGGATTGATTTGATTACACCTTCATTATATCCATACCCCTACCCGTATGTCTGTTTCAATTTTGTGAATAAATTAACTTAGGTAAGAAAAACCGGGCAAAAACCGCCCGGTCCTTTTTAGTTTGGCCGTTATGGAATAAATTCCTTGCATGTTTACTTTTCATGTCACAGAGTCATGATTTTGGTCAAAAAGATTCGTTTCAGAATAGTAGACTTCATGTCTTACTTTTCCGGCAATCGTTAAAAAGGGTCAACATATAAATTCTGATATTATAAATGAAAACTCGCTGACTGGCGAGTCCTTTGGACGAAGACAGAGGCGTAGTTGAATTTACCACGCTCGTATACCTGCCACATCCTGTGGCACTCGCCTGACTAGGTCGTCCTGTCCATTGTCCGTTCAGAATTTATCCATATAAATTAGCAAAAAATAAAAATAGCAATCCGGCATCAAAGCGGATTGCTATTTTTCAAAAAAATTAACCGGTTATTCGCGTTCAGATGAACTTTCTTGGCTATTTTCTTCATTTAACTTGTTTTCGTCTTCTCTCATTTGCCGGCCCCAAAAAAATCCCCAAGGGTCTCTCCTTGGAAAATGCTCTTCTTCATGGGTATCAGTCTGATGTTTCCGGTTTATGACAACGTTATCTGGATCAACAATTTCAATATTTTTTGCATGGATCGTTAAATGATCGACATAGATCGTTTTTCCCTTTTTAGTGGACATCTTCACACCTCCCCAAAATGTAATTCGATTTATCCTATTCATTTGAAATCAATGCGTATAGGCATGCGTTTACTATTTTTTCCTTGGAAGGGTGTAAAAAAACCCACCAAGAATGTTTCATTCCTGCTGGGTTTCGTTTTTAGGATCCCATTTCTGTTTCTTCCTTTGTAATTCTCCAGTCATGGGTATAGATATTGAAGCTTTGATTGCGAATGAAGCCGACAGTGGTGATTCCTAAATTGTTGGCCATCTCCAGTGCTAATTCAGTTGGAGCTGCCTTTGATAACACAACCGGACAGCCCATTTTCGATGCTTTGATTAAAATTTCACTGGAAATTCTGCCGCTGAACACCAGTACTTTATCGCTTGTTGGAATGGCGTTTTGAATGCAATATCCATATAATTTGTCCAAAGCATTGTGCCGGCCGATATCCATCCGCATCAAGATCATTCCGTCCTTGTCGCATAAGGCCGCATTGTGCACACCGCCTGTTCGCTTAAAAGTTGCTGCTTCCTGCTGCATAGATGTCATAAGAGTAATGCATTCGCTTGGAGACAATGACAGTTCGACATTGTGCAGTTTTTTTACGGTTAATGCATCATTGACAAAATAAAAACTTTGCCGGGACATTCCGCAACAGGAAGTAATATAACGTTTTGAACGGAATTTCTCGTATAACTGCGGCTTTTGTTTTACCGTCACATGGGCAAAGCCCCGACCTTCTTCAATCCAAAGATCTTCAATATCATCCATACTTTTAATCACATTTTCTGAAGCTAAAAAGCCGATCACCATTTCTTCCAAGTGCTCAGGTGTGCAAACAAGGGTGGCAAACTCTTCTTGATTCAGTTTGATTGTTATTGGAAACTCGGTCACGATCGTATCATCGGTTTGCGACAACTTCCCATCCTGAAAACGAACAATTGTAAAATGGGTTTCATTTTGCAGCAACATGTCTCTCACCTCTCAATCGGCTTATCAAAAACGAACACCGAAATCGCGATATCCTCCTCAATATTGATATCTGAGAATAGATTTAGTAATTTTGCTTGAACCAATTCTTCCATTTCATCCGGCTGATGCTGTTTATAAAAATCCTGAATCATTTTCGTGCGTGCCCGGTGAACTTGGTCATAGCCTTCCGGACTTTGGATAATAAATTGCTCAACAGGTGTTAAATTTCCTTTAAGATTCGTAATCGCCATATTCTCGGCAAAGATGGTTTTAATGGAATCGGGTCCTTTTCCAAATAAATCTTTCCGAACCTTGCGGACGAGCTCATTGAACTGATGTTCTATTTTGCTCATATATCCTTTATTTTCCCCTTTCTCAAAAAAACAATCCTTGGAATTACTCTTTTAGCCCTTCGCCAATTCCTTTCAGCAGGTTCAGGCCGAATAATACTGTCCGGTTAATATCCGGATCCTTCAAGGCTTTCAGAAGATCCATTACGCCGGCCTTCTCACCTTTTTTCAAACCTTCTTCTGCTTTTAGTATTCCATTCGAAACGCCGCCGATTAATTTTTTTGTCAAAGCGGGATCGACTTCTGTTAACGCTTCGACAGCAGCCATCGCATTGTTCATAATATTTGTAACGGGCGGCCGGTTTAATTGTCCGACCGCAATTTTTGCCACTTTCTCTTTTGCTTGCACAAGGGAGACAACAGCTTCCAAAATTCCGATTTCGTGAAGCTCTTGCACCAAATCAATTGCTTGTTTTAAGCCATCTGAATTTTTTTTCGCATGTTCTGTTAATTGTTCAATGGATTCCGATTTCGTTTCGTTTTTCGCAACTACTGTAATAGGCTTCGCCATGTCGATTCTCCCCTCTTATACCCCTGGTTTGACGTATTCATTCACCGATGCAATTGGCTCATAATCATCACGCTGCCATTTACGGAAAACTTCAACTCCCATTTGCGGGTTACGCTTCGCATTGCGCGGGTTAAAGACCGGAATCGGCGAGCCTCCGCCATTTTTCAATAATTCCATCCGAACCCGGGTCTGCTTATAGGCAGGTGTGTGGGTATGCACGTCACCCGCACTTCCTGTCAGCAAGTTAACGGCATCTTCATGGCTAACGGAGTGCATCGGAACATATAATTCATTTCCCTGTACCCTATCCGTCACCGTTGCCCGCAGTTTGATGGCACCATATGGAGAGACTAAGCGAACCAATGCACCTTCCTTAATTCCCCGGGCTGTTGCAAGCTCCGGTGAAACCTCAACGAATACCTCTGGCAATTTATATAAAAGTCCTTTTGATTTGTTCGTTAAATTGCCTTCATGGAAATGTTCCAAAAGCCGCCCATTGTTCAGAATCAAATCAAATTCTTCGGCATATTGCACTGGTGGAATGTATTCCATCAGCGAAAACTTCGCTTTTTTATCGGGGAAGTTAAAGCCCTCCATAAAGAGAAGCGGTGTACTTTCGCCTGTATTGCTTCCCCAGAAGAAGCTGTTCCAGCCTTCAAGCATGTCATAATTGGCTTGAGAGAAAATCGGCGATAGGCTTGCCATTTCAGCAAAAATTTCGCCAGGATGGCTAAAGTTCCAATCAAATCCCATATAGTTTGCCACTTGCTGAATGATCCACCAATCCGGTTTTGACTCTTCCAATGGCTCGAATACTTGATACAATCTTTGGACACGACGTTCGGTGTTCGTAAAGGTACCATCTTTTTCAAGCGACGGTGCAGCTGGTAAAATCACATCGGCAAACTGTGCCGTTTTCGTAAAGAAAACATCTTGTACCACAAAGAAGTCAAGTTTTGACAATGTTTCATGTACATGGTTGGAATTGGAGTCAATCCAAGCCATTTCTTCACCGACTAAATACATAGCTTTAAGATCGCCAGTTTCGACGGCTTCGAGCATTTCGATGTTTGTTTTTCCCGGTTTGTTTGAAATTTCCACACCGTACGTTTGTTCAAAGCGATGGCGTGCGGCTTCATCGGTAATATGCTGGTTACCAGGAAGCCAGCCAGGAAGAGTTCCCATATCACATGCGCCTTGGACATTGTTGTGTCCGCGCAGTGGATAAGCTCCTGCACCCGGACGCATATAGTTACCAGTCAGCAATAACAGGTTTGAAATCGCAGCAGAGGTATAGCTTCCGGCAATATTTTGCGTTACGCCCATTCCCCAAAGAATGCAGGTTCCATCTGCTTCATGAATTGTTTTAGCTACTTCTTTTAAGGTTTCTTGCGGAATGCCCGTCACCTTTTCGGCATACTCCAATGTGTACGATTGCAGCAGTTCTTTATAGTCTTCATATTGTTTCACATTTTCACGAATAAAATTTTCATCCTGCCAGCCTTGGTCAATGATATACTTGGCAACAGCGCTGAGCCAGACAAAGTCTGTTCCTTGGTTCGGATGAATGTAAAGATCGGCGCGTTCCGCCATTTCATGTTTGCGTAAGTCAGAAACAATTAATTTTTGTCCATTTAATTTATGTGCCCGTTTGACTCTTGTTGCTAACACTGGATGGCCTTCTGTCGGGTTCGCGCCTACGATGATAACAAGACCGGCTTTGGAAATGTCTTGAATGGTGCCCGTATCACCGCCGAAGCCAACGGTAGCGAGCAAGCCGTCAGATGCTGGCGACTGGCAATATCTTGAGCAATTATCAACATTGTTTGTTCCAAACACTTGGCGTGCCAGTTTTTGCATTAAATAATTTTCTTCATTGGTAATTTTGGATGAAGAGACAAACCCGATTGCATCGCCGCCATGCGCCGCACGAATGCTGCCCATTTTTTCAGAAATCAGTGTTAACGCTTCATCCCAGCTGGCTGGTACAAACTCATCGCCTTTTCGGATAAGCGGTGTAGTTACTCGCTCTTCTGAGTTGACAAAATCCCAGCCGAATTTTCCTTTCACGCAAGTTGAAATACTGTTTACCGGTGCCTGCTCGACAGGCTCGATTTTTAAAATTTTCCGGCCTTTTGTCCAAACTTCAAAGGAGCATCCTACCCCGCAGAACGTGCAGACCGTTTTCGTTTTCTTTGTTCTTGTTTCACGCATCGCCGCTTCTACTTCTGATACGGCAAAAATCCCGCTGTAGCTTGGTTCAACAGCCTTTACAAGATCAATCATTGGTGTTAACAAGTCTTCTTTTATGCCAGACATGAATCCAGCTTCGCCTAACATTGATTTTTCCATCAATGCATTACATGGACAGACGGTTGCACACTGGCCGCATGACACACAGGAAGACTCATTAATCGATTTCCCACCGTCCCAAAGAACGCGCGGCATTTCTCTTTCCCAATCAATTGTCAACGTTTCATTGACTTGGACATCCTGACAAACTTCAACACATCGGCCGCAAAGGATACACTGATCAGGGTCATAGCGGTAGAATGGATGCGACAGATCTACATCATAGCCTTTTGGACGGAATGGCCGGGTTTGATGCTCCATTTCCAAAAGTTCTGCAGTGTTGTGCACGCGACAATTGCCATTGTTATTGTCACAAACCGTACAGTAGAGCATATGGTTTTCTAAAATCCTGTCCATTGCTTCCCTTTGAGCGGATTTGGCCAGCTCTGAATTCGTTCTGATTTTCATTCCGTTCTCAAAGGTAGTTGAACAGGCCCGCATCAATTCTCCATTGATTTCCACCATGCATGTGTCACATGTCTGGATGGGACCTGTTATTTCGGAATAACAGATATGCGGGTGCTCGATTCCCTGTGCCGTTAAATAATCTAAAATCCGTTCCCCATCTTCAACTGCTTTCGTTTCCCCATTGATTGATACCGAAATCGTACTCATCTCTATTTACCCTTCTTCCAGTAAAAAATAAAAAATCCACCACAATCCGCTATGTAACCGTTTTTACATAGTCGTTTGTGATGGATGAATAGCTAGCATCTTCAATACTTTTTACCAATCCATTTTCCACTTACCAAGTAGCATCCAAACTTGTGAACAAAATTTGAACACCACAATGTCAAGTGTAATTTTTTTAATTAATAATGTCAATATGGTGAATTCTAGTTTAAAAAATATTTTTTTTGTGTAATTTACCTTGACTTTTTTTAAAAATGCGATGAAAAGGAGAGCATTGGGATAATTTGCAAATAAAAAAAGATTGATGCATATGTGCACCAACCAAATTATGGGAAGCTTTAAGAAAAGAGCGTCAACTTGCTCTTCAATTAAGTTATCTCCATCTTACCGAAAAGTTTTGTAGAAGTTATAAAGAAGTTGTGTGGAAGTTGTGAAATGATCAAATGGTTAAGTCTTCAATGCATAGGTCAGCTGCTCCATTTATTAAACAAAACAAGATAAAACAGATATTTCCCTTATTCGAATAACCTATTTTAATTTTAGAATGAGGCAATAAAAAGTGGTAAAAGACATTAAAGCACTTTATAATTATTTTGGGCAGGTGAGCAGAATGGACAATAAAATTTATGAATTGCTTTTAGAAATGAAGAAAGAAATAAAAGAGGAATTCAATACACTGCACAAAAGGATTGACGGTTTAGAAAATCAAACATTGCACGGATTTAGAGAAATGAAACTTCATATTGAAAACCGAAATAAAGAGAAAGAATTGATGATAGACTTCATGCAGGATAAGATAACTGAGCTTGAACGTAAATATTATGAACTGTCAAAAAGAGTAGAAAATTAAATAACTATTGTTGTGTTTACAAGCCACAAATGTCCAAAATTTATTGCAGCCCCGGTAGCAAACATACCTTATCCGCTTTACACAATAAACCTCGGCAGGTTTCGCACCTGCCGGGTTTTCTTCATGCATATTGTTTGCTGCTCTCTTCCTTGTGGAAAAAGTGTTTCATTGCCTGGAAGACATCGGCTTTCTGTTTTAGAATGTAATACATAAAGCGTTCGTCTTTGATATTTTTATAGGCGGTCATTAAGGTTGAGTGGCGGTTGTACTGATTTAATTCTTATTCATATACACATTTGATTTTAATGTATATTTCTGTACAAAGTGGCTTGAGAAATACCGGTTGCTTCAACAATCTCACGAATGGAATATATTTTAGAACCATACATTTTCAAGGCAAGTTTTAATTTTTTTTCAGATACCTTTGGCCGCCCTCCATTTCGTCCCCTAGCTCTTGCACTTTCAAGACCGGCTTTTGTACGTTCACTTATTATATCCCGTTCCAATTCCGAAAGGCTTGCCATAAACCGAAAGAAAAATCTCCCCATTGCTGTAGAAGTATCAAGTTGATCTACAATTGAAACAAGCTCAACACCCATTTTTTCAAACGCATCACTTAATTCAATTAAATGTTTTGTACTTCTTCCAATCCGATCAAGTTTATATATTACTATTTTATCCCCTTTTCTTAGTAATTTCATCATTTCCTCCAATTGAGGACGTTCTTTTTTTGTACCTGTCATTTTCTCTTGAAAGATGCGATCACAACCAAACTTATTTAAAGCATCGAGCTGTAACTCTAAGTTCTGATCTTGTGTACTTACGCGAGCATATCCAAAAATCATTGCTTTATTTCCCCTTTTGATTTAATAAGGCGCATAAAGAAAGTAAAAGTTTAGATGCTTTAGTTTGAAATGATTCTGGTAAATGTCCCCTTCTAGCCTGTGTCCTTAGAGCATCAATAAGTATTTCTATTTCTTCATCAAGCAAGTCTATTTTTTTCATATAATCCTCCTATTTCTTATCAAAAATGTTTTTCAATTCATTAATGCGAATTTGATTTAGAGAATGTTTTTGTAAAAAGAAATCGACACTTTTCGTTGCCGATTTTTATAACCCTATTTATTTGTCAAAACGAACGTTTTTGATAAACCTCTTAGGCTTTGACATCAATTCTCATGCCCGGAAAGGTGTTAGCTTCCACTATGCTGTCCATTTTAATTTTCATTTCATCTAGGTGCAAATTCATCACTTGCAGCAAATTGATAAACCGTTCATATCCATAAAAATCGATATGTTTTTTGTAGTATTCAGAACGAATTAGTTCTAATATTTTTTTGTTATATTCCTTTAATGCAAGCGTGTCATCGTATAATCTTCCTAAAGCTAAAGCTTGCTTATTGTACATTTTTACATCTTCCTTTACATGAGAATAAGAACAATCGCATTCATTACCATATGAGCAACCATTGAATTGAAAAGGTTTTTAGACAAAATGTAAATTGTTGAAAACGTCATACCCATTAGAAAATAAGATATTGTATTCGCAAAGTCGAAATGATATAGAGAAAACACCAAGGACGAAATTACCGCTGCTGAAGTAATATTCATTTTTCTATTAAGAAATTCAAAGATTATTTTTCTAAAAATGAATTCTTCTAGAATGGGGGCTATCATAACAATTAAAAATGTCATTTTAAAGCTATTGTTTGAAATATCAATTAAATCACTTGTTCGGGTTGATTCGATAAAAATTCCTAATAATTTTTGGAGTTGTACCCAAAATATCTGAATTAAAATTGCTATGATCCCGCCAATACCGCCCCATTTAAGTACATTTTTGAATGAAATATTTTTTATAATTGGGATCCACGAATTCCTAAATAAAAATGCAAATAAAATCAATAATAAATATAAATAATTCGATCCTGCCATAACTGCGGCAGAATAGGCTAAAACGCTTAAAATATTTTCTCTTTTCACTTTATAAATTCAGCCATTTCAACGGTTCTATTCACTTTATTATGAATGCCCGTAAGGATTTTAAACTGTTCATCGTTTTCGATATTTGCCCCTTGGGTTTCTGCAGACGAGCTGATCTCTAAAACATACCAATTCAGAAAAGAGCGCAACATATTTATTTCATTTTCGTTCCAGATGAAAATTTGTGTTTCTTCTTCTTGATTGATCTTATCCTCTAACTGTAATTTCAAGGAATCGTATTCTTTTATTAGCCTGCGCCCTTCTTTAAGCCCATAATTGGATTTAAATCCTTTTTTAATTGGTTTACGCATAATATTCATATGAAGCACTAAAATGGCTATTTCTGAACGTTCTAGACTTAGTTCCAAGCGAATCCCTCCTTAACAAACTTCTTTTTCATGCAATTCGTCTAAATATTTTTCAAGCTTCATTGATTCACTTTTTGTTAACTCATTAGGCTTCATCAAGAAAAATGATTTACGGCCAATCTTAACTTTTCGATCTGAACCAAAATTTTTTGCGCGCTGCCAATGGATGCAGCTCCATGGCAGCAAGATATAGCCTTGTCGCTTAGCCAAATCTTCAGCAACTTCTAACGCCTGATAAAAGGCAAATTTCTGCATGCTTTTAGCATATGCTACAATATTGATTGAGTTTGGATAAAGAAACAGCAAAGAGCGCGGATCCTTTTTTCTGTACTCTTTCGGCACCAGGCTGAATTTTTCAATCATACTGTAACTTTCTCCCTTGCTTCATTGTGAATCTGCTCTAGCTTTTCGAAAAACTGTTCTCCCTGCTTTTCCGTACTCGGCAGCGGAAATCCTTGAACCATGTTGAAAGTGTCATATAAATTCAACTTAAAAACCTGCTTTGCTTTGTACATCGGAATAAATTGCTTGTGCATGAATTCCCCTGTCTGCCAATCCGTAAAATGCAATGAGAACCCTTTATCGCCTATTTTTCGAACGTTAATTAATACCTCAACTATTTGCCTTATCCGGCTGTCAACGTTGTTTATAGACGGGCTGCAATACATTTGAACGCTTTGCATTTTCCTTGTATACATCATTACCTCTGTCGCTAGTGTTGCACCGTATTTACTCCATTTCCGGTTTGAAAAGGACATTTGCGCCTCATCCCAGCAGCAAATGGATCCCTGTGCTGCAGCAACTTCATACCAATCCGTATAATGAGTCATTGGCCTGCTATCTTTCAGTCCGTAGTTAGAGAATAATTGGACATTGCCGCCTTGTTTTAAAACCCGGTCTTTCCAATGATGTGCAAGTAAAGACATAATAAATGTTTTGCCTGCTCCTAAAGGTCCCTGGATAAAAAAATGATGTGCCATTACTTGCGGCTCCTTTCTGCTTTTTCTGCCATAACGATTGGCTTAGGCGGTTTCGGTATCAATGCCTCAATCGTTTTTATGTAATACTCCGGATCCGCTACAAGCTCTTTGCCTTTCATGACAAAATCAATTAAGGGTTTATAAGGATTTTTGTCACCGTGTAAATAAGTGTTTTCACCCATCCGTTGCAGCAGGATAATCGCCTTCATTTGCGGCTCACGAATGTCCTGGGCATTCCCTTTCATTTCTTCAAGTACTTGTTTAACATCAGAAATATGATTCACTTGAGGAAAAAGATCATCAGATATGACAGACTGCAATTTTTCAGCATTAGTAGGCGTGCTATTTTGCATTTAATGGACAACTCCTCATAAAGACAAATCTAATTTTGTTTAATTGCGATTCTCAAGTACTATTATTTAAATAAAAGAATAATAAAAGCGATAAATACTAATGCAAACAATAATCCTTTTGTCCAATCCATTGACGTTGGAAGAATAGGAGGGCGATAGGCTGTTATTTGATTTAGAACTAAACTCTGTTCAAGAACAGCGAGTCTTTGTGTCTCAAAAATCGATTGAGAAGGTGCACGATAGAAGAAGTTTCTTCCTTCTGCCCCCGTTGTGACTTCACAATCATCTAGTGGAATTGCGTACTTTCCAGTAACATAAATAGTACCTTCACGAATTTCACTTATGCGCTGAATATCCGATGTTTTGTTTTCATCATCAAAAACAACTAAAATATCATTTGTGTCTGGAAAAAACTCATCATCTTTTTTCTTTTTGAAAAACATTAGACGATACTCCCTTTCTTTTTATTCACCTTTTTATTCGACCGTTGGACAATTTTCCAAGTAATTAAGCCAATAGTAGCAACACCTGCTGCCGTTCCTGCTCCAACAAAATACATATAAAGAAAGGCTGCACCCATTTATTTTTCCTCCTAAATATCGATTTTTTCGCATATTGGTATGCTTCTTTTGGGCAAAATAATAATATGACTAAGACGATTAACCCAGTGACTACCACCACTTGATGCCTTCCTTCAAAGAATAATAAAGTCGAACGATTGAACGAAAGATTAATAGTGATCCTAACAGCACACTTGAGATTAATATTGAGGAGATAACCAGCTGCCATGCTGCCGGCATATCTCCAAATACGGATAAATATTTCCCAACGTCCAACCCTTGCGCTGTCACTAAGTTCACGTTTTGTAATTTTTCAATACCCATATCCAAAAAGGAAATAGGCGGACCAAATATCTTATCCAAAAAAGCATGTATTTGTTGTTTTAAATCCATCTTTAATCCCCTCCCACTCGAATGGAGGATAATAATTTCATGGCAGCCACTGCTGTAAAAATCCATAATCCGAAAAGCAAAATATAGGCCACTACATCAATTTGTAAAAACGATAAATTCGCAAATAATTTTCCAAGCATTTCACTATAGCCAGTTCCCGATGATCCACGCGGAGAATACGACAAACTGGCTAATGTTCTTGCAAAACCGACGACTAAAGACCACAATAATTTAGCTGTTTCAAATAAAAGTTCGAATAACTTTACTGCCAGCATCCCAATTTTATAGAGCAAATATAGCAGACCATCAATTAATGCATAAATGACTTTAAAAAATCCAACTAGAAGATCAATTAACCCTTGAAATAAATTTTTGATGAATTGACCTAACCATTTGATACCGCTCCATATAACGTTAAAAAGCTTTCCGAAAGCACTGCCGATAATGCCCACAAGCTACCACCTTCTTTTTTCAGTGATCGCTTTATAGACAATCTCAATTACCCGATCCGAAAATAGTACGGCCATTAGCATAAAGACCATTGGAGCTAAGTAGAGCATGAATTTAGAAAAAATAATGTCTAAAACAGCTTGTACCATTTCACTATTCATTCTTTAAGCTCCTTTCTTTTGCTTTTGATGCTGCGTTGACTATGACTCTCTTGATAGGCTTAAAGTAATAAATTGCTAAGGTTAGCAGAATAATCGGGGCGACTAACCCTAGTACTCCAAAAATTGTCGTTACTAAATCATTAGATTGAAATGGGAGCTTCAAGCTCTTAAAAAGGGTGCTCCCCATGGTAACTTCTTTTCCTTCGGTTCCAAATTCCCCGACAGGAATCATTGATACGTTTGGCTCCCCCCAAATATTTGTTTTCATATCCGATTTAGGAATAACTACTTTCCCTAAAGAAGCATTAACTGATTTATATTCCACTCCATCAACTAAGACTTTTACAGTTCCTGTTGTCGGTTCTGTCCATTTAAATACATAATTGCCGGAAGAATCTAACGTATAATTTCCGTCCGTTTTTAATACCGGGGTTGGTTCTGCCGGAGTATCTGCCGAAACCATTGTTCCATCACTAACCCGCCCGTCCACTGTCTGAGTAGTTAGAGTGTATTCATAAGATGTATCAGGCTTTACGGTTAAATCATTAAAATAAGTTCCATTTGTTTCAAATATTTTCGTTGGTTCCGTTGCTGCCTTAACAATTGTTCCGGCCAAAAGAGAAGAGAAAAAACCTTTTGCTTTTGGCTTATCGGATCGATAAATATTAACGTGATGAAAATCATTTTGCCTTGGAAGTGTCCAAGAAAGATTAATTTGTTTATAAGAAACTGCTTCAGCCTTAGCATCTAATACTTTTTTGACAACCGGATCCTCTAAGGTTGTAAATGTATTTTCAATCCCTGCCGTTTCCGTCCCATCATCATACAAAGCAGTCACTTTGTATTTATAACTGGTTAAATCGCTTAGGCCGTCATCAAGATAGTAATTTTCAATCGTGTCTAGAGTTTTAATCAGCTTATCATCCCGATAAATTTTGAAACCAATTAGATTCGGATTGTCCGGAATAGACCAAGCTAAGTCAGCCGAATGATATGTCATCGTTGCGCTTAAATTTGTGGCTTCATCATACGATTTATAATTTGAAGCATAGGCATTAGCATCATAGACTTTTGTAATTTTAGCTTGCATATTAAAAAAGCGAATAGAAACTACATTACTAACAGCCGGAATATTAGTAATAACACCTGATTGGTCAACATCAACACTAACAGTAGAACCGTCTGATTTATAAATTATCATTTTAATCCAAGAGCTTTGATCACCTAAATATCTATACGAACCAATGGTTACTGGTGAAGGAAAAACATATCCAAAAGTATCATCTCTACCATTAGGTCCTAAAGTATCATACGTAGTGTCGTCATTGTCAGACACCTTGGTGAATTTTTGATAAAAAGTTCCCGTCGTATTTGCCCAATGATCAAAAGCAACTCCATCTAGTAAACCACCTGTGGATGCCTGTACTTTTAAACCTACTATTGGTAAAAATATTATAGTTATAAAAAGATAAATTTGAATTATTCTTTTAGAATCATTTATTATCTTTCTCACGGGTTTATCACACCACCACTACCGTCCGCGCTATCCGGACTTGGTTTATAGTCTTTCATGCCAGGAAATACATCGCCTCCTGGTGTTGGCGCTGTTCCTCCGGTATCTCCTGGGCTTGGAGCTGTGTCTCCATTGTCAGCAGGCATTGGTGGGGTTCCCCCTGTGTCAGAAGGAGTTGGAACGCTGCCCGTGCTATCCCCCGGTGCCGGCGGTGTATCACTAGATTCTGCCGGCTTTGGTGCCCCTGTTGTATCTGGAGTTCCAGGATCTTTCGGTGCCGCTGGCAACGGATTATCCGGCTCTGCCGGTTTATTTTTTCCCCACTCCCCTGGATCTGTGGAGCCTGGCTTAGGGAGGGAATCACCTGGCAATTCCGGCAAAGACGCAACCGGATCCTTCACTAAATCAAACCCTCCGGTAGGATCTTGTCTTTCCGGAATTTGAGGAGCTTCATTTTTAATTTTTCCTGCATCAAAACCAGAATCACCTAACCCTGGTACGTCATTCATTTGCGGTATTTCATTATTAATTCCTCGATCATCGGTTCCAGGCGGTTGTGGAGGAGTAGCAGGCTCATCAGGAGCACTACCCAAAAGATTTCCAAGATCATTAATCGCTTTTGGTACAATTGCATCCCTAAACGTTCCGGCAACTTCCTCCCAATTCGGTGCCGGAGGAATAGCGTTTTTAATATCGTTTAGACCACTCATATATTCACTCCATCCAGGGCAATTGATTGGATCCGTTCCTGTTCCCGGACTCGTTCCACCTGTCCCACTTCCTCCGGATCCGTCTGCAGTGGGCGGATCTGAAAGGGGAGTTTTCGTGCCGCCAAATGTGTCACTTGCATATTGATTCGACGTTTCGTTGTAGTCAGATAAAGTGGGCGGAGAACAAGTAGATTGAAGCAAGTTCGCACTGTCTTCTCCTCTTGTAGCAAAACCTAACGATGTGCCATTTGTATCAAAAAATTCAAATGTCGTTGTTCCCTGGCAAGTCATATCAAACCACAAATAGGAATTGGGTGTAACACTCATTTCATTTTCGGACAAAAGAGCTTGCTGCAAGTCATATTGGCGAATTTTTACTTTTACCGTGTCATAATCAAAGTAAAGCTTCCAGGATATTTTCTTTTGATAATAATCAGAATCACTTGGCGGATAATAATCACCGGCCATCACGGACGTGGCAAAAGCCTGAATTGGCAATGCCATCAATAAAATACTTAAAACAATGAGGACGTTCATTTTTTTTAACATTTAAAATACCTCACGTTTATTTCTAACAAAAAGAGGGATTACTCCCCCTTTTCACAAAATTTTAATGTCCACCTTTTGTGGCCGCCGCACTTCGAATCACGCTGATAATTTTCGGAACGAAAACAATCGCAAGACCGAGAAGAACAAACGGACCAACAACCCCTAAAAATCCCATGGCCGAAGATAACAAATCAGCTGCATTGAATGGCAGCGAAACCGTTGAAAAATCAATTGACATGTATCATACCTCCAATAATTTGTAATTAATATTTTTAGTGCTTCCCTTTTGTAGCTGCCGCACTCCGAATAACGCTGATAATTTTCGGAACAAAAACAATTGCAAGTCCAAGAAGAACGAACGGACCAACAACACCTAAAAAGCCCATGGCAGAAGATAATAGATCCGAAGCGCTGAATGGTAGTGTTACTCCCGTAAAATCGACTACAGCTCCTAATGTCAACATATTAAATCTCTCCCTAATCATTTTATTTTTTATTATCTAGCTAAAAGCTAGGTGATACCTAATAGTAGTAAACGTCCTCATCATCTTTTTCCTTTTCGTCCACTTTGCCAAATGCTTTTCGAATGATGCGGAATACATGGCCAACAGCATCCGTTGCAAAGAAAATCATGATGATTGGAGCGACAAGGAATAAAAACCATTTGACGTTATCCCAAAATGCAACTAAATTACTTCCACTTAGAAAAGATTGATAAGGTGGCATTTAATCACGTCCTCTGCCGAATAGCAGCAATTACAAAATAAAGAAGTAACCCCACAGCGATGATCGCGACAATTAACATGATGAAAGGAGAAACTGTTTTTAAGATGAAGCCGAATGTACCCCAAAAGAAATCCCAATCAAAAACATTTGAAAGTCCACTCACAAAGCTTCCACTCCTTTCTAACTAAGATCTTCGTAAATCCTGATTGTAACGAACGTGATCGTGACAATCACAGCCCACCCTAACAATATTGTCATTACATCTGGATTACCTAAAAAAGCCTCATAGACAAAAACAACTAATCCGCCTATTTCCATTTTGAAAGCCCCCTCCCTATTGCAGAAAAGACCACTCTGATTATGGGATACGTGAGAGCACAGCTTGCCAGAATGACAATATAAGTTAGAAATACTTCTTTTGGCGTTTGTAACACCACTTCATACATTTGGTTTTACCTCCTTATCAGCCGATCAAGTACCATGAAAATGAGCATTGCCATTAAGACGGTTGATAGAAGGATATCCCCGAGTGTAATTTCATGAATGACATTGATTTGACCTTTGCCGGTTTCAAAAGTAGTCATGGTTCTTACATCACTTGCGGCAGTAGTATTGGTTGTCGTCTGTCCATTCATAACAATCACCCCTTGATTCGAATATACAAGATAATAAAATGGGCTAATATCCCAAAAAAAATTTTGGGATAAAATGAAAAAAACAAGAAGAAATCTCTCCTTGTTTCAAAAAGTTCGTTTTTTATTTTCAGATAGAAATAGTACTATAATGGCAAATTCAAGTATGATTGCTCGTGCAATTTTTAATATATATTTATATTAATAAACAGCACGTTTTTTCTTCTCATATGTAAATTTTCGACCATTTTTTGTAATACCTGTTTCAAGCGTCTTGATCCATTCTTTTAAATCAACTTGCGAATACCCAGCTTCTTTTAATTGGTTAGGAAATTCTTTATCAAATTTTCGATCCCATCTTTTCATTTTTACTAAAGCAACGTCACTACTGCCGAATGAAAAAATATGTTTTTCAGTTTTTGTACTAAAAGCTTGGTTACCGCAATATTCTGTAAGGTAAATATATTGCTTTCCCCCTGCCCTCACCTGGCTTAAATAACCCACTTTCCTTCCCCCTTCTATTTAAATAACCTTCCAGTTAACTTGCCTATTAATCTATTTTTTAAGCGCTGCATGATCCGGCCACGTCTAATTGCGTTTATATCTCCCAAAATCTTGGCTGATGTATATAGAATTGTTCGAATTTTAGATATGGACATGCGGTATTTTCCTCCCTAATCGAATCGTTGTTAATTTGATTCGTAATGTGGTTCGTAATGCGACTAAAATTTATTAACTACATCTTGAATAGCATCGTGTAGTTCAACCCAATCAGTAAGCGGAGAATCAAGGATAGTTTGAATTTCATTTTTTATTTCTTGTAATTTATCATTCATTTTTCTTAACTCCTTATTATCGTCTTTTTCTTCTAATGCGTTAAAGGTTCGTAATGCGACATTACTCGTTAATATTTAAAGGCATTATAAGTCTTGTAAAATGAGTAACATAATCAGGAAAATCACTATCCAAAGGTGTTCCGCAATATGGTGGTTCTACGATAGGGAACCTCCACCACAAACAGTCACCGTAATCCTCGCTCCATTCTTCAATATGCTTTGGTTCCATTGCATCTTCTAATTCTCCAAGCCTTTTGACCGCCATATGATATTCAAAGAAAGCATCATAATTATTAAATTCATTTGTCTTGTGTGTATAATCTTTCAAGTCATACACAAACGCTCCAATATATTTTTTTGTCAATCTCTTCACAATTAATTTCAATCCTCCTTATGTCGCAATATGGTTCCAATACGCATCATCGGCTAAAAGCTATCACTTGCTATCAGATGGCTATTTCCCCTCTAACAAAATCAAAAGATTCTTCTATACCTTTTAGTGTCTTTATATTCCTCCACTAATTCACTTAATGTCAGTTCATAAAGCTGCCGGCCATCAGTCATTTTTGTCCACCCTGCTTCTAAGAGTTTGTGGATCAGTTCATCCTTCAAGCGATCATGTGCTTCCCGTAAATAAGATTTAAAATTTGTCACCTTCTTTCACCCCACTTTCCTTCCACGTTTTTTATATAGCCAATCAATGAAACTTTTAGATTCATTGAACGCTTTTGT